>NZ_JBXAKK010000001.1:5465000-5908470 GCF_058798255.1 Pseudomonas sp. GW823-FHT01D03
ATGACAAGGGCTACGTATTCAACCGCGTAACAGCCAAGCCGACCGTTCGCACTGCCTACGTGCACGGCGTGATCAATAGCTCCCTGTCACAATCCGCGGCCCGCGCAGGCCTGTCTCATAGCCTGACCATGGATATGGCCAGCGTCTTCGGCTACGACGTCGACTTCGCTCAGGACATCCGTCAGGGCGATGAATTCGACGTGATCTATGAGCAGAAAGTGGTCAACGGCAAGGCCGTTGGCACCGGCCCGATTCTGTCTGCGCGCTTCACCAACCGCGGCAAGACTTACACCGCCGTGCGTTACACCAACAAACAAGGCAACAGCAGCTACTACACTGCCGATGGCAACAGCATGCGCAAAGCGTTCATCCGTACCCCGGTGGACTTCGCCCGCATCAGCTCGAAATTCTCCATGGGCCGCAAACACCCGATCCTCAACAAGATCCGCGCCCACAAAGGTGTCGATTACGCAGCGCCACGCGGTACGCCGATCAAGGCTGCCGGCGACGGTAAAGTGCTGCTGGCCGGTCGCCGCGGTGGCTACGGCAACACGGTGATCATCCAGCACGGCAACACCTACCGCACGCTGTATGGTCACATGCAGGGCTTCGCCAAAGGCGTGAAAACCGGCGGCAACGTCAAGCAGGGCCAGGTGATCGGCTACATTGGTACCACCGGCCTGTCCACCGGACCGCACTTGCACTATGAGTTCCAGGTCAACGGTGTTCACGTCGACCCACTGGGCCAGAAACTGCCGATGGCAGATCCGATCGCCAAGTCCGAGCGCGCACGCTTCCTTGCGCAGAGCCAGCCGTTGATGGCGCGCATGGATCAAGAGAAGGCCACCATGCTGGCTTCGAGCAAGCGCTAAGCCATGGCTCTTTATATCGGCGTGATGTCCGGCACCAGTCTCGATGGGCTGGACATCGCCCTGATCGAGCAGACCTCGGCGATCAAACTGATCGCCACGCATTACATCCCCATGCCTGAATCCCTGCGCGCCGAGCTGCTTGGCTTGTGCGCCAGCGGCCCCGACGAGATCGCCCGTTCGGCGATCGCCCAGCAGCACTGGGTAAAACTAGCGGCCCAAGGCATCCATACCCTCCTCGATCAGCAGCAGCTGAAGCCTGAAGCCATTCGAGCAATCGGCAGTCATGGCCAGACCATTCGTCATGAGCCCGCTCGCGGCTTCACCGTGCAGATCGGCAATCCCGCGCTCCTGACAGAGCTGACCGGCATCACCGTGATCAGCGATTTCCGCAGCCGCGATGTGGCAGCTGGCGGCCAAGGCGCCCCGCTGGTGCCAGCCTTCCATGAAGCTTTGTTCGAAGAGCGTAGCGGCAACCGTGCAGTCTTGAATGTCGGCGGTTTCAGCAATCTGAGTCTGATAGAGCCGACCAGGCCTGTAGCCGGTTTCGACTGCGGCCCTGGGAATGTGCTGATGGATGCCTGGATTTATCAGCAACGCGGTGAGAACTTCGATCGCAACGGCCAGTGGGCAGCCACCGGCACGGTCGAGCCAGTCTTGCTGAAAGCTCTGCTGGGCGACCCGTTCTTCGTGACCAAAGGCCCGAAGAGCACAGGCCGGGAAGTGTTCAACCTGCCGTGGCTGGAGCACCACCTCTCAAGTTTGCCGAGCTTCGCAGCTGAAAACGTTCAGGCAACGCTGCTCGAACTGACGGCGCTGACCATCGTCGAGTCGCTGCAAAGCGCTCAATCCGATACTCGGGAAATGCTGGTCTGCGGCGGCGGCGCTCACAACGCTACGCTGATGAAACGTCTTGCCGACCTGCTGCCTAACGCTACCGTCGCCAGCACCGCCACTCACGGCGTCGATCCGGACTGGGTCGAGGCAATGGCCTTCGCCTGGCTGGCCCATTGCTGCCTCGAAGGCATTGCCTCCAATCGCCCGAGCGTCACCGGCGCCAAAGGCCTGCGGGTACTCGGCGCCATCTATCCCAACTGAATAATACGCCAGCAACAAAAAACGCCGCAGAACCGTAAGGCTCTGCGGCGTTTTGTTGTGTGCAGCGAGGTGCGATCAGATCGAGAACGAAGAGCCGCAACCACAGGTCGTGGTGGCGTTCGGGTTCTTGATCACGAAGCGCGAACCTTCCAGACCTTCCTGATAGTCCACTTCGGCACCCGCCAGGTACTGGAAACTCATCGGATCAACCACCAGACTCACGCCTTCGCGTTCGACGATGGTGTCGTCCTCGGCCACATCTTCATCGAAAGTGAAGCCGTACTGAAACCCTGAACAACCGCCGCCCGTAACGAATACGCGCAGCTTCAAGCGATCATTCCCCTCTTCATCGACCAGGCTCTTCACCTTGTGCGCAGCACCTTGAGTGAATTGCAAAGCCGTGGGGGTGAAGGATTCGACGCTCATGCTGACTATCTCCCGGCGTTACGCCGCCATAATGCGTGATGACGCGCATTATCCGCTTGTCCTAGAAAATCGGTCAACTATTGTTACGGTATATCAATAAACCCGACCAACTGCCCAGAATGCAAAAAGGCCCGTTTGACGGGCCTTTTTGCCGTGTTGCCGAAAGTGTTACGGCAGCATGCCGGCGTGGGACAGGCCGAAGCGCTCATCCAGCCCGAACAGGATATTCATGTTCTGCACCGCTTGACCCGACGCGCCTTTGACCAGGTTGTCGATCACCGACAGCACCACCACCAGATCACCATCCTGCGGACGATGCACAGCGATGCGGCAGACGTTGGCGCCACGCACGCTGCGAGTTTCCGGATGGCTGCCGGCCGGCATCACGTCGACGAACGGCTCGTTGGCATAACGCTTTTCGAACAGCGCCTGCAGATCCACCGAACGATCGACCACGGTCGCGTAGAGCGTGGAATGAATGCCACGGATCATCGGCGTCAGGTGCGGCACGAACGTCAAACCGACATCCTTACCGGCAGCGCGACGCAGACCCTGGCGAATTTCCGGCAGATGACGGTGACCTTTCACCGCGTAAGCCTTCATGCTTTCCGATGTCTCGGAATACAGCGAACCTACAGCCGCTCCACGACCTGCACCGCTGACACCGGATTTGCAGTCGGCGATCAGACGCGAAGTGTCAGCCAGACCCGCTTCAAGCAGCGGCAGGAAACCCAACTGCGTAGCGGTTGGATAGCAACCCGGAACAGCGATCAGACGCGCCTTCCTGATCTGCTCGCGATTGACTTCCGGCAGGCCATAGACCGCCTCGTCCAGCAATTCCGGCGCACCGTGTGGCTGGCCATACCACTTGGCCCATTCTTCAGCGTCCTGCAGACGGAAGTCCGCGGACAGGTCGATAACCTTGGTGCCCGCAGCCAGCAGTTCACCGGCCAACGCATGGGCAACGCCGTGCGGGGTGGCGAAGAACACCACATCGCAAGCACCCAGAGTGTTGATGTCCGGCACGCTGAACGCCAGACCGTCGTAGTGACCGCGCAGGTTCGGGTACATGTCAGCCACGGCCAGACCGGCCTCGGATCGGGAAGTGATCACCACCACTTCTGCCTGCGGATGCTGTGCCAACAGACGCAGCAGTTCGACACCGGTGTAACCCGTGCCGCCGACGATACCGACCTTGACCATAAACCTGCCCTCAACGAACCCACTGGAAAGCCGTCGATAATAGGGGCCGCGCGCCCCTGCGACAACCATCAAGGTGACGTGCGGACGCTCAAGCCTCTACTATCCCGGCTACCGTGAACCTGGGAATAACTAAAAATGCTCTATCTATGGATCAAAGCGTTTCACATCGTCAGCGTCGTCTGCTGGTTTGCCGGGCTGTTCTACTTGCCGCGGCTGTTCGTTTATCACGCGCAAAGTGAAGACGCGATCAGCAAAGAACGCTTTAGCCTCATGGAGCGCAAACTGTATCGCGGCATCATGGGCCCGGCGATGATCGCCACGCTGATTTTCGGCGGCTGGCTGATCTACCTCAATCCGGGCATCTTCAGCATGGGCGGCTGGATTCACGCCAAGCTGACCCTGGTGGTCTTGCTGATCGGCTACCACCACATGTGCGGCGCGCAGGTAAAACGCTTCGCCCGTGGCGAGAACACCCGCAGCCATGTCTTTTATCGCTGGTTCAATGAAGTGCCGGTTCTGATATTGCTGGCTATCGTAATTCTGGTCGTGGTCAAGCCGTTCTAATTTCATGACAGGCATCACACCTCGGGGGATTTCCAATGTCGCTGCCCGCTTTGCTCGAACAACGTCTGCGCTTGCCGGTAGTGGCGGCGCCGATGTTCCTGATCTCCAACCCGGAGCTGGTGCTCGCCTGCTGCCGTAACGGCGTGGTTGGCAGTTTTCCGGCGCTGAACCAGCGTGAAAGCAGCGGCTTCAAGGCCTGGCTGGAGCAGATTGAAGCGGGCCTGGCGACATTGGACGACCCCGCGCCGTATGCGGTGAACCTGATCGTGCATAACAGCAATCCGCGCTTGCAGGCGGATCTGAATATCTGCGTCGAGCACAAGGTGCCGATTGTCATCACCAGCCTCGGCGCAGTGAAGGAACTGGTCGATGCCGTGCACAGCTATGGCGGCCTGGTATTCCACGACGTGACCACGCGCCGGCATGCCGAGAAAGCCGCCGAAGCCGGAGTCGACGGCTTGATCGCAGTCGCGGCGGGCGCCGGGGGTCATGCCGGCACCTGGAGCCCATTTGCACTGATCGCCGAGATCCGTGAGTTCTTCGATAAAACCCTGTTGCTTGCCGGATGTCTTAACCACGGCCATGAGATTTTGGCCGCGCAGCTGCTCGGCGCGGATCTGGCCTACTTCGGTACGCGATTTATCGGCACCACCGAAAGTCATGCGCCTGACGCCTATAAGGACATGCTGCTGACGGCCAAGGCGGCGGACATCATTCATACTCCTGCAGTCTCCGGAGTACCGGCCAGCTTCATGCGCCAAAGCCTGGAGGCGGCGGGTTTTGACATGGCGGCGCTGCAAGGCAAGGGCGAAGTCAATTTCGGTGACAAACTCAAACCGATCAACGACGAAGCCAAGGCCTGGAAGACCGTGTGGTCAGCCGGCCAGGGCGTAGGCCAGATTGGCGACCTGCCGAGTGTGGATCAGTTGATCGCCCGGCTCGACGCGGAATATCGTCAGGCGCTGGAACGCGCGGCGCAATTGCCGAAACGCTGGCCGCGCTGAGAAAAATCAGGCCAGTCATCCACCGACTGGCCTTACACTTGCTGACCTTCAATTCACTCGCGACAAGGATGCCTCGGCCATGAGCGAACCTCGTTACAAGATCGTTTTCGACGGCGCTCTACAGCCCGGTGTCGATCTCACCACCGCCAAGCTCAATCTGGCAGCCCTGTTCAAAAGCGATGTTGCCGCCATCGAACGCCTGTTCAACGGCAGCACCGTCGCCCTCAAACGCGACCTGACCCACAGCGATGCGCAGACCTATCTGCAAGCACTGAGCAAGACCGGGATCGATGCGCGGATCGAGGCGGAGACGGCAATCGAGCTGAATCTGGCGAACGTGCACGAACATCAACCTGCGATTGCCGAACCAGTCTCGCCCTACGCACCACCGCGCGCCAACGTTGGCGAGAACCTGCCAGCCTTTGCCGAGCTCAAACCCTTCAGCGTCGAGGGCCGGATCGGACGCCTGCGGTTTCTGGCCTGGACCATGGTGCTGAGCCTGGTGACCCTGCCGATCGTGGCGATATTTGCATTTATCGGTCTGGGGCTGGTCAGTGGCGACTCCACCACCGGCCTGATCATCGGCGGGCTATTCGCGTTCTTCCTGTTCCTCGGCTTCATCATTGTCAGCATTCTGTTCAGCGTGCAGCGCCTGCACGACATCGGCTGGTCTGGCTGGCTCTGGCTGCTGAACCTGGTGCCGTTCGTGGGCAGCTTCTTCCCGCTGGTGATCATGGTCGTGCCGGGCAACACCGGGGCCAATCGCTACGGCCCGCCGCCGCCACCCAACAGCACCGCGGTCAAAGTGCTGTGCTCGTTGTGGATCGTGTTCTTCGCCCTGGTATTTGCCGGCGGCATGCTCGGCGGTATCTCGGCGATCCAGCAGGAATACGAAAGCAACCTTGAGAGCAGCTACGAAAGCGGCTCGGTCACCACCGATGAAGTCGAGGTCGAGACTGAACCGGCGAATTCCGTGGACGATGCAGCCGAAGCGGCCCCGGCCCCTGTAGACTCTGCGAAAGAATGAACAACGCTCCCCGCCGTGACACCTGCGTTGCTGGCGCGGAGCTGTTGCGATGGAGAATTGCATGACCCGTTACGCTCTGATCACCGGCGCCTCCAGCGGCATCGGCCTGGCCATGGCTGAAGCTTTGGCCCGGCGCGGCCGCAGCCTGATTCTGGTGGCCCGCCAGCGTGATCAGCTGGAAAGTATCGCGATCGAACTGACCCAGCGCTTTGGCGTGGAAGTGTTGTTCCGCGCCTGCGACCTGGGTGAGCCATTGCGCTTGTCCGGCTTCCTGCTGGAACTGGAAGAAGGCGACCGGCAGATTGATCTGCTGGTCAATTGCGCCGGCATCGGCACCTGCGGCCCGTTCCTCGCCCAGGACTGGATGACCGAGCAGGATCTGATTGAAGTCAACATCCTCGCCCTCACCCGCCTGTGCCACGCCATTGGCAACAGCATGGCGCTGCAGGGCGGCGGGCAGATCCTCAACGTCGCCTCGGTGGCGGCGTTCAATCCCGGCCCGTGGATGAGCACTTACTACGCCAGCAAGGCTTACGTTCTGCACTTCTCCGAAGCGCTGCGGGTTGAACTGAAACAGAGCGCGGTCAAAGTCTCGGTACTTTGCCCCGGCCCGACCCGCACCGCTTTTTTCCGCACCGCGCAGCTCAACAGCGACAAACTCAAGGACAGCAAACTGCTGATGAGTCCCGAGGAAGTCGCGCTGTACACCGTGCGTGCGCTGGAGAAAAACCGCGCCATCATCATTCCGGGACGGCGCAACCGCTGGCTGGCCTTCCTGCCACGCCTCGGCTCGCGCTGGCTCAATCGCACCATCGTCGGCATGGTCAACAAGGCTTACTGCCCGCGCTGAACTGTCCTACGGCAAAACACTGGGCGGGGTCATTTCCCATGAGTACACTCAGGCCAGCCCCCACAACGGAGAAAACAGCAGTGGATACTCTGTTCACCAAGATCATCAACCGGGAGATCCCGGCCAAGATCATTTACGAGGACGACCAGGTTCTGGCGTTCCACGACATCGCACCTCAGGCACCGGTGCATTTTCTGGTGATCCCGAAGAAACCGGTACGCACCCTCAACGACCTGACCGAAGACGACAAGGCATTGGCCGGGCACATTCTGTTCACTGCCCAGCGTCTGGCGCTGGAGCTGGGCTGCGAGGAAGGCTTCCGGGTGGTGATGAACTGCAATGAAAAAGGTGGGCAGACCGTCTATCACATTCATATGCATGTACTCGGTCAGCGTCAGATGAACTGGCCGCCGGGCTGATTCAGCGGAAACCCTGTGGGAGCGGGCTTGCTCGCGAAGGGGCCTTGTCAGTGGACATCGATTTCATTTGACCCAGCGCATTCGCGAGCAAGCCCGCTCCCACAAAAAGCATGACTGCGTGGCAAATGACCCAGCGCAAACCTTCCCCGGCCGATTCGGTTAAACTGGCGGTCGAGATTTTTCCCGGAGGTCAGCATGACTACCCAACGTCACTACTCGCCGATTGACCGTCTTCTGCTGCAAGCCGACGCCGCGATGCGCACGCTGCTGCCTTTCAGCGGCCAGCCGTACCGTCCGTCGCCAGCCATTGTGCAGCCGGATGTGCAAATGAGCGACGAAGACACCCGCCACGTCGCCGGCCTGATGCGCATCAACCACACCGGCGAGGTCTGCGCCCAGGCGCTGTACCAGGGGCAGGCGCTGACCGCCAAGTTGCCGCAGGTGCGTGCAGCCATGGAGCACGCCGCCGAAGAGGAAATCGACCATCTGGTGTGGTGCGAACAGCGCATCCATCAACTGGGCAGCCATACCAGTGTGCTCAATCCGCTGTTCTACGGCATGTCGTTCGGTATTGGGGCGGTGGCCGGCCTGATCAGTGACAAGGTCAGCCTGGGCTTCGTCGCGGCCACCGAGCATCAGGTGTGCAAGCACCTGAACGAGCACCTGGAACAATTGCCGGCCGAGGACGAGAAGTCCCGGGCGATTCTGGAACAGATGCGCATTGATGAAGAGCATCATGCAGAGAGCGCACTGGATGCGGGCGGTTTCCGCTTTCCGGCGCCGGTGAAGTTCGGGATGAGTCTGTTGGCGAAGGTGATGACCAAGAGTACTTACCGGATCTGAGATCTGTATCGCCACAAAGGGCCTCTTCGCGAGCAAGCCCGCTCCCACAGGGTTCTGTTTTTCGGCAATAAAAAAGGCGACTACCGCACGGTAGTCGCCTTTTTTGTGTCCGGGAATCTTACGCGGGCATGTTGCGCGCGTAGAAGATTTCCAGCATTTCGTGTTTCACACGCTCGGTCACCTGAGCACGCTGCTCGGAAGACAGGTTGCTGGTGGCGTCGCCGAACAGGTAGTTATCCAGTTCGAAGTTCTTCAGCAGCATTTTGGTGTGGAACAGGTTTTCCTGGTACACGTTCACGTCGGTCATCTGGTACGCGTCGCGAGTGTCTTCGGAAAGGTAGTTCTGGATCGAGTTGATCTCGTGGTCGATGAAGTGCTTGTTGCCTTCAACGTCACGGGTGAAGCCGCGCACACGGTAGTCCACAGTCACGATGTCCGAATCGAACTGGTGAATGAGGAAGTTGAGCGCTTTAAGCGGTGAAATGACACCACAGGTCGACACGTCGATGTCCACACGGAACGTCGCAATACCGGCGTCCGGATGGATTTCCGGATAGGTATGCACCGTGATGTGACTCTTGTCGAGGTGGGCAAGGATGATTTCGGGCAATGGACCCGGGGACTCTTCGATCTGGCTGTCTGTCGGGGTCACCGGCTCTTCCGAGATCAGAATCGTGACGCTGGCACCCTGAGGCTCATAGTTCTGACTCGCGATGTTCAGAATGTTGGCACCAATGATTTCGACAACTTCCGTGAGGATCTGCGTCAGACGTTCGGCGTTGTACTCTTGATTGATGTACTCGACGTAAGCCTGCTGGTCTTGCGGGGTTTCCGCGTAGCAGATGTCATAGATGTTGAAGCTCAAGGTCTTTGTCAGGTTATTGAACCCGTGGAGCTTGAGTTTGCTTTTCACCGTTAAAAACTCTCTATGTATGCGGCGCAGCCGCGTGATCAAGCATGCCCGTCAAGTGCGAACAACGCACCTGCGTAGGACGGTTAACACCTCTTCGCGATGGCGATTTTGGTTATCTGTTCAGGCGGACGATCTGTCGGTTGACCGATCACTGCCCTGAAAAAAGTGGCGCATTATGCAGACGTCAGCGAGGGATCGCCAGAGTCTGCACTGCTTTTATGATAGTTGAATGTCGATTCAACCGAGCTCGACGATTTCATAATCGTGAGTGATCACCACGCCGGCCGCGCCGAGCATGATCGAGGCTGAGCAATACTTCTCGGCAGACAGTTCGATGGCGCGTTTGACCTGGGCTTCTTTCAGGGCCCGGCCCTTGACCACGAAGTGCATGTGGATCTTGGTGAACACCTTCGGATCTTCGGTCGCGCGCTCGGCTTCGAGGAACGCTTCGCAGCTTTCAACCGCCTGACGCGACTTCTTCAGGATGCTGACCACGTCGAAGTTGCTGCAACCGCCAACGCCCAGCAGGAGCATTTCCATCGGGCGAACACCCAGATTACGACCACCGGCGTCCGGCGGACCATCCATGACCACGACATGACCGCTACCGGATTCGCCGAGGAACATGGCTTCGCCAGCCCATTGGATGCGTGCCTTCATCGCCAAGACTCCACTATAGAAAAAAGGGTCGCCAGCTTAGCACAGGCCTTTGTTCTGACAGCGCCCGGCGTTCCTAGGACGGATGCCTTTGCTGCGTAGGTAATTTCTCGAATTTTCGACGAAGTGTCTGGTAAGCTGGCGCCAATTCGCTGGCGCCAATTGTCAGCCTGTGTAGCGACCGCCTTCAGCGCCTCATAAAAAAATCAAACATCACCGTGCAGTCTTTTCGGGATACAACCATGGTTGCTATTACCCCCACACCCAAAATCAAGAACCTCGACAAGCTGTTGATGCACTGCCAGCGTCGTCGCCATGCGGCCAAGAGCAACATCATCTGCGCCGGCGATCGCTCGGACACGCTGTACTTCATCATCAAAGGTTCGGTCACCATCCTGATCGAAGATGACGACGGCCGCGAAATGATCATCGCCTACCTCAACGCCGGGGATTTCTTCGGCGAGCTGGGTTTGTTCGAACAAGCGGGCCAGGAACAGCAGCGCAGCGCCTGGGTGCGGGCCAAGGTTGAATGTGAAATCGCCGAAATCAGCTACGTGAAGTTCCGCGAACTGTCGCAGCAGGATCCAGACATTCTTTACGTCCTCAGCGGACAAATCGCCCAACGTCTGCGCAATACCACGCGCAAGGTCGGCGATCTGGCGTTTTTCGACGTCACCGGTCGCGTAGCCCGCTGCCTGCTGGAGTTGTGCAAACAGCCTGACGCAATGACTCACCCGGACGGCATGCAGATCAAGGTGACCCGTCAGGAAATCGGCCGAATTGTCGGTTGTTCGCGGGAGATGGTCGGTCGCGTGCTCAAGGATCTTGAAGAACGCAACCTGGTCGATGTGAAAGGCAAGACCATGGTGGTCTTCGGCACGCGCTAAGCGCGCAAAATCAGGTGCTGTAGACCTGCGCCAGCATCAGACGAAACAGCTCATCCAGACGCGCCAATGCCGTTGGCGCGGCGAACTTCTCATGCAGGGCGATGTGGCTTTCAGCCCGCACTCGCGGCTCCAGACCGCAAGCCTCGTTGAAGCGATTGACCGCTGCAACCATCGACTCGCGCTCGTTATCCATCAGCATCGCCCCGTGCACCAGACCCACCGGACGCTGACCGCCCTGACTCTGACGCCAGCGCTGAGCGGTGCCAACCATCTTGCGGCCATCGAGATTGACGTTGAAGCGACCATCGCAGAACGCGCCGTCGATTTCGCCCAACGACGACACACCACCCAGTTCATCGAGCAACTCACAGATCGGATCGCACAGACGCCGGTAGCCGGTTTCGATGCGATTCAGATCAACTTCACTGCGGGGCGGGGCGTAGACCAACGCGATGTTGATGGTTGAAGCGGATTGCGGAACCGGTTCACCGCCGGTTTCCCGCAGCAAGACTGGCCAACCGGCGGCGGCGGAGACTTCGCAGGCGTGATCAAAACCGGGCAGACGATTGAGGCGGCGCGGCATGACCAGAGCGCGATCGCTGGGTTGCCAGAACAGCAGACCGAATTCGGCGTCGCCGGCGCAGATCGAGGCCAGCAAGTCTTGCTCGGCCTTGAGGCCGGCTTCGATGGTCAGGAGGATTGGCAGCGACATGGAGAACTCCGGCAGATCGTAAATCTTCGGGAAATTTGAAGGCCCTTTCGCGAGCAAGCCCGCTCCCACAGGGGGAAATGCATTCCAAATGTGGGAGCGGGCTTGCTCGCGAAGGGGTCGACTCGGTCTAACGGTGATCAGTCGAGGGTCGAACCACTGACCGGAACGCCACGCTCCGGGAAGAACAGGCGCTGCAGTTCGGTGCCCGGGCTTTCCGCGCGCATGAACGCTTCGCCGACCAGGAACGCATAAACGTCGCTGATTTCCATCAGCTCGACATCGGCGCGATTGAGGATGCCGCTCTCGGTGATGACCAGACGGTCACGCGGGATGCGCGGCAGCAGGTCAAGGGTGGTTTCCAGGCTGACGTCGAAGGTGTGCAGGTTGCGGTTGTTGACCCCGACCAGTGGCGTGTCGAGAGTTTTCAGCGCGCGTTCCAGCTCATCGCCGTCATGCACTTCCACCAGCACGTCGAGACCGACGTCTTTGGCGACCGAGGCCAGCTCAGCCATTTTCACGTCGTCCAGTGCGGAGACGATCAACAGCACGCAGTCGGCGCCCAGCGCGCGGGCTTCGACGATCTGGTACGGATCGATCATGAAGTCCTTGCGGATCACCGGCAATTTGCACGCGGCGCGGGCCTGTTGCAGGTAGGCATCGGCGCCCTGGAAGTAGTCGATATCGGTCAACACGGAAAGACAGGTCGCACCGCCCTTCTCGTAGCTCTTGGCGATATCGGCAGGCACGAAATTCTCGCGAATCACACCTTTGCTCGGCGAAGCCTTCTTGATTTCAGCAATCACCGCCGGTTGTTTCTTCTTGGCCTGCGCCAGCAATGCCTGGGCAAAACCACGGGGTGCATCGGCCGCCTTGGCCAGACTTTCCAGCTCGTTCAGGCTGACGCGAGCGCTGCGCTCGGCAACTTCCTGAACTTTGCGCGCCAGAATGTTTTCCAGAACCGTCGGTACACTCATCCCTCATTCTCCACTTTGAATACCGCGGTAAAGGCACCCAACTCCTCGAGTTTTTCCCGAGCAAGACCGGTGTGCAAAGCATCATGCGCAAGCGCCACGCCTTCTTTGAGACTGGTCGCCAGGTCGGCGGCGTAGAGCGCTGCACCGGCATTGAGCACAATCATTTCAGCGGCTTTCTGGCCGTTTTCGGTCTTGCGCTTGCCCAGTGCATCGCGGATCAGCGCCAGCGACGCCTCCGGGCCTTCGACCGAGAGACCGTGCAGGCTCTGGCTCTTCATGCCCAGGTCTTCCGGCTCGACCCAATACTCAGTGATCTCGTTGTTCTTCAGCTCAGCGACGAAGGTCGGCGCGGCAAGACTGAACTCGTCCAGACCATCCTTCGAATGCACCACCAGTACGTGCTTGCTGCCAAGACGTTGCAAGACTTCGGCCAATGGCCGGCACAGCGCAGGGGTAAACACGCCCACCACCTGATGTCTCACACCGGCCGGATTCGTAAGCGGGCCGAGCATGTTGAACAGCGTACGCAAGCCGAGATCGCGGCGCGGGCCGGCGGCGTACTTCATGGCTTTGTGGTGGGTCTGGGCAAACATGAAACCGATGCCGACGTTGTCGATGCAACGGGCGACCTGCACCGGCGTCAGGTTCAGATAGATACCGGCGGCTTCCAGCAAGTCGGCGCTGCCGCTCTTGCCCGACACCGCACGGTTGCCGTGCTTGGCCACGGTGCAACCGGCTGCCGCGACAACGAAAGCCGAAGCAGTCGACACGTTGAAAATGTTCGCACCGTCACCGCCGGTACCGACCACGTCGACCACGCCGTCGAGGGTCTTGAGTTCGACCTGATCGGCCAGCTCACGCATCACCGAAACGGCGCCGACGATTTCGTCGATGCTCTCGCTCTTCATGCGCATGGCCATCATGAACGCGCCGATCTGCGCTTCGGTGCATTGACCGGTCATGATTTCGCGCATCACATCGCGCATTTCTTCGGTGCTGAGGTCGAGGTGCTCGACGATACGGCTCAGGGCTGTCTTGATATTCATGGGAGTCCTTAGCGCGTGCCGCCGGTTTGTTTGAGGAAGTTGGCAAACAGTTCATGGCCCTGCTCGGTCAGGATCGATTCAGGGTGGAACTGTACGCCCTCAATGTTCAGGGTCTTGTGCCGCAGGCCCATGATTTCGTCGACCGAGCCGTCGTCGTGCTGGGTCCATGCGGTCAGCTCCAGGCACTCGGGCAAAGTATCGTGCTTGACGATCAGCGAGTGGTAGCGGGTAACCGTCAGCGGATGATTCAGACCGGCGAAAACGCCCTTGTCCTCATGGAATACCGGGCTAGTCTTACCGTGCATCACCTGGCGGGCACGCACGACATCGCCGCCAAAGGCCTGACCGATGGACTGATGGCCCAGGCACACGCCAAGGATTGGCAGTTTGCCGGCGAAGTGTTTGATGGCTTCGATGGAGATGCCGGCTTCAGTCGGCGTACACGGGCCTGGGGAAACCACGATGCGTTCCGGGTTGAGCGCTTCGATTTCGGCGATGGTCAGTTCGTCGTTGCGCACGACTTTGACCTCGGCACCCAGCTCGCCGAGGTACTGCACAACGTTGTAAGTAAAGGAGTCGTAGTTGTCGATCATCAGCAACATGGCGTTTCGAACCTCTTGAATTCTGACTTGAAGACAGCCTTCAGATGACTTACCCGCAGGGCGCTGCACGATGTCGGACGCGCAGAGGGCGTCGGCACAGCGGCATTTCAAACGGGCAAGGAAGGCAAAGCGATACAGATCCGGCGGGGCCGGCAGAAAAGATTCAGGCGCGCCAACGCCAACGGGCGTGTGCCTTGATGACTTGATCCAGAAGTTTGCTGACGATCAACACGGGGAAGGTCTCGTTCATACGTTCCGGCACAGTAACTTAGCTGGGCAGAGCGTGCAATATGGTGGGGCTGACGGGGGACAAAACTAAGGGAGGCTTCGCGACCGATGGCAAAACGCCGGGAGTTTTTGGTACTGTCGTTTCGTTCACCTACAACAATAAATAAACGGACTTGCTCATGATCAAACAGACGTTGTTTGTACCGCTTGCCGGTTGCCTGCTCGCCATGGCTTGCGCCCAGGCGTACGCAGCACCCACGCCCTATTCCAAATTCATCGTCTTCGGTGACAGCCTGAACGATGCCGGGACCTTCAGGGACAGCGGCGGTCCGGCCGGCGCCACGCAGCGCTACACCAACCGCACCGGCCCGCTGTACAAGGACGGCACCGGGGAAAACCGCGACCTTAACGCCACCCAGATCATCGGCGGCAAACTGGGCTTCAGCCCGGATCAGACCGCCTCCTCGTCATCGGCCGTGCGTGCCGGTGAAGGTCTGGCCGATGGCAACAACTGGGCGGTGGGCGGCTACCGGACCGACCAGATTCTCGACTCGATCACCACGCAGTCCGCCACCGGCGAACGCACTCGCAGCGGTTATCTGCCATCGAACGGCTTCCGTGCCGACCCGAACGCGCTGTATTACCTGTCCGGGGGCGGCAACGATTTCCTTCAGGGTCGCGTACTCAGCCTTGATCAGGCCAGCGCCGCGGCCGATCGCCTGGCCGACAGCGCCCGCACGCTGCAAGGCGCCGGCGCCAAATACATCATGGTCTGGCTGTTGCCGGACATCGGCCTGACCCCGGCCATCAACGGCTCGCCGCTGCAGGGTTTCACCTCGCAGCTCAGCGCCCAGTTCAACACCGAGCTGGTCAGTCAGTTGCAGGGCATCAACGCCGAAATCATCCCGCTGAACATTCCGGTGCTGCTCAAAGAAGCCTTCGCCAACCCGGCGCAGTTCGGCCTCGCGACCGACCAGAACCTGACGGCCACCTGCTTCAGCGGCAACAGCTGCACCGAGAACGCCCGATATGGCATCAACAGCGCCACACCTGATCCGACCAAGTTGATCTACAACGACTCGGTGCACCCCACCGAAGCCGGCCAGCGCTTGATTGCCGACTACGCCTATTCGCTGCTGGCCGCTCCTTGGGAACTGACCCTGCTGCCGGAAATGGCCCAAGGTTCGTTGCGCGCGCATCAGGATGAACTGCGCAATCAATGGCTGGCCGATTGGGAAAACTGGCAAGCCGTGGGCCAATGGCGCGCCATCGTTGCCGGTGGCGGTCAACATCAGGACTTCGACGGCCAGCACAGCGCCGCCAGTGCCGATGGCAACGGCTACAACCTGAACATCGGCGGCAGCTATCGCGTCAACGAAGCCTGGCGCGTCGGTTTGGCCGCAGGTTTCTACAACCAGAAACTCGAAGCCGGCGACGCCGATTCGGAATACAAGCTCAATTCCTACATGGGCACCGCGTTCGCCCAGTACCAGCAAAACCGCTGGTGGGGCGATCTGGCGATGACCGCGGGCAAACTCGACTACGACAGCCTCAAACGTAAATTCCAGCTCGGGGTCAACGAGCGCGGAGAGAAAGGCGATACCGACGGTTACGTGCTGGCGATCAGTGGCCGTATCGGTTACGACATCGCGCAACAGGCCAGCAGCCCGTGGCACCTGTCGCCGTTCGTCAGCGCCGATTTTGGCAAGGTCGAGGTCGACGGTTACTCGGAAAAAGGCGCGGATTCGACGGCGCTGACCTTCGATGACCAGTCGCGCAACTCGCGACGTCTGGGCGTGGGGATCCAGGGCAAGTACCAGATCACCGCGCAGACCGAAGTGTTCGGCGAATTCGCCCACGAGCGTGAGTACAACGACGACCGTCAGGATCTGACCATCAACCTCAACAGTCTGCCGGGCAACCGCTTCACGCTCGAAGGCTACGAGCCGCAGACCAACCTCAATCGCCTGAACCTGGGCGTGAGCCACAAGCTCACGCAGGATCTGGCGTTGCGCGCCAGCTACAACGTGCGCAAGGATGATGACTTTACCCAGCAGGGGGTGAACGTCGGGGTCAGCCTCGATTTCTGATCTGCTGGCATAAAAAAACGCGGCGCCCTCACAGGCGCCGCGTTTTTTTATGGCTGATCACAACACAATGTGGGAGCGGGCTTGCTCGCGAAAGCGGTGTATCAGCCGACATCCATTTTGAATGCCAGCCCGTATTCGCGAGCAAGCCTGCTCCCACAGGGAGCCTGTGTGGACTCAGCTTTCCGGGGTTTGCTCAGCCAGGGCCACGGCACGGAACATCGCCCGACGCTTGTTCAGGGTTTCTTCCCATTCCAGCGCCGGTACCGAATCGGCAACGATGCCGCCACCGGCCTGCACGTGCAGTTCGCCGTTCTTGATCACCGCGGTACGAATCGCAATCGCGGTGTCCATGTTGCCGTTCCAGGCGAAGTAACCGACCGCGCCGCCATACACGCCACGCTTGACCGGTTCCAGTTCGTCGATGATTTCCATCGCGCGGATCTTCGGTGCGCCAGACAAGGTGCCCGCCGGCAGAATCGCCCGCAGCGCGTCCATCGCGGTCAGCCCGGCCTTCAACTGGCCGGTGACGTTGGAGACGATGTGCATCACGTTGGAATAGCGCTCGATAACCATTTTCTCGGTGAGTTTCACCGAGCCGATTTCCGAAACCCGGCCCGTGTCGTTACGACCGAGATCGATCAGCATCAAGTGCTCGGCGATCTCTTTGTCGTCCGACAGCAGGTCTTCTTCCAGCGCCAGATCCGCTTCTTCGGTAGCGCCACGCGGCCGCGTACCGGCAATCGGGCGCACGGTGATCAGGTTGTCTTCGACCCGCACCAGCACTTCCGGCGAACTGCCGACGACGTGGAAGTCGCCGAAGTTGAAGAAGTACATGTACGGCGTCGGGTTGAAGCAACGCAGGGCGCGGTACAGATCGATCGGCGCGGCCTTGAAGTCGATCGACATGCGCTGCGACGGCACGACCTGCATGCAGTCACCGGCGAGAATGTATTCCTTGATGGTGTCGACGGCTTTTTCGTAATCGTCCTGAGTAAAACTGGAGCGAAACAGCGGGTCAGTCGCTTGCTGCTTGCTGAAATCCAGGCCACGGCGCGGGGTGATCGGCTGGCGCAGTTTCTCCAGCAGTCCCTGCAATTGCGCCTGGCCCTGTTCGTAAGCATCGGCTTGCGCCGGGTCGGCCAGCACGATTGCATGCATCTTGCCGGCGAGGTTGTCGAACACCACCACCGCATCGGAGACCATCAGCAGAATGTCCGGCACGCCCAGCGGATCCGGGTTCGGGCATTTGCCCAGACGCTTCTCCACGTAGCGCACGCAGTCGTAACCGAAGTAACCGACCAGGCCACCGTTGAAACGTGGCAGACCGGCGATGGTCGGCACGTTGTAACGGGCCTTAAAGGTTTCGACGAAAGCCAGCGGGTCTTCGACGTCATGACTTTCGGTCTCGACGCCATCGACGGTAATGCTTACGTGATGGTCGTGCACCCGCAGCACGGTGCGGCACGGCAGGCCGATGATCGAGTAACGGCCCCATTTTTCGCCGCCCTGCACCGATTCGAGCAGGTAGGAGTTGGGCTGGTCAGCCAGTTTCAGGTAGATCGACAGCGGCGTGTCGAAGTCGGCCAGGGTTTCGCAGGCCAACGGAATGCGGTTGTAGCCGTCAGCGGCCAAGCGCAGGAATTCTTCGCGGATCATGAGGTGCCTCGTGGTGTGAGGTGCTAACAGTCAGGTGTGCAAACGCGCCGGCAAGCCGGCCAGGAACCAGTCAGGCGCGCCAACGCCAGCGGGCCAGGGCCTTGATGACTTTCATCCAGAGTTTGCGGGTGACCACCACGATGGCGTTTCCAGAATGGGATTGAGAAGCGTCGGGCAACGTTATCTCAGCGGCTGTACCGAGGCAACCGGGAATTAGCTTGCGCAGATCGTCGATCACCAGTGCCGGGGATTCTTCGGCAATCGGGCGGCCGTGGTTGTAGCCGTAGCTCAGCGCCACGCACTTGACCCCCGCCGCTTTCGCCGCCAGCACGTCGCTGCGCGAATCGCCGACGAACAACGATTGCGAGGCCGGAATGTTGGCCATCTTCATCACGAAGAACAGTGCCGCCGGGTCAGGCTTCTTCTGCGGCAGAGTATCGCCACCGATGATCCATTTGAAGTAGCGGCCGATCTTCATCTGATCCAGCAGCGGCGCGACGAAACGCTCGGGCTTGTTGGTGATCAACGCCATCGCCACGCCCTGCTTGTGCAGCCACTTGAGGGTGTCGCGCACGCCGGGATAGACCACGGTCAGCTCATGGCTGGCGCCGTAGGCCTCCATGAACACTTCCAGTGCGTGCTCGGCTTCGACGTCATCCACCGCCGAATGATCGATGCCACCGGCCAGCGCCCGGCGCACCAGCACCGGTGCGCCATTGCCGACCCACTCGCGCACCGCCTCGATGCCGGCAGGCTTGCGGCCGAGGGAGAGCAGCATGGTGTCCACCGCTGCCGCCAGGTCGGGAACCGAGTCGATCAGCGTGCCATCCAGATCGAACATCACCAACCGTGGCAGTTGCCCGGGGAACAGCTGCTCAAAACCGCTCATGGGCGCGCCAGCGCCAGTTCGGAACGCATCTTGTCGATGACTTCCTGATAGTTCGGCGCATTGAAGATCGCCGAACCGGCCACAAAGGTGTCAGCACCGGCCGCGGCGATTTCGCGGATGTTGTTGACGTTGACGCCGCCGTCGATTTCCAGACGGATGTCGCGGCCCGAGGCATCGATGATCGCCCGCGCTTCGCGCAGTTTGTCGAGGGTGCCGGGGATGAACTTCTGCCCGCCGAAGCCCGGGTTGACGCTCATCAGCAACACCATGTCGACCTTGTCGATAACGTACTTGAGCACGTCCAGCGGGGTCGCCGGGTTGAATACCAGGCCGGATTTGCAGCCGCCTTCACGGATCAGTTGCAGCGAACGATCGACGTGCAGCGTGGCTTCCGGGTGGAAGGTGATGTAGGTCGCGCCAGCCTCGATGAAGTCGCCGACGATGCGATCCACCGGGCTGACCATCAGGTGCGCGTCGATCGGCGCGGTGATGCCGTACTTGCGCAGTGCCGCGCAGACCATCGGGCCGATGGTCAGGTTCGGCACGTAGTGGTTGTCCATGACATCGAAGTGGACGAAGTCGGCACCGGCGGCCAGAACGTTGTCCACTTCCTCGCCGAGGCGGGCGAAGTCGGCGGAGAGAATCGACGGAGCAATTACGAAGGGCTGCATGACGCACCTTTTCTGAGCTAAATCACGATGGCGCGCATTGTATACCTCAAGTTTCCGTGCGCGCACCGTGACCGCGATGATCAGTACGCCGCTCGGTAGATCTTCTCGATATCCGCAGCGCTGAGCTTGCGCGGGTTGTTGCGCATCAGACGCTCGATTCCCGCGGCCTCCACGGCCATGGCCGGGATCGCCTCCTCGGGCACACCGAAACTGCGCAGACCGGCCGGAATTTCCACCGCTGCGCACAGCTCGGCCATCGCCTGCACGGCTTTGTCCGCCGCCTCAGTGGCGCTCAGATGAGCGGTCTTCACCCCCATGGCTTCGGCGATATCCTGCATGCGCTCGACGCAGGCCATCTTGTTCCAGGTCATGACATACGGCAGCAGCAAGGCATTACTGACGCCGTGGGCAATGTTGAAGCGCCCGCCCAGTGGATAGGCCAACGCATGCACCGCGCCGACCCCCGCATTGCCGAACGCCATGCCGGCCATCAGGCTGGCGGTGGCCATGTCTTCACGGGCCTGGAGATTGGCGCCATTGGCGTAGGCCTTGGGCAACGACCTGGCGATCAACTTGATTGCGCCGAGCGCCAGCGAGTCGGTGATCGGCGAAGCATTGACCGACAGATAGGATTCGATGGCATGCACCAGCGCATCGACGCCGCTGGCGGCGGTGACGCTGCGCGGGCAGGTCAGGGTCATCTGCGGGCTGACCAGCGCCACGTCCGGCAACAGAAAATCGCTGACGATGCCTTTCTTCAGTTGCGCGACCTTGTCGGAGAGAATCGCCACGTTGGTCACTTCCGAACCGGTGCCAGCAGTGGTCGGGATAGCGATCAGTGGCGGACCTTTGCGTGGCACCTGGTCGACGCCGAACAGATCTTCCAGCTCGCCGTGGTATCCGGCATACGCGGCGACACTCTTGGCGATGTCGATGGCACTGCCGCCGCCGAGACCGATCAAGCCGTCATGCCCGCCCTCGCGATACACGCGCATGCAATCTTCGACGATGGCGATGTCCGGATCCGGCAGCACCCGATCGAAAATCTCGTACTCGCGCCCGCCCAATTGACACAGCGCCAGCTCCACGGTGCCGGACTTGACCAGCGCGGCGTCGGTGACAATCAGCGGGTTGTCGATGTCGAGGCGGGTGAGTTCGGCGGCCAGTTGCTCGATGGCCCCGGCGCCGGTGATCAGTTTGTGAGCGATTTTGAACTGGGACAGACTCATCGTGCGCAGCCTCTTATAGATGTGGGAGCTGAGCACAAGCGTAGCTGAGGGTTTGGGGTTGTCTGGTATTCAGTTGGTGAATAATCAAGAGCAAAAGCCCCTCACCCTAACCCTCTCCCGGAGGGAGAGGGGACTGACCGAGCTGCACTCTCGAAGTCCATCGACGTGCAATACCGAGTCGAACTCAGATTCTGAACAGCATGAAGATCTGCTCCCTTTCCCCCTCGCCCCTTCGGGGGAGAGGGCTGGGGTGAGGGGGTGGCTTTTGATCTGGGCGTCAGACCTGCGCGGTACGCAGTTTCTCGCTGCGACCGCGCAGCCATTCAAGGGTCAGTAGCAGGATCACCGAGAAAGCGATCAGCAAGGTGGCCGCCGCCGCAATCGTCGGGCTGAGGTTCTCGCGGATCCCGCTGAACATCTGCCGTGGCAGAGTCGCTTGCTCGGGGCCGGCGAGGAACAGCGTCACTACCACCTCATCGAACGACGTCGCGAAGGCAAACAGCGCCCCGGAAATCACCCCCGGTGCAATCAGCGGCAAGGTCACCCGGCGGAACGCCGTCAGTGGCGATGCACCAAGACTCGCCGCAGCGCGTACCAGATTGTGGTTGAACCCCTGCAACGTCGCCGACACGGTGATGATCACGAACGGCACACCGAGCACCGCGTGCACCACGATCAACGAGAAGAAGCTGTTGCCCAGCCCCAGCGGCGCGAAGAACAGATAACTCGCCACACCAATGATCACCACCGGCACCACCATCGGCGAAATCACCAGCGCCATCACCAGGGATTTGCCGGGGAAGTCGCCACGTGTCAGGCCGATCGCCGCCAGCGTGCCGAAGACCATCGCCAGCACCGTGGCCGCCGGGGCGACGATGATGCTGTTCTTCAGCGCACGCATCCACTCTGCCGAAGCGAAGAAGTCGTGATACCACTGCAGCGAAAAGCCCTGCAGCGGATACACCAGGAAACTGCCGGAGTTGAACGACAGTGGCACGATCACCAGTACCGGCAGAATCAGGAACAACAGAATCAGGCCGCAGAGAATCCGCAAGCTGTAGAACCACACCCGTTCGATGGGCGACATGTAAGGACTCAGCATTTCAAACTCCCCTTAGCTCAGGCGCAGGCGACTGGCGCCCACCAGCCAGCTGTAAATCAGATACAGCACCACGGTCGCCAGCAGCAACAAGCCGCCCAGCGCAGTGGCCATGCCCCAGTTGATGCTGGTGTTGGTATAGAACGCGACGAAGTAGCTGACCATTTGATCGTTCGGGCTGCCGAGCAGCGCCGGGGTGATGTAGTAGCCGATGGCGAGGATGAACACCAACAGGCAACCGGCGCCGACACCGGCGTAGGTCTGCGGGAAATACACCCGCCAGAAACTGGCGAACGGGTGGCAGCCCAGCGAGATGGCGGCGCGCATGTAGGTCGGCGAGATGCCTTTCATCACGCTGTAGATCGGCAGAATCATGAACGGCAGCAGGATGTGCACCATCGAGATGTAGACGCCGGTGCGGTTGAACACCAGCTCCAGCGGCTTATCGATAATGCCCATGGCCAGCAGCGCGCTGTTGATCAATCCGCCCGATTGCAGCAACACGATCCACGCCGCGACCCGTACCAGAATCGAGGTCCAGAACGGCAACAGCACCAGAATCATCAGCAGGTTGCTCTGCCGCGATGGCAGGTTGGCCAGCAGGTAGGCCAACGGATAAGCGAGGACCAGGCAGATCACGGTGATGACCAAGCCCATCCAGAACGTGCGGGCGAAGATGTCGAGGTAGATCGCCTGATCCGGGGTGGCCGGGGCCAGTTCGCCGAGATCATCGATACGGTGATCCACCGCCGCCAGCAAGTAGTAAGGCGTGATACTGCTGGTGTTGCGTTTGACCGCTTGCCAGTACGCCGGATCGCCCCAACGCTCGTCGAGCGCTTCGAGGGCTTCTTTATAGGACGCCGGTTCGCTGGCAAATGGCAGCGCCCGGGCCGTTTTGGTCAGCAGGCTGCGATAGCCGGCCAACTCCATGTTCAAGCGCTTGGACAGATCGCCCAAGGTCTGGTTTTTGCGGGCTTCGGCGAGGTCTTCGCCGGCCGCTTTGTATACCGGTTCAGCCGGCAGGCCGCGGCCGTCCCAACTGGCGATGGCCGCCACGGTGCGCGGCATGCCGCCGACCACTTCCGGGTTGCCGACGCTTTTGTAGAGCAGCGCCACGATCGGCACCAGGAACACCAGCAACAGAAACAGCACCAGCGGCGCAATCAACGCCTGGGCCTTCCAGCGGTTGACCCGCTCGGCGCGCTTGAGCTTCTGCTTCAAGGTGGGGCTGGCGCCCTCGTTCAGGGGAACGGCGATGGCCATGACGTACTCCGCAAATCTTTGATCGTTACAGAGGCGGCGAACCGCCTCTGTTGTGTTGAAACACCACGCCTGAGATGGAGATTCCCCTGTGGCGAGCGAGCTTGCTCGCGCTGGGCTGCGAAGCGGCCCCAAAATTTTGTTGGCAGCGCCAATTTTGTGAGTGCTGCGCACTCAAGCGGGAGCAAGCTCCCTCGCCACAAGAGCCCTCATACAGGTAAAGCAGTGGCTACTTCGCAGCCCAGGAATTGAAGCGCTGCTCCAGCTGCTCACCGTTGTCAGCCCAGAAGCTGACGTCGATCTGCACCTGGTTGGCGATGTTTTCCGGGGTGGTCGGCATGTCTTTCAAGACATCCTTGGCCAGCAGCGGTACGGCTTGGGTATTGGCCGGGCCGTAGGCGATGTTTTCCGAGTAGGTCTTCTGCTGCTGCGGCTGCACCGAGTAGGCGATGAATTTCTTCGCCGCTTCGGCGCGCTTGGCGTCCAGACCTTTCGGGATAGCCCACGCGTCGAAGTCGTAGATGCCGCCATTCCACACCACTTTCAGGTTGGATTCTTTCTGCACGGCGGCGATGCGACCGTTGTAGGCCGAGCTCATGACCACGTCACCGGAGGCGAGGTATTGCGGCGGTTGCGCGCCAGCTTCCCACCACTGGATGCTTGGCTTGAGTTCATCGAGTTTCTTGAACGCGCGATCCTGCCCTCCCTTGCTCGCCAGCTCTTTATAGACGTCTTTCGGTGCAACACCGTCGGCCATCAGCGCGAATTCCAGGGTGTATTTGGCGCCTTTGCGCAGGCCGCGTTTGCCCGGGAATTTCTTGGTGTCCCAGAAATCAGCCCAACTGGTTGGCGCGGTTTTCAGCTTGTCGGCGTTGTAGGCGAGCACGGTCGACCAGACGAAGAAGCCCACGCCGCAGGGCTGAATCGCGCCTTTGACGTAATCCTCGGTTTTGCCGAACAGTGCCGGGTCGAGTTGCTCGAACATATCTTCATCGCAACCACGGGACAGCTCTGGCGATTCGACTTCCACCAGATCCCACGACACGCTCTTGGTGTCGACCATGGCTTTGACCTTGGCCATTTCGCCGTTGTACTCGCCGGCAACGATCTTGCCGTTACCCGCCGCTTCCCACGGTGCATAAAAGGCTTTGACTTGCGCCGCCTTGTTCGCCCCGCCAAACGACACCACAGTCAGATCGGGACCGGCGGCCATTGCGCTGGCCGCACCCATCAGGCCCAGGGTCAGGGCGGTGAACTTCAGGGATCTCAACATTTATTGTTCTCTCCACGTGCAGGGTTGGTGTTGGTATTGCCGGGGCGCTTAGTGCGCCTCTAGAAGAGGATCGAGTGCGCGAACGTGCTCGACCTGCCAGCCAAGCGGAACCACGTCGCCGACCGCGAGCGCTGGATCGAGCTCGGCAATCGGTTGTTTCACGAAGAAGTCGGTCTTGCCGCAGACTTCCAGGCGCACTCGGACGTGGTCACCCAGATAGATGAATTCTGCCACCCTCCCTGAGAAGCGGTTGACGCATTGGTCGCTCGAACCGTTGAGGCTGACGCGCTCCGGACGAATCGACAGGGTCACCGGTTCGCCGGCCTGGCCGACGTTGACCGCCAGCGCCTCGACCTTCTCGCCCCGACCCAGCTCGACCACGCAACGCTCGCCGCTCTGGCTGAGCAGACGGCCATTGAGGCGGTTGTTCTCGCCGATGAAGTTGGCGACGAAGGTGTTTTTTGGTTCTTCGTAGAGGGTACGCGGCGGCGCGATCTGCTGGATTTCGCCCTGATGGAACACGGCGACGCGGTCGGACATGGTCAGCGCTTCGCCCTGGTCGTGGGTCACGTAGACCACGGTCACGCCGAGGCGCTGGTGCAGGTGTTTGATCTCCATCTGCATGTGTTCGCGCAGTTGCTTGTCGAGTGCGCCCAGCGGTTCGTCCATCAGCACCAGTTGCGGTTCGAACACCAGCGCCCGCGCCAGCGCCACACGCTGCTGCTGACCGCCGGAGAGTTGCGCCGGATAACGCGAAGCGAAGGCGTCGAGCTGGACCATGCTCAGGACTTTCTTGACCTTGTCGCTGACGTCGCTCTTGTTCAGGCCACGTACGGTCAGCGGAAAGGCAAGGTTCTCGGCCACGGTCATGTGCGGGAACAGCGCGTAATTCTGGAACACCATGCCGATGTCACGCTTGTGCGGCGGCACGTTGTTGATTGCACGGCCGGCGAGGAGGATTTCGCCGGCGGTCGGGGTTTCGAACCCGGCGAGCATCATCAGGCTGGTGGTCTTGCCCGAGCCGGACGGCCCGAGCAGGGTCAGGAACTCGCCTTTGCGAATGTCCAGGTTGAGGTCTTTGACGATCAGGTTCTCGCCGTCGTAGCTCTTCTGCACTCCACGAAAGCTGACCAGCACGTCACTGGCCCCTGCGTTTGAATCGACCTGGCTCATACCCACACCTTTGTTATTGGTAACTGCTGTGGATTAAGCCTAGTGGCTGGCGCCAGCCACGCAAATCGGGGCGCAGGAGAGAATCGCCTCAGCCGGATGGAAGGTTGGGGGTAGGGATTGCCCTACACGGATGGCGCGTTTTGGCAAGCGAGCGACGAGCGCCAAGTTGCGAGCCGCAAGAACAGGCAAAAGCGCCTGTCGCTAATGGATATGCCCACAATCTCAGGCCAGATGGAGATTCCCTGTGGGAGCGGGCTTGCTCGCGAATGCGGTGTGTCAGTCAATGAATGATTGGATGACCCGCCGCATTCGCGAGCAAGCCCGCTCCCACATTAGAAAATACGGCGTTCTCAGAGAAGTTTGTGCTCCATCGCGTATTTCACCAGCTCGGCCAGCGAGGTGATGTTGAGCTTCTGCATCAGCCGCGCCTTGTGCGTGCTGATGGTCTTGCTGCTCAGGGCCAGTTGCTGGGCGATATCGTTGACGTTGGCGCCCTGGGCCAGACGTTCGAACACCGAGAACTCGCGCTCGGACAGCAGCGAATGCAATGGACGCGTGTCGGTCAGGCCGACCTCGAAGACCATGCGGTCGGCCAGTTCCGGGTCGATGTAGCGCCCGCCGGCCGCCACTTTGCGAATCGCCGTCAGCAATAGCGCCGGATCGCTGTCCTTGGTCGCGTAGCCCGCGGCGCCGACCTTGAGCGCACGGGCGGCCATTTGCGCCTCGTCGTGCATCGACAGCACCAGAATTGCCGGCGGATTGTTCAGCGCGCGAATCCGCGGGATCGCCTCCAGCCCGTTGACCCCAGGCATCGAGATGTCCAGCAACACCACTTCACACGGCACGCTGCGCAGGGTTTCAAGGAGCTGCTCGCCATTGCTCGCCTCCCCCACCACTTGCAGGTCCTTGGCCAGGCCGATCAGTTGCTTTATGCCTTCACGGACGATGGTGTGGTCTTCGGCTACCAGTACGCGGATCAAATTTTTTCTCCAGATTTCAGGTACACACCAAACCCTGTGGGAGCGAGCCTGCTCGCGATAGCGTCAGCTCAAACACCACAAACCTTCAAACCTCACTCACCGGCACCCACACATTCAGACTGGTGCCCTCCCCCGGCTCACTCTCAAGCAACAAGCGTCCGCCCATGATCAACACCCGCTCGCGCATACCGACCAAACCAAAGGACGTCGGCCGATCCGCCGCAGCGACAAAGCCTACGCCATCGTCGCTGACCGTCAGACACAACTCGTCGCCTTGCAGCGCCAGTGTCAGCTCCACAGTATGCGCCTGAGCATGGCGCATGACGTTGGTCAGCGCCTCCTGCAGGATGCGGAACAGGCCAATCGCCTTGGCGTCGCTGAGCACCGGCAGATTGTCCGGCACCTGCACCAGACACGGAATCTGCGTGCGCGCCTCGAACCGCCGTGCCTGCCATTCAATCGCCGAGGCGATCCCGGCATCGAGAATCGGCGGGCGCAACGCCGTCGCCACATCACGCACCAACTGGAACAACTGGGCGATCAGGCGCTTCATGCTGTTCAAGCGCTCATGCAACCCCGGGTCAAGCTGCGCATAGGCCAGCTCGCACATCGAGGTTTCCAGCTTCAGCACCGTGAGCATCTGCCCCAGCTCATCGTGCACCTCCCGGGCGATGCGCGCCTTCTCTTCTTCGCGCACGCTTTCCAGGTGCGCCGACAATTCGCGCAGTTGTTCGCGGGAGGCGGCGAGCTCCAACTCGATACGTTTGCTTTCGCTGATATCCCAGACGATGCCGTCCCAGACATAGGCGCCATCCTCCAGCTGTCGGGTGATTGCCTTGATCTCGGCCCAGCGCTGCTCGCCCTGACGGGTAAGGATGCGCCCCTGCCACGACCAGTCACTGTCAGTGTCCAGTGCCTGATCCTGAGTCTGGTGGTAACTGGCCCTGTCGTCCGGGTGCACCAGACTGCGCAAGCCCATGTCGCGATGGGCGATGGCGGCCGGCGCATAGCCGACCAGACTCTCGCTGCCCTCGCTGATGTAGGCGAAATCGATCTGACCGGTCACCGGCGCCCGCTCCAGGCGGAACACCAGCCCCGGAACGTTGGCGGCGATGCCTTGCAGGCGCGCTTCACTTTCCTGCAACGCGGCCAGGGCGCGGCGACGCTCAGTGACGTCGGTGAGATAAACCACCAGATACTCGCTGTCGCGAAAACGCAGAAAACTCAGCGAGACGTCCGCCGGCAGGATGCTGCCATCGGCGCGCACGCAGCTGGTTTCAAAACTCAGCGGCCCTTCTTCACTGGCCCGCGCGCGTTTCCACAGGTTGAGCCAGCGATCCATGTGCAGACCGGGTTCGAAGTCGATCAACGGCCGTTCGATCAGCGCGCCCTGTGGATAACCGAGCATGCTTTCCGCCGCGCGGTTGGCGTAGCGCACATGGCTGTCCCAGTTGACCCAGAGAATGCCGACGGTGCTTTGATCGATGGAAAACTGGGTCAGGCGCAAGGCTTCTTCGCTGGCCGCGCGCAGGGCGATGTCTTCCCGGGCGGCCAGCAGGCGCTGTTCGAGGCTATGTTGCTGGCGTCGTTGCCAGACCACGATGGCCACACAACTGAACAGCAACACCGCAAACAACAGGCTGAGGTTCTGCCAGAACCCCGGCGATTCCGTGAGCCGTGGGTACTTGGGTTGCAGCCATTGGTTGTGCAGGCGCTCCAGATCCTTGGCCGGGATTGCTCGCAAGGCGCTTTCGATGATCCCGGCCAATTGCGGCCAGTCGCGCCGCGTGGCGACCCGCAACAGCTGTGGCAAGCCGATATCGCCGACCACCACCAACCCGGCGAACTCGGGTTCGGCGGACAACCGCCCGAGCTGCGCCTCATCCACCACGGCGTAGGACGCCTGCTGGGTCAGCAACAGTTGCAGTGCCTGACGCTCCAGCGGCACGCCTTGCAGATTCAAATGGGGATAGGTGCTGCGCAAATAGTCCGCCGTCACGCTGGGCATGCGCACGGCGACACGAGACAGGCTGTCGAGTTTTTCCAGCTCGACCACGCCGCCGCTCTTCTGGTCGCTGACCACCAGTTGCGGCACACGCATGTAGGGATCGGAAAACAGCCACAGGCGCAGCGCACCCGGGGTCTGGGTCAGGCCCGGGGCGATGTCGATTTCGCCTTCGCGGGCGGCCTCCTCCAGTTGCGCCAGATCCTGAAAATTGCGCCAGCTCAGCTCGACGTTCAGGGTTTTGGCCAGCGCCTTCATCAATTCGACGTTGGCCCCGGACAAGCGCTGCAAGCGCCGGTCGTATTGCGCGTACGGCGCCTGCAAGACCAGACCGACGCGCAGCTCGCGGTGCTGCGCCAGCCATTGCTGCTGGTCGGGCGTCAACAGCGCTGCATGTGCCGCCGGCGCAGACGCCGCCCAGCCCATCAAGGGAAAACACAACCAGCCGATAACCCACAGGCAGCAAAAACGCATCATTGAAGTCTCGTACACTGACAAATTCTGACCAACCCATTAGGCTGCCGGGATACTTTTCTGGCCTGGAATAACCGATGCCCTCTGTCTACCGCCTGGCAATGCCAGCATTGTGCCTGTCGCTGATCCTGCCTTGTGCGTTTTCCGTCGAAGCCGCCGATCCGGCGCCCGCCTCCACCGCCGAGCAACCGGCCACCGAAAAACCCGCCGAACGCCAGCCATTGCTTGAGCGTAGTCAGGAAAAAGCCGCGGCACTCGAACGCAAAGTCCCGGCACAAGAACAGCAGCAACTGCAGGCGGGCGCCGACACTTTCCTCGCCCTGTGGAAACCGGCCAACACCGCCGAGCCCAAAGGTGCGGTGATTATCGTCCCCGGCGCCGGCGAAACCGCTGACTGGCCGCAAGTGATCGGCCCGCTGCGCAGCAAATTGCCCGATGTCGAGTGGAGCAGCCTGAGTATCACCCTGCCGGATCTGCAAAGCGATGCCATTGCACCGCGGGTGATTGCGCCCGCCGCCGCGCCGAAAGCCCCGGAAAGTGGCAGCAAGGATTCCACCACTGCGCAACCGATCGAACAGGCCGCGGGCGGTGAAGCGGAAGTGGCGGATCAGGTGGTCGCCGAAACCACTGAAGAACAATCCAAGGCGGATGCCGAGCGGATCTTTGCGCGGATCGACGCGGCGATTGCCTACGCCGAGCGACAAAGCGCACGCCGTGTCGTCGTGCTCGGTCACGGCACGGGCGCCTACTGGGCGGCGCGTTTCCTCAGCGAGCGGCAGAGTTCGCAGGTCGAGAAACTGGTGATGGTCGATGCGCAAACGCCGAGCAAAGCCAAGCCGCCACTGGCCGAACTGACGCCGACCCTGAAGTTGCCGACTGCGGACATTTTTTACATGGACAAGGCTCTGGATCGCAACGCGGCGCTGGAACGTATGCAGGCCAGCAAGCGTTTGAAGACTTCGGCGTTCAGCCAGATGGCGCTCAAGGCGTTGCCGGATAAAAAGGCTGAGCAGGAACAGCTGTTCCGGCGGGTGCGTGGCTGGTTGAATCCGCAGAAGACTGACTGATAGATCGAGTTGCCCCATTCGCGAGCAAGCCCGCTCCCACCCTGATCGCATTCCAGCTGAAGGAACGCGATCAGGGTGGGAGCGGGCTTGCTCGCGAAGAGGCCCTCATCAACAACTCACCTCTAACGATCAGCGAAAATCCCGTCGCGCCCGGATCAGCGTAAACGCGTTGTGCAGCTCGCGGGTTTTCTCGGTCGCGTCACGCACCTGCTCCGGCGTTGCGCCGCTGCCGGCGATCTTGTCCGGGTGATGACGGCTGAGCAGCCGTCGATAGGCGCGCTTGATCTGCGCCGGTTCGCTGGTCGCCGACACCCCGAGTAGACGCATCGCTTCCTGATAACTCACCGCGGCACTGACAATCGGCCGTTTGTTCGGCTCGTAATCACTGGCCAGCGCCTGGATCTGGTGGGTTGTCCACCCCAGCCACTTGCCCCACTGCGCCAACAGTTCACGCTCACTGACGCCCGCGCGACCGTCGGCCCAGACCATCCGCCAGCAGGCGCGCAACACGCCTTCAGCGGCATGCGGCTGAGCACTCAGGCGTCGCAGGTAACCGCGCAAGTGATCACCACCGGCCTTGCCGCGATTGAACGCAGCAATCGCCCGCCGCCGTGCCGGTTCGCTCATTTCCAGGGCGTTCATTTCATTGCGCGCCTGCTGGATGTGACCGTCCGTCACTCGCCCGTCACTTTTCGCCAGACGCCCGAGCAACACGAACAGCAATTCGTCGTTACGCAACATCGGCCGGCCGCCGAGCTTTTCCCGCAAGTGTCCCCAGCTCTGCAAGTGCAGGCGCCGATCCAGCGCCTGTCCCAACAATGCCCCAAGCATGGCCCCCGGAATGCTGGCAATCGCAAAACCCGCTCCGGCTCCAATCAGAGTCCCTGGCCACAACATATCAACGACTCGCTTCTATCAATTCTTCAGCTTCGGCCAGACGCTCATGCGTACCGACATCCACCCAGTGACCTTTCAGAAGCTCACCGCTGACCTGCCCATCGGCCATGGCTTTGCGCAACAACGGTGCGAGCTTGAATGCGCCCTCCGCGCAACCGTCGAACAGTTGCGGATGCAGGACGGCAATGCCGCTGTAGGTCAGAGTTGGCGCATCCGGCTGACCATCAAGCACCTGACCGTCAGTCAGGGTGAAATCGCCTGCCGGATGATGGGCCGGATTGTCCGCCAGTACGAGATGCGCCAGACCATTGATCGGTTGATGCAGCACGCTGAAGTCGTAATCGGTCCAGATATCGCCGTTGACCACCAGAAACGCATCGTCACCGAGCAACGGCAAGGCGCGGAAAATCCCGCCGCCGGTTTCCAGCGGCTCGCCTTCTGGCGAATACCGGATGCTCACGCCGAACTGCGAACCATCGCCCAGGTAATCCTCGATCTGCTGACCGAGCCAGGCGTGATTGATCACGATTTCACTGAAACCGGCCGCCGCCAGCGCGCGCAGGTGATACTCGATCAACGGCACGCCGCCGGCGCGCACTAGCGGTTTGGGGGTGGTCAGGGTCAGCGGGCGCATGCGTTCGCCCTTGCCTGCCGCCAGAATCATCGCCTTCATGCAGTCACTCCGCCACGCAGACTGGCGAGCAACGCCTGCAGATCCGCCAGTTCAGGACGACGCGCAATCACCGCTTCTATATAGGCGAAGAAACGCGGCACGTCGGCCAGGTAGCGCGGTTTGCCATCGCGATGGCAGATGCGGGCGAAGATGCCGATGACTTTCAGGTGGCGTTGTACGCCCATCAGGTCACTGGCACGCAGGAAGTCTTCGAAATCGGCCTGCACCGGGATGTCCAGCGCCGAGGCTTGCTGCCAGTAACTTTCCAGCCAGCCACGCACGCGTTCTTCAGGCCAGCTAAGGAAAGCGTCCTTGAACAGGCAGGTCACGTCGTAGGTGACCGGGCCGTAGACCGCATCCTGAAAATCCAGTACGCCGGGATTCGGCTCGCTGAGCATCAGGTTGCGCGGCATGTAGTCGCGGTGCACCAGCACTTTCGGCTGGGCCAGGGCGCTGTCGATCAGCAGATCGCTGACGGCTTGCCATTGCTGCTGCTGTGCCGAGTCGAACTCGATGCCGAGTTCGCGTTTCACGTACCACTCGGGGAACAGTTCCAGCTCGCGGCGCAGCAGTGCCACGTCGTAACTCGGCAGCGGTGCGACCATCGGCAATTGCTGAAAAGCCAATAGCGCCTTCAGGGCATCGCTGAACAAAACGTCGGCATTTTCGCCGTCGATTACGTCGAGATAGGTCTTGTTGCCCAGGTCATTGAGCAAAAGAAATCCGCGTTCGAGGTCTTCTGCATAAATTTTCGGCACGTTAATTCCGGATTTCGCCAGCAAAAAGGCGATATCCACGAACGGTTTGCAGTTTTCCTGGGGTGGCGGCGCGTCCATCACGACGAAGCTGCGCCCCTCTCCTTCCCAACGGAAATATCGCCGGAAACTCGCGTCGCTGCTGGCCGCGGTCAACGTGGCCGGGGGCACGGCGCCCCAGCCCTGATCTGCAAACAGGATTGCCAACTGCTCATCGAGCCAAACTTTCAGGTGTTGCAAGCGTACATCTTGGTCAGGCATTGCAAGGGTCTCCGACGGCGCTAGCCGTCAAGCGGGTCATGCTTTATTATCCAGCATCTTTTTCAGACCATCGAGAGGCGTGCGGCCCACACCGCGGGCAGATGGCACGCAGGAAGCCCGGACTAATAAGATGGCATTGAAATCCCCCGCGTTTCGTAAAAAATTTCCGTTGTTGGTAACCGGCAGTCTGCTGGCTATGCAACCTCTGGCCAGTCAATTCGTTGTTGCCGCCGAGCAGTATGACTGCGCCGTCTCGGCAACGGGTGGCTGGGCGTGTGCGCCCAAGACGCCGGCAGCTGCATTGCCGCCGCGTCCGGTGCATGACGGCAGTGCCGTCAGCGCCGCCGGCGAAGCCCCGAGCCAGAACGGTTCCACATCCGACACCGGCGCCAAGCCTGTGCTGGTCACCGAAGCCAAGGGCCGCGGCCTGAAATCCCGTAGCGAAGACTACAGTCACCTCGACTGGGTTCCGCGCGAGAAGCTCACCGCCGCTCAATTGGCCGAGACCGGTCCTTACTGCTCTGGTTCCTATATCGAACCGATTCGTCCTGGCATGAATGACAAGACGAATAAAAGTGACGCACCGACCTTTATCGGCGCCAAAGCCTCGCGCTACAACACCGAAGATCAGGTGGGTACGCTGGCCGGCGACGTGATCTTGCGTCAGGGCAGCATGCAGGTCGAGTCCGACGAGGCCAGCCTGTATCAGGCCGAGAGCCGCGCCGAACTCAATGGCGACGTGCGCATTCGTGACAACGGTGCACTGATCGTCGGCGACCATGCCGATGTGCAGCTCGACACCGGTGAAGCCAAGGTCGACAACGCCGAATACGTGATGCACAAATCGCGCATCCGCGGTAACGCGCTGTACGCCAAGCGTGCCGAGAACGCGATCATCCGCTTGAAGGACGGCACGTACACTACGTGCGAACCGAACAGCAATGCCTGGCAGCTCAAGGGCAACAACATCACCCTGAACCCTGCCACCGGCTTCGGTACCGCGACCAACGTGACACTGCGGGTCAAGGACATTCCGATCCTGTACACGCCGTACATCTACTTCCCGATCGACGATCGTCGCCAATCGGGCTTCCTGCCGCCGACCATCGGCACCGGCAGCGATACCGGCTTCATGCTGGTGACCCCGTACTACTTCAACCTGGCGCCGAACTACGATGCCACGTTGTACCCGCGTTACATGAGCAAGCGCGGCATGCTGGTCGAAGGCGAGTTCCGTTACCTGACCAAGTCCAGCGAAGGCCAGTTCGGTGCTGCATACCTGAACGACGAGAATACCGATCGCAGCAAGCAGTCCGATTACGAAAAAAATCGTTACATGTACAACTGGCAACACAAGGGCGGTCTCGACTCCCGTGTGTATACCCAGGTTGACTACACCAAGATCAGTGATCCGTATTACTTCCAGGATCTTCAGACCGATCAGATTGGCATCAAGACCAGCGACTACGTGAATCAACAGGGTTCGATCAGCTATCGCGGCGACAGCTACGTGGCACGCTTGAACGCGCAGGCTTACCAACTTGCGACGGTTTCGAACATTACACCGTACGACCGTCTGCCGCAGTTGAGCCTCTATGGCCAGTTGCCTTACCACCCGGAAGGCCTGACCTTCGATTACGAGACCGAGCTGGTTCGTTTTGATCGTGACCTGAAGAACGGTACTTTCACCGACGAGGACGGTAATACCTCCCCACGGCTGGATACCAACGTGTTCGGTCTGGCCCGTGCCAACGGCGACCGTCTGAATCTGAAACCAGGCGTCAGCCTGCCGATGAACTGGACGTATGGTTTCCTCAAGCCATCGCTCAAGTATCAATACACCCAGTACCAACTGGATCTGGACAGTATCGGTAAAGGCCAGATCGCGACTCAGAACGCGGAACAAAACAAGCTGCTCGGCACCTTCGACAGCAACCAGAGCCGTGGCGTACCGATCGCCAGCGTCGACAGTGGCCTGTACTTCGACCGCAACACGTCGTACTTCGGCAAGAACTATCGCCAGACACTGGAACCGCGCCTGTTCTACCTCTACGTACCCAAGGTTGACCAGGAAGACATTCCGGTATTCGACACCAGCGAATACACGTTCAACTACTCGTCGCTGTTCCGTGACAACCGCTTCTCCGGTGCCGACCGTGTCGGCGACGAGAACAAGCTGTCGCTGGGTGTGACCAGCCGCTGGATCGAGGACGACGGCTTTGAGCGTCAACGCATCAGCGTTGGTCAGGCTTACTACTTCAAGGATCGTGAAGTACAACTGCCTGGCATCGCGTTCAACGATCGTAAAGATGCCCAGTCCGACGTATCGCCGTACGCGCTGGAATACGAATATCGCTGGAACCGCGACTGGCGCACCACGGCCGACTACAACTGGGATCCGGACAGCCGCAGCCCGCGTTCCGGCAGCGCGACGTTCCACTACCAGCCTGAAGACAACCCGAACAAGGTGGTCAACATCGGTTATCGCTATCGCAACGACCAGGTTCGTTTCGACCAGACGACCGGTAAGTGGTCCGTGGGTGGTGGCGACTATGGCACTCCGGGCCAGCCTGGTTACGTGAAGGACTACTACAAGATCCAGCAGCATGACTTCTCGGTCATCTGGCCGATCGTTCCACAATGGAGCGCGATCAGCCGCTGGCAGTACGACTACAACCGCAACCGTACGCTGGAAGCCTTCGGTGGTTTCGAGTACGACAACTGCTGCTGGAAACTGCGCCTGATCAACCGTTACTGGGTTTCCTACGACGAATTCAGTCAGGAAGCTCCGCAAAACGAAAAAGGCGACCACGGCGTCTTCCTCCAAATTGTTCTGAAGGGACTCGGCGGCCTGACTGGCGCCAAGGTAGAGAGCTTCCTCGACAAAGGCATCCAAGGTTATCGTCAACGTGAAGACCAAGCTTTCTGATTGTCTGCGCCCGCTGCTGCTGGGCGCGCTGTTCCTGGGTACTGCGGCCAACGCCGCAGTTCAGTCCATCGATAAAGTGGTGGCGATCGTTGATAACGATGTGGTCATGCAGAGCCAACTGGACCAGCGCGTCCACGAAGTTCAGCAGACCATCGCCAAGCGTGGCGGCGGCTTGCCGCCGCCCGGCGTGCTGGATCAGCAGGTGCTTGAGCGCCTGATCGTCGAAAACCTGCAACTGCAGATCGGCGAGCGCTCCGGCATCCGCATCACCGACGAAGAACTGAACCAGGCGGTTGGCACCATTGCCCAGCGCAACAACATGACGGTGGATCAATTCCGCGCCGCCCTGGCTCGCGACGGTCTGAACTATGACGACGCCCGTGACCAGATCAAGCGCGAGATGATCATCAGCCGTGTGCGTCAGCGTCGCGTGGCAGAGCGCATTCAGGTCTCCGAGCAGGAAGTGAAGAACTTCCTCGCCTCCGACCTGGGCAAGATGCAGCTGTCCGAAGAACTGCACCTGGCCAACATCCTGATCCCTACGCCGGAAAGCGCCAGCTCTGAAGCGATTCAGAGCGCTTACCGTCAGGCGATGGACGTTTACCAGAAGCTCAAGCAAGGCGCCGACTTCGGCCAGATGGCCGTTGCCAAATCCGGCAGCGACAATGCCCTGGAAGGCGGCGACATGGGCTGGCGTAAAGCTGCGCAACTGCCACCGCCGTTCGATCGCGAGTTGAGCAGCATGGCGGTTGGCGACATCACTCAACCTGCACGCACGCCGGGTGGTTTCATCATCCTCAAACTGCTGGCAAAACGTGGTGGCGAAACCCAGATGCGTGATGAGGTACATGTACGCCACATCCTGGTCAAGCCAAGCCCGATTCGTGACGAAGCCAAGACCGAAGCCCTGGTGCAATCGCTGTATGACCGCATCCTGGCCGGTGAAGACTTCGCTGAACTGGCGAAAAACTACTCCGAGGATCCGGGTTCGGCGCTCAACGGTGGCGACCTGAACTGGATCGACCCGAACGCACTGGTACCGGAATTCCGCGAAGTGATGGCCAAGACCCCACAAGGTCAGCTGTCCAAGCCATTCCAGACCCAGTACGGCTGGCACGTGCTGGAAGTCCTGGGCCGCCGCGCCACCGACAGCACCGAGTCGGCACGCGAGCAACAGGCAATGACTGTTCTGCGTAACAAGAAATACGATGAAGAGCTGCAAAACTGGCTGCGTCAGATTCGTGAAGAAGCCTACGTAGAAATCAAACTCCCTGGTGCAGACCAGGCAGCGCAGTGAAACCCAAGCGTTTCGCGCTGACACCCGGCGAACCAGCCGGCATCGGTCCCGACCTGTGCCTGCTGCTCGCCTCGCAAGCCCAGCCACACCCCCTGATTGCCATCACCAGCCGCGACCTGCTCAACGAGCGGGCCGCGCAGCTGGGGCTGGCCGTCACTTTGCTGGAAGTGGCGCCCGGTCAATGGCCGGACGCGCCGGCAGCAGCCGGCAGCCTGTACGTCTGGGACACCCCGCTCAGCGCCCCCGTGGTTGCCGGGCAACTGGACAAGGCCAACGCCGCGTTTGTCCTCGAAACCCTGACCCGCGCCGGCAACGGCTGCCTGAACGGCGACTTCGCCGGGATGATCACCGCCCCTGTACATAAAGGCGTGATCAACGAATCCGGCATCCCGTTCTCCGGGCATACGGAGTTCCTCGCAGACCTGACCCATACCGCCCAAGTGGTGATGATGCTCGCCACTCGCGGCTTGCGCGTCGCACTGGTCACCACCCACCTGCCCTTGCGCGAGATCGCCGATGCGATCACGCCGGAACGGCTGGAGCGGGTCACGCGGATTCTGCACGCCGACCTGCAAGACAAATTCGGCATCGCCCGGCCACGCATCCTGGTCTGCGGGCTTAACCCGCACGCCGGTGAAGGCGGACACCTGGGCCATGAAGAAATCGACATCATCGAACCTACCTTAGAGCGCCTGCGCGGCGAGGGCATGGACCTTCGTGGCCCGCTGCCTGCCGACACTCTGTTTACCCCCAAATATCTGGAGCACTGCGACGCAGTGCTGGCGATGTACCACGACCAGGGCCTGCCCGTGCTGAAGTACAAAGGCTTCGGCGCGGCGGTCAACGTGACCCTCGGCCTGCCGATCATCCGCACCTCGGTTGACCACGGCACCGCCCTGGATCTGGCCGGCAGCGGCAAGATCGACACCGGCAGCCTGCAGGTCGCCCTGGAAACCGCCTACCAGATGGCCGAGACCCGTTTATGACCGAGCAATACCAACACAAGGCGCGCAAACGCTTTGGCCAGAACTTCCTGCACGATGCCGGCGTCATCGATCGCATCCTGCGTTCCATCAGCGCCAAACCTGACGACCGCATGCTGGAAATCGGTCCGGGCCAGGGCGCACTGACCGCCGGCCTGCTCAGCTCCGGCGCGCAACTCGACGTGGTGGAACTGGACAAGGACCTAATCCCGATCCTCAATCAGCAGTTCGCCGGCAAGAGCAACTTCAACCTGCATCAGGGCGACGCGCTCAAGTTCGACTTCAACACACTGAACGCCGCACCGAACAGCCTGCGCGTGGTCGGCAACCTGCCCTACAACATCTCCACGCCGCTGATATTTCACCTGCTGAACAACGCCGGCATCATTCGCGACATGCACTTCATGCTGCAGAAGGAAGTGGTCGAGCGCCTGGCGGCTGGCCCGGGCGGCGGCGACTGGGGTCGTCTGTCGATCATGGTTCAATATCACTGCCGTGTGGAACACCTGTTCAACGTCGGCCCGGGCGCGTTCAACCCGCCGCCGAAGGTCGACTCGGCCATCGTTCGTCTGGTGCCGCACGCGGTGCTGCCGCACCCGGCCAAGGATCATCGCCTGCTCGAGCGCGTCGTTCGCGAAGCCTTCAATCAGCGTCGCAAGACCCTGCGTAACACCCTCAAGCAATTGATGACCGCCGCCGAGATCGAAGCCGCCGGCGTCGATGGCAGCCTGCGCCCCGAGCAACTGGACCTGGCCGCATTCGTACGCCTCGCCGACAAGCTTAGCGAGCAAGCCCCCGCCCCCACCGCCAACTGACTGGCGATGAACGCTATCGGGCAGGACGCCACTCTGGTTTACTGCCCGATACTTGCCTAGACTGATTCCCCATCAGCTACGCCCCGCGTTCCGCTTTGCTTAAGGCCCTTTTGCATGTCCGATTCTCGTTATCAGGTCGACGTCAGTGTCGTTACCCGCTACCTGGCAGACCAATCGCAACCCGAGCACAACCGCTTCGCCTTCGCCTACACCATCACCGTGCAGAACAATGGCGAACAGCCCGCCCGTCTGTTGTCGCGGCACTGGGTGATCACCGACGGCGACGGGCATGTCGAAGAGGTTCGCGGCGCAGGCGTTGTCGGCGAGCAACCGCTGATCGACGCAGGCAAAAGCCACACTTACAGCAGCGGCACGGTGATGACCACCAAGGTCGGCACCATGCAAGGCAGCTACGAAATGGTCGCTACCGACGGCAAGCATTTCGACGCGATCATCAAACCTTTCCGCCTCGCCGTCCCCGGAGCCCTGCACTGATGACGACGTACGCCGTCGGCGACCTGCAAGGCTGCCTCGATCCGCTCAAATGCCTGCTCAAGCAAGTGGCGTTCGACCCGAAGCTTGATCGGCTGTGGCTGGTCGGCGATCTGGTCAACCGTGGCCCTCAGTCGCTGGAGACCCTGCGCTTTCTCTATGGCATGCGCGAGTCGCTGGTCTGCGTACTCGGCAACCACGACCTGCATCTGCTGGCCGCCGCCAACAATATTGAACGCCTGAAGAAGTCCGACACCCTGCGCGAGATTCTCGAAGCCCCCGATGCTGCCGATTTGCTCGAATGGCTGCGCCAACAAAAGCTCATGCACTACGACGAACAACGCGAAGTAGCCATGGTGCACGCAGGCATCCCACCGCAGTGGTCCTTGCGCAAGGCCCTGAAGTACGCGGCCGAGGCCGAAGCCGCGCTGCGTGACGACAACCTGTTTCCGCTGTACCTCGATGGCATGTACGGCAATGAGCCGGCGAAATGGGACAGCGGCCTCACCGGCGTGACCCGCCTGCGCGTCATCACCAACTATTTCACCCGCATGCGCTTCTGCACCGCCGACGGCAAGCTTGATCTCAAGAGCAAAGAAGGCCTCGACAGCGCACCGCCGGGCTACAAGCCATGGTTCCAGCACAAAGAACGCAAGACCCGCGGTCTGCGCATCATTTTCGGCCACTGGGCCGCGCTGGAAGGCGATGTCCGTGAACCGGGCATCTCGGCGCTGGACACCGGATGTGTCTGGGGCGGCAGCCTGACCCTGATGAACGTCGACAGCGGCGAGCGCGTGTCGTGCAAATGCGATGAACACGGCGGGCTTGCCCCCACCGTCGCACCACTTATCCCCGAAACTTCGCCAGTCAGCGCGCCGCGTTAGACTGCGCATTCTGCCGAGCTACAGGAACCCGCCATGAGCGAATTCAAACGAATCCCCCCGGAACAAGCCAAGGCCCTGCGCGAGCAAGGCGCCGTGGTGGTCGATGTACGTGATCCTGCCACTTTCGCTGCGCTGCATATCAGCGGTTCGAAGCATCTGGACAATCACTCCCTGCACGCCTTCATTCAAGGCGCCGACCTTGATGCACCGACCGTTGTCGTCTGCTATCACGGCAATTCCAGTCAGGGCGCTGCTGCCTATCTGGTCAGCCAAGGCTTCTCCGACGTCTACAGCATGGACGGCGGCTTCGAGCTGTGGCGTGCGACTTATCCGTCGGAAACCGCGCAAGGCACCGCCGAATAATTTTTTTGCAGCACGCAGGCCCCGGCTGCCGTGGGCCTGCGCGGGCAGACGAACGGTCTTGCCACAACTAATTACGTATCTCGCCTTTACCTCCCGAATTCCCAACTATCCTTAAGCCCAGGCCATCCAAAACAGGGGAGAGCCGGTACACCGGCGCACGGGTCATCGGGAGTGACTTTCAAGGTTGTCGACCGCGAAAGTGTTCTGGGGGGTAAACAAGCGGCCACCGCGGCTGCTTGCCAGCATCGACTGAGTGACCCGGCGTCGGCTCCACGTATCGAGCGAGGTGACGTCATGAGTATCTTTAGCCACTTCCAACAACGCTTCGAGTCCACACGCCAGGAAGAACTCTCGCTGCAGGAGTACCTGGAGCTGTGCAAAAGGGACCGCAGCGCTTACGTTTCCGCCGCCGAGCGTCTATTGATGGCCATCGGCGAACCCGAGCTGCTCGATACGTCGACCAACTCGCGGCTGTCGCGGATCTTCTCCAACAAGGTCATTCGTCGCTATCCGGCCTTTGAAGACTTCCACGGGATGGAAGAATGCATCGACCAGATCGTCTCGTATTTCCGCCATGCCGCCCAAGGCCTGGAAGAGAAGAAACAGATCCTCTACCTGCTCGGCCCCGTTGGTGGCGGTAAATCGTCCCTGGCCGAGAAGCTGAAACAGCTGATGGAAAAAGTGCCCTTCTATGCGATCAAGGGCTCGCCGGTATTCGAATCGCCTCTGGGTCTGTTCAACGCCACCGAAGATGGCGCGATCCTCGAGGAAGACTTCGGCATCCCACGGCGCTACCTGAATACCATCATGTCGCCGTGGGCGACCAAACGCCTGGCCGAATTCGGTGGCGACATCAGTCAGTTCCGTGTGGTCAAACTGTACCCGTCGATCCTCAACCAGATCGCGGTGGCCAAAACGGAACCGGGTGACGAGAACAACCAGGACATCTCCGCGCTGGTGGGCAAGGTCGACATCCGCAAGCTCGAGGAATACCCACAGAACGACGCCGACGCCTACAGCTACTCCGGTGCGCTGTGCCGGGCCAACCAGGGCCTGATGGAGTTCGTCGAAATGTTCAAGGCACCGATCAAGGTGCTGCACCCATTGCTGACCGCCACCCAGGAAGGCAACTACAACAGTACCGAAGGCCTCGGCGCGATTCCGTTCACCGGGATCCTGCTCGCGCACTCCAACGAATCGGAGTGGCACACCTTCCGCAACAACAAGAACAACGAAGCGTTCATCGACCGGATCTACATCGTCAAAGTGCCGTACTGCCTGCGGGTCAGCGACGAAGTGAAGATCTACGACAAGTTGCTGTTCAACAGCTCTCTGGCCAAGGCCCACTGCGCACCCGACACCCTGAAGATGCTCGCGCAGTTCACCGTACTGTCGCGTCTCAAGGAGCCGGAAAACTCCAACATCTATTCGAAGATGCGCGTCTACGACGGGGAAAACCTCAAGGACACCGATCCGAAGGCCAAGTCGATTCAGGAATACCGCGATTCGGCGGGCGTCGACGAAGGCATGAACGGTCTCTCGACCCGCTTCGCGTTCAAGATCCTGTCCAAGGTGTTTAACTTCGATCCGCATGAAATCGCCGCCAACCCGGTGCACCTGCTGTATGTGCTGGAACAGCAGATCGAGCAGGAACAGTTCCAGGCCGAGACCCGCGAACGCTACCTGCGCTACCTCAAGGAGTACCTGGCGCCGCGTTATATCGAATTCATCGGCAAAGAGATCCAGACCGCTTATCTGGAGTCTTACAGCGAGTACGGGCAAAACATTTTCGACCGCTACGTGCTGTATGCGGACTTCTGGATTCAGGATCAGGAATACCGCGATCCGGAAACCGGCGAAATTCTCAACCGCGTCGCGTTGAACGAAGAGCTGGAGAAAATCGAGAAACCGGCGGGCATCAGCAATCCGAAGGATTTCCGCAACGAAATCGTCAACTTCGTGTTGCGCGCCCGGGCCAACAACAACGGCAAGAATCCGACCTGGCTCAGCTACGAGAAACTGCGGGTGGTCATCGAGAAGAAAATGTTCTCGAACACCGAAGACCTGCTGCCAGTCATCAGCTTCAATGCCAAGGCGAGCAAAGAGGATCAACAGAAACACAACGACTTCGTTACTCGAATGGTCGAACGCGGCTACACCGACAAACAGGTACGGCTACTTTCCGAATGGTACCTACGGGTCCGGAAATCGCAGTAAAACAGCTACAAGCTTCAAGCTACGAGCTGCAAGAAAAAAGCATGTGAACGCTGTGCTTCTACTTGCGGCTCGCAGCTCACAACTTGAAGCTGCCCGGAGGGCCACGTATGAGCTATGTGATCGACCGACGTCTCAATGGCAAGAACAAGAGCACGGTGAACCGCCAGCGCTTCCTGCGGCGTTACCGTGATCACATCAAGAAGGCTGTCGAAGAGGCGGTCAGCCGCCGTTCCATTACCGACATGGAACACGGCGAACAGATCAGCATTCCCGGTCGCGACATCGACGAACCGGTGCTTCACCACGGTCGCGGCGGCAAGCAGACCGTAGTTCATCCCGGCAACAAGGAATTCACTGCCGGCGAACACATCGCCAGGCCTCCGGGCGGCGGCGGTGGACGCGGTCCCGGCAAGGCTGGCAATTCCGGCGAGGGCATGGACGAATTCGTCTTCCAGATCACCCAGGAAGAATTCCTCGAATTCATGTTCGAAGACCTCGAACTGCCGAACCTGGTGAAACGCAACCTCAGTGGTACCGACACGTTCAAAACTGTGCGCGCCGGGATCAGCAACGAGGGCAACCCTTCGCGGATCAACATCATCCGCACCCTGCGCTCAGCCCACGCCCGGCGCATTGCGCTGTCCGGCAGCAGCCGCGCCAAGCTACGCGAGGCCAAAGAGGAACTGGCGCGACTGAAGCGCGAAGAGCCAGACAACTTCGGCGATATTCAGGAACTGGAGGCAGAAATCGAGAAACTCAGCGCGCGCATTCACCGCGTGCCGTTCCTCGATACTTTCGACTTGAAATACAACCTGTTGGTCAAGCAGCCCAACCCCAGCTCCAAAGCGGTTATGTTCTGCCTGATGGACGTTTCCGGTTCGATGACCCAGGCCACCAAGGACATCGCCAAACGCTTTTTCATCCTGTTGTATCTGTTCCTCAAGCGGAACTACGACAAGATCGACGTAGTGTTCATCCGCCACCACACCAGTGCCCGGGAAGTGGACGAAGAAGAGTTTTTCTATTCACGGGAAACTGGCGGCACCATCGTCTCCAGCGCCCTGAAGCTGATGCAGGAGATCATGGCCGAGCGTTATCCAAGCAACGAGTGGAATATCTACGCCGCGCAGGCTTCCGACGGCGACAACTGGAACGATGACTCGCCGATCTGCCGCGACATCCTGATCAATCAGATCATGCCGTTTGTGCAGTACTACACTTATGTGGAGATCACCCCGCGCGAACACCAGGCCCTCTGGTACGAATACGAACGCATCGCCGAAGCCTTTTCCGACACGTTTGCCCAGCAGCAACTGGTCTCGGCCGGGGATATCTATCCGGTCTTCCGTGAACTCTTCCAGCGCAGGTTAGTGACATGACCGCCAAAGAGCAGAAACGCCAACCTATTTCCACCGGCTCCGAATGGACGTTCGAGCTGATTCAGGCCTACGACCGCGAAATCGCCCGGATTGCGGCCGGCTATGCCCTGGATACTTATCCCAACCAGATCGAAGTGATCACCGCCGAGCAGATGATGGACGCCTATGCCTCGGTCGGCATGCCACTGGGCTATCACCACTGGTCCTACGGCAAACACTTCCTCAGCACCGAGAAATCCTACAGTCGCGGGCAGATGGGGCTGGCCTACGAGATCGTGATCAACTCGGATCCGTGCATCGCCTACCTGATGGAAGAAAACACCATCTGCATGCAGGCGCTGGTGGTGGCGCACGCGTGCTATGGCCACAACAGTTTCTTCAAGGGCAACTACCTGTTCCGCACCTGGACCGATGCCAGCTCGATCATCGATTACCTGGTGTTTGCCAAGCAGTACATCATGCAGTGCGAGGAACGCCACGGTATCGATGCCGTTGAGGACCTGCTCGACTCTTGCCACGCGCTGATGAACTACGGTGTTGATCGCTACAAACGTCCGTATCCGATTTCCGCCGAGGAAGAACGCCGGCGGCAGAAGGATCGCGAAGAGCACCTGCAGAAACAGATCAACGATCTGTGGCGCACCATCCCCAAAGGCGCGGACAAGTACAGCGACAAGGATAACGCCCGGTTCCCGGCCGAACCGCAGGAAAACATCCTGTATTTCATCGAGAAGCACGCGCCGTTGCTGGAGCCGTGGCAACGGGAGATCGTGCGGATCGTGCGCAAGATCGCCCAGTATTTTTATCCACAGCGTCAGACTCAGGTGATGAACGAAGGCTGGGCCACGTTCTGGCACTACACCCTGATGAACGACCTGTACGACGAGGGCCTGGTGACCGACGGGTTCATGATGGAATTCCTCACCTCGCACACCAGCGTGGTGTTCCAGCCGGGCTTCGACAGCCCTTACTACAACGGGATCAACCCTTACGCATTGGGTTTTGCGATGTATCGCGACATCCGCCGCATGTGCGAAAACCCCACCGAGGAAGACCGGCGCTGGTTCCCGGACATCGCCGGTTCCGATTGGCTGTCGAGCATCAAGTTTGCCATGAGCAGTTTCAAGGACGAGAGTTTCATCCTGCAGTATCTGTCACCCAAGGTTATCCGCGACCTGAAGCTGTTCAGCATCCTCGATGACGACCAGAAGGACGACCTGCTGGTGCCGGCGATCCACGACGAAACCGGTTACCGGATCATCCGCGAAACCCTGGCCGCACAATACAACCTCGGCAACCGCGAGCCGAACGTGCAGATCTACAGCATTGACCGGCGCGGCGACCGCTCGCTGACCCTGCGTCATCAGCAACACGACCGCAAACCCTTAGGCGATTCCACCGACGAAGTACTGAAACATCTGCACCGGTTGTGGGGCTTCGACATTCATCTGGAAACCCTGCAGGGTGACCAGATCATGAAAACTCACCACGTACCGCCGCGCAGTGAACACAGCGAAGGCGATTACGGTCGGCTCGACCTGGCCGTGATTCATCTCTAGATGCGGATCTGACCTCCGAAAGTCCGACGCAAGGGTTATCCTGTCGGGCTAACGGAGGTTTTTTATGCAGATTTTCAAGGTTGGCGGTGCGGTACGCGATCGCTTGCTGGGTATACCGGTCACCGACGTTGATCGGGTGGTGGTGGGCGCGACCACTGAGCAAATGCTCGCCCAGGGCTTTCGCCCCGTGGGTGCGGATTTTCCGGTATTCCTGCACCCAAAAACCGGCGAGGAATACGCCCTTGCCCGTACCGAACGCAAAAGCGGTCGTGGTTATGGTGGGTTCACTTTTCACGCAAGCCCCGAAGTCACTCTGGAAGAAGACCTGATCCGCCGCGACCTGACCATCAATGCGATGGCCGAGGACGACCAGCAGAACCTCACCGATCCGTATCATGGCCAACGCGATCTCGAAGCACGCGTGCTGCGTCACGTTTCCCCGGCGTTTGCCGAAGATCCGCTTCGGGTGCTGCGCGTTGCGCGCTTCGCCGCCCGCTATGCCGGTTTAGGTTTTACCGTCGCCCCGGAGACACTTGAGCTGATGCGCCAGCTCAGTGAGTCCGGTGAACTGCAGGCGCTGACCGCCGAACGCAGCTGGAAGGAAATCTCCCGCGCATTGATGGAAGATCAGCCACAGGTGTTCATCCAGGTGCTGCGCGATTGCGGCGCACTGAAAGTGTTGATGCCGGAAGTCGACGCGCTTTTTGGCGTGCCACAACCGGAGGCGCATCACCCGGAAATCGACACTGGCCTGCACACGCTCAGCGTTCTGGAGCAATCAGCGCTGCACAAACAACCGCTGACGGTACGCTGGGCTTGTCTGCTGCATGACCTCGGCAAAGGCCTGACCCCGGAAGAAGAGTGGCCACGACATATCGCCCATGAACACACCGGGTTGAAGCTGATCAAAGCGGTCAACGAACGCTTCAAGGCGCCGAAGGACTGTCAGGAGTTGGCCTTGCTTGTCGGCAAGTACCACACCCACAGTCACCGGGCGCTGGAGCTGAAGGCCTCGACGTTGCTGGAGTTGTTGCAGAACTTTGATGTGTATCGACGACCGCAGCGGTTTGAAGAGTTTATCGCCGCCTGCGAAATGGACGCCCGAGGCCGCAAAGGGCTGGAGCAAAGAAATTATCCACAGGCGGAATATTTACGTGGCGCTGCCAAGGCTGCACGGGAAGTCGCGGTGCAGCCGTTGCTGGAGAAGGGATTCAAGGGGCCGGAGCTGGGCGAGGCGCTGAAGCGAGAACGACTGAAGGCGCTAAAAGCCTACAAAGACCAGGCGTCAGCCTGAAAAGCTTCGCGAGCAAGCCTGCTCCCACAAGGGGAATGCATTCCAAATGCGGGAGCGGGCTTGCTCGCGAAAGCGGCAGCTAATTCAACGCAAATCCGAAGACGTGAGCTGCTGTCCACGCCACTCAAACCCGACCGGCGCCAACACCTGATCAATCTGCGCCTCGGCCCACAACGTCGCGAAGCTTTTTCCCACACCCGGATGCACCCGATCCGGCGCAATCAGCGACAGCGGCCACAACACAAAGGCATTTTTCAGGATTTCGGCACGCGGCAGGATCAAACCGTCGAAATTACCCGTCAGATCGCCGTACAACAGCACGTCGATATCCAGCGGCAACCCCTTGCGATCAGGGGCATAACGCCCGTTATCTGCCTCGATGAACTTCAGACGACGGTCCAGTTCCGTCAACGGCAGATCGGTCAGTGCCGAGACCACGAAGTTGTAGAACGGCCCGCTCTTGATCCCCACCGGCTGACTCTCGAACACCGCCGAACAGCGGATATCCACCAGGAAAGTCGCCAAAGCGTCGAGCCCGGCGCGCAAATGGGTTTCGCGCTCGATATTGCTACCGAGCCCGAGGTACACCTGAGTCAGCGACATCCGCGCTCGATCTCCACACCCACGCCACCCTTGGCGGCCGGCACGGCGCCCGGCTTGGTCAGCTTGAGGCGAACCCAGGTGATCTTGAATTCGGCCATCAGCACTTCGACCAGACGCTCGGCAAAGGTCTCGACCAGTTGATATTGCGCTTGCTCGGCAAACGCCTGGATGCGCGTGGAAACACTGGCGTAATCGAGCGCCTTGGTCAGGTCGTCACCGGCGGCGGCCGGGCGATTGTCCCAGGCGAAGCTCAGATCAAGACGCAGGCACTGGCGAATGCCGCGCTCCCAATCGTAGGCACCGATCACGGTGTCGACTTCCAGGCCCTCGATAAACACTCTGTCCAAGCACTTTTCTCCGCTGCACGACAAGGGCGCAATGCGCCGTTAGAATCAGGGCGTCCTCGCCCGGAATGGTTAGCATGTTTTGGTTACTGGCGACCTTCGCCTACCTGCTCGGCTCTCTGTCCTTCGCCATTTTGCTCAGCCGCCTGACCGGAAATCCGGATCCGCGAATGAGTGGCTCGGGTAATGCCGGCGCCACCAACATGCTGCGCCTGGCCGGTCGCAAACTGGCGATCCTGACCCTGCTCGGTGATCTGTGCAAAGGCCTGCTGCCGGTGCTGATCGCAGCAGCCGCTGGCCTTTCGCTGCAGGATCAGGCCTGGATCGGCGTGTGCGCCGTGATCGGTCACCTGTTCCCGCTGTACTTCCGTTTTCGCGGCGGCAAAGGTGTCGCCACCGCTGCCGGCATGCTGCTGGGCCTGTATCCACCCGCCGCGCTGCTGGCGGTGTGTGCCTGGCTGCTGACGTTCTACCTGACCCGTACCAGCTCGCTGGCGGCGCTGATCGCCACGCCTCTGACCCTGCCCTTGCTTGCGTGGCAAGAACCGGAGGCGCTGCTGCCGATGAGCGCATTGACATTGCTGATCGTCTGGCGCCACCGCGGCAATCTACGCGACCTGTTTGCCGGGCGCGAACGGCATTTTTAAATACCGCTCAGCCACACCGCCAATCACAGCGCCGACAACTGCTCCATCGGCCAGCGCGCCTGCACGCTGATCGCCAGACTTTCCTGCTGACCGGCCTGCAAACGCTGGCAACCGGCAAACGCGATCATCGCGCCATTGTCGGTGCAGAACTCGGGACGGGCGTAGAACACATCGCCCTGCATGTCACCGAGCATTTTCTCAAGAGAAACACGCAAAGCCTTATTGGCACTTACGCCGCCAGCGATCACCAGACGCTTCATGCCCGCGTGTTTCAGGGCACGCTTGCACTTGATGGTCAAAGTCTCCACCACGGCCTGCTGGAACGCCAGCGCGATGTCGCAACGGGCTTGCTCGCTGTCGTCCCCGGCGCTGACGCATTGCTGCCAGGTGTTGAGAGCAAAGGTCTTCAAGCCGCTGAAGCTGAAATCCAGACCCGGGCGATCACACATCGGACGCGGGAAGGTGAAACGTCCTGCAACGCCCTTCTCGGCCAGTTTGGCGATTTCCGGCCCACCCGGATAATTGAGGCCCATCATTTTCGCGGTTTTGTCGAACGCTTCGCCGGCGGCATCGTCGAGGGTCTCGCCAAGCAGGCTGTATTGGCCAATGCCATCGACCTGAACCAGCTGCGTATGCCCACCGGACACCAACAAAGCGACGAACGGGAATTCCGGCGGTTTTGGCTCCAGCATCGGCGCCAGCAAGTGGCCCTCCATGTGGTGCACGCCGAGTGCCGGAATGCCCCAGGCAAACGCCAGCGCCTGAGCGCACGAAGCACCCACCAGCAGCGCCCCGACCAGGCCTGGGCCCGCGGTGTAGGCGATCGCATCGATCTCGGTCGGCACGCAGTCAGCCTCCGCCAACACCTGACGAATCAAGGGCAGCATGCGTTTGACGTGGTCACGCGAGGCCAGCTCCGGCACCACGCCACCATAGACGCGGTGCAGGTCGATCTGACTGAACAGCGCGTCGGCCAGCAGGCCGCGTTCACTGTCGTATAATGCGACGCCGGTTTCGTCGCAGGAGGTTTCTAATCCCAGTACTAGCATGGGTTTGCGCCTTGTTTAGGCTGAATTCGAAGGCGCGCATAATAGTCGCCATGCGATGCCCCGACTAGCGGTTTTCGATCAGAGGCTTTGCATTCCGAGCGATGAGGGGTTAACATCCGCAACCCTTAAAAACCGACGTCTTCAAGTGCTCTTTTGCCGCGAGGATGTTGACCCCGGTAATGAATGAAGGTAGCTCTGGATGCCAGCCGTCAAAGTTAAAGAGAACGAACCCTTCGACGTAGCTCTGCGTCGTTTCAAGCGCTCCTGCGAAAAAGCCGGTGTACTGGCTGAAGTTCGTAGCCGCGAATTTTACGAGAAGCCAACTTCTGAGCGTAAGCGCAAAGCAGCAGCCGCTGTTAAGCGTCACGCCAAGAAAGTTCAGCGCGAACAGCGCCGCGCCGTTCGTCTGTACTAATACACAGACGATCGTAGCAAGCTTCTTGCCTAAGCCCGGCCCTCAGCCGGGCTAATGGCATTTGCGTAAAACGCTTGATGCTTCACCGTCGAAGCCGCACACGCGACCGAGACAAATCTGCTTCACGCGTCAGACCTGGCTCTTTTGCCAGCGGTGCACGTCTTTTCTGACGAGCCTTTCAAGGCTACTGACGAGCACACCCACTGATTCCTCTTACGACGATCAGCCCAAGGCACCTGCATGCGTGCCCGCTTTATTGAGCTATCCGGGGCCATTTATCGGCCGTCAGCGGATTCAGCGCAACACTTTCAAATAGTCGAAGACTGATTGGTACTAACGTCAGTGGATTTTCGGCAGATACACTTCCCGACAGCGATCATGCAACCGAACCCGGTCGAGCCGCCCATTTTGTGCGCTTCACTCAAGACCTGTGTCCGGCCGCCCTTCGCATCGGACTCATTACAGCGCAGACGAGAACGCCATGGCCGGGCTGATTCCCCAGAGCTTTATTGACGACCTCCTGAACCGCACCGACATCGTCGACGTGGTCAGCTCGCGCGTGCAACTGAAAAAGGCCGGCAAGAACTACACCGCCTGCTGCCCGTTCCATAAAGAGAAAACCCCGTCGTTCAGCGTCAGCCCCGACAAGCAGTTCTATTACTGCTTCGGCTGCGGCGCCGGTGGCAACGCCCTTGGCTTTCTCATGGACCACGACAACCTGGACTTTCCCCAGGCCGTCGAGGATCTGGCCAAAGCCGCCGGGATGGAAATCCCCCGCGAAGAAAGTGGCCGCCCGCACAAGCCGCGACAGCCAACCGATTCGCCGCTGTACCCGCTGCTCACCGCCGCCGCCGACTTCTACCGCCAGGCACTCAAGAGCCATCCGGCGCGCAAAGCTGCCGTGGATTACCTCAAGGGCCGCGGACTGACAGGCGAGATCGCCCGGGACTTCGGTCTCGGTTTCGCGCCGCCGGGCTGGGACAATCTGTTCAAGCACTTGAGCAGCGACACTTTGCAGCAGAAGGCCATGATCGACGCCGGCCTGCTGATCGAGAACGCCGAAACCGGCAAACGCTATGACCGCTTCCGCGATCGCGTGATGTTCCCGATTCGTGATACCCGCGGCCGCATCATCGCTTTCGGTGGCCGGGTACTGGGCGACGACAAGCCGAAATACCTGAACTCGCCGGAAACCCCGGTCTTTCATAAAGGCCAGGAGCTCTACGGCCTCTATGAAGCACGCAAGAACAACCGCAACCTCGACGAAATCATCGTCGTCGAGGGTTACATGGACGTCATCGCCCTCGCCCAGCAAGGTTTGCGCAATGCCGTCGCGACCCTGGGCACTGCAACCAGCGAAGAACACCTCAAGCGTCTGTTTCGGGTAGTGCCGAACGTTTTGTTCTGCTTCGACGGTGACCAGGCCGGCCGCAACGCCGCCTGGCGCGCACTGGAAGCAACATTGCCGTGCCTGCAGGACGGGCGCCGCGCGCGCTTTCTGTTTTTGCCCGAAGGCGAAGACCCGGACACTCTGGTTCGCGCCGAAGGCACTGACGCCTTCAAGGCGCGGATCAATCAGCATGCGCAGCCGCTGGCGGACTATTTCTTCCAGCAACTGACAGAGGAAGCCGATCCACGCTCGCTCGAAGGCAAGGCCCATATGGCCACCCTCGCCGCGCCGTTGATCGATAAAGTGCCGGGCGCCAACCTGCGCATTCTGATGCGTCAGCGCCTGACCGAAATTACCGGCCTGAGCAGCGAAACAGTCAGTCAGCTGGCGCAAAGCGCGCCGCAGGAAGCGCCGCCCGCCTACGATCCGGGCATCGATTACGACGCAATGCCGGATTACAGCGACTACCATCAGCCGCAGGCACAAGACATGTATGTGCCGCAGCAGGAGTGGACGCCGAAGAAATCCGGCGCCGGCGGCAAAAAATGGGACAAGAAACCCTGGGACAAGAACGGCAAACGTGGCGGCGATCGCGATCAACAACGCCCGCGCACGCCGATTGGCGTCGAATCGCCAACCCTGACCGCCTTGCGTACCTTGCTGCATCACCCGCAACTGGCCAAGCGCGTCGAAGACGCCGGGCACATTGCGGACGAAAATCAGACCAACGCACAGTTGCTTGTGGCGCTGCTCGAAGCCGTACAGAAGAATCCCAAGCTAAACTCATTTCAGTTGATCGCGCGATGGCACGGCACTGAACAGGGTCGCCTGCTCAAGGCACTGGCGGAAAAGGAGTGGCTGATTGACGGAGAAAACCTTGAACAACAGTTTTTCGACACCATTACTAGCTTGTCAGCCCGCCAACGCGAGCGAAATCTGGAACAGTTGCTCAGGAAAGCGCGTCAAAGCGAACTGAGCGCCGAAGAGAAAAATCAACTGCGCGACCTTCTAAGTCGCAATGTTTCCGCATCAAACCCGACCTCAACTGGCGCGTGAGGTCATAGCTCAGGTATAATCCTCGGCTTGTTTTTTGCCCGCCAAGACCTTCAGTGGATAGGGTGTTATGTCCGGAAAAGCGCAACAGCAGTCTCGTATTATTGAGTTGATCAAACTGGGTCGTGAGCAGAAGTATCTGACTTACGCCGAGGTCAACGACCACCTGCCCGAGGATATTTCAGATCCGGAGCAGGTGGAAGACATCATCCGCATGATTAACGACATGGGGATCCCCGTACACGAGAGTGCTCCGGATGCGGACGCCCTTATGTTGGCCGACGCCGATACCGACGAGGCCGCTGCGGAAGAAGCAGCCGCTGCGTTGGCAGCGGTGGAGACCGATATCGGTCGCACCACTGACCCGGTGCGCATGTACATGCGTGAAATGGGTACGGTCGAGCTTCTGACTCGTGAAGGCGAAATCGAAATCGCCAAACGTATCGAAGAAGGCATCCGTGAAGTGATGAGCGCGATCGCGCACTTCCCTGGCACGGTTGACCACATTCTCTCCGAGTACACTCGCGTCACCACCGAGGGTGGTCGCCTGTCCGACGTGTTGAGCGGTTACATCGATCCGGACGACGGCATTGCGCCGCCGGCCGCCGAAGTGCCGCCGCCGATCGACGCGAAAGCTGCCAAGGCTGACGACGACACCGACGACGATGAAGCCGAATCTTCGGATGACGAAGAAGAAGCCGAAAGCGGTCCGGATCCGGTCATCGCTGCCCAGCGTTTTGGCGCTGTGTCCGATCAGATGGAAATCACCCGCAAGGCCCTGAAAAAGCACGGTCGTCACAACAAGGCAGCGATTGCCGAGTTGCTGGCCCTGGCCGAGCTGTTCATGCCGATCAAACTGGTGCCGAAGCAATTCGAAGCCCTGGTCGAGCGTGTTCGCAGTGCCCTGGATCGTCTGCGTCAGCAAGAGCGCGCGATCATGCAACTGTGCGTACGTGATGCACGTATGCCACGCGCCGATTTCCTGCGTCAGTTCCCGGGCAATGAAGTCGACGAAAGCTGGTCCGACGCCCTGGCCAAAGGCAAGAGCAAATACGCCGAAGCCATTGGTCGCGTACAGCCGGACATCATCCGTTGCCAGCAGAAACTGATCGCGCTGGAAACCGAGACCGGCCTGACCATCGCTGAAATCAAGGACATCAACCGTCGCATGTCGATCGGTGAGGCCAAGGCCCGCCGCGCGAAGAAAGAGATGGTTGAAGCCAACTTGCGTCTGGTGATCTCGATCGCCAAGAAGTACACCAACCGCGGTCTGCAATTCCTCGATCTGATCCAGGAAGGCAACATCGGTCTGATGAAGGCGGTGGACAAGTTCGAATACCGTCGTGGTTACAAGTTCTCGACTTATGCCACCTGGTGGATCCGTCAGGCGATCACTCGCTCGATCGCCGACCAGGCTCGCACCATCCGTATTCCGGTGCACATGATCGAGACGATCAACAAGCTCAACCGCATTTCCCGCCAGATGCTGCAGGAAATGGGTCGCGAACCGACCCCGGAAGAGCTGGGCGAACGCATGGAAATGCCTGAGGACAAGATCCGCAAGGTATTGAAGATCGCTAAAGAGCCGATTTCCATGGAAACCCCGATCGGTGATGACGAAGACTCTCATCTGGGTGACTTCATCGAAGACTCGACCATGCAGTCGCCAATCGATGTCGCAACCGTTGAAAGCCTGAAAGAAGCGACTCGCGAAGTGCTGTCCGGCCTCACTGCCCGTGAAGCCAAGGTACTGCGCATGCGTTTCGGTATCGACATGAACACCGACCACACACTCGAAGAAGTGGGCAAACAGTTTGACGTAACGCGTGAGCGGATCCGTCAGATCGAAGCCAAGGCGCTGCGCAAGCTGCGCCACCCGACGCGAAGCGAGCATCTGCGCTCCTTCCTCGACGAGTGATACCAGAACCCCCGGCCCAGGCCGGGGGTTTTGTTTATGCAGCAGATTAAATCCCTCGCACCGCCCCTCCCCGGCATACCCCGTCTACACTCGAAACAATGAATCCCGTGCCATAACGAGACGGTTATGCCCAGACTGGCGCCCGTGCTTTTCTTGCTGTCACTGATGATCTGGACCGCAACGGCTGACGCGCTGACTCTGACCGATGAAGAACGTAGCTGGCTGGCGGCTCACCCGGACTTGCGCCTGGGTGTCGATGCGTCGTGGCCGCCGTTCGAATTCCGCGATGAACAGAATCGCTATCAGGGCCTGGCCGCCGACTATATCGACGTGATCCGCCAGCGCCTGTCGATCAAACTCAATCCGGTCGAGCCCTCAAGCTGGACCGAAGTGCTGGCGCAGGTGAGGACCGGCAAGATCGACCTGCTGCCGGGTATCATGTCGACCCCGGAACGCCAGAATTACCTGTCGTTTACCCGGCCCTATCTCGACTTCCCGATCGTCATCCTCGCGCACATCGGCGGTGCGCAACCGCGCAAACTGGAAGACCTGTATGGCCTTAAGATCGCCGTGGTCGAGAACTACGCCCCTCACGAATTACTGCGCACCCAGCATCCGGATCTGAATCTGGTAGCCATGCCCAATGTCAGCTCGGCCTTGCAGGCTCTGGCTACCGATGAGGTAGACGCCGTGGTCGGCGATCTTGCCTCCAGCGTCTGGAGTCTGCGCCAGCTCAAGCTCGACGGTTTGTACGTCAGCGGCGAAACCCCGTATCGCTACCAGTTGGCAATGGGCGTACCTCGTGACAACAAAATGCTGGTGGGCATTCTGGACAAAGTCCTGGCGGACATGAGCCCCGAGGAAATCAGCAGCATTCAGGAACATTGGGTCGGTAATGTTCTGGACCATCGGACATTCTGGTCGGATCTTCTGATCTATGGCCTTCCGGGCCTGGTGCTGCTGGTCAGCATTCTGGCGGTGGTCATTCGCATCAATCGCCGCTTGAGCTCGGAAATCGCCCGACGTGTCGACCTCGAACAGGAGTTGCGCAGCAGCGAATATCACTACCGCGGACTGGTGGAAAGTCTGTCGGCCATCGCCTGGGAAGCACGCATGAGCGACTTCACCTACAGCTATGTGTCGCCGCACGCCGAGGACTTGCTCGGTTACCCACAGTCGCACTGGCTGATTCCAGGCTTCTGGCGCAACATCATCCACCCTGCCGACCTGACCCGTGCCCAGGCCATTTGCGATGATGCGGTACGCGAAGGGCGTGATCATACTCTCGACTATCGGGTGATTACCGCTGACGGGCGCTGCCTGTGGGTGCGTGACATTGTCAGTCTGATTGAACATGGCCATGAGCCGGTGATGCGTGGGCTGATGATCGACATCAGCGAAACCAAGCGCACCGAGGAAGCACTGCGGCTTTCGGAGCAGAAATTCGCGTCGGTGTTCCAGCAATGCCCGGACATTCTGGTGATCGCGCGGTTGTCCGACGGCTGCCTGCTGGAGGTCAACGAAGCCTTTGAAGCGCAGATTGGCCTGAAGGCGGAAGATGTGGTCGGCCAGACAGCCACTGAACTGAATATATGGGGCATCCCCGGGGTCGGGCCCGGGCTGTTGCAACGATTGCAGGCCGGCAGTATCCGTAACCTGGAGATGCCCTTTCGCCGCAACAATGGCCAGGTGTTTACCGGGCTGATCTCGGCCGAACCTTTCGACCTCGACACCACTCCGGCGCTGGTGGTGGTCGTGCGCGACATCACCCAGCTCAAGGAAACCCAACAGCAGCTGCAAACCTCCGAAGAGAAGTTCGCCAAGGCCTTTCACGCCTCGCCGGACGGCTTGCTGCTGTCGCGCCAGAGCGATGGCTTGCTGCTGGAGGTCAACGAGGGTTTCAGTCGCATCACCGGATTCAACAGCGCTATGTCGGTGGATCGCTCGGCGCTGGATCTGGGGATCTGGGTCAACCTCAACGAGCGCAAGCAGATGCTCGACCTGCTGCACAGGGATGGCTTCGTGCGCGATTTCACCTGCCATATCCGTCGCAGCGACGGGCAGATCCGCCTGTGCGAAGTGTCCAGCCGTCCGCTGCCGATCGGCGAAGAAGACTGCATGCTGACCATCGCCCGAGACATCACCGAGCGCCACTTGATGCAGGAAAAACTGCAGCAGGCCGCCACCGTTTTCGAAAGCACCGCCGAAGGCGTGTTGATCACCGACACCCAGCAGCACATAAGCGCAGTCAACCGTGCGTTCACCGAAATCACCGGCTACGGCGAAAGCGAAGCCCTTGGCCATACCCCACGCCTGCTCGCCTCGGGACTGCACGACAGCGCGTTTTATGCGGCGATGTGGCACCAATTGACCGACGAGGGTCACTGGCAGGGCGAGATTTCCAACCGGCGCAAGAACGGCGAGTTGTATCCGAGCTGGCTGACCATCAGCGCCGTGCGCAATCGCGACAAATTCATCACCCACTTCGTCGCGGTGTTCGCCGATATCTCCAGCCTCAAACACGCGCAGGCCAAGCTCGATTATCAGGCGCACCATGACCCGCTCACCGGCCTGCCCAATCGCACGCTGTTTGAAAGCCGCCTGCTTACAGCGCTGAACAGCCAGCAGGAAAATGGCGGTCAGGGCGCCGTGCTGTTCCTCGATCTCGACCGTTTCAAACACATCAACGACAGCCTCGGCCACCCTGTCGGCGACCTGCTGCTCAAGGGCATTGCCGTACGTTTGAAAGAACAACTGCGCGATATCGACACCGTCGCGCGCCTGGGCGGCGATGAATTCATCATTTTGCTGCCGGGTCTGCAACAAGCCAGCGATGCCGATAACATCGCAATCAAACTGCTCAACTGCTTCGGTGCACCGTTTCAGGCTGGTGAGCACGAGTTTTTCATCAGCGCCAGCATCGGTACCAGCCTCTATCCGCGGGACGGCTGCGACGTCGCCACGCTGGTGAAAAACGCCGACGCGGCGATGTACCGCTCCAAGGCCAAGGGCCGCAACCGCGTCGAAAGCTACACCCGCGACCTCACCGCCCAGGCCAGCGAACGTGTGGCGCTGGAGCACGAACTGCGCCGGGCCATCGAGCGCGAAGAGTTGTTCCTCTACTATCAACCGAAAATCAGCCTCGACGACCATCGCCTGGTCGGCGCCGAAGCACTGATTCGCTGGCGCCACCCGACCTTCGGCGAAGTGCCGCCGGAGCACTTCATCCCGCTGGCCGAAGAGAACGGCATGATCCTGCAGATCGGTGACTGGGTGCTCGAAACCGCCTGCCGGCAGATGTTCGAGTGGCACCAGATCTACGACAGCCTCGGCCCGCTGTCGGTCAACCTCGCCGGTGCGCAACTACGCCAGCCGAACCTGCTCGGGCGCATCGAACAACTGCTCAGGGACAACCGTTTGCAGCCTGATTTACTGCAACTGGAAATTACCGAAAACTTCATCATGAGCCAGGCCGAAGAGGCTTTGGCGGTGCTGCACCAGCTCAAACACTTGGGCGTACAACTGGCGATCGACGACTTCGGCACCGGTTATTCTTCGCTCAGTTACCTCAAACGCCTGCCGCTGGACATCCTCAAGATTGACCAGTCCTTTGTTCGCGGACTGCCCGATGACCCGCACGACGCGGCGATTGTCCGCGCGATCATCGCTCTGGGCCGGAGCATGCAATTCACCGTGATCGCCGAAGGCGTCGAGACCCAGGCCCAGCAGCAATTCCTCGCTGCCGAAGGTTGCGAACAGATCCAGGGCTACATCGTCAGCCTGCCGCTGCCCCCGGAAGAATTCGCCGCGACGTTTCTTCGTGTAACCGTATCGGATTATTCGGATAGCACAGCCGCCAAACCGTCGCTATAATCCGCGGCCTACTGAGGGCCTATAGCTCAGTTGGTTAGAGCAGAGGACTCATAATCCTTTGGTCCACGGTTCAAGTCCGTGTGGGCCCACCACATTTGAAAGCCGCGCTACATGCGCGGCTTTTTCTTGGGCGATCGGTTGAGGGGACAATCTTTGCGAGCGCAATGTTCGGAAGACCTCCCCGAAGGCTGTAGGAATGTTCCGAAGCTATGTTTTCTCCCCTCCCCATAAGTGAAGTGCTCAGTCATCGCCAGCAGCGTGTCGCTGATAGTGCCTGTAACATGCAAACTCATCCGCCCTCGACAGTCATGGAGCCGCCCCTTGCCCGACACCCGCCCCCCCGCCCTCGACGAAATCGACCGTCAGCTGATCGCCGCCCTGCAGATCAACGCCCGCGAAAGCGTGGCCATGCTTGCCCGGCAGTTGGGTATTGCGCGCACCACCGTCACATCGCGGCTGGCGCGGCTGGAGAAGGCCAAGGTAATCACCGGGTATGGCGTGCGTCTGGGGCAGCGCTTGGTCGATGGCGGGTTGCAGGCGTATGTCGGGATCAAGGTGCAGCCGCGTTCCGGCAAGGAAGTGCTGCGTCGGTTGAGCGCGATGGCGCAAGTGCAGCAGTTGTGTGCGGTGAGTGGCGAGTTTGATTATGTGGCGTGGTTGCGCACCGATTCGCCGGAGCAGCTCGATCAGTTGCTGGATCAGATTGGCAGTGTGGATGGGGTGGAGAAGACCACGACGTCGATCATTTTGAGTAGCAAGATTGATCGGGGGCAGCCGGTTTGAGTAATGGCAATAACCTTCCGGTTGGCAAATAGGGCCTCTTCTCGAGCAAGCACGCTCCCACGTTTGACCGGGTTGAGCGCAGAATCTGCGTCAGACACAAAACCCACTGTGGGAGCGGGCTTGCTCGCGAAAGCGGTCTGTAAGCCACCTTCCTCGGTGGCGGGAACATTGCCTTCGCGAGCAAGCCCACCCGCACAATGATCGAAGTGCAGTAAAAGATTGTCACTTTGATCAATAGAATGGCAAAACGACGACACTTTGCGTCTTATTAACGTGTTCTACGCTCCCTAGAATGGCTGGCATCTTTTCCTATACTCAGACGCGCATCCTGCGTCGGGTCGCCAGCAAGGTCAGCCATGAACAAGAACAATCGCCATCCTGCAGACGGTAAGAAACCCGTCACCATTTTCGGCCCTGACTTCCCGTTTGCCTTCGACGACTGGATCGAACACCCGGCCGGTCTCGGCAGCATTCCTGAACATAACCATGGCGCTGAGGTGGCGATTGTCGGCGCCGGTATCGCAGGTCTGGTGGCCGCCTACGAACTGATGAAGCTCGGCTTGAAACCAGTGGTGTACGAGGCCTCGAAACTGGGTGGCCGCCTGCGCTCGCAAGCGTTCAACGGCACCGATGGCATCGTCGCGGAACTGGGCGGCATGCGCTTCCCGGTGTCCTCCACCGCGTTCTATCACTACGTCGACAAGCTCGGTCTCGAGACCAAACCTTTCCCGAACCCGCTGACGCCGGCCTCCGGCAGCACCGTAATCGACCTCGAAGGCAAAACCCATTACGCACAAAGCCTGAAGGATCTTCCTGCACTGTTCCAGGAAGTGGCTGACGCCTGGGCGGATGCGCTGGAGGCTGGCTCGCAGTTCGCCGATATTCAGCAAGCGATCCGCGACCGCGATGTGCCACGCCTCAAAGAGCTGTGGAACAAACTCGTACCGCTGTGGGACGACCGCACGTTCTACGACTTCGTGGCCACTTCCAAAGCCTTCGCCAAACTCTCGTTCCATCACCGCGAAGTGTTCGGTCAGGTCGGTTTCGGTACCGGTGGCTGGGACTCGGACTTTCCCAACTCGATGCTGGAAATCTTCCGTGTAGTCATGACTAACTGCGACGATCACCAGCACCTGGTGGTTGGCGGTGTGGAGCAAGTGCCGCAAGGCATCTGGCGCCATGTGCCGGAGCGCTGCGTGCACTGGCCGCAAGGCACCAGCCTGAAATCCCTGCACCGTGGCGCGCCGCGTTCCGGTGTGAAGAAAATCGCTCACGCCCCGGATGGCCGCTTTGCCGTCACCGACAACAACGGCGACACCCGCGAGTACGCCGCCGTGCTGACCACCTGCCAGAGCTGGCTGCTGACCACCCAGATCGAATGCGACGAAACCCTGTTCTCGCAGAAGATGTGGATGGCGCTGGACCGCACGCGCTACATGCAATCGTCGAAGACCTTCGTGATGGTCGACCGGCCGTTCTGGAAGGACAAGGATCCGGAAACCGGCCGCGACCTGATGAGCATGACCCTCACCGACCGCCTGACTCGTGGCACCTATCTGTTCGACAACGGCGACGACAAGCCGGGCGTGATCTGCCTGTCGTACTCGTGGATGAGCGACGCGCTGAAGATGTTGCCGCACCCGGTGGAAAAACGCGTAGAGCTGGCGTTGAACGCGCTGAAGAAAATCTACCCGAAAGTCGACATCGCCGCGCGGATCATCGGTGATCCGATCACGGTTTCGTGGGAAGCCGACCCGTACTTCCTCGGTGCGTTCAAAGGCGCCCTGCCCGGCCACTATCGCTACAACCAGCGCATGTACGCGCACTTCATGCAGGACGACATGCCAGCCGAGCAGCGCGGGATTTTCATTGCCGGTGACGACGTATCGTGGACCCCGGCGTGGGTCGAAGGCGCGGTGCAGACTTCGCTCAACGCAGTGTGGGGCATCATGAAACACTTCGGCGGGTCGACACATAAAGAGAACCCGGGCCCGGGTGATGTGTTCAAAGACATCGGCCCTATCGCCCTGCCCGAGTAAGAGGAATCCCCGATGCGTGTAGCCCTTTACCAATGTCCACCGCTGCCCCTGGAACCCGCCGCCAACCTGCATCGCTTGCAGCAACTGGCGATGGAAGCCAAGGGTGCCGAGCTGCTGGTGCTGCCGGAAATGTTCCTGACCGGCTACAACATCGGCAAGGAAGCGGTCAGCACCTTGGCCGAGGTCTACAACGGTGAATGGGCGCAGCAGATCGGTCGAATCGCCAAAGCCGCCGGGCTGGCGATTGCTTATGGATACCCCGAGCGCACGGCCGACGGGCAGATCTACAACGCCGTGCAGTTGATCGACGCGCACGGCGAGCGCCGGTGCAACTACCGCAAGACCCATCTGTTCGGCGACCTGGATCGGTCAATGTTCAGCCCCGGCGAAGATGATTTTCCGGTTGTTGAACTCAACGGCTGGAAGCTCGGTTTCCTGATCTGCTACGACCTGGAGTTTCCCGAGAACGCGCGGCGTCTGGCGCTGGCCGGTGCCGAGCTGATTCTGGTGCCGACGGCAAACATGATTCCGTTCGATTTCGTCGCCGACGTCACCGTGCGTTCCCGCGCCTTCGAAAACCAGTGCTACGTGGCTTATGCCAACTATTGCGGGCATGAAGGCGAGATCCACTATTGCGGGCAAAGCAGCATCGCCGCACCGGACGGCAGCCGCATCGCCCAGGCTGGCCTTGATGAAGCATTGATCGTCGGGGAACTGGATCGCCAGTTGATGGACGACTCGCGCGCTGCCAATCGCTACCTCAACGACCGTCGCCCCGAGCTTTACCACGCGTTGAACAAGCGCTGACCCCACGCAATCCGCTAGCATTGGCACTTCACTGTTCTGGAAGTGCCCATGCCTGCGCCGACTCACCCCCGCCCCCACACTGAAACCCTGCCAAACGGCTTGCGCGTGACCCTGCGTCAGGCGCCCGGCCTGAAGCGCAGTGCCGCTGCGTTGCGGGTAGCTACCGGTAGCCATGACGTGCCACTGGAGTGGCCGGGGCTGGCGCATTTTCTTGAGCATCTGCTGTTTCTCGGCACTGAGCGTTTTCCTACCGATCAGGCGCTGATGGCCTACGTGCAAAGTCACGGTGGGCAAGTAAACGCCAGCACTCGTGAACGCACCACAGACTTCTTCTTCGAATTGCCAACCTCGGCCTTCAGCGCCGGGCTTGAGCGTCTGTCAGACATGCTCGCCCAGCCGCGTATGAATCCGGACGATCAGTTGCGCGAACGGGAAGTGCTGGACGCAGAATTTGTCGCGTGGTCGCAAGATCCTGCGGCTCAGCAGGAACGGGCATTGTACGAAGGGTTGCCCGCTACACATCCGTTGCGCGGGTTTCATGCGGGAAATCGCAACAGCCTGAAAGTTGAGTTGCCAGCATTTCAACAGGCGCTGAAGGATTTCCATCAGCAGTTTTATCGCACCGGGCAAATGACGCTGAGCCTGGTCGGGCCGCAGAGCATTGAGGAGCTGCGCGTACTGGCGCAGCGGTTTGCCGCCGCGCTGCCGGTTGGGGATAAGGTCGAACAGGCAGTCCCCCTGCCGTTGACGGTAAAAAGTTATCAACAGGTCGGCGAGCGAAGCAGCCATCTGCTGTTCGCTTTCGAAGCACTGCCCGACTCGTCCGCCGAAGCGCTGGCGTTTCTCTGCCATTGGCTGAACAGCGCCAAGCCCGGCAGTTTGCTCGCCCATCTGCAGCAACAACGCCTCGCGGACGGTTTGAAAGCCGTGCCGCTGTATCAGTTCGCCGGGCAAGCGCTGCTGCATCTGCAATTAACCGCCTCCGTCGAATCCCTCAGCGCCATTAGTGAGCAGCTGCTGGACTGGTTGAGCTTCTTTGCCGCGCAACAGGACTGGGCCGCGTTGCGCGGGGAATACACCAGGCTGCTTGAGCGTCAGCAGCAAATCAGCGGCGCCCTGCAACTGGCGCGGCTCGACAGTGAACAACGCGAAAACGGTCTGTCGGAAAACGGTGTCGTTGCGCTCAAACAGATCCTGCGCGACATCGGTGTCGTGGATAACTTCAGCGACCATTGGCACCTGCCTGCCGCCAACCCTTTCCTGCGCTCCAGCGAACCGCTGGCCAACGCCGGCCTGATTCGCGGCCAGACCAGCGCCCATCGTGGATTGCGGACTTTCGCTCAGGATCGCTCGCGCGGGCGGCGTGAGCGCTCTCCGATGCAATTCAGCCAGGCATTGCCCGATCATAGCGATCACGGCGCGATTTACCTGCGTTGGCAAACGGAGGCGGCCGCTGGCACCGATTTGCAAGGCAAACTGCAGCGCAGTCTGCGGGAAACGCAGGAAGATGCGCGGCAGGCCGGCGTCGAGTTGGCGTTCAGTGCCACCGGCACGCAGTGGCTGCTGAAACTGACGGGCCTGCAGGAGCCGATGCCCAGTGTCCTCGAACACGCGCTGAAATGTCTGACGCAAATTGACGCCGATTCAGCGAGCGCAGAGCCGGAAGCGCCGCTGATACCGATCCGCCAGTTGCTCAAGGCATTGCCTGAACATTGCCTGCCATCGACCGTCGAGTCGAACGACGCCAGACAGCTGTGGACAACTTCGCGCTGGGACGGACTGGCCCTTGGCCTTAACGCACAGACGCAATCGGCCATGGGCCTGGCCCTGAGCCGCATCCCCGGCACACCGGACAATCAATTGCCGGCAGCGTCGACGCTCAATACGCAACATCTGTGGTGCCACATCGATACCGCGTCCAGCGAACACGCTTTGCTGCTGTTCTGCCCGAGCGCCAGTCGCGAGATTGCCGACGAAGCCGCCTGGCGCTTGCTCGCGCAGCTGTGCCAGACACCTTTCTATCAGCGCCTGCGGGTCGAATTGCAATTGGGCTACGCGGTGTTCAGCGCCTTGCGGCAGGTGCACGGCCAGACCGGATTGCTGTTTGGCGTGCAATCGCCCAGCGCCACACCAGCGGTGCTGCTTGGGCATATTCAACAGTTTCTCGCCAGCATTCCCGGGCTGATCGAACGTCTGGATGACGACAGCTTCAACCAGTTGCGCCAGTCACTTTCGGAGCAATTCGACGAGAGCAATCTGTCCCCCAAGGACGCCGCCGAACTACTGTGGCATTCCAGGCTCGCCGGCCACTCGTCGGATTATCTGACGCAACTGATCACGGCCATCGCGCAACTGCAGCGTCCGGCGATGCTGGCGGCCGCGCAACGCTTGATCAGCGAAGCAGGCTGGCACTGTCTCGCGAGCAGCGTGGCACCCGGCGCCCCGTGGCAAGGGAAAAAATGATCATTACCAAGGCTGCAAGGAGCTTTCTCAAAGATTCACGGGCAATACCGTTGAAATTTTGAGTAACATAGCAGCCTAACTATTTGGAACATCCCTGCGCTGCCGTGGACTATAACTATGGACAGCGCTATCCCACCCACCCTGAAGGAGACACCCATGTCCTGGACAAAACCGGCTTACACCGACCTGCGTATCGGCTTCGAAGTCACCATGTACTTCGCCAGCCGCTGAGTTCTGCCTACGCAGACTTGCAGTGCAACGCCTCGGCTCGCCGGGGCGTTTTATTTTCAGCGTTGAAAGATGGGAGCGTTCATGTTCGTCCAGATTCTGGGTTCGGCCGCCGGTGGCGGATTTCCGCAGTGGAACTGCAACTGCGTCAATTGCGCAGGCTTTCGCGACGGCAGCCTGAATGCCAAGGCCCGCACCCAATCGTCCATCGCGATTTCCGATGACGGCGTGAACTGGGTGCTGTGCAACGCTTCGCCGGACATCCGCGCGCAACTGCAGAGCTTCGCCCCGATGCAACCGGGCCGCGCCCTGCGTGACACCGGCATCAGCGCGATCATCCTGATGGACAGCCAGATCGACCACACCACCGGCCTGCTCAGCCTGCGCGAAGGCTGCCCGCATCAGGTCTGGTGCACGGACATGGTTCACGAAGATCTGAGCACCGGTTTCCCGCTGTTCAAAATGCTGACCCACTGGAACGGCGGGCTGAACTGGAACCGCATCGAGCTCGACCAGAGCTTCACCGTTGCGGCCTGCCCGAACCTGCGCTTCACCCCGCTGCCGTTGCGCAGCGCGGCGCCGCCGTACTCGCCGCACCGTTTCGACCCGCACCCGGGCGACAACATCGGCCTGATCGTCGAAGACCTGAACACCGGGGGCAAACTGTTTTACGCCCCGGGGCTGGGCAAGGTTGATGCGCCATTGCTGGAGATCATGGCCGGCAGTGATTGCCTGCTGGTGGACGGCACGCTGTGGGATGACGACGAAATGCAGCGCCGTGGCGTCGGCACCCGCACCGGTCGCGAGATGGGCCACTTGGCACAGAACGGCCCCGGCGGCATGCTCGAAGTGCTGGAACAGCTTCCCGAGCAACGCAAGGTGCTTATCCACATCAACAACACCAACCCGATTCTCGATGAGGATTCGCCGGAGCGCGCGGAGCTGGCGCGGCGTGATGTTGAAGTGGCGTTTGATGGCATGAGTATTGTGCTGTAGCGGATGGCGTATTCGCGAGCAAGCCCGCTCCCACAGGGGTTTTGTATACACCACTGCTCCAATGTGGGAGCGGGCTTGCTCGCGAAGACGTCCGCACAGACACCCAGGATTTTAACGGTTGTTCCCCGGAGAACCGCAATGACCGACACCCCGCTGTCCCCCGCCGAATTCGAAGCGGCCCTGCGCGCCAAAGGCGCCTATTACCACATCTACCATCCGTATCACGTGGCGATGTATGAAGGCCGTGCCACCCGCGAGCAGATTCAGGGCTGGGTCGCCAACCGCTTCTACTATCAGGTGAACATCCCCCTGAAAGACGCAGCGATCCTCGCCAATTGCCCGGATCGCGAGATCCGTCGCGAGTGGATTCAACGCCTGCTCGACCACGACGGCGCCCCCGGTGAAGACGGCGGGATCGAAGCCTGGCTGCGCCTCGGGCAAGCGGTCGGCCTCGACCCGGATCAATTGCGCTCTCAGGAACTGGTGCTGCCCGGCGTGCGTTTCGCCGTCGATGCCTACGTCAACTTCGCCCGCCGCGCCAGTTGGCAGGAAGCCGCCAGCAGCTCGCTGACCGAACTGTTCGCGCCGCAGATCCACCAATCGCGTCTCGACAGCTGGCCGCAGCATTACCCGTGGATCGACCCGGCCGGTTACGAATATTTCCGCACTCGCCTGGGTCAAGCGCGGCGCGATGTCGAGCACGGTCTGGCGATCACGCTTGAGCACTACAAGACCCGCGAAGGCCAGGAGCGCATGCTGGAAATTCTCCAGTTCAAACTGGACATTCTTTGGAGCATGCTCGATGCCATGAGCATGGCTTACGAACTGAACCGCCCGCCGTATCACAGCGTCACCGAGCAGCGGGTCTGGCACAAAGGAATCACCTTATGAGTTTTGATCGCAGCAAGATCCCGACCTGGCGTCCCGGCTACCGTTTCCAGTACGAACCGGCGCAAAAAGGTCACGTGCTGCTCTACCCCGAGGGCATGATCAAGCTCAACGACAGCGCTGCGCTGATCGGCGGTTTGATCGACGGTAAACGCGATGTCGCGGCGATCATCGCCAAACTCGACGAGCAGTTCCCCGGCGTGCCCGAGCTCGGTGACGACATCGAGCAATTCATGGAGGTTGCCCGTGCGCAGCACTGGATCGAACTTGCCTGAGGCATCGGTGCAAGTACCGCCAAAACCCGAAGTCGGCCTGCCGCTGTGGCTGCTCGCCGAGCTGACCTACCGCTGCCCGCTGCAATGCCCGTACTGTTCCAACCCGCTGGATTTCGCCGAGCAGGGCAAAGAGCTGAGCACCGAGCAGTGGATCAAGGTATTTCGCGAGGCGCGGGAGATGGGTGCGGCGCAACTGGGCTTTTCCGGTGGCGAACCGCTGGTGCGCCAGGACCTCGCCGAGCTGATCCACGAAGCGCGGCAGCTGGGGTTCTACACCAACCTGATCACTTCCGGCATCGGTCTGACCGAGCAGAAGATCAGCGACTTCAAGAAGGCCGGCCTCGATCACATCCAGATCAGTTTCCAGGCCAGTGACGAGCAAGTGAACAACCTGCTCGCCGGCTCGAAAAAAGCCTTCGCGCAGAAACTGGAAATGGCTCGCGCGGTGAAGGCCCACGGCTATCCGATGGTGCTGAACTTCGTCACCCACCGGCACAACATCGACAAGATCGACCGCATCATCGAGCTGTGTATTGCGCTCGAAGCGGACTTCGTCGAACTCGCCACCTGCCAGTTCTACGGCTGGGCACAGCTCAACCGTGTCGGCCTGTTACCGACCAAGGAACAACTGGTGCGTGCCGAACGTATCACCAACGAATACCGCGCCAAACTGGAAGCCGAAGGGCATCCGTGCAAGTTGATTTTCGTCACTCCGGACTACTATGAAGAACGCCCGAAAGCCTGCATGAACGGCTGGGGCAGCATCTTTCTGACGGTTACTCCGGACGGAACCGCCCTGCCCTGTCATGGTGCCCGACAGCTGCCGGTACAATTTCCCAACGTGCGCGACCACAGCATGCAGCACATCTGGTACGACTCGTTCGGCTTCAATCGCTTTCGCGGTTACGACTGGATGCCCGAGCCGTGCCGCTCCTGCGACGAAAAGGAACAGGACTTCGGCGGCTGCCGCTGTCAGGCGTTCATGCTTACGGGTGACGCGAGCAATGCCGATCCGGTGTGCAGCAAGTCCGAACATCACGGCGTGATTCTCAAGGCCCGCGAAGAAGCCGGGACCGCCACCCAGACCATCGAACAACTGGCCTTCCGTAATGAACGAAACTCACGCCTCATCGCCAAGGGCTGAACCTTTCAGCGCCGCCCAGGCTGTCGCCGCCGGCATGGACTTCGCCGAACTGCAACTCGGTGCCCAGGGTTTGTTCTGGAATGAATATCGCCCCGAAGATGCCGCGTGCCGGATTTGGCACTGGCGCGACGGCGTAGCGAAATGCCTGACGCCGAATGGCTTCAGTGTGCGTAGCCGGGTGTACGAATATGGCGGTGGTGCGTTTTGTCTGACGCCAGGTGGAGTGGTTTTCGTCAATGAGGCGGATCAGCAGTTGTATCGGCAGGCGCTGGACGGTGCGCCTGAGGCGCTGACGTCTGGCGAGTGTCGTTATGGCGATTTGCATTTTGCTTTGGGCCAGTTGCTGGCGGTTGAGGAACAACAGGATCAGCATCGGCTGGTAGCAATTGATCTGGCTGACGGCACCCGGCATTTGCTGGCTGAAGGTGCGGATTTCTATGCGGCACCGATTATCAGCCCGGACGGTTTGCGATTGGCGTGGATCGAGTGGAGTCGGCCGCATCAGCCGTGGACGTCTACGCGATTGATGGTCGCCGAGCGTCTGGCTGAGGGTGGCTTTGGCGCAGCGCATTGCGTGGCGGGGGCTGACCTTGAAGAGTCGATCCAGCAACCGCGATTTGACGCGAAAGGACGCCTGTTGTGCCTGACTGATCGCGGCGGTTTCTGGCAGCCGTGGGGCGAAACGTCCGACGGTTTGCAGCGACTGCCCTGTGCCGAGGCCGATCATGCGCCCGCTCCGTGGCAAATGGGTGGCTGCACCTGGATGCCGGTGGGCGATTCGTTTCTGGCGAGTTGGAGCGAAGGTGGTTTTGGTCGCCTGGCGCTCAACGGTGAAGACTTCACTGGCAATTACAGCCGCTTCCGGCATCTGGCGCTGGATCGGCAATTCATCTACTGCATCGCCGCCTCGCCGATCAGCCCCTCGGCTGTCATCGCCATTGATCGCTCGACCCGCTCGGTGCAAGTGCTGGCCGGTGGTGTTGCACCTCTGCCGGCGGAGCGCATCAGCCGTCCGCAGACCTTGCGCTACCCGAGCGGCAGCGGTGAGGCTCACGGGTTCTTTTATCCGGCGATGAACGACGATGCGCAACCACCGCTGGTGGTGTTCATCCACGGCGGCCCGACCTCGGCCTGTTATCCGATGCTTGACCCGCGTATTCAATACTGGACACAACGCGGCTTCGCCGTCGCCGATCTCAACTATCGCGGCAGCAGCGGTTATGGCCGCGAATACCGTCAGGCGCTACATCTGAGTTGGGGCGAGGTGGATGTTGAAGACGCCTGCGCAGTGGTGACGTATCTGGCCGAGCAGGGCCTGATCGACGGCGAGCGCGCCTTCATCCGTGGCGGCAGCGCCGGGGGTTACACCACGTTGTGCGCGTTGGCGTTTCAGCAGGTGTTCCGCGCGGGCGCCAGCCTCTATGGCGTCAGCGACCCGGTGGCACTGGCCCGGGCGACCCACAAGTTTGAAGGTGATTATCTGGACTGGCTGATCGGCGATCCCGAACAGGACACCGAACGCTACGCTGCGCGCACACCATTGCTGCACGCGAGCAACATCCGGGTGCCGGTGATTTTCTTTCAGGGTGAGCTGGATGCCGTCGTCGTCCCGCAACAGACCCGCGACATGGTCGCGGCGCTGGAGCAAAACGGCATTCCGGTCGAGGCGCATTACTACGCCGAGGAACGCCATGGCTTTCGCCGGGCGGTGAATCAGGCGCATGCGCTGGAGCAGGAATGGAAGTTTTATCGGCGGGTGATTGGGTTGGTGGACTGAGCATCGCATTTACATTTCAAAATAGCGGTGCCCCTATCGCGAGCAGGCTCACTCTTACAGTTGACCGTATTCACAACACACATCCCCTGTAGGAGTGAGCCCGCTCGCGATAGCTGTTTATCTGCCTCAGCAATACTCAGCGCTTGGCGATGATGTACACCGCATGCACGATCCCCGGGATATAACCGCACAGGGTCAGCAGAATATTCAGCCAGAACGCGCCGCCGAACCCGACCTGCAGAAACACGCCCAGTGGCGGCAACAGAATGGCGATGATGATACGAATGAAATCCATGGGTCAGCTCCTGAATGGGGGTTGGCTCACATGAGCCATACAAGCTAATCGACCTGCGCCGTTCGTCAGGGTTCAGTGCAAACGCCATTTGATCGCCACCATCGGGCACAAAAAAACGCCCCACACCAAAAGAATCAGGCGTGAGGCGTGCGTTATACCGCGAGACGGTTCTTCAAATCGGGCAGGAAACTTCAGCTCAGACGGCAATCCCTTTGCGGCATTGCAGTTGCGCGGTACGCACTCGCGAGAATGCGCGGGCCAGGCGCAGGAGCATTTCGTCGATGTTGGCCTTGCTGACGGTGAGTGCCGGGGTGAAACGCAGGCAGTTGGCTTGCGGCGCGTTGAGCAGCAAGCCCTCATGCAAGGCGGCTTTGACTACAGCATCGGCGCAATCCTCTGACAGGCTCAGTCCCCAGAACAGACCTTGCCCACGCAGCTCACCGTGACCGTAACGGTGCGCCAGTCGCGCGAGGCCTTCGCGCAAGTGCTGGCCGTGGTCGTTGACCTGCTGCAGAAACGCCCGGTCCTGCACGCTGTCGAGGACCACCAGACCGGCCGCTGTCATCAGCGCGTTGCCGTGATGAGTGCCGCCCAGCTCACCGGCGTCAAAACAGCAGGCCTTGCCTCGGGCCAGCAGGGCCGCCAGAGGAACGCCGCCGCCGAGGCCCTTGCCGAGCACGACGATATCGGCGCGCACGCCGTAGGACTGTTCGGCGAGCAAAGTGCCGCAGCGGCCGATGCCGGTTTGAACCTCGTCAAGGATCAGCAGAATGCCCAGCTCACGGCACAGGCGCTCGACGCCCTTGAGGTAATGCTCGGTGGCCGGAATCACCCCGGCATCGCTCTGGATCGGTTCGAGCATGATTGCCACGGTTTGCGCGTCGACAGTTGCGTGCAGCGCCGGCAAATCGTTGAACGGCACCAGATCGAAACCAGGCAGCGACGGGGCGAAGCGGTTGTGCAGGTTGCAACTGTCCGACGCGGAAATCGTCGCCAGACTACGTCCGTGACAGCCTTGCTTGGCCACAATGATCCGCGAGGCGCCGCCACGATGCAGTTGACCCCATTTGCGCGCCAGTTTGATCGCCGCTTCACAGGCCTCGCTGCCGCTGTTGAGCAGGTAAGCCTGATCGCTGCAAGTGCTGGCGCACAACCGCTCGGCAAGGCTGAGCATGCCGCGGTTATGCAAATTGAAACCGGGATTGATCAGCGCCTGAGCCTGACTGGCGATGGCTTTGACCAGTGCCGAGGGGCTGTGGCCGAGGCTGTTGGCGCCGCCGGCCTGAGAGAAGTCGAGATAAGCGCGGTCGTTGCTGTCCCACAGCCATGAGCCCTGACCGCGAACGAACACCTGTTGCGGGCGTTCCACGCTGGGCATCAGCCGCTCGGCATTCAGGCTTTCGCCCGCATCAGTGGGATTGGCCTCGAATGCGAGGTCATCAAGACTCGGCGCCTGGCGCCGCAAACTGAACAGATTCATTGCAAGAAACCTTGTTTGAGGTTTTTTGAACTGCCTATGCAAACACTGTTGAAGCAAACGCTATTCATCGCGCTCTCTGGCCCTGCAAGCCTTGTGATTGCGGTTAGACTAGGCTCACTGACGGCTTCGGGCCATTTCGATTTACCAGCATTTTCGATAAGCATTACTTATGGATTTCAAACAACTGCGTTATTTCGTCGCGGTCTACGAAGAAGGCCATGTCGGCCGTGCGGCCGAACGCCTGTCGATCTCGCAACCGGCGCTGTCGCAGCAGATTCGCCAGCTCGAACAGAACCTCGACGTCACGCTGTTCGAGCGCAGCAGCAAACGCCTGCTGCCGACCCTTGCCGCGCACACGCTGTACAACCACGCCCTGCCACTGCTCGACGGTTTGCAGCGGGCGCGGGAAGCGCTGGGCAACTTCAAGGGTCAGGCCTTGCGCACACTGGCGATCGGCGTACTGCAAACCGTACACACCAGCCTCGTGCCGCAAATGCTCGAACGGGTGCGCAAGGCGCAGCCGCATCTTGTGGTGCAGATTTATGAACTGACGGGCTTGGAGATCGAGCGCCGTTTGCTCAACGGCTCGCTGGACATCGGCATCAGCTACCTGCCGCCGCGCCAACCGGGGCTGCATGGCGTGATGCTGTATGAAGATGAGCTGACGCTGGTCATCCCGGCGGATCACCCCCTGCGCGAATTCAAGAAGGTCTCGATGCGGCAGGCAGCGGAATTGCCAATGTTGCTGCTGGGCGAAGAGTTTCAGATCCGGCAGATCTGGCAGGCGCAACTGACCAGCCTGGGTCGGCGCCCGCAAGTGCAGGCCGAGCTGAACAATATGCTGGGGATTCTCGACAGTCTGCCGCACACCAGACTGGCGACGGTGCTGCCCGGGCGTTCACAGCGGGAATACGACGAGCAGGATCTGCTGTGGAAGCCGTTGAGCGAACCACGGGTGCCGCTGAAGGTAGGGCTGGTGTGCCGCGACGTGCAGCGTCAGCAGGCGTCTTTGGCGTTGCTGCGCACGTTGCTGGAAGAAGTGATTCAGCGTGAAGAAAAACCGCTGAAAGCCGCGCCGTCACTGGATCCGCTGGCCTGAAAACTTTTCTGCAGACAAAAGAAAACCCCGCCGAAGCGGGGCTTTGCAGACTGTTTCCCTGACATCCATTTCACTCCGCCACCCTGGCAGAATCCTACGTGTCCGTGTTGTTGCTTTGCGCTTCCTGCGCGACGTCCATGAGTTGTAGATTAGCTGTGGATCCAATCTACGCCTATGGGAGAACAGCAGCACGTCATGTAAGAGAATGCTTACATGACGTTACATCATCAGAACTGCTCAGCATTCAGCAGGAACAGCGACTCGCTACCCGCCTTCACCGACGCGCTCAACGAGTGGATGCGCGGCAGCAGACGGGCGAAATAGAAGCGCGCGGTGCCCAGCTTGCTGGCGTAGAAATCGTCCTGCGCCTCTTTGCCCAGCGCAGCTTTCGCCATCAGTGCCCACATGTAGGCATAGGCGGTGTAGCCGAACGCTTGCAAATATTCGACCGAGGCGGCGCCGATTTCGTTCGGATTGGTTTTCGCCCGATCCAGCAGCCACGCCGTCAGCTCGTCGAGGGTGCTGACGGCATCGTTCAGCGGCTTGGTGAATTCGCCCAGGTCAGCGCTGGCGGTCGCGGTGAAGTGGCGGATCTCGTCGGCGAACAGCTTGTAGAACGCGCCACCGCTGCCGACGATCTTGCGCCCGACCAGGTCCAGCGCCTGAATGCCGTTGGTGCCTTCGTAGATCTGGGTGATGCGCACGTCACGCACCAGTTGCTCCTGACCCCATTCGCGAATGTAGCCGTGGCCGCCGAAAATCTGCTGGCCGTGGACGGTGGTTTCCAGGCCCAGGTCGGTGAGGAATGCCTTGGCCACCGGAGTCAGCAGCGCGACCAGATCTTCTGCGCGTTTGCGGGTGGTGGCGTCTTCGCTGAACTTGGCGGTGTCGAGTTGCATCGCCACATAAGTGGAGAACGCGCGACCGCCCTCGTTCGAGGCTTTCATGGTCAGCAGCATGCGACGCACGTCCGGGTGAACGATGATCGGGTCGGCAACCTTGTCCTTGTTTTGCGCGCCGGTCGGCGAACGGCTCTGCAGACGATCGCGCGCATATTCGACGGCGTTCTGATAGGAACGCTCGCCGCTGGCCAGGCCTTGAATGCCGACGCCCAGACGCTCGTAGTTCATCATGGTGAACATCGCCGCCAGGCCCTTGTTCGGCTCGCCGACCAGATAACCCACGGCTTCGTCGAAGTTCATCACGCAGGTCGCGGATGCCTGGATGCCCATCTTGTGTTCGATCGAGCCGCAGTTGGCCGGGTTGCGCGCGCCCAGGCTGCCATCGGCATTGATCATGAACTTCGGCACCAGGAACAGCGAAATGCCTTTCGGGCCTGCAGGTGCGTCCGGCAGTTTCGCCAGCACCAGGTGGATGATGTTCTCGGTCAGATCGTGCTCACCGCCGGTAATAAAAATCTTGGTGCCGCTGACCTTGTAGGAACCATCGGCCTGCGGTTCGGCCTTGGTGCGGATGATGCCCAGGTCGGTGCCGGCGTGCGGCTCGGTCAGGCACATCGAACCGGCCCAGATCCCGGCGTACATGTTCGGCAGGTAAGCGGCCTTCAGCTCTTCGCTGGCGTGGGCGTTGATCGACAGACAGGCGCCGGCGGTCAGCATCGGATACAGGCCGAACGACAGGCTGGCAGAGTTGACCATTTCTTCGACTTGAGCCGAAACAGCCTTGGGCATGCCCATGCCGCCGTAGGCCGGATCGCCGCCGACACCGACCCAACCGCCTTCGGCGTAAGTCTGATAGGCCTGTGGGAAACCGGCCGGGGTGCTGACGGCACCGTCCTTCCAGTGGCAGCCTTCTTCGTCGGCCGCACGGCTCAGTGGCGCGATGCTTTTGCTGGTGACCTTGCCGGCTTCTTCGAGAATGGCTTCTACGGTTTCTGCATCGACAGTCTCGGCCAAGGCCGGCAGTTCGGCCCAGAGTTTGGCGACTTCGAATACTTCATTGAGGACGAAGCGCATATCGCGCAGCGGCGCTTTGTAGTCAGCCATGGCAAACCTCGCAAGATCTAAACAGGTGATTCGTGGAAGAGTGTTTTCGTTGAGGCCGAGTGTACCTCAACAACTTTTGCGACACATAGGGTCAACCGGTGACTGATTTGTTATTTTTGGTCACCAGCATTCAGAGATAAAACAAAGCCCGCAATCAGCGGGCTTTTGAGTGATGACGTGTGGCTTGAGTCAGCCAGCGGCGCTGTCCATGCGTACCGCGCCGCGACGGTTCTGTCCGAACGCCATGACGCAGTTACGCCCGGCGCCCTTGGCGCTGTACAACGCCTGGTCGGCAGACTTGAGGACTTCTTCCGGGGTGCGCTGTTCGACGCGCTCGGCGACGCCGATACTGACCGTGACCGAGACACTGGAAGCACCGCTGCCGCTACGACGCTGGCGACCCTGCTGGTCGTCCTGCGGACGACTTTCCTGATTGCGCAACTGGATGTTGTAGGAAGCAATCGACTCGCGAATGACTTCCAGGTGCGGCATGCACTCCTCAAGGGTTTTGCCCGCAAACACCAAGGCGAATTCTTCCCCCCCATAGCGATACGCCCTACCGCCACCGCTGATTTTCGACAGCTTGCTGGCGACCAGCCGCAGTACTTGGTCACCGACGTCATGACCGTGGGTGTCGTTGAATTTCTTGAAGTGATCGACGTCGCTCATCGCCAGCACATAATTGCGGCCCAGGCGCTGCATCCGTTCATTGAGCGCACGACGCCCAGGCAGACCGGTGAGTTCATCGCGGAAGGCCATTTGATAGGCCTCATGCGCCACGGCAGCGGCAATCATCAACATCACCTGGCTGCACATGATGTTCAGGGTGAACGGCAGGATGAAGGTTTTCGGCAGCATCCAGAACACCCCGAGCAGGCCGACCAGTTGCGCGGCATGCAACGGACGTGGGTTGCGCCAGTATTGCCAGGCCAACAGCAGGAACGCCGAGAGGAACACCGGATAGGAGAGCTGGATCAGACTCATCCAGGCGCCGTGCAGCGCGGGCCAGCGGATTTCCGAGAGCCACATCAGCAGCGCTTGGGGATAACTCTGCTCAAGGCCGAGGGCGACACTGCCAAAGGCCAGCAAAACGGCGAAACGCGCCACCATGTCCTGAAACAGATGCGTGCGTTCCTGCCACGCGGCGAACAGCCCAAACAGCAACGGCAGCAGCAGACAGACCAGGTGGAACACCACCGCAGCGTCCTCGCGCACCTTGCCGTTGTCGCGGTAATAGTCGGTCTGGGTGTCGAGCAGAAAGTAGGCGATGTACACGGTGAGCATCAGAAACAGTTCGCGCTGACGTCGGTAAACCGCACAGTAAGCGCCGCCCAACAGCAGCACCAGGGTTGGCAGCACGTTGAACAGCGAAGTGAAGAAAACGCTGAGGTCTTTGACGTACGCAGCCGCCAACCCCGCAAGCAACAACAGCAGTGAAGGTAGGAAATGACTGAAACGTACAGCGGAAGAACGCGGCAAGGGTAAAGCTCCGACCCGTCATATCAAAGAGATGGCATTGTGCCTGCAATGTGGCCAGTTAAGCACACACAATGTGATCCAGATCACATGCAGTCTCTGTAACGGCAGAAAACCCGGGTTGCTGAGCGATTCAGAAACAAAAAAACCGCTGCCCCCGAAGGAGCAGCGGTTTTCGTCAGACCGCGTTGAGGCTTAGTAGCCCAGTGCGAAGTCTTCTTCTTTCATGTCCATCAGGTTGTTGGCGCCCGACAGCATGGTGGCCACGTGGGTACGGGTACGCGGCAGGATGCGCTGGAAGTAGAAGCGCGCGGTTTGCAGCTTGGCGGTGTAGAACGCGGCGTCGCCGGTGCCTTCTGCCAGCTTCTCGGCGGCCAAACGTGCCATGTCGGCCCAGAAGTAGGCCAGGCAGGCGTAACCGGAGTACATCAGGTAATCCACCGAGGCCGCGCCGACTTCTTCGCGATCTTTCATGGCGGCCATACCGACCTTCATGGTCAGCTCGCCCCATTCCTTGTTCAGCGCAGCCAGCGGTGCAACGAACTCTTTGACGGCTTCGTTGCCTTCGTTGTTCTGGCAGAACTTGTGAACGATCTTGGTGAAGCCTTTCAGAGCCTCGCCTTGGGTCATCAGCACTTTACGGCCCAGCAGGTCGAGTGCCTGGATGCCGGTGGTGCCTTCGTACAGCATCGAAATGCGGCTGTCGCGAACGTTCTGCTCCATGCCCCACTCGGCGATGAAGCCGTGGCCACCGTAGATCTGTACGCCGTGGTTGGCGGCTTCGAAACCGACTTCGGTCATGAACGCTTTGGCGATTGGCGTCATGAACGCCAGCAGTGCGTCGGCCTTCTTCTTCTCTTCTTCGTCGACGCCGTATTTGACGATGTCGACCTGTTTGGCGGTGAAGTACACCATCGCACGGTTGCCTTCGGCGAATGCCTTCATGGTCAGCAGCATACGGCGTACGTCAGGGTGCACGATGATCGGGTCAGCGGCCTTGTCCGGCGCTTTCGGGCCAGTCAGGGAGCGCATTTGCAGACGATCGCGAGCGTATTTCAGGCCACCCTGGAAGCCGATTTCGGCGTGGGCCAGACCTTGCAGCGCGGTACCCAGACGTGCGGTGTTCATGAAGGTGAACATGCAGTTCAGGCCTTTGTTCGCCGGGCCGATCAGGAAACCGGTGGCGCCGTCGAAGTTCATCACGCAAGTGGCGTTGCCGTGGATGCCCATCTTGTGTTCCAGCGAACCGCAGCTCACGGCGTTGCGCGCACCGATAGTGCCATCGGCGTTCGGCAGGAACTTGGGAACGATGAACAGGGAAATGCCTTTGGTGCCAGCCGGAGCATCCGGCAGACGGGCCAATACGATGTGGACGATGTTGTCGGCCATGTCGTGTTCACCGGCCGAGATGAAGATCTTGGTCCCGGAAACTTTGTAAGAACCATCAGCCTGAGGCTCGGCCTTGGTGCGCAGCATGCCCAGGTCGGTGCCGCAGTGCGGTTCGGTCAGACACATGGTGCCGGTCCATTCGCCGGAAACCAGTTTGGTCAGATAGGCCTCTTGCTGCTCAGGGGTGCCGTGCTCGGAGATGGTGTTCATCGCGCCGTGCGACAGGCCTGGGTACATGCCCCACGACCAGTTGGCTTCACCGACCATTTCGCTCACAGCCAGACCCAACGACTCCGGCAGGCCTTGACCGCCGTGCTCGACGTCGTGCGCCAGGCTTGGCCAGCCGCCTTCGACGAATTGCTTGTAGGCTTCTTTGAAGCCAGTCGGGGTTTTCACACCGGACTCGCTCCAGGTGCAGCCTTCGAGGTCGCCCACGCGGTTCAGCGGTGCCAGTACCTGCTCACAAAACTTGGCGCCTTCTTCGAGAATGGCGTCAACCATGTCCGGCGTTGCTTCGGAGCAAGCTGGAAGGCTCTGATAGTGCGCTTCGTAGCCGAGCAGTTCGTCACGAACGAAGCGAATATCACGCAAGGGGGCCTTGTAGTCAGGCATAGCGATAAACCTCTGCTGATGTAACCGGGAATGAACGACCGTGTTGATTTGTTGTGACGGTCAAACAGTTGTTTGAAACATACGTTTACGCCGAAATCTTGTCAAGCGTCGATCTTTTGCCGTTCGTCATGACTTTTTTTCAAACGCCGGACGCAGCAAAACGCCATGGACTGCACAGAGCCACGGGCAATGAAAAAAGATTAGTTGAGGGAGAAGGACTTACAACGAAAAACGCCGCGACAAAGCGCGGCGTTCAACGTGCAGATGGAGGAAAATCAGGCGAACGTGTCGATGATCGTACCGAGCATTTCGTCGGAAGCCTTGGCGACTTTCACACCCAGTTCAGCCTGAATCTTGCCTTGGGACATCTCGACCATATTGCTGGCCAGATCCGATTGCTGTGCACGATCCACGCCGCGCAAACGCTCGACTTGCACTTCGGAAGACTGACTGGTGACCGAACGCTCAATGGTGTTGTTGGCAATCTGGCTGGCGGCCTGATCGACGCGGTTCTGCCCGCTCTGAATCGAGCTCAGACCTGCGTAAAAAGCTGTGTTACCGGAGATTTCCATAACAGTTCTCATCCTTGGGAAGGATCAATGGCGCCATTGAACCAGAGGCGCCAGAAAAACACCCGTCAAAAACACTAATGGCACAGTGCCTGCCCATAGAGAAAAGCTTAGTCGAGCAGATCCAGTTGTAAATGATCCGCCACCGCTTCGGCACTCAAACTCTTGAGTTTCGGCACGCGCCCCAGACACGGCGCCGGAATCCGCTCGGCCAGCGTCGCTAGATTCTCTTCCAGCCGTGAAGTCTTCGGATCAATGATATTGGCCACCCACCCGGCCAGTTGCAGACCATCACGGGCAATCGCCTCGGCCGTCAGCAAGGCATGACTGATGCAGCCCAGCCGTACGCCCACCACCAGAATCACCGGCAGCTTCAGCGCAATCGCCAGATCCGACAGATTGTCCTGATCCGCCAATGGCACCCGCCAGCCACCCGCCCCTTCGATCAAAGTGAAATCGGCATTCAGCGCCAGGATTTCGCGCATCGGCGCCAACAGCGATTGCACGGTCAGCGCGACACCGGCCTCACGCGCCGCCAGATGCGGCGCGATGGCCGGCTCGAATGCCACCGGATTGACCTGTTGATAAGTCAGCGGCACCGAGCATTCGGCCAGCAGCGCCAGCGCATCGGCATTACGCAAGCCCTTGGGCGTTACTTCGCAACCCGAAGCCACGGGTTTGCCCGCCGCCGTACTCAGCCCGGCCGAGCGCGCCGCATGCAGCAACCCGGCAGCCACGGTGGTCTTGCCGACATCGGTGTCAGTGCCAGTGATGAAATAGGCTGCGCTCATAAGGGTTTCTCCAACACGGCGTAGACCACCTGATAAGTCGCCGGCAATCCCTGTGCCTGACGGAACTGCTCGTAAGCCTCGACCAGGCCGAGAATCCGTGCGCGTCCGGTCAAGCCACCCGGCCGCCCGGGATTCAGATTGTGCGCGCCGAGTGCCTTGAGTTCGTGGGTCAGGCTGCGCACATCCGGGTAGTGCAGCACATGCGCCTGATTCTGCAGACTCACCGTACGCAAGCCACTTTTGGCACACAGCTGCTCATACCGGGCGAACTCGCGGAAGCGATTGACGTGCACCAGCCCATCGACCTGCCGCCAGCTGTCGCGCAACTCGTACAAGGTCCCTACACAAAGACTAGCAAACGCGAAAATCCCGCCCGGCTTGAGCACGCGAAAGGCTTCGCTGAGCACCGACTCGAAGTCCGCACACCACTGCACGGCGAGGCTGGAGAAGATCAGCTCGCAGGTGGAATCCTGCAACGGCAGACGCTCCGCATCACCGGCGATGAAATGCTGCGCGCCGCCCAATGGCCGTGCGTGATTGAGCATGCCCTCGGCGATATCCAGTGCCAGCCCCTGACCCTCGACATATCGCTCGGCCAATGCGCGAGTGAAATAGCCGGTGCCGCAGCCCAGATCCAGCCAGGTTGACGGCAGAAAACTCGCCGGCAAACGCTGCTGCAACTGTGAACCGACGTCGCGCTGCAACTCGGCAACGCTGTCGTAACTGGCCGCCGCACGGGAGAAAGAAGCCGCGACCTGGCGCCTGTCGGGCAAGCCGCCGGGCAGCGCAACAAGAGACAAATCAGTCATCACCGCACTCGTGTAGAAAAGCCTGGATCGCACCCGCCACGCCATGGGGGTCTTCCAGAAGAAACGCATGACTGGCCTGTTCGATCAGACCAATTTCGATGTCCGGCAACAGCGCGAACAACGCCCCCGCCGCCTCCGCAGGCACTAAACCGTCCTGCCCGGCGAACAAGTGCAACTGCGGGCCGCGAAACGCCTGCAACGCTTCGCGGGTGTCGATCTGCGCCAGCAGTTCAAGCCCGTCCATCAACGCTTGCGGCGAAGTGGCCGGCGCGCCGCCGAACAGCAGCCGCGACATGCCGCGCGGGTCTTGCGCGCCCTGAGCACACAACAACGAGAACCGTTTGAGGGTTAGTCGCGGATCGGCTTGGCAGCCGGCGAGAAATGCATCGAACGTCTCGCCCGGCATCGCACTCGTCCATTGCTCATGGGCGACAAACGAAGGATTGCTCGCCAGCGTCAGCAGGCCGCAGCAACGCTCGCCGCGCCGCGCTGCCAACTCGCAGGCAAGCATGCCGCCCAGCGACCAACCGCCCAGCCACACGTCCTGCGGAATACGTTCATCGAGTTCATCGAGCCAGTCTTGCAGGTCGCTGGAATCCAGCTCCGGCAGCGGCTCGATCTCGACATGCAGATGCTCGTCGAGCCCCTGCAATGCCGCGGCCAGAGGCTCCAGTGGCGAAACACCGAGGCCCCAGCCGGGCAGCAGAATCAGGCGATCACGCATGGCTTGACTCCGACGACAGTTGGGCAAAGCAATCGGCCAGTCCTTCTAACAATAGCTGCACCTGCGCCTCGCTGTGAGCGGCGGTCAGGGTCACGCGTAGCCGAGCGCTGCCGGCAGGCACGGTCGGCGGACGAATCGCGGTGACCATCAAGCCGCGTTCGCGCAGCATCTGCGAAAGGCGCACGGCGCGACCGGCATCACCGATCAGGATCGGCTGGATCGGGGTGAAGCTGTCCATCAGTTGCAGACCGATCTGCTCGGCGCCGTGGCGGAACTGGCGGATCAGCGTCTGCAAATGTTCACGACGCCAGTGTTCCGTGCGCAGCAACTCCAGACTTTTCAAAGTCGCACAGGCCAGCGCCGGTGGCTGGCTGGTGGTGTAGATATACGGCCGGGCGAACTGGATCAGGCTTTCGATCAGCTCTTCACTACCGGCGACAAACGCGCCTGCGGTGCCGAACGCCTTGCCGAGGGTACCGACCAACACCGGCACATCGTCCTGACTCAAGCCGAAATGCTCGACGATCCCGCCGCCATTGGCACCGAGCGGGCCGAAGCCATGGGCATCGTCGACCATCAGCCACGCGCCTTTGGCCTTGGCCTCGCGCGCCAGCGCCGGCAGATCGGCGAGATCGCCGTCCATGCTGAACACGCCGTCGGTGACCACCAGCGTGTTGCCGGTGGCTTTCTCCAGGCGCTTGGCCAGGCTGTCGGCGTCGTTGTGCAGATAACGATTGAAACGCGCGCCGGACAATAGACCAGCATCCAGCAACGATGCGTGGTTAAGGCGATCCTCCAGCACCGTATCGCCCTGCCCGACCAGCGCCGTGACCGCGCCGAGATTGGCCATGTAACCGGTGGTGAACAGCAGAGCACGCGGCCGGCCAGTGAGATCGGCGAGGGCTTCTTCCAGTGCGTGATGCGGGCTGCTGTGGCCGATCACCAGATGCGACGCGCCACCACCGACGCCCCAGCGCTTGGCGCCGGCGCGCCAGGCTTCGATCACCTGCGGGTGATTGGCCAAGCCCAGGTAGTCGTTGTTGCAGAACGCCAGCAACGGCTGGCCGTCGACCACCACTTCAGGCCCCTGCGGAGACTCGAGCAACGGACGCTGGCGATAGAGATTTTCGGCACGGCGGGCAGCAAGGCGTGCGGCGAGATCGAAAGACATGCAGGCCTCGACTTTCAAGTGACACAGATTCCCTGTGGGAGCGGGCTTGCTCGCGAAGGCGGTCTGACATTCAACGGTAATGTCGACTGCACCGACGCTTTCGCGAGCAAGCCCGCTCCCACAGGGGTTTTGCATTCCTTCAGAGAAATCCGCGCAGGTTTAGACCGCCGCGTTATAGAACTGCTCGCTGCTCTTCTGCTCCACCAGCGCCTGCTCGATCGCGGCCTGATGCACTTCATCGGCATGCTCTTCGCGCGCTTCCGGCTGAATGCCCAGGCGCGCGAACAGTTGCATGTCCTTGTCGGCCTGCGGGTTGGCAGTGGTCAGCAGTTTGTCGCCGTAGAAAATCGAGTTGGCACCGGCGAAGAACGCCAACGCCTGCATCTGCTCGTTCATCGCTTCACGGCCGGCGGACAGGCGCACATGGGATTGCGGCATGAGGATGCGCGCGACAGCGAGCATGCGGATGAAGTCGAACGGGTCGATGTCTTCGGCGTTTTCCAGCGGCGTGCCGGCGACTTTCACCAACATGTTGATCGGCACCGATTCCGGATGCTCCGGCAGGTTGGCCAGCTGGATCAGCAGGTTGGCGCGGTCGTCCAGCGACTCGCCCATGCCGAGAATGCCGCCGGAGCAGATCTTCATCCCCGACTCACGCACGTAGGCCAGGGTTTGCAGGCGCTCGCTGTAAGTACGGGTGGTGATGATGCTGCCGTAGAACTCCGGCGAGGTGTCGAGGTTGTGGTTGTAGTAATCGAGACCAGCCTTGGCCAGCGCCTCGGTCTGCTCCTGATCGAGACGACCGAGGGTCATGCAGGTTTCCAGACCCATGGCTTTCACGCCTTCGACCATTTTCAGCACGTACGGCATGTCTTTGGCCGACGGGTGCTTCCACGCAGCTCCCATGCAGAAACGCGTGGAGCCGATGGCTTTGGCGCGGGCAGCCTCTTCGAGGACTTTCTGCACTTCCATCAGCTTTTCTTTCTCCAGGCCGGTGTTGTAGTGACCGGACTGCGGGCAGTACTTGCAGTCTTCCGGGCAGGCCCCGGTCTTGATCGACAGCAGCGTGGAAACCTGCACGCGATTGGCGTTGAAATGTGCGCGGTGCACCGTCTGCGCCTGGAACAGCAAGTCGTTGAATGGCTGTACGAAGAGCGCTTTGACTTCGGCTAAAGACCAGTCGTGACGCAGGGTGGCAGAGGTGCTGGCGCTCATGGGCAGTTCCTTGGTTATGCTTGGCTGGCGGCTGCGGGAACGGAATACCCACAGGCGCGACACGGATGTTCGGCATATTTAAGGAAGAGTCATGCGCTGTCAACCACGACACGAACAACAGGTTTACATCTGTTTAAAAAACGTACAGACCTGCTTGCTGTGCGATGAACCCGCAGAAGCAGAATTGCCAATTTGCGACGCCTGCGAAACCGATCTGCCCTGGCTCGGTGACCACTGCCAGACCTGCGCCCTGCCGCTGACCGGCGCTGGACTGACTTGCGGCGGGTGCCTGCTAGAGCCGCCGGCGTTCGAACAGGTGGTCGTGCCGTGGCGCTATGACTTCCCGGTGGACAGTTTGATTACGCGTTTTAAACACAACGCGAAATGGCCGTTTGGTCACTTGCTCGCCGACGTTGCCGGACAATACCTGCAACATCGCTTCGATGAGGGATTGCCACGACCCGACGTGTTGCTGCCGGTGCCACTGGCGAGCAAACGTCTGCGTCAACGCGGGTTCAATCAAGCGGCGATGCTGGGCCGATGGTTGAGCCAACAGCTGGATCTGCCTTTTGAGGAACATGCTCTACGGCGGGTCCACGACACCAGCGCCCAGCAGGATCTCGACGCCAAGGCGCGCAAGCGCAACTTGCGTCACGCCTTCGCTCTGGCTCCTGACGCAGAAGTGAAAGGTCGGCACTTCGCGCTGATTGATGACGTACTGACCACCGGCGCCACGGCCCAGGCACTGGCGCGACTGTTAAAAGATGCCGGTGCAGCACGGGTTGACGTGTATTGCCTGGCGCGCACGCCAAAACCCGGAAGCTGAAACCGACACAATCCCTTGTAGGAGTGAGCCTGCTCGCGATAGCGCAATTACTGCCAACATTGATGCTGACTGTTCCACCGCCATCGCGAGCAGGCTCACTCCTACAAGAGCACTGTGTTTGGCTTGACTGATGCGTCGCAAGCCGCAAACTTCACTCCCCACCGCCACCGTGAAAAAGCACCCATCCATGTCCCTGCCCACCCTGCTCTCCCAGCACATCGTCCGTCGCCCGCAGCGGATCGCCCTGCTGCAACACATTGCCGAACAGGGCTCGATTACCCGCGCCGCGAAAAGCGCCGGGCTGAGTTACAAAGCGGCCTGGGATGCGATCGATGAGCTGAACAACCTGGCGCAGAAACCGTTGGTGGAGCGCGCGGTCGGCGGCAAGGGCGGCGGCGGCGCCAGGTTGTCCAGCGAAGGCGAACGGGTGTTGCGTCTGTATCAAAAGCTGCAAGCTTTGCAGGCCCAGGTGCTGGAGGCCGCTGAAGACGCCAGCGATCTGGATCTGCTCGGGCGATTGATGCTCAGAACCAGCGCGCGCAACCAGCTGCACGGCAAAGTCGTGGCCATTGAAGGCCAAGGGCGTAACGACCTGATCCGCCTCGAACTGGCCGAAGGCCTGTGGATCAACGCGCAGATCACTCACGACAGCACCGTGCACCTGGAGCTGCAGCCGGGCACCGAAGTGGTGGCACTGATCAAGGCCGGCTGGCTTGAAGTGCTGGCGGCGGAGCAAGCTGCAACATCTGGACACAATATTCTGAACGGCATCATCGAAGCGATCTTCGATGCCGAAGACGGCCCCAGCGAAGTGCGCATCGCCCTGCCCAACGGCCAGACGCTCTGCGCCCTGGCTGAGCCGCTGCAGCTTCGCACCCGCAATTTGAGTGTCGAGCAACCGGTGCAGGTGCAGTTCTCGCCGTCCAATGTGCTGATCGGCACACCACTCTAATCAGGCGCTGCAACGAAAGCGTAATCGACGCTCATTAAGGTGGCTGCCAAAACCAAGCAGGGAGCCTGATGTGAGCCTATTAGAAGAAAACCAATCGACTGATCTGGAAAAGATGGTCGGCCTCAGCCGTCGCGGTTTCATCAGCGCCGGGGCACTGTGCGGCGCTGCCATGTTCCTCGGCGGTAACCTGCTCAGCCGCAGCGCGCTGGCCACCGGCATCAGCGCCGGCAACAGCCGCCTGCTCGGCTTCGAGAGCATCCCCGCCGCGACCACCGACATCATCAGCCTGCCCAAGGGCTACAAGTCCTCGGTGCTGATCAGCTGGGGTCAGCCATTGCACAAGAACGGCCCGGCCTTCGACCCGAGCGGCAATGGCACCGCCGCCGCTCAGGAAGTGCAGTTCGGCGACAACAACGACGGCATGAGCCTGTTCGAATTCCCCGACGACCGAAACCGTGCGTTGATGGCGATCAACAACGAATACACCAACTACCGCTACCTCTACCCGCACGGCGGCATGCCGCAATCGGCCGAAGACGTGCGCAAGGCGCTGGCCTGTGAAGGGGTGTCAGTGATTGAAGTGCAGCGCAGGAATGGTCAATGGCAGTTCGTCCAGGGCTCGCGCTACAACCGCCGCATCCACGGCAACTCGCCGCTGCGCATCAGCGGCCCGGCGGCCGGTCACGAGTTGATGAAGACTGCCGCCGACAAGCACGGCAAAAAAGTCCTCGGTACCTTCCAGAACTGCGCCAACGGTAAAACTCCGTGGGGCACCTACCTGACCTGCGAAGAAAACTTCACCGACTGCTTCGGCAGCAGCAACCCCCAGCAGCAGTTCGATCCGGCGCAAAAGCGCTACGGTGTCTCTGCCGCCAGCCGCGAGATCAACTGGCACCCGTTCGACCCGCGCTTCGACATGGCGAAGAATCCCAACGAACTCAACCGTCACGGCTGGGTGGTCGAGATCGATCCGTTCGATCCGCAATCGACCCCGGTCAAACGCACCGCGCTCGGTCGCTTCAAGCATGAAAACGCCGCGCTGGCCGAGACCGATGACGGTCGCGCCGTGGTGTACATGGGCGACGACGAGCGTGGCGAGTTCATCTACAAGTTCGTCAGCCGCGACCGCATCAACCACCGCAACGCCAAAGCCAACCGCGACATCCTCGACCACGGCACGCTGTATGTGGCCAAGTTCGACGCCGGCGACGGCAACCCGGATCACCCGAAGGGCCAGGGCCAGTGGATCGAACTGACCCACGACAAGAACGGCATCGACGCCAGCAGCGGTTTCGCCGATCAGGCCGAAGTGCTGATCCACGCCCGCCTCGCCGCCAGTGTGGTCGGCGCCACGCGCATGGACCGCCCGGAGTGGATCGTCGTCAGTCCGAAGGACGGCCAGGTTTATTGCACCTTGACCAACAACGCCAAGCGCGGCGAAGACGGACAGCCGGTGGGCGGGCCGAACCCGCGCGAGAAGAACGTCTACGGGCAGATCCTGCGCTGGCGTACCGACCGCGATGATCATGCGGCGAAAACCTTCGCCTGGGATCTGTTTGTGGTCGCCGGCAATCCGGGTGTGCACGCCGGCACGCTGAAGGGTGGTTCGTCGAACATCACCCCGCAGAACATGTTCAACAGCCCTGATGGTCTGGGCTTCGACAAGGCCGGGCGTTTGTGGATTCTCACCGATGGCGATTCGAGCAACGCCGGGGACTTTGCCGGGATGGGCAACAACCAGATGCTCTGTGCCGACCCGAAGACCGGTGAGATTCGCCGCTTCATGGTCGGGCCGATCGGTTGCGAAGTCACCGGAATCAGCTTCTCGCCGGACCAGAAAACACTGTTTGTCGGGATCCAGCATCCGGGGGAGAACGGTGGTTCGACCTTCCCCGAGCATCTGCCGAATGGCAAGCCACGGTCTTCGGTGATGGCGATTACCCGTGAGGATGGCGGGATCGTCGGGGCCTGATAAATCGCTTTCGCGAGCAGGCCCGCTCCCACATTGGATCGGCTGAGTGCATGAAATGGTCGGCACACCGGATATCCACTGTGGGAGGGGGCTTGCTCCCGAGGCCCTTCCAGGCAGCCCACTATTCAAGGCAAAACCCTCAACTCCCACAGTCTGCGCTACCATGCTGGGCCGGACGCGGCAGCCTGCTGCGCGCAGGAGTCAGCATGGCCCACCCGTTTGAAACCCTCACACCCGATCTCGTACTCGATGCCGTCGAAAGCATCGGGTTTCTCAGTGATGCGCGCATTCTGGCGCTCAACAGCTACGAGAACCGCGTCTATCAGGTCGGCATCGAAGACTCCGAACCGCTGATCGCCAAGTTCTACCGTCCGCAGCGCTGGACCAACGAAGCCATCCTCGAAGAACACCAGTTCACCTTCGAACTGGCCGACGTCGAGATTCCCGTGGTGGCGCCGCTGATCCACAACGGCCAGACCCTGCACGAACACGCCGGTTTCCGCTTCACCCTGTTTCCGCGTCGCGGCGGGCGTGCGCCGGAGCCGGGCAATCTCGATCAGTTGTATCGTCTCGGCCAGTTGCTCGGGCGCATTCATGCGGTCGGCGCGACCAAGCCGTTCGAACACCGTGAAGCACTGGGCGTGCAGAACTTCGGCCATGCCTCGCTGGCGACGTTGCTTGAAGGCAACTTCATCCCTAAGAGCCTGCTGCCGGCCTACGAGTCCGTCGCCCGCGACCTGCTCAAGCGGGTCGAAGACGTCTACGCCGCCACGCCGCACCAGAACATCCGCATGCATGGCGACTGTCACCCCGGCAACATGATGTGCCGCGATGAAATGTTCCACATCGTCGACCTCGACGACTGCCGCATGGGCCCGGCCGTGCAGGACATCTGGATGATGCTCGCCGGCGACCGTCAGGAATGCCTCGGCCAGCTCTCGGAACTGATGGACGGCTACAACGAATTCCATGACTTCGACCCCCGCGAACTGGCGCTGATCGAACCGCTGCGCGCCCTGCGCCTGATGCACTACAGCGCCTGGTTGGCGCGGCGCTGGGACGACCCGGCGTTCCCGCACAGTTTTCCGTGGTTTGGTACAGAGCGGTATTGGGGCGATCAGGTCCTGGCGCTGCGCGAACAACTGTCGGCGCTGAATGAAGAGCCACTGAAACTCTTCTGATTCACCACAAACCTTTGTGGGAGGGGGCTTGCTCCCTAAGGCGGTGTGTCAGGCAATTATTCTGCTGCTGATACACCGCATTCGCGAGCAAGCCCGCTCCCACATTTGGCCAGTGTTCACAAATTCAAAACTCATTTGCCAACAAATCTCCTTACAATCCCTGCTTTGTCAGCTGCCTAAGCAAGGATTCTGCATGCAAGCCGCCAACCCGCGTCGCGGGTACATTCTGGGCCTGAGTGCCTACATCATCTGGGGCCTGTTCCCGATCTACTTCAAAGCCATCGCCGAAGTCCCCGCAGTCGAGATCATCATTCACCGCGTGTTGTGGTCGGCGCTGTTCGGCGCACTGTTGCTGATGGTGTGGAAGCATCCGGGCTGGTTGCGCGAGTTGCTCGACAACCCCAAGCGCCTCGCGATTCTGGCCCTGAGCGGCACCCTGATCGCGGCCAACTGGCTGACCTACGTGTGGTCGGTGAACAACGGGCGCATGCTCGAAGCGAGCCTCGGTTACTACATCAACCCGCTGGTCAACGTGCTGTTGGGGATGCTGATTCTCGGCGAACGCCTGCGGCGCATGCAGTGGATTGCGGTGGGGCTGGCAGCCGTCGGCGTGGCACAGCAGGTGTGGCAGGTCGGCAGTCTGCCGTGGGTGTCGCTGATGCTGGCGCTGACCTTCGGCTTTTACGGGCTGATCCGCAAACAGGCGCCGGTCAAGGCCTTGCCGGGGCTGGTGGTGGAAACCTGGATGCTGGTGCCGATCGCCGTGGCCTGGCTGCTGTTCAATCAGACCGCCACCAGCGCACAACCCGAGTTCTGGACCACCTCCCAAGCCTGGTGGCTGGTCGCGGCGGGGCCGGTGACGCTCATCCCGCTGGTATGCTTCAACGCCGCTACCCGTCATCTGCCCTACACCACCATCGGCTTCCTCCAGTACACGGCGCCAACGCTGGTGCTGCTGCAGGCTGTACTGCTGTTTGGTGAACACCTGTCGTCGAGTACGCTGATCGCGTTCATCTTCATCTGGGCCGGTCTGGCCGTTTATAGCGTCGATGCAGTGATCAGTTTGCGTCGACGCAGCTGATCAAAAAACGCACAAAGCTTCGCAGGCCACGGTTCTCGTGGCCTGCAACGTTCCTTCCCAAGGTTATCCACAGCGTGATCCCCGCCGTTTGTGCGCAAGTCACTGAATGTTGGCGATTTTTTGATCAGCTAGCTACAGGCCACGGCCGACGTGGCGCTGCGCCCGGTCTCTACAGGTTATCCACAGGCAGGTGCACGTTAAAACTGGATAACCCGGCGCCGGTTAAACGTCTGTGCGTAACACCAGTTCGACCATCAGATCATCCGCCAGGGTTTCCAGGCGCGATTGCAGCACGTCCAGCGACAGGGTCAGTGGCACCGCCAGAATCGCTTCGGCGTGGAACAGCGGCTCGCTGCTCATCGGCGCCGGGCGCACTTCGGTCACCAGCCGTTCGAGGTTCACCCCCTGCTCGCTGAGCAAACGGGTGATGTCGCGCACGATGCCTGGGCGGTCATTGCCCACCAGTTCCATGGCGATTGGTTTCCAGGTGCAGGACTGCTCGATGCCGCTCTCGGCAATCAGCACGCGAATGCCATGAGCCGACAGCGCTTGTAAGGAATCGACTAATTCGTCGTAAGCCTCCGCCGGTACGCCCACCCGCAGAATCCCGGCGAACTGCCCGGCCATCCGTGACATGCGGCTTTCCAGCCAGTTACCGCCATGCTCGGCGATGCATTGGGCGATGCGCTCGACCTGCCCGGGCTTGTCCGGAGCAAACACAGTGAGTACGAGATGGTCCATGGCGCCGCCCTCTTGTCATGACTTTTGTTATAGAAAGGCAAGTATAGGCAAGCACCGACATTCAGCCGCCATGCTCAAGTGAACAACACTTGCTCCCGCTGGCGGCCGCAGGACGCCCTCTTCAGTCAGTAATATCTTTCGCGGATGCTTCGCACCCGAGCGGGAGCAAGCTCCCTCGCCAAAAACGCGGGCTCATCGAAGCTGAATGGAAGCCACACAGTATTTATGTGTACAACTTTTTATATTTAGCTGGAACAATCCGATGGTTTTTTGAGAACATCCCGTTCCGCGACGTGACTGCAATGCGTCATGAGGTCGCAGAACGACGTTATTAGTCTGATTTTCACAAGCGCAACGCATCATGTAGTATGCCTCGGCGCGCACTACATAACGCTGGATCGATGTCTGCCCAAGGCACGTTCGCAACCCTGAAAGCCCCGTCAGCAAGGCCCCCAAGCCGTTGATTGGTCCCAGCCCAGCCGCCAGCAATGGCATGTACTGGTCGGAAGGTTTGTGGTTTAAATGGCCAGAGGCTTCATTGTCAAAATTGAAGAGCTGAAAAGCGAAATAGCTGAGCAGAGTGAGGCAAGCAATGACTGAACACGTTCAAGTCGGTGGCCTGCAGGTCGCCAAAGTCCTGTTCGACTTCGTGAACAACGAAGCCATTCCCGGTACCGGCCTCACCGCCGAAAAATTCTGGGAAGGTGCCGACAAGGTCATTCATGACCTGGCGCCGAAGAACAAAGCCCTACTCGCCAAACGCGATGACTTCCAGGCTCGTCTTGATGCCTGGCATCAGGAGCGTGCTGGTCAGGCGCACGACGCCGTGGCCTACAAAGCCTTCCTGCAAGAAATCGGTTATCTGCTGCCAGAAGCGGCTGATTTCCAGGCAACGACGCAAAACGTCGATGATGAAATCGCCCGTACCGCCGGCCCGCAACTCGTGGTGCCGGTGATGAACGCCCGCTTCGCCCTCAACGCCTCGAACGCCCGCTGGGGTTCGCTGTACGACGCCCTCTACGGCACCGACGCCATCAGCGAAGACGGTGGCGCGGAAAAAGGCAAAGGCTACAACAAGGTGCGTGGCGACAAAGTCATCGCCTTCGCCCGTGCGTTCCTCGACGAAGCGGCGCCATTGGCTGCCGGCTCCCACGTCGATTCCACCGGTTACAAGATCGCTGACGGCAAACTGCTGGTCACCCTCAAGGGCGGCAGCAACACCGGCCTGCGCAACGACGCTCAGCTGATCGGCTTCCAGGGCCCGGCAGAAGCGCCGATCGCGATCCTGCTGAAGAACCACGGCCTGCATTTCGAAATCCAGATCGACGCCAGCACCCCGGTCGGCCAGACCGATGCCGCCGGCGTCAAAGACATCCTGATGGAAGCGGCACTGACCACCATCATGGACTGCGAAGACTCCGTGGCTGCCGTCGATGCCGACGACAAAGTGGTGATCTACCGCAACTGGCTCGGCCTGATGAAGGGCGACCTGTCCGAAGAAGTCGCCAAGGGCGGCCAGACCTTCACCCGCACCATGAACCCGGATCGCACCTACACCAAGGTCGATGGCAGTGAACTGACCCTGCACGGTCGCTCGCTGCTGTTCGTGCGTAACGTCGGTCACCTGATGACCATCGACGCGATCCTCGACAAACACGGCAATGAAGTGCCGGAAGGCATCCTCGACGGTCTGGTGACCTGCCTGGCGGCGATGCACAACCTCAACGGCAATACCTCGCGCAAGAACACCCGCACCGGCTCGGTCTACATCGTCAAACCGAAGATGCACGGCCCGGAAGAAGCGGCGTTCACCAACGAGCTATTTGGCCGCATCGAAGATGTGCTGGGTCTGAAACGCAACACGCTGAAAGTCGGGATCATGGACGAGGAGCGCCGCACCACGGTCAACCTCAAGGCCTGCATCAAGGCGGCCAGCGAGCGCGTGGTGTTCATCAACACCGGTTTCCTCGACCGTACCGGCGACGAAATCCACACCTCCATGGAAGCCGGCCCGATGGTGCGCAAGGCCGACATGAAGGCCGAGAAGTGGATCGGCGCCTACGAGAACTGGAACGTCGATATCGGTCTGAGCACCGGCCTGCAAGGTCGTGCGCAAATCGGTAAAGGCATGTGGGCGATGCCCGACCTGATGGCGGCGATGCTCGAACAGAAAATCGCTCACCCGCTAGCCGGCGCCAACACCGCCTGGGTACCGTCGCCGACCGCTGCTGCGCTGCACGCGCTGCATTACCACAAGGTTGACGTGTTCGCCCGTCAGGCCGAACTGGCCAAGCGTGCCCGTGCTTCGGTAGACGACATCCTGACCATCCCGCTGGCAGTCAACCCGAGCTGGACCCCGGAGCAGATCAAGAACGAACTGGACAACAACGCCCAGGGCATTCTCGGTTACGTGGTGCGCTGGATCGACCAGGGCGTGGGTTGTTCGAAAGTGCCGGACATCAATGACGTCGGCCTGATGGAAGACCGTGCGACGCTGCGCATCTCCAGCCAGCACATCGCCAACTGGCTGCGCCACGGTATCGTCACCGAAGCGCAAGTGATGGAAAGCCTCAAGCGCATGGCGCCGGTGGTTGACCGGCAGAACGCCAACGACCCGCTGTACCGTCCGCTAGCACCGAACTTCGACAGCAACATCGCCTTCCAGGCGGCGGTCGAACTGGTGATCGAAGGCACCAAACAGCCGAACGGCTACACCGAGCCGGTACTGCACCGTCGTCGTCGCGAGTTCAAGAAGACCAACGGCCTGTAACCTGCGCTGACTGCCGGACATGAAAAAGCCCTGATCTTGCGATCAGGGCTTTTTTGTTGGCCGTGTCGCGTCCTGAATAAGGTTTACACCTTCTGACCAATCTTCAGGAGGATTCAATGGATACCGGAAAAAGGCGGAGCCAGCGCGATTACACGCTAGCTTTTAAATTGTCAGTCGTAGATCAAGTCGAAAAAGGCGAGTTGAGTTATAAAGAGGCTCAACGGCGCTTTGGCATTCAAGGCCGGTCCACGGTACTGGTTTGGTTACGCAAGCATGGCCGACAGGACTGGAGCCAAGGCGCCTCAATCCGAGCGCTGCGGAGCAGGCCGATGACCGACCCCAACCTACCGCTGACACCCGAACAGCGGATCAAAGAGCTTGAAGAACAGTTGGCGCTGAGCAATCAGAAGGCCCAGTTCTTTGAAGCTGTCGTGAACGTCTTGAAAAATGATTACGGTGTGTCCATCGTAAAAAAGCGACCCGGCAAGTCCTCTCGCAAGGGCAAATCCAAGACCTGAGCATTACCAGGGCTTGCCTGTTTATGGGCATTTCGCGCCAAGCGTATTACAAGCGCAACCGAGCCTTTGACGCGAGAGTTTGCCAAGACCAGCAGGTAGTGGAATTCGTTCTGGAAAAGCGTCGGCGCCAGCCGAGGCTTGGGACGCGCAAACTGCACCACCTGATGCTAATTGAAGCCGCAACAGCGCTACGTGTCGGTCGAGACCGCCTGTTTTCCATCTTGCGAGAGGCGCGAGAGCTGGTTCCTCGCAAACGTGCTTATCATAAAACCACGCATAGCCATCATCGCTTCCGCCGTCACCCCAACCTACTCAAAGCTGGCCCGGAACAAGTTGTAGCCAGCAGACCTGAGCAGGTTTGGGTCGCAGACATTACCTATCTCCCAACGCGGGAAAGTGTCGCTTACGTTAGCCTGATAACAGACGCGTACTCACGCAAAATCGTGGGTCATCATGTGCACAGCAGCCTGCATACGGAGTCGGTGGTCAGGGCGCTGCAGAAGGCTGTTAGTCAGCGAAAATCCAATCAACCGCTCATTCATCATTCAGATCGCGGAGCCCAGTATTGCTCTGATTTATACCAACGGATGCATACCCGGCATGGAATCAGGTGCTCAATGACTGACGGTTATGATTGCTATCAGAACGCTATGGCGGAGAGGGTAAATGGGATTTTGAAGACTGAGTTTTTGCTACATCGCCCCAAAGACCTGGCGGATGCAGTGAAAATGGTGGATGAATCGGTGCAAATCTACAACCGGGAGCGGCCGCACTTATCCCTGAAATACAAAACGCCCGATGCGGTGCATCGGGCGTTTTGAGACTGAAACAGGTGTAAACCTATTTCAGGACTAGACACCGAAAATTCTCCCGACCACTGGAGATCCATTGTGGGAGCGGGCTTGCTCGCGAAGACGGACTCACATTCAACATTAATTTCGACGGAAAGGACGCTTTCGCGAGCAAGCCCGCTCCCACAGGGAGGGCGATTCAGGGTTCTATGCCCAATTCGTGTTTGACCAGCCCCAGCAGCTTCACCGTATCAATCGGCTTGAGCAGAAAATCCACCACGCTCAGGTGCATCGCGGCAATGGCGTCTTTCACATCGGCATCGCCGGAAACAATGATGATCGGCAACGCCGCCCGCTCCGACTCACGCACCTGCCGAATCAAATCCAGCCCACCGACATTGCCCATGCGCAAATCAGTGATCACCAGCCCGATCGAAGGTTTTTCGTCGAGCATCTTCAGCGCGGTTTCGCCACTGGCCGCGGTCATGCAACGAATGCCATCCAACGCGAGTATCTCCGACAACAGCTCCCGGGCGTCCTTGTCGTCATCGACGATCAGTACACGTTGCGGCGGCAAGTCGGGTTCGAGCATTACAGCGCTGAGCGCTTCACGCTCGGCGTCGCTCAAAATATCGTGGTCGGACATGGCATTCTCTACGTTTTCAATTCAGTCACCTGGCACAGTCGTCAGACATCGCTAAGCAGAGCTTCAATGTGCACTTCGTCGGATTTTTTTCCAAGTGGCTGGCGGAGGAATTTCCGACTGTTTTTGTAGGGCACTTCCTAAATGTGCCGAACGGCAGCCCAAACCTAGACTTACGTCCAATGGGCACCCCGCGCGCAGGGGCCGACCATGGCTGCAACGATCCGACAACAACAATTCGAAAAAGACTGCGGTAATGGTTATGAGTAAAGCGGACGCCTTCACCCAGGCAGGGAAAACCGCGGTGTTGCAGAACATTCAGGGCACTCTGCAATTCCTCCAGCGCTTCCCGCCCTTCAATCAGATGGAACACGCCCACCTGGCTTTTCTGGTGGAACAATGTCAGCTGCGTTTTTACGGCCAGGGCGAAAGCATCATCAAGCCCGCCGACGGGCCGGTCGAATATTTCTACATCGTCAAACAGGGCCGGGTGGTCGGCGAACGCCAGCACATCACCCGGCCTGGCACCGAAACCACCTTCGAGATCACCACCGGCGAATGCTTCCCGCTGGCTGCGCTGATTGGCGAACGGGCGACCCGCACTGAGCATCTGGCCAGCGAAGACACCTTCTGCCTGCAACTGAACAAACCGGCGTTCATCAAGCTGTTCGCCCTGTCCAACAGCTTCCGCGATTTCGCTTTGCGCGGGGTCAGCAGCCTGCTCGATCAGGTCAATCAGCAAGTCCAGCAGAAAGCCGTGGAAACCCTCGGCACCCAGTATTCGCTCAACACCCGCCTCGGCGAATTGGCGATGCGCCATCCGGTGACCTGCAGCCCGGACACGCCACTGCGTGAAGCGGTGAAGCTGATGCACGAGCAACAGGTCGGCAGCATCGTCGCGGTGGATGAGCACAAGGCGCCGCTGGGGATTTTCACCCTGCGTGACCTGCGCGAAGTGGTCGCCAATGGCAGCGGTGATTTCAGCGAAACCATCGAGCGGCACATGACCTGTTCGCCGTTCTTTCTGTCGCCCGATCACAGCGCCTTCGACGCGGCGATTGCCATGACCGAACGGCACATCGCCCACGTCTGTCTGGTCAAGGATCAGCGCCTGTGCGGCGTGGTTTCCGAGCGCGATCTGTTCTCGCTGCAACGGGTCGATCTGGTGCACCTGGCCCGCACCATCCGCAGTGCCCAGCGCCTCGAACAACTGGTGAGCCTGCGCGGCGAGATCGGCCAACTGGTCGAACGCATGCTCGCTCACGGTGCGTCTTCGACGCAGATCACCCACATCATCACCCTGCTCAACGACCACACTGTGTGCCGGGTGATCGAACTGACCCTCGCCGAAAGAGGCGACCCCGGCGTGCCGTTCAGCTGGCTGTGTTTCGGCAGCGAGGGCCGGCGCGAACAGACGCTGCACACCGATCAGGACAACGGCATTCTGTTCGAGGCGCGGGATGCGGCACACGCGGCGGAGATTCGCGGCAAGCTGCTGCCACTGGCCCAGCAGATCAACCAGAGCCTGGCGCAGTGCGGCTTCAGCCTGTGCAAGGGCAACATCATGGCCGGCAACCCGGAGCTGTGCCTGTCGCGGGCGGAATGGGCGCGGCGCTTTGCGGCGTTCATTCGCGAGGCGACGCCGGAGAACCTGCTGGGATCGAGCATTTATTTCGATCTGCGGGTGGTCTGGGGCGACGAGAAAGGCTGCGCGCAACTGCGCCGGGGGATTCTCGATCAGGTCGGCGACAACCGTTTGTTCCAGCGCATGCTGGCCGAGAACGCGCTGCGCAATCGTCCGCCCGTGGGGCGTTTCCGCGAATTTGTGCTGGCGCGCAAGAACGGCGAGAAAGCCACCCTTGATCTCAAAGTCCAGGGCCTGACGCCCTTCGTCGACGGCGCACGCCTGTTGGCGCTGGCGCATGGCATCGAAACCAACAACACTTTGGAACGCTTGCGTCAGCTGGTCGAAAAAGAGGTGATCGAACGGCTCGATGGCGCGGCGTATGAAGAGGCGTATCACTTCATCCAGCAGACGCGCATGCAGCAGCACCAGATCCAGACCCGTGAGAATCTGCCCTGGTCGAACCGGGTCGATCCCGACAGCCTCAATCATCTGGATCGGCGCATTCTGCGTGAATCCCTGCGCCAGGCCCAGCGCCTGCAAAGCAGCCTGGCCCTGCGGTATCAGCTATGAGCCTGTTCTCGTGGCTGCGGCCGGCCAGCCCTCTGCTGTCGGCAGACCTGCAACAACGTCTGGCACAGCTGACAACCATCGGCGAACTGAAAGAATGCAGCCTGCGCGAACAGCGCTGGGTGGTGCTCGATCTGGAAACCACCGGGCTGAACCTGAACAAGGATCGCGTGCTGTCGATCGGCGCGGTGGTGATCGAAGACGGTGCAATCGACTTCAGTCAGCAGTTCGAGCGCACCCTGCAGTGTCGGGAGCTGAAACTCAGCCCGAGCGTGTTGATTCATGGCCTGGGGCCGAATGCGATTGCCGCCGGCAGCGACCCGGCCGAGGCGTTGCTGGAGTTCATGGAGTTCATCGGCGACAGCCCGGTGCTGGCGTTTCATGCGCCCTTCGATCAGCACATGCTCGGACGCGCATTGAAGGAACACCTGGGCTACAAGTTGCAGAATGTGTTTCTGGATGTCGCGGACATGGCGCCGTTGTTGTGCCCACAGGCAAATATTCGCGAGGCCGGGCTGGATGAGTGGATCGACTGGTTCAAGCTTGAGGTGTTCGAGCGGCACAACGCGAGTGCCGATGCGCTGGCCACGGCGGAATTGGCGTTGATCCTGTTCAGCCGGGCGCGGCAGCAGCAGATTCATAGTCCGTTGAACCTGCAACAGCGCTTGAGTCAGTGGAAACGCCGTCAGCAGGCGCCTTCCTTCTAGATCTTCGGTGCCGGTACTGGCCTCTTCGCGAGCAAGCCCGCTCCCACACTGGAATGCATTCCCCCTGTGGGAGCGGGCTTGCTCGCGAAGAACGATGATGCGGTCTTCCTGATACCACCCGACCAGTGGCCAATTGCTAACCATTCCCACCTCTGCGAGAATCGCGAACAATTCTCGTTGGTTAACATTTCCCAATCGGTGCGTCTGGTGTCGTCAGTCCCAAGCCCTCACAGTGAACTCGTCGGTGCGTTGTATCGCGACCATCGCGGTTGGCTGCTGAGCTGGTTGCGGCGCAACGTGGCGTGCCCGCAGCGGGCCGAAGACCTGAGCCAGGACACCTTCGTACGGCTGCTCGGTCGCGATGAATTGCTGACGCCGCGCGAACCGCGGGCGTTTCTGGTGGCGATCGCCAAGGGCCTGCTGTTCGACTACTTCCGCCGCGCCGCGCTGGAACAGGCCTACCTCACTGAATTGATGCTGATCCCCGAAGGCGAACAACCTTCGGTGGAAGAACAGCAACTGATCCTCGAAGACCTCAAGGCCATCGACCGCCTGCTCGGTAAACTGTCGACCAAGGCCCGCGCTGCTTTCCTTTATAACCGCCTCGACGGCCTCAGCCATGGCGAAATCGCCGAAAAGCTTGGAGTCTCAGTGCCGCGCGTGCGGCAGTATCTCGCGCAAGGCATTCGCCAGTGCTACATCGCCCTGTACGGTGAGCCGACATGAATCCGGCCAGCTCCAAACCGGTCTCGGCCCAAGTGCTGGACGCGGCAATTGCCTGGCAGTTGTCACTGGATTCCGGCAGTCCGCTGGAGCGCGAGGAGTTCGCCAAGTGGCATGCGGCCCATGAAGAACACGCCCGCGCCTGGCGCCAGCTGGGCATGCTCGATCAGCGGTTCAACGTCGCCAATGGCCCGGCCCGCGCGGCCTTGCTGCAATCGCGCGAAGGCATTCGACGCCGTGTGCGCAAGCTCGGCAGCGGATTGGCCAGTGTGGTGGCGGTGATCGGGCTGGCGCTGTTTGCCGGCGATCGCTACCTGCCGCTGGATTACTGGCTCGCCGATCAACGCACCGCTACCGGTGAGCAGCGCACGGTGCGCCTGGCCGATGGCACCCTGCTCAACCTCAACACCCACAGTGCAGTGGATGTGCGCTTCGATGCCCGGCAGCGGCTGATCGTATTGCAGGAAGGCGAAATCATGGTCGAAACCGGTCACGGTGATGCGCGGCCGTTCATCGTCGAGACCCGCGAAGGCAGCATGCGCGCGTTGGGCACGCGGTTTCTGGTCAAGCGTGAAAACCAAGGCACACGCTTGAGCGTGTTGCAGTCGGCGGTGGCGGCGCATCCGCAAAGTCATCCTGGAGAACAGATCCTGCGTGAAGGCCAGCAAGTGCTGATCCGCAACGACGGCCTCGACGCGGTCGCCGCGCTCACGCCCGGCGCCGATGCCTGGACCCGCGGCATGCTGGTGGTGGACAACGCGCGGCTGGAAGATCTGGTGAATGAGCTTGGGCGCTACCGCCGAGGGCATCTGGGCGTGACGCCGGAAGTCGCCGACCTGCGCATCACCGGCAGCTTCCCGCTGCACGACACTGAAAAGGCCCTGAGCGCCCTGCTGCCGACCCTGCCGGTGCAGATCGAGCGGCATACGCCGTATTGGGTCACAGTGGCGAAGGCTGATAACAAGCCTTAAAAAATTCGTTGTCAGGGAAATAGCTATCGCGAGCAGGCTCACTCCTACAACTGGAATGCGTTCCCCCTGTAGGAGTGAGCCTGCTCGCGATAGGGCCACCCGCCACACTCGAAAATTCCGAAGCGGCCGCCCCTTTCCAAGTTAATCGAAATTATTTTCATCCAGCCCTATCACTTTTCAATTCTCGTCCGGCACACAGGCAATTGAGAAATATTTCCATTCAGGAGCCTTCGCATGTCCCGTCCGCTAGACACCTTGTTGCGCCCCAGTCTGTTGGCCATCGCCATTGCCCTCAGCGCGCCGCTGCTCAGCAGCCCGTTGCTCGCTGCTGAACAGGCTTCTAGCGTGCGCGCCTACAACCTGCCGGCGGCGCCGCTGTCGACCACGCTGAACCAGATCGCCAGCCAGGGCGGCCTCGCGTTGTCGCTGAACCCGTCGCTGGCCGCCGGCAAGACCTCAGCGCCGGTCAACGGTCAGTACGACGCCGCTGGTGCTCTGCGCGCGGCGCTGCAAGGCACCGGTCTGCAACTGGAACAAAGCAGCACCGGCACCTACACCTTGGTTGCAGTGCCGGAAGGGACACTGGCGCTGCCGGAAACCGCAGTAATCGGTGTGGAAAACCTGGAAACGGCCTGGGGTCCGGTCGAAGGCTACACCGCTACCCGCACCGCCGCCGGCAGCAAGACCGACACCGCGCTGGTCGAGGCGCCGCGCTCGATCTCCGTCGCCACGCGTCAGCAAATGGACGATCGCAGCGTGCACAGTCTCGATGACGCCGTGCGCTATATGCCGGGCATCACCGCCAGCAGCTACGGCAGCGACACCCGTATCGACTGGCTGCGGGTGCGCGGTTTCGAGCCGACTCAGTTCCTCGACGGCCTGCCACTGCCAAGAGGCGTATACGCCAACCCAAAGCCTGAAACCTGGAACCTCGACCGCCTCGCGCTGCTGCGCGGCCCGGCCTCTTCCGTCTACGGCCAGACCCCGCCGGGCGGCCTGCTGGACATGGTCAGCCGGCGTCCGAGCAGCGACGCCAGCAGCGAAATCCAGTTGCAGTACGGCAGCGACAACCATCGTCAGATCAACTTCGCCAGCACCGGCAAGATCGACGACGCCGGGCAGTTTCTCTACGGCATCAGCGGTGTGGTGCGCGACAGCGACACGCAGATCGATCACATCGAAAACAAGCGCTACAACATCGCGCCGAGCCTGACCTGGAACATCGATGACGACACCAAATTCACCCTGCTGACCCAGTTCACCCGCGACGATACCGGTGTCACCAGCCAGTTCTATCCGATCCAGGGCACCAAGATCGACATGCCGTTCGGCAAGATTTCCCATCACAAGAACCTCGGTGACCCGGACTACGACTTCTACGACCGCACCTACTACGCACTTGGTTATGCCTTCGAGCATCGCCTCAACGACGTCTGGCAGTTCAAGCAGAACCTGCGCTATACCAAGTCGGACCTGTCGTTCCAGACCGTGACCGTCAACAGCTACAACACGGAGTACGCCGGGTATACGGTTGACGACCAGGGCAATGTCGGGCGCGGCACCACCAACGTTGATGAAGACATCAGCCAGTTCGCCGTGGACAACAACTTCCAGGCCGACTTCGCCACCGGCGACATCCGCCATACGCTGTTACTTGGTCTGGATCACCAGCGCAGCAACACCAATTACACGTCGATCTTCGGCACCGCGCCGGACATTAACGTCAACAACCCGATCTACGGTCAGCCGATCACCCGTCCGCCGCGCTCTTCGGCGTTCTATGACTATGACCAGAAGACCTACCAGACCGGCCTGTACGTACAGGACCAGATGGCCCTCGACCAGTGGCGCCTGACCCTCGGCGGGCGTGAAGACTGGGTGCACACCAGCACGCAGTTCATCAACAAGGGTGACGCCACCAACACCCAGCGCGACAAGGCGTTCAGTGGCAACGCGGCGCTCAGCTACGTGTTCGACTCAGGCTTCGTGCCGTACCTGTCGTACGCCGAATCCTTCCAGCCAACCAGCGGCGCCGACGCCACCTCCACCGGTTCGCTCAAGCCGACCGAAGGCAAGCAATGGGAACTGGGCATCAAGTACCAGCCGCCGGGCAGCAAAACCTTGCTCAGCGCTGCGGTGTATGACCTGACCCAGAAGAACGTCGCGGTCAACAGCATCGTCAACAACGTGACCATCACCAGCCAGACCGGTGAAGTGAAGGTCAAAGGCCTGGAGCTGGAAGCGGTTTCGGACGTCACCGATAACCTGAAAGTCATCGCCGCCTACACCCTGGCCAAATCCGAAGTGCAGAAAGGCGTGGACAAGGGCAATCGCCTGCAACTGATGCCCAACCAGCAAGCTTCGCTGTGGACCGACTACACCTGGCACAGCGGCGTACTCGACGGTTTCGGCATCGGCGGTGGTGTGCGTTACACCGGCAACACCTATGGCGACAAGGCCAACACCTGGCTGGGCAAGGCGGACGCCTACACCGTGTTCGACGCCTCGGTGCATTACGACCTCGGCCGCCTGGACAACAGCCTCAAAGGTGCGTCGCTGGCAGTTAACGCCACCAACCTGTTCGACAAGGACTACATCTCCACTTGCGACGGCTACTACTGCTACTACGGTGACCAGCGCAGCGTCGTCGCCAGCGCCACTTACAAGTGGTAAGCGCGTGAGCTGAAACAGGTTCTGTCACCAGGCCGTCCCCCGTGGACGGCTTCGGTGTTTTTGAAGGTCATGAGATGAAAAGTAAAACAATTCGCCGCTGGTCGTTCATCCACACCTGGACCAGCCTGATCTGCACTGTGTTCTTGCTGATGCTGGCACTGACCGGTCTGCCGCTGATTTTCCACCACGAGATCGAGCATCTGCTCGGTGACGCACCGCAAGTGCGCGAGATGCCCGCCGACACGCCGCGCCTGAATCTGGCGCAACTGGTCGAGGCCGCAGAACAACATCGCCCCGGCGAAGTGGTGCAGTACTTCGGTTTCGAAGACGACGAGCCCAACGCCGTGCTGACGATCATGGCGAAAACTGCCGGCACCGAACCGAACTCGTCGCACACCTTCATGCTCGATGCGCGCACCGGTGAAGCGCTGGAAACCCCATCGGCCAACGGTGGCCTGATGTTGTTCATCCTGCGCCTGCACGTCGACATGTTTGCCGGGCTGCCGGGCAAGTTGCTGCTGGCGTTCATGGGGCTGCTGTTCGTGGTCGCGATCATCTCGGGTACGGTGCTGTACCTGCCGTTCATGCGCCGCTTGCAGTTCGGCACCGTGCGTCAGGACAAGTCCACCCGCCTGCGCTGGCTCGACCTGCACAACCTGATCGGCGTCGTCACCCTGACCTGGGCCTTGGTGGTCGGCGTCACTGGAGTGATCAGCGCCTGCGCTGACCTGCTCATCGCCGCGTGGCGCAATGACACGCTGACCGCCATGGTCGCGCCCTATCGCGATGTCCCGCCGCTGACCCGCCTGGCCCCGGCCACCCGCCTGCTCGACATCGCCCGCGACGTGGCGCCGGGGATGAACCCGGACTTCATCGCCTTCCCCGGCACGCGGTTTTCCAGTGAGCATCACTACGCAGTGTTCATGAAGGGCGGCACGCATCTGACCTCGCACCTGCTGACGCCGGTGCTGATCGACGCCAGCACTCTGCAAGTCACTGCCGTGGCCGAGCGCCCGTGGTATATGGACGCCATGGGCATGTCGCAGCCGCTGCACTTCGGCGACTACGGCGGCATGCCGATGAAGATCCTCTGGGCGACCCTCGACGTGCTGACCATCATTGTCCTCGGCAGCGGCGTGTACCTGTGGGTGGTACGGCGTAAAGCGGCGAAAACACTGCCAGCGGAGGCTGCTGCATGAAGCCGCGTCAGACCAATTTCTGGAAGGTCTTCAGCACCCCGTTGGTGATTGCGCTGCTGAGTGCGGCGGGATTGTTTTCGGCGTTGCTGGGGGATGGGATCTGGGATGCGTTGAGCTGGGTCGGGTTGGGTGTTCCGGCATTTCTGGCGATCAAGGGGTTGCTGCGACGCGGGTGATTTCCGTGTCGCCTGACAAGGCCTCTTCGCGAGCAAGCCCGCTCCCACAGGGGATTTGTGAACGAAACAGATCCAATGTGGGAGCGGGCTTGCTCGCGAAGGCGGCCTGATGAACACCAGCAAATCCCTCGCCAGCCGCTCTGTATCTGACTAGGCTAATCTCCTGCTCTTCGATGACCACCGAGGTTTGCCAATGTCCGCCCCCAGCATGACCCTGTTCCACAACACGCTTTCCCCGTTCGTGCGCAAAGTGATGGTGCTGTTGCACGAGACCGGTCAGCAGGATCGCGTCGCCCTGCAAGACTGCGTCCTCACGCCGGTCAGCCCGGACACCGCGCTCAACGCCGACAACCCGCTGGGCAAGATCCCGGCGCTGCGTCTGGCGGACGGTAGCGTGATCCATGACAGCCGCGTGATCCTCGAATACCTCGACCAGCAACACGTCGGCAATCCGCTGATCCCCCGCGAAGGAGCGGCCCGTTGGCGGCGTCTGACCCTGGCCTCGCTGGCCGACGGGATCATGGACGCCTCGGTGATGGTGCGTTACGAACTGGTATTGCGCGCCCCGGAAAAGCACTGGGACGAATGGCTCGACGCCCAGCGCGAGAAGATCCGCCGCGCCCTGGCCTATCTGGAAAGTGACGCCATCGCCGAGCTGACCAGCCATTTCGACGTCGCGGCGATCAGCGTCGCCTGCGCACTGGGTTACATCGATCTGCGCCATCCGGATCTGGACTGGCGCAGCGCCAATCCGCAACTGGCCAACTGGTATTTCGAGGTGAGCCAGCGACCGTCCATGGTTGCCACCATGCCCAAGCTTTAAATCGGCGGAGCCTGTTCTGGCCTCATCGCGAGCAGGCTCACTTCTACAGTTGACCGCATTCCCCTGTAGGAGTGAGCCTGCTCGCGATGGCACCACCTGGGTTCCGGCGGCAGCGCTGCAACAATCAGCGTCAGCAAAACCTCGACCTGCCGCTGATCCTCACGCAGCCCGCTCATTGCATCGCACCCACATCAAATTCCAGCGGCTTGGCCGGCTTCTGTCCGATCCCGTACCAGTCGAGTTTGCGCGTCAGCACCATGAACACCCCGAGCAGGCCGAACAACAGCAGCGAGCCCATCAGCAGCGCGTAATCCTCGGCGCTCAGCAGGCTATACAGCAGACCATACAACGCCGCCAATCCCGCGGAGAAACTCAGACCGTGACGCACGCTGTGCAGCACGTGGCAGACATAAAACCCGATCAGCAACACACAGCCACTGGCCGACAACAGATACGCCAGGGCAAAGCCGATGTGCTCCGACAGCGACAGCAGCAACAAGTAGAAGAACGCCAGCGCCACCCCGACCAACGCGTATTGCACCGGGTGTACTGCCAGACTCTTGAGCACTTCAAACAGGAAGAAACCGGCGAACGTCAGGACGATAAACAACAGCGCATATTTGATCGCCCGATCGCTCTTCAGATATTGATCCACCGGATCGATGAAACTCACGCCGAAGCTGCGCCCGTTGAACGCCTCGCAGTCATTGCCCAGCACGCAGCGGTTCATCGCTTCCTGCAGGTTGGTGGAGAAAAACGTGGTCTGCCAATCGGCGCTGAAACCCTGGTCGCTGATCTCGCGTTTGCCCGGCAGGAAGTTGCCGACGAAGCTTGGGTGCGGCCAGTTGGCAGCGAGGCTGACTTGGCTGGTTTTACCCACCGGCAGCACCTGCAGCGAACCGGTACCTTGCAGGCGCAGGTCGAAACCGAAGGTCAGCTCGGTGGCGTTGCGAGTGTCCAGTGCCGGCAACGTGACCCGCACACCCTCGCCGAGCCAGCCGACCTGAGTGCCGGGGACGAAATCCAGACGCTGGCCATCAAGTTCCAGTTTCAGCGCGTTTTCGATGCCGCGAATATCGCTGATGCCCACCGCCAGAAACGGCGCATCGAACTGGTAATCGGCAAAATCTTCCTTGATCCCCAGCTGCGCCGGCAACGAGAAATGCCCGTTGATGCGATTGTCGGCATGGAACAGTCGCGCTTCGTAAATACCGCGATTGCGCAGCTCGGTCTGCACCTGGCCGTCGAGTTCGAAACGCTCCGGCAGAAAGTACAAACGACCGCGCTCTTCGCCAAGCTCTTCATAGCGCTTATTGGTTTTCTCGTTGGTCTTCCAGGTACGCACCACCTTGCGGTACGGCACCACCATCACCGGCCCGCTCAGTTGCTGGCTGTAGCTGGAGCTGCGGGCAATGTCTTCGAGCACGCCGTCGCGCAGTTGCTGGCGCTCATCGATGATGCCGTCGATCATCAGCAGCGGTATCAGCAACAGCAGGATCAGCAGGGCAATCGCCCCGAGCTTTATGGTCAGATTCTTGTTCATGGGACTCTCCCTGTTTGGATGGGCAGAGTCTGGTTGGGCTGTGTGGGGGGAATAAGGAGGGAATATGGAGATTGTGTGGAGACTGTTATGGCCCCATCGCGAGCAGGCTCACTCCTACAATTGATCGCGTTCCCCTGTAGGAGTGAGCCTGCTCGCGATGGCGGCGACACAGTTTCAAGGCAGGCGCAATATCACTTCCACACCGCTCTCGACATTGCGAATCTGCATCGACCCACCGTGCAACTTCACCACTTCCTCAACAAAATTCAGCCCCAGCCCGGTGCTTTTGCGCCCACTGTCCGGACGCGGCAGCGAGTAAAACCGTTCACTCAAGCGCGGCAAGGCGTAATCGGGAATCGCCGACGCTTCGTTGAACAAGCGCAACTCGACCTGCTCCGCCACACGTTCGGCACTGAAGCGCAGTAACCCGGTAACCGGGGTGAAATCCAGCGCATTCTCCAGCAGATTGCCCAACGCCTGGCGCAGCAGAAACGGCTCGCCGATCAGCAGAAGATCTGGCGCAATCGTCTGCTCGACCTTGAGCCGCCGGCCTTCGATGCGCGCGGCCTGCGCCCGCAACAATTCATCAACCAATGCCGCCAGCGGTACCGCCACGCGCTCCTCAAGACCTTGGCGCTGCTCGACTTGCGCCAGATTCAACAGGCGCTCGATCAGTTGCTGCATCCGCGCGCTTTCACTGTCGATGTTGCCGACAAAGCGCAGGCGCTGGATCGCTGGCATGTCACCCTGCAGCAACTCCGCCGCACCGCGAATTGCCGCCAGCGGACTCTTCAATTCATGGGTCAGGGTGTGCACATAGCGCTCGACGTAGGCCTTACCTTCCAGTTGCGTGCGCATCTGCTCCACCGCTGTGGCCAGTTGTTCCAGTTCGCCGCCACGGTAGTGCGGCACTTCAACCCGCCGCCCCTCGCTCACCGCTTGCGCATAACCGGTCAAACGGTGCAGCGCGCGGCTCAGCCACCACGACAGCAAAGCGCCGAACAGCAGACCGAGGCCGATCAGTCCGGCGCCGTAAAACAGCAAGCGCCGCTCGGTGCGATCGACATAGGGTTGTAATGAACTGTTGGGCTTGGCCACGGTAACCACGCCGATGATCCGGCCGTTGTCACGGATCGGCGCGCCGACGTGCATCACCGAGGAGTTCGCATCATTCGGATCGCTGCGGCTCGAACGAGCGCCGTACTCACCTCGCAAGGTCAGGTAAACGTCGTTCCAGCGCGAGTAATCCTGCCCGACCGCCACGCCGCTGGAGTCCAGCACCACGATGCCTTTGGCGTCGGTGACATAGATGCGGTGGTTGACCTGATTTTTCGGCAAGCCCCAGATAGTCGCCTGCGGCTGGCGCTCGCCATACGCGCGCAGCAATTCGGGCCAGCGGTTCTCGCTGAGCGTGCCGGCCTTGAAATCATCACGCAGGATTTCCGCCATCAGGTTGGCGGTGTCGACCAGGGTTTCTTCGGTGGACTGACGCACGCCCGGGCGGATTTCTTCCATCACCGTGTTGAGCACGAAGTAACCGGTCAGGCCGACAAACAGCACATACACCAGAAAAATCCGCAGCCCCAGCGACATCAGCTGTGCCCCGGGCTGTAGCTGTAGCCGAGGCCGCGATGGGTCTGGATCGGCTCGGCGTCGGCCCGCACCAGGCGCAGTTTGGCGCGCACGCTTTTGATGTGGCTGTCGATGCTGCGCTCGTAGCCGGCGTCGACGGCCACCCCCAGCGCGTCGAGCAATTGCTCGCGACTGAAGACTCGCTGCGGTTGTTCGAGCAGGCATTGCAGCAGACGGAATTCGTGGCGGGTCAGGCTCAATGGCTGGCCGCGGTAGGTGATCAGCACGCGCTCGGGGTCGATGCGAAACAGTGCCGAGGACGCTTCAACCACAGGTCGTGGCGCCATACGCTTGAGAATCGCCCGTACCCGCGCGGCGACTTCCCGTGGGCTGAACGGCTTGACCACGTAATCGTCGGCGCCGATCTCCAGCCCCACCACCCGGTCGATCTCGGCATCCCGGGCACTGAGAAACAGCACCGGCACTTCACTGAAGCGCCGCAGCTGTTTGCAGGTTTCGAAACCGCTGATGTCCGGCAGGCCGATATCGAGAATGATCAAGTCAGCCGGGGTCTGCCGTTGAAACTCCAGCGCCGCCGCGCCGAGGCTCAGCCATGTGGTGGCGAACCCCTCGCCCTGCAGGGCAAAAATCAGCGTGTCGGCAATCGCCGCTTCGTCTTCGACAATCAGGATATGAGGCATGGCGTCCGAGCCCGTGGGTTAAGTGCGCGAACGGTGCCCCAAGCCTGACGTTACGTCAATGAGACCACTTAGCAGTCCGGCTTGTCGGCGGTGAAACGCCGCGCCGGGTTCACTGCCGCGCCGAACTCGCGCAGGGCCTTGGCACCGATCAGCAGCGGGTAGTTGAAGTTGCTGCGGTCGGTCAGGTTGACCTCAACGGTGCGCTTGACGTTGCCCAGACACAGTTCCAGATCGACCACCGGGCGTTTGGCGACTTCGGTGCTGTCGCCCTCGTCTTCTTCATCCGAGCGGCTTTTGATCTTGCTGATCCGCGCGATCTTGTGCTCGTAGACCTTGTTGCTGGCGTCCTTGGTGCCGAGGCGGAAACGCACCCAGTTTTCGCCGTCGCGGGTGAAGGTCTCGATGTCCTTGGCCGACAGCGAGGCGGTCAGCGCGCCGGTGTCCATCTTGGCCTTGAGCACCTCACCGCCGATTTCCGGCAGTGCGATGTATTCATAACGCCCGTACAGGGTCGGCTCGGCGGCCATGACCGGCAGGGCGACGAGGGCAAACAGTGCAAGGAGGAATTTCACGTAAGGGGCTTCCTTGGAAAATGAGGGCGTCAGACGCGAGATTTTAGACAGCCGGCGAGCGATTGGTTCGCCCTTGAGTCCGCCTTCGCGAGCAAGCCCGCTCCCACAGGGGATCCGGGATCTGTTGGAGATGGCATGCACACTGAAGATCCACTGTGGGAGCGGCTTGCTCGCGAAGAGGCCGGCCCTGCCAACACGGTAATCAGCTCCAGCATAGCCAGCCAAAGGTGAAACATTCGTCACCATCGATTTGGCCTCTCACGCGAAGCCACTTATCATGGCGCGCCTATCCGCCTTCATAGAGTTGCTTATGCGCCGCCTGCTCACCGGCTGTTTCGTCACCCTGCTGCTGTTGCTCAACACCCTGATCCTGATCGGGCCGTTGCTGGTCTTTGCCCTGCTCAAACTGGTCGCACCGGGGCGCTGGCGTGATTACGCATCGGGGGCAGTGATGTGGATCGCCGAGACCTGGGCCGAGATCGACAAGCTGATCTTTCGCCTGTGCATCCCTACCCAATGGGATATTCGCGGCGGCGCAGACCTGCGTGGTGACACCTCGTATCTGGTGATCAGCAACCACCAGTCGTGGGTCGACATCCCGGCGCTGATCCAGACCCTCAACCGGCGCACACCGTTCTTCAAGTTCTTCCTCAAGAAAGAACTGATCTGGGTGCCTTTCCTCGGTCTGGCGTGGTGGGCGCTGGATTACCCGTTCATGAAGCGCTACAGCAAAGCGTTCCTGGCCAGGCACCCGGAGCTGGCGGGCAAGGATCTGGAGATCACCAAACAGGCCTGCGAGCTGTTCAAGCGCCAGCCGGTGACGGTGGTGAATTATCTGGAAGGCACCCGCTACACCGCTGCGAAAAGCGCGCAGCAACAGTCACCGTTCAAGCATCTGCTCAAACCCAAGGCGGGAGGTGTAGCGTTTGTTCTGGCGGCGATGGGGGAACAGCTGGATGCGTTGCTCGACGTGACTGTGGTTTATCCGCAGCAGAAGATTCCGGGGTTCTGGGATCTGATCAGCGGTAGCGTGCCGCGGGTGATTGTCGACATCCAGACCCGCGAACTCGACCCGGCACTGTCGCAGGGCGATTACGAGAACGATCCGCTGTTTCGCCAGCAGGTCCAGAACTGGGTCAACCAGCTCTGGACCGAGAAGGATCAGCGCATCGTTGAACTGAAAAGCGAGCGCGGCTGAATCAGCTACCGGCGCCGGCGCCCCAGATATTGCCCAGACTGCTCAGCAGCGAGCCGCCAACGCCCTGCTGACCGAGGTATTGCAGAATCACCGGGGCAAACTGGCCGATCATGCCGGTGTCCATGCCCAAGGCGCTGAACGCATTGTTCAGGTCATTGGTGTCCTTGACGTTGCCCAGGGCATTTTCCAGACCGGCCGACTTGCCCGACGAGCCGAGCAAAGCGCTCAGTGCAGCCAGATTGCCACCGCCGCCGGAGAGTTTGTCGATGCCCGGCACTTCCTTGGCCAACTGCGAATAGTCAGTGTTGCTCAACTGGTTCTTGGCCAAGCCCAGCATGGCACTGGTGCCGCCTACGGCTTGCTCGGGGGTAACATCCAGCGCACTCAGGGCGCTCAACAAACCAGCTGTTTCCGAGGTCGGCGCGGCGGCGGTCGCGGCGTTACCGCCCTGCATGCTTGCAGCCGCTTTGGTCACATCGTCCAGACTGAAGCCGGCAAACACCGGGCTCGCTGCAAGGGTCATCAGTGAAGCCAAGGCAATACCGCGTGAAATCTTCATTCAGACATCCTCTTGCGCTGTGGTAACCGCCCGACGATGAGCGGCAAAACTGCCGGTTTGACCGGGTTCCGGCCGGCATGTTCCTCGCCGGCGCATCCATTTAGTCTTTATCAGGGTGCTGTAGCAGCCCTCTAATTGCCAGAGCCAAAAGATCGCAGCCTTCGGCAGCTCCTACACGATCCCTGCAGGAGCTGCCGAAGGCTGCGATCTTTTGATCTTTTGACGTAAGAAGGGCGACCCGTGGGTCGCCCTTTTTTTACTTACGCCGCACTGAACAACCGATGCGGATCGATCACAAACTTCTTCGGCACACCCGCATCGAACTCGCCGTAGCCTTCCGGCGCCTGGTCGAGACTGATGACTTGCACGCCGACCACTTCGGCGATGTTGATGCGGTCCCACATGATCGCCTGCATCAGTTGGCGGTTGTACTTCATCACCGGGGTCTGGCCGGTGTGGAAGCTGTGGGATTTGGCCCAGCCCAGGCCGAAGCGGATGCTCAGGCTGCCCATTTTCGCGGCGGCGTCCACGGCACCCGGATCCTCGGTCACGTACAGGCCCGGAATACCGATCTTGCCAGCGACACGCACCACGCCCATCAGCGAGTTGAGCACGGTAGCCGGGGCTTCGGCTTTCACCCCGTCATGCCCGTGGCCGCGCGCTTCGAAGCCCACGCAGTCCACCGCGCAATCGACTTCCGGTTCGCCCAGCAGTGCGGCAATCTGTTCGTGCAGCGGCGTGTCCTTGGACAGGTCGACCACTTCAAAACCCTGAGCCTTGGCGTGCGCCAGGCGGATGGTGTTGACGTCGCCGATGATCACCACCGCCGCCCCCAGCAGACGCGCCGAGGCCGCAGCGGCCAGACCGACCGGGCCGGCGCCAGCGATGTAAACGGTGCTGCCCGGGCCAACGCCCGCCGTGACTGCACCGTGATAGCCGGTCGGGAGGATGTCGGAGAGGCAGGTCAGGTCGCGGATTTTCTCCATGGCCTTGTCGCGATCCGGCAGTTTCAGCAGGTTGAAATCGGCGTACGGCACCAGCACGTATTCGGCCTGGCCGCCGGTCCAGTCACCCATGTCGACATAACCGTAGGCACCGCCGGCACGGGCCGGGTTGACGGTCAGGCAGACACCGGTGTGCTGCTCCTTGCAGGAACGGCAGCGCCCGCAAGCCACGTTGAACGGTACGGAAACCAGGTCGCCGATCTTCAGGTTTTCGACGTCGGAACCCTTTTCGATCACTTCGCCGGTGATTTCGTGGCCCAGCACCAGACCGGTCTGCGCCGTGGTACGGCCGCGCACCATGTGCTGGTCGGAGCCACAGATGTTGGTGGACACCACACGCAGGATCACCCCATGCTCGATCTTCCTGCCGCGCGGGTCCTGCATTTTCGGATAGTCGATTTTCTGTACTTCGACCTTGCCAGCGCCGAGATACACCACACCACGATTGCCAGACATGCTTTCACCTCGCTGTTGTTTTTATGGAACCGCGTTGCCCAGGCAGGCAGCGCGTTAAGTGCTCGGGTTATTGCTTGTTGGTTTTGCGTTGTCAGTTATGGCCTCTTCGCGAGCACGCCCGCTCCCACAGTTGATCTTGGGTGTGACAGAGACCTGTGTTTCAACACAAATCCCTTGTGGGAGCGGGCTTGCTCGCGAAAGCGATCTAAAGAACGACAGTTCTATTGGCGTTCAAAAACACCCTTCGTTCGATGTGATACCCAACCGCCCGGGCCAAAGTCAGCCCTTCGATATCCCGCCCCTTGGCGATCAGGTCTTCCGGATAGTGACTGTGATCCACCGCCTCGACTCCCTGGGCAATAATCGGCCCCTCATCGAGATCGTTGTTGATGTAATGCGCCGTCGCACCGACCAGCTTCACGCCCTTGTTGTAGGCCTGGTGATACGGCTTGGCGCCCTTGAACCCCGGCAGCAGCGAGTGGTGAATGTTGATCGCCTTGCCATCGAGCTTGCGGCACAGCTCCGGCGACAGCACCTGCATGTAGCGGGCGAGGATCACCAGTTCGGCGCCGGCCTCCTCGATCACCTGCCACACCTGACGCTCTTGCGCCGGCTTGTCGTTGGGGTCGAGGGGGAAATGGTAGTAGGGAATCTGGTGCCAGTCGGCCAGCGGCTTGAGGTCCGGATGGTTGGACACCACCGCCGCCACGTCCATCGACAACTGGCCGATGCGCTGGCGGTAGAGCAAATCGTTGAGGCAGTGATCGGCCTTGGAGACCATGATCACCACTTTCGGCCGGTAGTTCGGCGCGGTCAGCTCGAAGACCATGCCGAATGCCTCTCCGCGCTCGGCGAGGCCGGCACGGAAGGACTGCTCGTCGAAGCCGTCGGGCTGACGGAATTCCACGCGAATGAAGAAACGACCCGAGAGCCGGTCATCGAACGAATGGTGCTCGGTGACGTAGCAACCCTGCTCGAACAGAAAACGCGTCACCGCGTCCACCGTGCCGAGTACGCTGGGGCAGTCGGCGGTCAGAATCCATGTGTCTGGGGCGCGGCTCATGGTGCGGTGACTCCTGTTTCAACATCTGTGAGCAGAGTGAACTCTGTGGCGAATGAGTTCTGTGGCGAGGGAGCTTGCTCCCGCTGGGTTGCGAAGCGACCCTAAAATCAGCAACCGCGTTCTTCCAGAAAGAATGCGCTCGCAGTTTTTTGCGACTGCTTCGCAGCCGAGCGGGAGCAAGCTCCCTCGCCACAAGAAGCAATCGCGGCAACCACTTAGTGTTACGCCTGAACGCTAAGGCCGTACTCGGCCGACGCATCCTGCAACCACAACCACCAGTAATCCGAAAAGCTGCGACGGATCAGCAGTTCCCAGGTGTCTTCGGCGGTGTGGCGGATCATCAGCTGCGACTTGGCGAACACCGTGCCCACTGCTTTGCCGACCGGAAAGTTGTTGGGGTGCACGTCGTAGCTGGTGGATTTCATCAGCACCTGACGCACGTTCGGCCCACTCAGTTCGAGGACTTGCTGGCCGCCGCTGACGTTGACGATCGCGATGTGCAGGTCGCCCAGCGCTTCGCGCAACCTCTGCTCGGCAGCGAATTCTTCACCGCTTGGCACGATCAGCAGCCACTCGTCCGGCCCCATCCATTGCAGGCTGGTTTCGCCTTTGACGATCACGCTCAGGGCGCCGGGCAACTCAATGCCGAGGGCCTTGTGTACGCCGGCGGCAAACGCTGCATCGTGGCCATCGCCACGAATGGTCAGGTGACCGAGGAGTTTCTTTTCACGCACGATCACGCCGGCGTTCTTGCGACCCTTGCCGACCAGGCTGGCGAGGTCGGCATGGTGCAGCGACGACTCGGCGCGGGCCCCGGTGGTCGGGCGTTGCTGGTAAACATTGGCTGTGGTCATAAAGCACCTTTATCAATTCTGTTGGTTCCGGTCCTTGTGGTGGCTGTACTGCCGCCTTCGCGAGCAAGCCCGCTCCCACAGGGGACTGATGCCTGACACAAATTCCATTAACAACCCGGAACCTGTGGGAGCGGGCTTGCTCGCGAATCGATCAGACGACTCGCACCCACTGACACCCCACAGTCCCCAGAGCAGTCAGATGTTCTGCCGATCCCCCTTCGGATCGAAGAACACCGAAGAAACAATCTCCGCCTCGATCACGCTGCCATCGGCCAGCGGCGCAAACACTCGCTCACCGAGGCGATTCAGACCGCCCTTGACCACGCCCATGGCAAACGAATAACCGAGGGAGTTGTGCGCGTAGCTGGAGGTCACGTGGCCGACCATGGTCATCGGGATCGCCTGCTTGGTGTTGAACACCAGTTGCGCACCTTCCGGCAGCCACACGTTCGGATCGATCGGCTTCAGGCCCACCAGTTGCTTGCGCTGATCCTTCACGCAGTCTTCTCGGTTCATGCCGCGCTGGCCGATCCACGAGAACGGTTTGGTGCGACCGACGCACCAGCCCATGTTCAGGTCGTCCGGGGTCATCGAGCCGTCGGTGTCCTGGCCGACGATGATGAAACCTTTCTCGGCCCGCAGGACGTGCATGGTTTCAGTGCCGTACGGCGTCAGGTTGTACTGCTTGCCGGCCTCGACGATTTTCTCCAGCACGCCCATCGCGTAGTCGGCCTGCACGTTGACTTCGTACGACAGCTCACCAGTGAACGAGATACGGAACACCCGCGCCGGCACGTCGCCGACCAGACCTTCTTTCCAGGTCATGAACGGGAAGGCTTCGTTGCTCAGATCAATGTCAGTCACGGCGCTGAGCAGCTTGCGGCTGTTCGGCCCGGACAGGGTCATGGTCGCCCAGTGGTCGGTGACCGAGGTGAAGTAGACCTTCATCTCCGGCCATTCGGTCTGGTGGTACAACTCCAGCCATTGCAGCACGCGAGCCGCGCCGCCCGTGGTGGTGGTCATGACGAAATGGTTGTCGGCCAGACACGCCGTCACACCGTCGTCGAAGACCATGCCGTCTTCTTTGCACATCAGGCCGTAACGCGCCTTGCCCACATCGAGCTTGGTCCAGGCGTTGGTGTACACGCGGTTGAGGAACTCGCGGGCATCCGGGCCTTGAATGTCGATCTTGCCCAGGGTCGAGGCGTCGAGCAGGCCGACGCTGTCACGCACAGCCTTGCATTCGCGTTTGACGGCGGCGTGCATGTCTTCACCGTTTTTCGGGAAGTACCATGGACGTTTCCACTGGCCGACGTCTTCAAACTCGGCGCCGTTTTTCAGGTGCCATTGATGCAGCGCGGTGTAGCGTACCGGTTCAAAGATGTGCCCACAGTGACGACCGGCCACGGCGCCGAACGTTACCGGCGTGTAGTTGGGGCGGAACATCGTGGTACCCATCTGCGGGATGGTCACGTTCAGCGAACGCGCGGCGATGGCCAGGCCGTTGACGTTGCCGAGCTTGCCCTGGTCGGTGCCGAAGCCCAGCGCGGTGTAGCGTTTGACGTGTTCGACCGACTCGAAACCTTCGCGGGTCGCCAGTTCGATGGCGGCGGCGGTGACGTCGTTCTGCAGGTCGACGAATTGCTTCGGCGCACGCGAGGTGCCCTTCTCGTGCGGCACCTGGAACAGCGCCAGGGTCGCTTCTTCGAGACGGCTCAGGGCCTTGGGCAGCGTGCCTTCGACCACCGCGAAGCCGGCTTCACTGGCAGCACGAGCGCCACCTTCAAAACCATCGGCCAGCGAATCACCGAGACCGTAAACACCGTTGATGCCACCGACGCACACACGTTTCTGCGGTGCTTCGCCCGGTACGAAACCGAGGATGTCTTCGCGCCAGATCGGTTTGCCACCGAGGTGCGAAGCCAGGTGCACCACCGGGCTGTAACCGCCGGAACTGGCGATCACGTCGCAGTCGAGCCATTCGCCCGGGCTGGTCACGGTGTGCGCTTTGACGTCAATTGCGGCGACGCGGGCAGCGCTGACGCGCTTGCTGCCACGGGCCTCGATCACGGCGCTGCCGGTGAGGATGCGAATGCCTTTGGCGCGGGCTTCTTCCACCAACGCGCCACGCGGATTGCTCCGTGCATCGGCGATGGCCACCACTTGCAGGCTGGCGTCGAGCCAGTCCAGCGCCACGCGGTAGGCGTGATCGTTGTTGGTGGTCAGGACAAGTTTTTTGCCCGGCGCCACGCCATAACGGCGCACGTAAGTCGAGACCGCACCGGCAAGCATGTTGCCCGGCACGTCGTTGTTGCCGTAGACCAGCGGACGCTCATGGGCGCCGGTCGCCAGCACTACACGCTTGGCGCGAACCCGGTGGATGCGCTGACGCACCTGACCGATTGGCGCACGGTCACCGAGGTGATCGGTGAGGCGTTCGTGAATGGTCAGGAAGTTGTGGTCGTGGTAACCGTTGACCGTGGCGCGCGGCAACAGCAGCACGTCCGGAGTGTTCTTCAGTTCAGCAATGACGCTGGCCACCCATTCCATCGCCGGTTTGCCGTCGAGGCTTTCGCGGGAATCGAGCAGGCTGCCGCCGAACTCTTCCTGCTCATCAGCGAGGATCACCCGCGCACCGCTGCGCGCAGCCGCCAGGGCAGCCGCGAGACCGGCAGGGCCGGCGCCGACGATCAGCACGTCGCAGTGCTGGTTCATGTAGTCGTAGGTGTCCGGATCGACTTCGGTCGGCGAACGGCCAAGCCCTGCAGCCTTGCGAATGTATTTCTCGTACGTCATCCAGAACGATTGCGGGTACATGAAGGTTTTGTAGTAGAAACCCGGCGGCATCAGCTTGCCGCCGACCTTGCCGAGAATCCCCATCATGTCGTTGTTGACGCTCGGCCAGCCGTTGGTGCTGGTGGCGACCAGGCCTTGATACAGCGCCTGTTGCGTGGCGCGCACGTTGGGAATCTGCGTGGCTTCGGTGGCACCGATCTGCAGCACGGCGTTCGGCTCTTCGGCACCGGCGGCGAAGATCCCGCGAGGACGCGAATACTTGAAGCTGCGGCCGATGATGTCGACGCCGTTGGCGATCAGTGCCGAGGCCAGCGAGTCGCCCTCGAAGCCTTTGTAGCTCTGACCGTTGAAGGTGAAGCTCAGCACTTTGTTGCGGTCGATCCGTCCACCGTTGGACAGGCGATTGGTCTGGCTCATACCTTCTCTCCCAGCGCCGTCGTGGCTGTTTTCGCCGTATCAGCCTTGTCGGTGAATTGCGGCTTGGTGCCGATCTTGTAGGTTTCGAGAATCTCGTAGGTCACGGTGTCGCGAGTGACGTTGAAGTACTGGCGGCAACCGGCGACGTGATCCCACAACTCGTGGTGCAGACCACGCGGGTTGTCGCGGAAGAACATGTAATCGCCCCACTCTTCATCGGTGCAGGCGTTCGGATCCAGCGGACGCGGGATGTGCGCCTGCCCGGATGCGTGGAATTCCTCTTCGGAGCGCAGTTCGCCGCAGTGAGGACAGAAGATATGCAACATGGGGATTTCTCCTGTTAGTGGGCAACCGCAGCAGCGCCGTGTTCATCGATCAACGCACCGTTGTGGAAACGGTCGATGGAGAAAGGTGCAGCCAATGGGTGCATTTCACCCTTGGCCAGACTCGCGGCAAACACGTTGCCCGAGCCAGGTGTGGCCTTGAAGCCACCAGTGCCCCAACCGCAGTTGAAGAACATGTTCGGTACCGGGGTTTTCGAAATGATCGGGCAGGCGTCTGGCGTGGTGTCGACGATGCCGCCCCACTGGCGGTTCATGCGCACCCGCGACAGCACCGGGAACATCTCGACGATGGCCTGGATGGTGTGCTCGATCACCGGGTACGAACCGCGCTGGCCGTAGCCGTTGTAGCCGTCGATACCGGCGCCGATCACCAGGTCGCCCTTGTCGGACTGGCTGATGTATCCGTGCACGGCGTTGGACATGATCACGCTGTCGATAATCGGTTTGATCGGCTCGGACACCAGCGCTTGCAGCGGGTGAGACTCGATCGGCAGACGGAAACCGGCGAGTTTGGCCATGTGCCCGGAGTTACCGGCGGTGACCACACCGACACGCTTGGCACCGATGAAACCCTTGTTGGTTTCTACGCCGATGCACACGCCGTTTTCCTTGCGGAAACCGATCACTTCGGTCTGCTGGATCAAGTCCACGCCCAAGGCATCGGCGGCACGGGCAAAGCCCCAGGCCACGGCATCGTGACGAGCGACGCCACCGCGACGCTGAACGGTCGCGCCCATCACCGGGTAGCGAGTGTTTTTCGAGCAGTCGAGGTACGGAATCTCGTCGGCCACTTGCTTGGCATTGAGCAGTTCGCCGTCGACGCCATTGAGGCGGTTGGCACTGACCCGACGCTCGGAATCACGGATGTCCTGCAGGGTGTGGCACAGGTTGTAGACACCGCGCTGGGAGAACATCACGTTGTAGTTGAGATCCTGCGACAGGCCTTCCCACAGTTTCATCGCGTGTTCGTACAGGTGCGCCGACTCGTCCCACAGGTAGTTGGAGCGCACGATGGTGGTGTTGCGCGCGGTGTTGCCGCCGCCCAGCCAGCCCTTTTCGACCACGGCCACGTTGGTGATGCCGTGCTCTTTCGCCAGATAGTAGGCAGTCGCCAGACCGTGCCCGCCACCGCCGACGATGACCACGTCGTAGACCTTCTTCGGCGTCGGCGTGCGCCACATGCGCTGCCAGTTTTCGTGGTGGCTGAGGGAGTGTTTGAAGAGGCCGAAGCCCGAATAGCGTTGCATAGTCATTTACTCCAAACCGCTCAGCGATAAACCGGGTAGTCGGCGCACAGTGCCGCGACGTTCTTGGCCACATTCGCTTCAACGTCGGCGTCACCGAGGTTGTCGAGGATGTCGCAGATCCAGCCGGCCAGCACTTCACACTGGGCGACCTTGAAGCCACGCGTGGTGACTGCCGGGGTGCCAATGCGCAGGCCCGAGGTCACGAACGGCGACTGCGGGTCGTTCGGCACGGCGTTCTTGTTGACGGTGATGTGCGCACGGCCAAGGGCAGCGTCAGCATCTTTGCCGGTCAGGCCCTGACGGATCAGGCTGACCAGGAACAGGTGGTTGTCGGTGCCGCCGGACACTACATCGTAGCCACGTTTGATAAACACGCTGGCCATCGCTTGAGCGTTGTCGATCACTTGTTGCTGATAGGCCTTGAAGCCTGGCTCCAGCGCTTCCTTGAAGCACACCGCTTTACCGGCGATGACGTGCATCAGCGGGCCGCCCTGGGCGCCGGGGAATACGGCGGCGTTGAGCTTTTTCTCGATCTCTTCGTTGGACTTGGCGAGGATCAGCCCGCCACGCGGACCGCGCAGGGTCTTGTGCGTGGTGGTGGTGACCACGTCGGCGTACGGCAGCGGATTCGGGTACAGGCCAGCAGCGACCAGACCGGCGACGTGGGCCATGTCGACGAACAGCAGCGCACCGACCTTGTCGGCGATCTGGCGGAAACGCGGGAAGTCCAGAGTTTTGGAGTAAGCGGAGAACCCGGCAACGATCATCTTCGGCTTGCACTCGACGGCCAGACGCTCGACTTCGTCGTAATCGATCAGCCCGGTGTCGGTGTTGATGCCGTACTGCACCGCGTTGTACAGCTTGCCCGAGGACGACACTTTGGCACCGTGGGTCAGGTGACCGCCGTGGGCCAGGCTCATGCCGAGAATGGTGTCGCCCGGCTGGATCAGCGCCAGATAAACAGCGCTGTTGGCCGAGGAACCGGAGTGCGGCTGGACGTTGGCGTAATCGGCGCCGAACAGCTGCTTGGCGCGCTCGATGGCCAGCGCTTCGACTTTATCCACATGCTCGCAGCCACCGTAGTAGCGCTTGCCCGGATAACCTTCGGCGTATTTGTTGGTCAGGCCGCTGCCCTGCGCTTGCATGACGCGCTTGCTGGTGTAGTTCTCCGACGCGATCAGCTCGATGTGATCTTCCTGACGTTGCTCCTCGGCATTCATCGCCGCCAGCAGTGCATCGTCGTAACCCTGGATCTGGTCTTGCTTGCTGAACATCGCGTCTCTCCCAGCGGCATCTGTGCGCCATTCGTCTCGGTAAGGCACTGGCAATCAAGGCAGTGCCCTTTGATGCGATGGTATGACCGGCGCAGACAGCTCAAATGCCTACGGACGCCACGCAAAGGTGCGTTTACGACATGGCCGGAAAAGGCTGATCGGACACATCATCCAAAACTGCGGAGATCCCCTGTGGGAGCGGGCTTGCTCGCGAAGAGGCCGTGTCAGTCGACATCAATGCCGCCTGACGCACCGCTTTCGCGAGCAAGCCCGCTCCCACAGGGGTCAGGTGTATGCCGTGCGGACGGCGAGCAATAGGAGGAAATGCGCGGGGTAGAGGGCGTAAGCCCAGCGCCGCATTGGCGGTGGCTGGAGATGTCGCCCATGTCGCAACAGGAACATTCCGAGCATTGGCGCGAACAGGCAGGTGGCAATGCCAAGTATGGCCACGCTACTGCCGAACCTCGCCGACTCATACAGCACCTGCCACTGATTACCCGCCAGACACACCAGCCCCGACAGCAGGCTGAAATACCAGGGACGACGAAACACCAACAGCAGCGCCAGCGGCAACAGAACGCCGAAGAATCCGAACATCAGTCGCTCCGGAAAAACAGCGGCCAGCACCAACGCAGCGACACCCAGTAATCGCGACATGATCGAGGGATCCTGCCAGCCCCGCGCCACCAGCAACCCCAGCGCCAGCGTAGGCATCACGTTCAAGGTGTCGGGATCAGGAATGTACAAGCGGTACGGAATCTCACTGACCGCACTGAACAACAGCAGCCAGCCCAGATAGCGCCACTCGGTCTTCTGCGCACCGGCCCGGGACAGGTTCGCCGCCATCGCCAGACAGAACCACGGGAACGCCAGACGCCCCGGCACATACAGCCAATCGGCGCTGATCCCGACATATCGCAGGTGATCGAGCAGCATGCTCAGCAGCGCCAGCCACTTGAGCAGATCCAGCGCGCCGTCGCGTTTAGTCACGTGCATAATCGGGTAACAAACTGGTAATTTTCTGACAGCGACATCCCGTGTGCTCCCCGGAAGATCTTCGGTAAAGTGCGCACCCTCATTGACCACGAGCCTTCACAAGAGTCTCGACCACGGAAGCCGGCCATGACCGACAAGAGCCAACAATTCGCCAGCGACAACTACTCCGGTATCTGCCCTGAAGCCTGGGCCGCCATGGAACAGGCCAACCACGGCCACCAGCGCGCTTATGGCGACGATGAATGGACCGCACGCGCGGCCGACCATTTCCGCCAGCTGTTCGAAACCGACTGCGAAGTGTTTTTCGCCTTCAACGGCACCGCCGCCAACTCGCTGGCGCTGTCGTCGCTGTGCCAGAGTTACCACAGCGTGATCTGCTCGGAAACCGCCCACGTCGAAACCGACGAATGCGGCGCCCCGGAATTCTTCTCCAACGGCTCGAAACTGCTGATCGCCGGCACCGAAAACGGCAAGATCACCCCGCAGTCGATCCGCGAGGTCGCGCTCAAGCGCCAGGACATCCACTACCCGAAACCGCGCGTGGTGACCCTGACCCAGGCCACTGAGGTCGGCAGCGTCTACACCCCGGAAGAAGTCCGCGCCATCAGCGCCACCTGCAAAGAGCTGGGCCTGCACCTGCACATGGACGGCGCGCGTTTCTCCAACGCCTGCGCATTCCTCGGCTGCTCGCCGGCCGACCTGACCTGGAAGGCTGGCGTCGATGTGCTGTGCTTCGGTGGCACCAAGAACGGTATGGCGGTGGGTGAAGCGATCCTGTTCTTCAACCACAAACTGGCCGAAGACTTCGATTACCGCTGCAAACAGGCCGGGCAACTGGCGTCGAAAATGCGCTTCCTCTCGGCACCGTGGGTCGGCATCCTCGAAAACGACGCCTGGCTCAAATACGCCCGCCACGCGAACCACTGCGCACAACTGCTGGCCGAACTGGTCAGCGACATCCCCGGCGTGGAACTGATGTTCCCGGTGCAGGCCAACGGCGTGTTCCTGCAACTCTCGGAACCGGCCATCGCCGCGCTGACCGCAAAAAACTGGCGCTTCTACACCTTCATCGGCAAGGGCGGCGCACGCTTCATGTGCTCGTGGGACACCGAAGAAGAACGCGTACGCGAACTGGCCCGCGACATTCGCGAAGTCATGTCCGCCTGATTCCTTGGCAAATGAACTCCTGTAACAAGTTACTCCCCTGTGGCGAGGGAGCTTGCTCCCGCTGGGCTGCGTAGCAGCCCCCAAAACCTGAGTAGGCGGTTCGTCAGACAAACCGTATTGCCTGGGTTTACGACTGCTGCGCAGCCGAGCGGGAGCAAGCTCCCTCGCCACAAGTTCACTTCGCCGCCCCTATCGCGACAGCTGCTTGGTCTACATTGTCTGTCGAGCCCTCCGCTCACATAACAATAAGCAGGAGCATCGGCATGTCGCTACAAGGCAAAACCCTGTTCATCACTGGCGCCAGCCGTGGCATCGGGCGTGAGATTGCGCTGCGGGCCGCGAAAGACGGGGCCAATATCGTGATTGCGGCCAAAAGCGCCGAAGCCCACGCCAAGTTGCCTGGAACCATTCACAGCGTCGCCGCGGAAATCGAAGCGGCGGGCGGCAAGGCATTGGCCCTGCAAGTCGATGTGCGTGATGAAGACGCGGTGCGCAGTGCGCTGGCCCAGGCCAATGAACATTTCGGCGGTATCGATGCGCTGGTCAATAACGCTGGGGCGATCAAACTCACCGGTGTGCAGCACATCGAACTCAAGCGTTTCGACCTGATGCACCAGATCAACACCCGCGCGGTGTTGCTGTGCAGCCAGGCCGCCCTGCCCTATCTGAAGAAATCCGCCGGGCATATTCTCAATCTGTCTCCGCCACTGAACCTGGCGAACAAGTGGTTCGCCCAGTTCAGCCCCTACACCGTGACCAAGTACGGTATGAGCATGCTGACGATCGGGATGAGCGAGGAATTCGCCAGTTACGGCATCAGCGTCAACTCACTGTGGCCGCAGACGATGATCGCCACCGCCGCCATCGAATTTCAGCTGGGCAACCGCGAGTCGTTCAAGCAGGCGCGCACGCCGGCGATCATGGCGGATGCGGCGCATGTGATCCTGGATAGCCGCCAGCGGCAGATCACTGGACGGCTGCTTATCGACGAAGAAATTTTGCGTGAGTACGGCGTAACTGAGTTCAAGCATTACCGCTTCGAGCCGGACAGCGACGCCGCGCTGATGCCCGACCTGTTTATCGACTGAAACACATTCCCCCTGTGGGAGCGGGCTTGCTCGCGAAAGCGGTGTGTCATTCAACACGTATGCTGACTGATCCGACGCTTTCGCGAGCAAGCCCGCTCCCACATTTGGGCCCGTGCAAAGCCTTAGAACTCGATACGCACGTCGCCCTTCGGCACGCTGCAGCACGACAGAATGTAACCCTCGGCCTCGTCGTCCTCGGTAATCCCGCCGTTGTGCTCCATTTCCACTTCGCCCCCCAGTTTCATCACCTTGCACGTCCCGCAAATCCCCATGCCGCAGGCTTTCGGAATCATCAGGCCAAGCTTGGCCGCCGCTGCGTGCACGGTTTCGCCCGGGGCCACGCGAATGCTCTTGCCGGAGGCGGTGAATTCGACCTGATGCAGATCCGCCGCATCGATTTCCGGCGCATCGGCTGCTTGCTCGGCTTGCTCCACCGCATCGGCACGCGCTTCCGGTGGCGTGGCGCCGAAGGATTCCTCGTGATAGCGCGACATGTCGTAACCGGCCACTTCCAGCAGGCGCTTGACCGCGTTCATGTACGGCGTCGGGCCGCAGCAGAACACTTCGCGCTCGAGGAAGTCGGGAACCATCAGCTCCAGCATCTTGTGATTGAGGTAGCCGCGATAGCCGGCCCACGGCTCGCCCAGCCCGTGTTTCTCGCAGATCAGGTGCAGGCTGAAGTTGTCGATCCGCGACGCCATGTGCTCCAGCTCGCGGTGGTAAATGATGTCTTTTGGCGAGCGGGCGCTGTGGATAAAGGTCATGTCGACGTTGGCGTTGGTGTCGTAGAACCAGCGCGCCATCGACATGCACGGGGTGATCCCCACGCCGCCGCTGAGATACAGGACTTTCGGGCTCGGGAAGTCGATGGCGTTGAACAACCCGACCGGGCCGTGCACCGCTAGCTCCTGGCCTTCATGCAGGGTGTCGTGCAGCCAGTTGGAAACCTTGCCGCCCGGCACGCGTTTGATGGTCACCGAGAAGCTGTACGGCACCGACGGCGAGCTGGAAATGGTGTACGAGCGCATGATCGGCTGACCGTCGATTTCCAGCTCCAGGGTCACGAACTGCCCGGGCTTGAAGAAGAACAGGATCGGCTGGTCGGCCATGAAACAGAAGGTGCGCACATCCCAGGTTTCCTGGATGACTTTGACGCAACGGACGATGTGTCGGCCATTGGCCCAGGTCTGGGTGGTGACCGGATTCAGGAAGCTGTTGGACATGCTGTTCTCCACGGCCGACTGTCGGCCTTCATGTGGCGATTCTGCGTATAGCGTGAACCGCCCGTTTACCTATCCGCGACATCGGCATACTTATCGCGACCAGCCCCCAACCGCCGGGGGTTGCGCGTCGGGAACAGATTGCACCATGTCGCCCATGGATAAGGTTCCGGGCAGCGCCGGCCCCACACTCGCCCCACACCAAGACGAATTCTTTACACCTTGCGTAGCAACCCTGATCAGCCACTTTCGCGGCCACGCAGATGGCCTTGAGGAATACATCGATGGACGTCACCGCAAAAATCAGCCTGGGCGATCCGCTGGAACCCGCACGCAAGGCCACCGCACAGATGCTGCAGGAGCGCGAGCGCACCTTTTCGCTGCCGCAGCCGTTCTACAGCGACGAGCGCCTGTTCGATATCGACATGCAGGAGATCTTCCAGAAAGAGTGGTTGATCGCCGGCATGACCTGCGAGATCCCGGCCAAGGGCAACTACCTGACCCTGCAGGTCGGCAAGAACCCGATCATCGTCATTCGTGGCGCCGACGGTGTGGTGCATGCCTTTCATAACGTCTGCCGCCACCGTGGCTCGCGCCTGTGCACCAGTGAAAAGGGCAAGGTCGCCAAACTGGTCTGCCACTATCACCAGTGGACCTACGAACTGGACGGGCGCCTGCTGTTCGCCGGCACCGAGATGGGCGCCGACTTCGACATGAAGCAGTACGGCCTCAAACCGGTGAACGTGAAGACTGCCGGCGGCTACATCTTCATCAGCCTGGCGGAGAATCCGCCGGCCATCGATGACTTCCTGTCGACGCTGAACCACTACATGGAACCGTACGACATGGAGAACACCAAGGTGGCGATCACCACCACCTTGATGGAAAAGGCCAACTGGAAACTGGTGCTGGAAAACAACCGCGAGTGCTACCACTGCAATGCCTCGCACCCGGAACTGCTGAAAACCCTGCTGGAATGGGACGACGTCACCGACCCGCGCGCCGATCAGGCCTTCAAGGATCACGTCGCCGCCTCCGCTGCTGCCTGGGAAGCCGAGAAGATCCCTTACGCCCACGCCAGTTTCGGCCTGCGCAACCGCATCGTGCGCATGCCGCTGCTCAAGGGCACCGTGTCGATGACCCTGGACGGCAAACAGGGCTGCGCCAAACTGATGGGCCGGATCAAGAACCCCGATCTCGGCTCGATGCGCATCCTGCACCTGCCGCATTCGTGGAACCACTGCATGGGCGACCACATCATCGTGTTCACCGTGTGGCCGATCAGCGCCCAGGAAACCATGGTCACCACCAAATGGCTGGTGCACAAGGACGCCGTCGAAGGCGTGGATTACGACGTCGAACGCATGCGCCAGGTGTGGGACGCGACCAACGATCAGGACCGGCGTCTGGCCGAAGAAAACCAGCGCGGGATCAACTCCACGGCTTATCAGCCTGGGCCGTACTCGAAGACCTATGAGTTTGGCGTGGTCAATTTTGTGGATTGGTACAGCGAGCGGATGCTGAGCAACCTTGGGGCCGAGCCTGCGCCGTACCTCAAAGGCGTCCCGGTCCAGGGCTAAAAGCAAAAGCAAAGGCTTCGCGAGCAAGCCCGCTCCCACAGGGACTGGCGGTGTACACAAATTCTGTTATCACCGCCGACCACTGTGGGAGCGGGCTTGCTCGCGAAGAGGCCGGCCCTGTCACCGCCTCACTTCGATGACCACCTCACACTGCCATCCTCACCAATAAACTCCTCAAAAATATCCTCCCCCACCAGCCTGATTTTCGCGTAGCCATTCAACACCCGCAGCGGATACGCCGGGTCGTTGGCATCCTGCGTCTCCGACCACAACACCCGCGAATGCCCGTTCAGCTCGCTGGCATTGCCATAGGGAATCGCCCCGTGCCCGGCGCAGCGCGCGTGCAAACCGCCCTGCTGTGCGTAAACGATGCCGTTGTGCAGATGCCCCCAGTACCAATAATCCGGCTCGCGCCCCAAGGCATCGCATACCGGTTGATACAGCGCGGTCTGGTGATGCCCGGAAATATCGAAGCCCTGGTGATGACTGAGCACCATGATCTTTTTGCGTTTCGGCAGGGCTTTCATCCAGGTGATCTGCGGCTCGTTGAGCGTGCCGTCCATGTACAGGTTCATCGCGTCCGAGGCATACGCCGAATCCAGCCCGACCACCAGCCAGTCGTCGTTGATCAAGGCGAAATAACTGGTGCCCTGCTGCCCCGGAAAGCGCTTGGCCAGTTCCTTGAAATAGCCGTGGGCGCCGCTGTACATCTCGTGATTGGAGTTGAGGGTGAACGAGCCGTGGCTGCCCATCGGCCAACCGGCCATGTCGACGTCTTCCTGCGAATGGCTGCCGGCGTAGTAGACGTCGCCCAGATGGATGGTGAAATCGGCCTGGGCCAGTTGCATCTGGTTGGCGACTGAAACCGCCGGTGCATGACTGTTAAAGGGGCCGGTGCCCCAATCGCCGGCAATCGCCAGGGTCACGTCGCGCTCCATCTGCACCACCGCCGGGTCAGTGCCGAAGGTCGCGTGATGGCGCAGGTTTTCAATCCACTTGAGCAATGCCTCGCTCCACAGCAGGTCGAGCAATTCCCACTTGCGACACCCCAGCAAACTGCCGTCCTGCAACACCCGGGTTGCCAGTTGATCCGGCGATTGCGGCAACGGTGTGGCATTGCCGATACGCAGGATCGACAGGCCATGGGACAACTCCCACGGCACCGCCGGTTCATCGCCCGGCAACTCACCGTTTTTCAGCACGTACTGCGCCTGATCGTGACCGCGCTGCAGCAGCTTGATGATCGCCTGAAACTCCTGCGGCTCCAGCTCGCTGATGAGCTTCATCCAGGCCATTTCCATGCGCGTGAACAAGCCGTGAATGCGCAGCTTTACCTTGTCGTACTCGTGTTCCCAATGACTGACCAGTGACATGGCGTAATCCTCTATCCGTAAGGGCTCACAGGGTTTTCATGAATTCGATCAACGCACGTTTGTCGTCGTCCGACAGCGTGGTGCCATACAGGTGACCGCTGTTGTGGTTGCCTTCCAGTCGGGTGTCGTATTTGAAATCCGCCGAGGCTTTAGCCTGAGCGCCCGTGGTGACGAAACCGACGTTGACCGGGTCGTAGACGTCGGAGCCGGTGATGAACACCACCGGACGTTTTTCCGGCGGTTGCAGCAGATCCCACAGGGTCGGCACCGAACCGTTGTGCAGGTACGGCGCGCGCAGCCAGATGCCGTCAGTCGGCGTGTTGCTGTAGCTCTGGGTCTTGCGATAGGCGCCGAAGTCGAACGGCGGTTTCTTGAAGGTGTGAAACGCGGTCACCAGACCGGTGGTGAACGAGTCCAGCCGATGCGGATCGGTGCCCAGTTGATCGATGTTGGTGGTGACCTGCCCGGTGTCGGCGCGACCGAAGTCGTGGCACGCGGCGCAATTGGCATCCCAGATCGGCTTGCCTTGCGCGACCCTGGCCTGATCCAGCGCCCACGGCCATGCCGGCGCCTTGTGCCCGAGCAGCCAGTTGGTCACGCGGTTGAAGCTCGGCGGCAGCACCGATTCCGGGGTCGCGCCCACGGCCATCGCGGCGGCGTAGTTGCGTTCGTGGATCTTGTTGTTATTGCCGTCCCAGTGCAGGTACATCGATTCCCGCGGCTTCTGGTTCCACACTTGCGGCAGATCGACGGTGCCGATGGTCGAGTCATCCGGGAAGCCGAACACCACCATTTTCGTCGGGTTGAAGGTGTCGGTGCGGCCCGGGCCCTGTTGCGGACGCAGCTTCTGCCAGGCGTAGGCCTGTTTCTGCTTGAGCAAAGCGCTCTTCGCCATCGGAATAATCAGATATCGGTTGTAGAGCTTCTCGAAAAAGCCCAGCTGGAATTTGCCGTTGATCGCCGCCATCACCGCGTCGGTGGTGAATTTCGGGTCGCTGGCGCAATCGTAGGCGAACCACTGGAAGGCCTGCAGTTGCAGGGTGTTGGCCGGCGCGCTGGGTACGTTGACCGCAACGTCGCTGGCATTGGCCCGGTAGGAGCCGGTGTGACACAGCGCGCAGTTTGGTTCCACGGTCGGGTAACCGATCTGCCGCTTGGCCATGCCGATCGGCAGGTCCTTGCCGTTCTCATAGAGAAAGCCGAAGACCTCCCAGCCGCCGGGTTTGGTCAGCTTTTCCGGGCACATCTGCGGCAGCACGGCGAACAGGTAATACGGGATCCGCGCTTCGATGCCCAGACCGATGGCCGCGTATTTGTAGTGATCTTCGTCGGAGGCGTACTCCTGCTCCGGCACCACCCGCAGCATCTGGTACCAGGTCTGGTACCCAATGAAACCGAGCAGCGCCAGTACGACCAAGGTACCGACCTTGAAGGTATGGCTCTGCCATTGCCGCGCCCAGGCCGCGCGCCACTCGCGCCAGCCATCGCACAGCAGCGCCCATGGCCGGTTCGCGGGCGTGGTGCCGAGGTACAGCAGAATACCGAGGATCAGGAAGAAGCTCAGATCGCCCAACAGCATCGGCACGAACACCGAGCCTTGAATGCTGGTGTTGATCAGGTAAATCCAGAACACCACGGCGATCAGCCGCGTCAGCACGCACAGCCAGGAATGCACCACATAGCGCGGCGCGTTGAAGCCCGACGGCATGTAAAACACGCTGATGCCCACCAGCAGCATCCCGGCGTTTTCCAGCCACGGGTCGGAGAGTTGCGGCGGCAGCCCGACCACCGATGTCAGCAACCCCGGCGCAAACAGCGCCGGGATCGCGAACACCATGTTCATCGCAATGCCGATCCAGATGAAGCGTTGAAACCAGCGGATGTAGGTATCCATGTCATCCATTTCCTTGTGCAGACCTTAGGAGAGTCCCTCTGTGTGATGAGCTTTTGTGGCGAGGGAGCTTGCTCCCGCTCGGCGGCGAAGCCGTCGTAAACCCGGCAGATGCGGTGGTTCAGGAAAACCGCACTCTCAGGTTTTGGGGCCGCTTCGCAGCCCAGCGGGAGCAAGCTCCCTCGCCACAGGAAAACCTCATCAGCCGAGGGCAGTTTTCTCCAGGTGCTCAAGGATGAGCGGATACACATCCACCACCGCGTTCTTGCCGAACATGCAGTCGATGTGGCCATAGCCCGGCACCACATGCCGGCTGTAGCGCTCCGGCCCGTTGACTTCGCAGACTCGCTGGTAGGTCTTGAGTGTGCTTTCCGGCAGGTAACACTGGTTGTCCGCGCCACTGATAAAGCAGATCGGCATCGTCAGCCGGTCGAAGTGCGGCATGTACACATCGTTGCCCTTGAAATCCACCAAGTGCCCTTTGCGCACGATCAGCGCCAGGTGCTCGAAGGTCTCGATATTCGACTCGCCGAACAGCTCGTGCAGATTGTCGTGCAAGGTTTCGTTGAGCGTGTCGTGGCGGTACAGCGAGGCGTACATGAAGGTGATGCGATGGCACACCGGGTTGGTGCAATAACCCTGCGCCTCAATCCGCGCGTAACCGTTGAGGGCCTTGTCGTAGAGGCGGTTGAACCAGTTTTCCTTGCTGTCAGCGTAAGCCGTCATCGATTTGATACCGATGGCATCGAGCATGCCCGGCAAGTGCAGACCGGCCTTCAACCCGGTAGCCGTGGCAACCACGGTGTCAGCGGCAATCTGCGAGCAGACCACCGAGCGCACACCCTGCAGCCCTGCCAGCAACGACATGAAGAATGTCGTCGCGCCGTAGCAATGCACCATGCACTGCACGTCTCTGGCCTGCGTCTCCTGCTGAATTTGCGCAATGGCAGCCTTGAAGTCGTACTGGGCAATCTGGTCGCCGTTCCACTCCTTCTTGCTCGCCGGCAGCAGAATGCTCACGCGGAAATCCAGCAGCCACACGTCATAGTCGTGCTTGCACAGGTACTCCAGCAGGTTGGTCTGGATGGTGTCGGTGGAAAAGATATTCGAGCCGACGCCCAGGCCGTGCACCAGCATCACCGGGCCTTTGCTGCCGGCCTGGTATCGGGTCAGGCGCAGCTCGACGCCGTCTTCGGTGGGGAAGAAATGCACCGCCGGGGTCGGCGCATCCAGCGGCCGCTTCAGCCGTGGCGGCGCGTCGGGGTTGAAGTAGATATCGCCAGCGAAGACCCCGCCGTAACTCTCCCAGAGAATCCCGGCGAAGAACTTGCCGAAGCGCGCCAGGCCTTCGATGCGCTCGCGCTCGTTACGCGCGTTGAGCACTTTCATGGTGGTCATCTGTTTGGCGAAATCGGTTGGATGAATGTGCATCACCCCGGAGCCGATCACCTCGCCCGACTTGTCCGGCCCGCGATACAGCGTCACGTACAGGGTGCTGGTGTCGTGCCAGATATTCAACACGCCATTGTCTTCCGGCACGGTTTTGAAGGCGCTGAAGAAATAGTCGCTGCCATCCTCGGCGGTCAGTTTCATGTCGTATTTCATGTGCCGCGTGTCGACCTGCTGCTCGAATTGCTCGAACAGGTTGAACACGCCATTGCTGGCGGTCAGCGGTTGCGGCGACAGCGCCGGGGCATTGACCGTACCGACAATGGTCGCGGCGTGCTCCGGTTCCTTGATCATCCGGTTCAGGTCGTTGGCAGTGATGGTCAGGGTGAAGTCGATTGGCGAGTTGTCCGCCTCGCCGCGTTTGGCCGCGGCTTCATAGACTTTCAGATCGGTGCTTTGCGCGGCAGTGAAGGCCCGGGAGAAATAGCCTTTCATGGTTTCGGTGAACTGCACGCCGAGGGTCGGCGGCGCTACCTGTTTGCGCGGTGCCGACGGCAACGTGTAGTCGATCTGCCAACCGCGGTCGGCGGCGAGCAGGCCCATGTTGCGCTCGCTCACGGCGGAGATGGTCAGCAGCGGATTGACCGCCAGCGAAGTCGGAATCACCGCGCCGTCAGTCACGTACAGACTGGGGTAAACATCGGTGCCGGCCGCGCCGCTGAACACCTGGCCCTTGTGATTGACCACGCCTTGCGTCGCGTCTTCGCCCATCACGCAACCGCCCAGCGGATGCACCGAGACGATGCTGTGCTTGAGCAGTTGGGTCCAGATCGGATTCTCGACCCAGACCCCGCCCAGTGCCTTGGTGCTCTGGTACAAACGTTCGTTGCCGAGCTTGAAGTTTTCCTGCTCACCGACACCCGGCCAGTCGATGCGCAACTGGTCCTTGTTGTCGAGAATCATCCGGCCCTGGCCACTGTCGTGGCTCATGATCAGGTAGGTCTGCATATTGTGCAGCGCGCCGTAATAGGGGCCGCGCAGGAAGCTTTCGGCCTCGCGCTCCTTATAGCCGAGCTTGCCGCTGAAACTGTCGTCCGTGGCCACGCCGATCATTTCGGCGAACCCGGCCATCGCCGGCACCATCGGCCGGCCGAGGGCGCCGGGGATCGAGCCCTCCTCGATGACCATACGGCTGCGCCAGTCACCTTCGGTGCGCATGTCGATGATCGAGGTGATGCACGGGCCGACCGGGTGCAGCTCCTTGGCCGAATGCGCGCCGAAGCCGATGCCGTTGATGGTCTGCTCGCAGTTGTGGCCGAAACCGAGGATGTCACCGTTACCGCTCATGTTCTCGCCGAGCTGGCCGGACATCACCAGCCCCTTGTCCCGCGAACGCAGCAGAATTTCGGTAGAGCCGAGGGTGCCGGCGGAGACCACGACGATATCGGCCTTCACGAACAGCGTTGGCGCGTCGAATTTCTCGCGGCCGCTGTCCAGGTACTGGAAGTGCACGATCCAGCCATCGCCGTCGCGCTCCAGATGCCGCACTTCGGCCTGGCAGAAAATCTCCGCGCCGTGGTTCCAGGCGTCCGGCAGATAGTTCATCAGCGTGGTGTTCTTGGCCTTGTTGTTACAGCCCGAGACACAGTCGCCGCACTGGTTGCACGGCAGTTGTTCGACGCCGACGTGGTTGAGGTTGTTCGGCAGTTTGTCGAAGTTGACGTTGATCGGTGGCTTGTAGAAATGCGCGCCTTGCTTGAGGTAGTCCGCCGATTTTTTGTTGGCGTCGAGCTTGGGCAGGTTTGGCGCGGTATTCGGGTACGGATTGGGCTTGAGCATTTCCCGCGCGCGGGCGTAACCGTCCTTGAGCAGCGTATCGCGATGATCGCGTACCGCCTGCGGCCAGCGTGGATCCTCGAACACCCCGGGTTCCGGCTCCAGGGAAACGTTGGCATTGATCAGCGACGTACCGCCGAGGCCGCAGCCGACCACCACGTTCTGCTGGGCGTTGACGTGCAGATCGAACAGCCCGGTGCGCGAGCCAATGTGGCCGTCCGGGTCATGCACCTGCAACTCTTCGGTCGCGGCGATCATGGTGTTGGGGTATTCACCGGGCTGGATTTCCCGTCCGCGTTCAAGCAGGCACACCTGCTTGCCGGCCCGGGACAGGCGCGACGCAGCAATGCCGCCGCCATAGCCGGAGCCGATGACGATCACGTCGTAGTGTTCCTTGATCTCGCTGATGGGCGTTGCGATGCGTGTCATGAGGGTATTCCTCTCTCAGGCAGATGGGGCAACTCTGCGGTTGCCTGCAATCAATGGTCGAACGGGCACCTGGCCTCCGGGGCGAGCCCGGCGACAGCACAGCGGTTAAAGCAGGAGGTCGCTACAGACGAGCGCGTTGATTGGCCGCACGACGTAACGTGCGCTTGCGTGGCGAGGGGGGATGGCGGTGTGGGCGGCTATCCATCATGCGTTCTCCCAGAACCTGATGTGGATAAGTGACGGCTGTCCTTGTGCCATTGCAGTGAAGACAGCGCAGGAATCGAAGTCAAGGCAACGCCTTAGAACTGTATGAAATGTGATCAATTGCGGTTTGGACTAAGCCGGCCGGGGCCCGTGCAGTTCAGCGAACAAGTTATCCACATAGCCATGCACAGCAAATGGGGGTAACTGTGGATGAATGGAAAAATAACTGGCTGATTTGTGAAGAAAAATCGTGACTTATCCAGAAAGATGGTTTGCAGGAGGGATTGACTGTTTTTTGATCAAACCTCTACAAGTCACGTTTCATATGGGTTGTAGAGGATGGCGAACACGTTATCCACAGAAGCGCCAACAGAGATCGGGGGTAACTTTGCGGCGGCTGTGGAAAAGCACTGAGGGCTGTGTGAAATCGCGGTTTACACGGGGATTATCAGCTTTAAAAGCTTAATCGATCACTTATTGATCAATTTTCTACAGGCCACGTTTTATATGGCTTGCAGCGGACAGCGAACATCTTGTCCACAGAAGCGCCAACAGAGATTGGGGGCAACTCTTGGCGTTATGCAGGAAAAAAAGCCCGGAAAAACCGTGACTTAGGCTGGTTGTTTTTTGAGCTGAGGCCTGGATGGCTTGATTGGCGTGGGGTGCAGGGATGGGCGAACACGTTATCCACAGATCCGCCAACAGGGATTGTGGGTAAACACACGGAGATCTGCTGCCCCCTTAACCAATGTGGGAGCGGGCTTGCTCGCGAAAGCGGTGGGTCATTCAACTTTGATGCAGCTGAAACGACGCTTTCACGAGCAAGCCCGCTCCCACAGGGGGTGTTCACTGTCTGAAGGATCGTGGCTAGCGAACGACGCCTTCTTCGATCAGGAGTTTGAGGATCGCTTCCGCCCCGGCCTGCGCGGTGACGCCCTTGAGCACTTGTCCACCACCACCGCTGGCCTTGGCCGTAGCCGCTTTCATCCGGTCCGCACCGCTCTTGGCCTTGATCACCTTCAAGCGTTTCGGCCGTGGCTTGGCCGGTTGCAAGGTGGCAATCGCGAGCAACTCATCGTCCACCACTTCGATGTCTTCAGCCTGCAAAACTCCGCGTCGCGCCGGTCCATAGGCACTCTGCCGAGGTTTCGGCGCGGCGTTATCCACAGTCGCCAGAAACGGCAGCTTCACTTTCAACCGGCGCCGCTGCCCACGGGGCAAGGCTTGCAGCACCAGCGCCGAACCGTCGGTGATCGACTCGACCTGCGCCAGTCCCACCACCAGCGGCCAGCCCAGCCCTTCGGCCAGCAAAAACGGCAACATGCCCGAGCCTTCGCCGGTTTCCGCCTGGCTTCCGGTCAGCACCACTTGGGCGCCGGCATCACGCAGATACGCGGTCAGCGCCGGCAAGGCGTCGGCGCCAGCGGGTTGCTCCAGCACATGCAGCTGTTCCAGGCCCATGCCCAGATAGGCGCGCAGCGCCGGTTCCGCAACGTCCCCGGCGTGCAGCACTTGCAGGTTATCCCCAGCCAGTTGCAGGCCCAGTTCCACGGCGCGCGCGTCCTGTTCGGCGCGACGTGGCCGGCCCGACGTCGGGTGGGCACCGATGGAAACCAGACTGATGATCTTTGTGCTCATAACCCCTTCCTTAAGCCGCATCGCGCTTGGCTTCGTTGCGGTAAGCCGCTACCGCCGCGATCAACGCCTGAAGAATTTCCGCGCTCTCGCCAATCACCGAAAGATCGGCGCGTTTGATCATGTCGCAACCGGGGTCGAGGTTGATCGCCACCACCTTGTCGCAGGCACCGATGCCTTGCAGGTGCTGGATCGCCCCGGAGATACCCACAGCCACGTAAACCCGCGCGGTGACCCAAGTGCCGGACGCGCCGACCTGCCGATCACGGGCCATGAAGCCGTCGTCCACCGCCACCCGCGAGGCGCCTTCGGTGGCGCCGAGCGCCGCAGCGGTCTGGTGGAACAGCGCCCAGTCCTTGACCCCGTTGCCGCCGGAGAAAATGAACTCGGCTTCGGCCATCGGAATCGCCGCCGGATCCACCGCCACCGCACCAAGATCCTCGATCCGCGACAGGCTGCGCGCCACCGTTGTGGATAACTCCACCGGCAGTGCCTCATGACGGGTTTCGCTGACCGGTTCCGCGCATTCGGCTGCGGCCAGAATCAAACGTGCGACCGGTCGCGCCAGGTCTTGCAGGCCCGCGCCAGCGCGACCGATGCATTCCTGATCCTTGACCTGCCAGACTCGCGTTGCCGGCCGTTCGCCCAGTGCCGCGGCAAAACGCCGACCGAGTTCGCCGCCACCGCTGCGGCTGTCCGGCAGCAGCCAGTGGCGCGGATTGAACTGGTTATCCACAGCCCGCAGGCCCTGCACCCGTTGCTCCGGTGCATAACCGCTGAATTGGTCGCCCTCCAGTACCAGCAAGCGATCGACGCCGGCCGTGGCGAAGGCGTTCTCTTTGTGCTCGCCAAACACCACCGCCAGCACCGCGCCGTCGTTGCCGGCCAGTTGATGAGCCAGGCCGAGCAAGTCGCGGTCGTGGCTGCTCAGGCGGCCGCCGACCATGTCCGGCACCACGCTGATGTAGAACGCCGGGGCTGGCACCTGATGCAGCGGCAACTGCACTTCAACCGTGGCCGAACGTTTGACCGCCCCGCCCTGTTGCGCGCCGCTGCGATCGATACGCTTGATGCCGTTGGGGCCGATGAATCCGATGCCGTGCAGGTTCTTGCGGATGACGCCATTGGGGCCCATCCAGCTGTGTTGCGCCGGTTGCATGGCCGCGTGCAGCGGGTGCAGGCGGTTGCGTGCGATCCATTCGGCGCGTGGGTCGCGGCGGATAATGTCGCTCATCAGTGGGCCTCCGCAGGTTCACGTTTGGCCGGGGTGGCAGGCTTGTTCGGCGCGGCATCTTCGAGCAGCGCATCGGCCACCAGTTCGGCGATGTCCTTGATCAGCGGGCGCGGTTCGACCACGCCCTCGAGCATCGCAGTGCATTGTGGACAACCCACCGCCACCAGCTCGGCGCCGGTCTCGCGGATGTCGTCCATGCGCATGTCGGGAATCCGCTGCTTGCCCGGAATGTCGGTGATCGGCGCCCCGCCACCGCCGCCGCAGCAGCGCGAGCGGAAGCCGGAACGTTGCATCTCTTTGACCTCGATGCCGAGGGCGCGCAGCACTTCGCGCGGCGCCTCGTACTCGCCGTTGTAGCGACCGAGGTAGCACGGGTCGTGGTAGGTCACGCTGTTGCCTTTGTGCTGACCAAGGTTCAGCGCACCGGCCTGAATGATTTCCGCCAGGTAGGTGCTGTGGTGCTGCACCAGGTAGTTGCCGTCGAACGCGCCGTACTCGTTTTTCAACACATGAAAACTGTGCGGATCGCAGGTGACGATGCGGTTGAAGCTGTATTTGGCCAGGGTCTGGATATTGCGTTTGGCGAGCAACTGGAACGTCGCTTCGTCACCGAGACGCCGTGCTACGTCGCCGCTGTCACGCTCTTCGAGACCGAGTACGGCGAAGTCGATTTTCGCCGCTTTCAGCACTTTGACAAACGCGCGCAGGGTGCGCTGGTTGCGCATGTCGAAGGCGCCGTCGCCGACCCAGAACAGCACGTCGGTGGATTTCTTTTCGCTAAGCAGATTGAGGTTCAGATCCGCCGCCCAGTTCATCCGCCCGCCCGGAGCGAAACCGCCGGGGTTGTCAGTGGCGATCAGGTTTTCCAGGACTTCGGCGCCCTTGTTCGGGGTCGCGCCTTTTTCCAGCGTCAGGTGGCGGCGCATGTCGACGATGGCGTCGACGTGCTCGATCATCATCGGGCACTCCTCGACGCAGGCGCGGCAGGTGGTGCACGACCACAGGGTTTCGGCATCGACCAGACCGTTGACGATCGGCTGGTGCGGATTGCCGCTGTGCTCACCAATTGGCTTGCCGGGGTACGGACTGCCAGCGAACTTCGCGTCAGTGCCGCCAGCCAGGCCGACGACCATGTCCTGAATCAGTTTTTTCGGGTTCAGCGGCTGGCCGGCAGCGAACGCCGGGCAGGCGGCTTCGCACTTGCCGCACTGCACGCAGGCGTCAAAACCGAGCAACTGGTTCCAGGTGAAATCCTTGGGCTTTTCCACGCCGAGCGGCGCGCTTGGATCATTCAGATCCAGCGGTTTCAAACCGGTGGAACGACCGCCGCCAAAGCGCTCGGCGCGGCGGTGCCAGGCCAGGTGCAGGGCACCGGCGAAGGCGTGTTTCATCGGCCCGCCCCAGGTCATGCCGAAGAACAACTCCGACACGCCCCACAGCACGCCGAGCCCGAGAATCGCTGCCAGCAGCCAGCCGCCGAAGTTCTCCGGGAGGATCCCGGCCACCGGCAGGGTCACCAGAAAGAACGAGGCCGAGAACGCCAGCAGGCTTTTCGGCAGGCGCATCCACGGGCCTTTCGACAACCGTGCCGGCGGATTGAGCCGGCGCCGATAAACGAAGAGCGCACCGACGAACATCACCGCCGTCATCAACAGCAGCGCATAACCGAGGATGCGGTTATGCAGGCCGAAACCGTGCACCAGAATCGCCAGCACGATCGACGCCACCGCACCGCCCGCCGTGGCGACGTGGGTGTTGGCGATGTATTTGTCCCGCGCCACCACGTGGTGCAAGTCGACCATGTAACGCTTGGGCATGGCGAACAGGCCGCCGAGCAGATCGACCTTCGAGGCCCGGCCCCGACGCCACATGGTCACCCGCCGCAACGCGCCCAGCACCGCAAGGGCCAGGGCTGCGAACAACAGGATTGGAAGAAGGGTGTTCAACATGGTGAAGCTCCCAAAGACCTCGGGGTCATTTGTGCGCTGGCAAGAGCAACACACCTACCTGTGGCGAGGGAGCTTGCTCCCGCTGGAGTGCGCAGCGCTCCCAATACAGTCGCCGGTATATTCCTGATACACCGCGACTACAGTTTTTTGGGGCCGCTTCGCAGCCCAGCGGGAGCAAGCTCCCTCGCCACAGGTGATGGTGGTGATGCCGTTAGAAATCCTTGCACAACCGCAGGGCGTCGTAGATGGCGGCGTGGGTATTACGCTGCGCCACGCAGTCGCCGATGCGGAACAGCAAGTAGCCGTCACCGGTGCTGCTCAACGATGGCTGCGGCTGGATCGCGAACAACGCTTCGACGTCGATCTGACCCTTGTTGCGCGAACCCTCTTTGAGCGCGTAGTAGATTTCCTCGTCCGGACGCACGCCGTTCTCCACCACCACCTGATCGACCACCCGCTCCTCTTTGGCGCCGGTGTATTCGTTCTCCAGCACCGCCACCAGCTTGTCGCCTTCGCGGTAGACCTTCTCCAGCATCATGTCGCCGGTCATGATCACTTCTTTCGGGTACATGCTGCGGTAGTAGGTCGGGAACGACGTCCCACCAATGGCCACGCCCGGTTTGATGTCGTCGGTGACGATCTCGACCTGGCTGCCCTTGTCGGCGAGGAAGTCGGCGACCGACATCCCGGTGAACTCGCAGATGGTGTCGTAGACCAGCACGTTCTTGCCCGGCGCAACCTTGCCGTCGAGCACGTCCCAGCTGCTGACCACCAGCCCTTCGGCAGCGCCCCAGTGTTCGTTCTGCTCAAGGAATGGATGCCCACCGACTGCCAGCACCACCACGTCCGGACGCAGATCCATAATGGTTGCCGCATCGGCCGCAGTGCCCAGACGCAGGTCGACTTTCAGCCGCGCCAGCTCCAGCTGGAACCAGCGGGTGATGCCGGCGATCTGGTCACGTTGCGGCGCTTTCGACGCGGTAGTGATCTGCCCGCCGATGAATTCTTTCTTCTCGAACAGGGTCACGTCGTGGCCACGCTCGGCAGAGACGCGTGCTGCTTCCATCCCGGCCGGGCCGGCACCAACGATCACCACTTTGCGTTTGACGCCTGTGGACTTCTCGATGATGTGCGGCACGCCCATGTATTCACGGGAGGTCGCGGCGTTCTGGATGCACAGCACGTCCAGACCTTGATACTGACGATCGATGCAGTAGTTGGCGCCGACGCACTGTTTGATCTGGTCGATCTGGCCCATCTTGATCTTGGCAATCAGGTGCGGGTCGGCGATGTGCGCGCGGGTCATGCCGACCATGTCGACATAACCGCCTTCAAGGATGCGCGTGGCCTGGTTCGGGTCTTTGATGTTCTGTGCGTGCAGCACCGGAACCTTGACCACTTCCTTGATTCCGGCCGCCAGGTGCAGGAACGGCTCCGGCGGATAGCTCATGTTCGGAATCACGTTGGCCAGGGTGTTATGGGTGTCGCAACCCGAGCCGACGACGCCGATGAAATCGAGCATGCCGGTGTCGTCGTAATACTTGGCGATCTGCTTCATGTCCTCGTGCGACAGACCATCCGGGTGGAACTCGTCACCGCAGATACGCATGCCCACGCAGAAGTCGTCGCCGACCTCGGCACGCACGGCTTTCAGTACTTCCAGGCCAAACTTCATCCGGCCTTCGAAGCTGCCACCCCATTCATCGGTACGCTTGTTGACGCGCGGGCTCCAGAACTGGTCGATCATGTGCTGGTGCACGGCCGACAGCTCGACGCCGTCCAGACCACCGGCCTTGGCGCGGCGCGCGGCTTGCGCGTAGTTGCCGATCACTCGCCAGATCTCTTCCGGTTCGATGGTCTTGCAGGTCGCACGGTGCACGGGTTCACGGATACCCGACGGCGACATCAGGGTCGGCCAGTGGAAACCATCCCAACGTGAGCGACGGCCCATGTGGGTAATCTGGATCATGATCTTGGCGCCATGCTTGTGCATGGCGTCGGCCAGATTCTGGAAGTGCGGAATGATCCGGTCGGTGGACAGGTTGACCGAACTCCACCATTGCTGCGGACTGTCGATGGCGACCACCGACGAACCGCCGCAGATCGCCAGGCCAATGCCGCCCTTGGCTTTCTCTTCGTAGTATTTGACGTAGCGCTCGGTGGTCATGCCACCGTCAGTCGCGTAGACCTCAGCGTGCGCGGTGCTGAGCACGCGGTTGCGGATGGTCAGTTTGCCGATCTGGATCGGCTGGAACATTGCTTCGAAAGCCATGGCGGGTTCCTCGACTTACAACGGCTTGACGGTGAACAGGCCGTCGTCGTGGCCTTCTTCGGAGCCACCGTAGACTTGCTCGGCAACCGTACGAATCTTGCTGCCGCGAGCGGCGAGGATCTGGTCCATGGCGCCGGCAAACCAGCCGGTGAACATGTAGTCAACCTTGCGCCCGACCTTGCCGTAGACGTAGACGAACGCGGAGTGTTCGAGCTTGACGCTGGCGGTGCCTTTGTCGAGGTCGATGTCCTGAATCTTGAACAGGCCCCAGCCGCGTTGCGACAGGCGCTTCATGTAGTGTTCGAACACCGCGACGCCTTCCAGGCCGTGACATTCGGCTTCTTTTTCACACCAGTGCCAGGCGGACTTGTAGCCGGCCTTGTAGAGGATTTCGGCATAGGCGTCGGCGCCCAGCACTTCCTCGATACCCATGTGGTTGTTGACGAAGAAGTGACGTGGCACGTAGAGCATCGGCAGGGCGTCGGAGGTCCAGACACCGGTCTCGCTGTCGACTTCGATTGGCAATTGCGGGGCGATCTTGGCCATGGAAACTTAACTCCAGAAAAATTTAGATTCAGTGTTGGCCGCAGCCCTCACCCCAGCCCTCTCCCCGAGGGAGAGGGGGCAGATCGGCGGCGGTCTTGAGTAAGCGTTACTCGCCCCAGACGTCTTTCAGGACGTTGACCCAGTTCTCGCCCATGATCTTGCGCACCACTCGCTCTGAGTGGCCGCGCTTGAGCAGGGTTTCGGTCAGGTTCGGGAACTCGCCGACGGTGCGGATGCCCAGCGGGTTGATGATCTTGCCGAAGCTGGTCAGACGACGGGCGTAGCCCTTGTCGTGGGTCAGGTATTCGAAGAAATCCTGGCCGTGACCCTGGGTGAAGTCGGTGCCGATGCCGATGGCGTCTTCGCCGACGATGTTCATGGTGTATTCGATGGCTTCGGCGTAATCGTCGATGGTCGAATCGATGCCTTTGGCGAGGAACGGCGCGAACATGGTCACGCCGACAAAACCGCCATGGTCGGCAATGAACTTCAGTTCTTCATCGGACTTGTTGCGTGGGTGCTCTTTCAGACCCGACGGCAGGCAGTGGGAATAGCAGACCGGTTTTTTCGATTCGAGGATGACTTCTTCGGAAGTCTTGGAGCCGACATGGGACAGGTCGCACATGACGCCGACGCGGTTCATCTCGGCGACGATTTCCCGACCGAAGCCCGACAGGCCGCCGTCACGCTCGTAGCAACCGGTGCCGACCAGGTTCTGGGTGTTGTAGCACATCTGCACGATGCCGACGCCAAGCTGCTTGAACACCTCGACATAGCCGATCTGGTCTTCGAACGCGTGGGCATTCTGGAAGCCGAAGAGGATGCCGGTCTTGCCCTGCTCCTTGGCGCGACGAATGTCGGCGGTGGTGCGCACCGGCATCACCAGGTCGCTGTTTTCGCGGATCAGCTTCTGGCTGGCGGCGATATTGTTCACAGTCGCCTGAAAGCCTTCCCACACCGACACAGTGCAGTTGGCCGCCGTCAGACCGCCCTTGCGCATGTCTTCGAACAGCTCGCGGTTCCATTTGGCAATGATCAGACCGTCGATAACGATGCTGTCGGCGTGTAATTCGGCTGGGCTCATCAGGCGTCCCCTTATTGGCGATTCATGCGCCGAATCGTCTGCCGGCGCTTTGGGGCCAGCATATGCCTCGGTGCCGGGGCGACCGGGTGCAAAAACGACAGGGGAATTGCCGAAAGCGTCAATCCGCGACAAAGGGTCATCAGGCGCTCCGATCAGCTACCTGTTCAAGCCCGCACGCTTGAGCCAGAATCTGGCGCATCTTGCATACATCACTGGATTAGAGCGGCGACAACCATGAAATCGATCTTCCTGGCCTTGGCACTGATGGCGACCGGCGTACACGCCGCCGAAGAGACCGACAACAACCCGTGCGACGCGGTGGAAAACGACGTCCAGACCCTGGAATGCTCGACCTACAGCCGCAGCACCGCCGAAGACCTGCTCAAGGACAACTACACCAGCCTCAACGAACGCATGCAGGCCACCTACGGCAAAAACGCCGCGCAACTGGCCGACATCACCGCCAAATTGAAAACCGCCCAACAACAATGGCTGAAAACCCGCGACGCCGATTGCGCCGTGGAAGCCTTCCCCGCCACCGAAGGCAGCAAGGCATTCAAGATTGCGCAGAATGACTGTGTGGCGCGGATGAGTGACGAACGGTCGGAGTTTTTGGAGTCGATTGGGCAGGAGTGATTCGGGAAGTTCGGCAACATGCCGACAAACGTTGTTGATTGGCCGACTGGAAAATATAAGTAAAGATTCGAAAATCTTATAAAAGACTTATATTTCCAGAGCCATGACTCAATCTGTCGACATCCAAATCATCAACGATGCCGAAGGCAACCCGGCCTTCGTAGTCATTCCCTACGCTCAATACGTTGCGCAGAAATTGCAGCCCGATCTGATCCCTCATGAGGTGGTCAGTCGCATGGTCGACGGGGCGACACCAATCCGTGCCTGGCGCGAACACCTGAACCTGACTCAGGAAGAAGTGGCGAAACGTCTGGGAATTTCCCAGCCGGCGTTCGCTCAACAGGAAACGGTAGCGAAGCCACGCAAGGCAACCCGCGAGAAAATTGCAGCGGCGTTCGGCATCACGGCCAATCAGCTTGAGTTGTAGGCTGCCCTCTTCATTCAAAGGAATTCCCATGAACATCTGCGGCATCGAAATCAAAGGCAGCGAAGCGATCATCGCCGTGGCCTCCCTCGACGGGACAACGCTGAGCCATGTGGCGCTCAACACCAAGAAAATTGCCCTCGACGATGATGACGAGGCGGCCAACGTCAAACGCTTCGCGGCGCAGGTCGCTTCGTTTGTCCGCGAGCATTCGATTGACCGGATTGCGATCAAGAAGCGCAGCAAGAAGGGTGAGTTTGCCGGTGGGCCGACCACGTTCAAGATCGAGGGGGTGTTTCAGTTGCTGGACGGGTGCGAGGTGACGCTGTTGTCGCCGCAGACGATCAATGCCCAAGCCAAGAAGCACAATTTCGAGCTGCCGGGGACGTTGAACAAGTATCAGCATGAGGCTTACAAGGCGGCGTGTTCGGCGTTGGTGAAGAAGTAACCTTTTCTTCAGACACTGAAGATCAAAAATGTGGGAGCGGGCTTGCTCGCGAATGCGGTGGATCAGTCAACTCATGTTTCGACTGACACTCCGCTTTCGCGAGCAAGCCCGCTCCCACATTGGTTTTGCATGCATCCATTCAAGCTTGGGCGGTACGGCGGTCTTCGCGGGGGCAGCGGGCGAATTTTGCTCGGTAACTTCTTGTGAAATACGACGGCGATTCAAACCCGCAAGCGATGCTGACTTCGAGCACGCTCATATCGGTCTGGCGCAACAGCTGCCGGGCTTTTTCCAATCGCAGGCGCAGATAGAAATTGCTCGGCGTATCGTTCAGATGCAGCCGAAACAGGCGCTCCAGTTGCCGCCGCGTCACCTTGATCGATTCCGCCAGTTGCAGCGTGGTCAGCGGTGGTTCGCTGTGTTGTTCCATCTCGCCAATCACCTGCACCAGCTTCTTGTTGCTGATGCCGTAGCGCGTGGCGACTTCCATGCGCTGGTGGTCCTTTCGTGGGCGGATCCGCCCCAGCACGAACTGCTCGCTGACCTGGATTGCCAGTTGCGGGCCGTGGGCCTGGGCGATCAGATCGAGCATCAAGTCGATGGACGCCGTGCCGCCCGCCGAGGTGATGCGCCGCCGATCGATTTCGAACAATTCCTGGGTCACGCTGAGCTGTGGATAAGATTCCTTGAACGCATCGATAGCTTCCCAGTGCAGGGTCAGGCGATGGCCGTCGAGCAGGCCGGCTTCGGCGAGGACGAAGCTGCCGGTGTCGATAGCGCCGAGGGTCACGCCTTCGTTGTCCAGCCGGCGCAGCCAGTGCTCAAGGGTTGGTGTGGCGAACTTCAGCGGTTCGAATCCGGCCACCACCAACAGCGTCGCACCTTTCTTCAGCGGTTCCAGCGCCGCGTCGGCGTTGACCGACATGCCATTGCTCGCCAGCACCGCCCCGCCATCGGCGCTGAGCACGTGCCAGCGGTACAGCTCGCCACGAAAACGGTTGGCTACCCGCAGCGGTTCGATCGCGGAGATAAAGCCGATGGCGGAGAACCCCGGCATCAGCAGAAAGTAGAAATCCTGGGACATGTGCGCACTCGGTTAGCGGGTAGCGTGGATCGTTGATACGCCGATTGTCGTCAGCGTTCAAGCGCACAGGTCGCTACAGTGCAAGAGCCAGTCGCCGCAGTGCGCTTTCAAAGGCCTACAGCTGCGTAACTTTGCATCACCGGCACGCCAGATGCCGGAACTCACAATAAACGACCTGCCGAGGAACCCGACATGAAACGACTGATCAGCAGCTGTGTTCTTGCACTCAGCGGTACCGCTTTCTTGAACGCCAGCGTCATGGCGGCCGAACCCGCCTCGTGCCAGAACGTGCGCATGGGCGTCGTCAACTGGACCGACGTCATCGCCACCAGTGCCATGACCCAGGTCCTGCTCGACGGCCTCGGCTACAGCACCAAACAGACCAGTGCGTCCCAGCAGATCATCTTCGCCGGGATTCGCGATCAGCGGCTGGACCTGTTCCTCGGCTACTGGAACCCGCTGATGACCCAGACCATCACCCCGTTCGTCGACGCCAACCAGGTCAAAGTCCTGGAAGCACCGAACCTGAAGGATGCCCGCGCGACCCTCGCCGTGCCGACCTATCTGGCGGACAAGGGCCTGAAAACCTTCGCCGACATTGCCAAGTTCGAAAAGGAACTGGGCGGCAAGATCTACGGGATCGAACCGGGTTCGGGCGCCAACACGCAGATCAAGGCGATGATCGCCAAGAATCAGTTCGGCCTCGGCAAGTTCCAGTTGGTCGAGTCCAGCGAAGCCGGAATGCTCGCCGCCGTCGATCGCGCCGTGCGCCGCAAAGAGGCCGTGGTGTTCTTCGGCTGGGCGCCGCACCCGATGAACGTCAACGTCAAGATGACTTACCTCACCGGCAGCGAAGACGCCCTTGGCCCGAACGAAGGCATGGCCACGGTATGGACCGTCACCGCGCCGAAATACGCCGAACAGTGCCCGAACGTCGGCCGCCTGCTGAGCAACCTGACGTTCACCGCCGAAGACGAGAGCCGGATGATGCAACCGCTGCTCGATCACAAGGACGCCTTCGAATCCGCCAAACAGTGGCTCAAGGATCACCCCGAAGACAAACAGCGCTGGCTTGACGGTGTGACCACTTTCGACGGCAAACCGGCCGCTGAAAACCTGCAACTGACCAGTAAATAACCCCCGTTTGAAAAGCCCCTCACCCTAACCCTCTCCCCAGGGAGAGGGGACTGACCGACGCTTCGCAGCCCGAGAAAGGGCTGCGAACAGACCCATCACGCCTGAAGGAAACCGCACCATGAACCATGACGTCATCATCACCTGCGCACTTACCGGTGCTGGCGACACGACCGCCAAGAGCCCCCACGTGCCGGTCACCCCGAAACAGATTGCAGCGGCTGCGGTGGAAGCGGCCAAGGCTGGCGCCACCGTCGTGCATTGCCATGTGCGCGATCCGCAGACCGGAAAATTCAGCCGTGACGTGGCGCTGTACCGCGAAGTGATGGAGCGCATCCGCGAGGCGGACGTCGACATCATCGTCAACCTCACCGCCGGCATGGGTGGCGACCTGGAAATCGGCGCTGGCGAGCACCCGATGGAGTTCGGCCCGAACACCGATCTGGTCGGCCCGCTGACCCGTCTGGCCCACGTTGAAGAACTGCTGCCGGAAATCTGCACCCTCGATTGCGGCACGCTGAACTTCGGCGACGGCGACACCATTTACGTCTCGACCCCGGCGCAACTGCGCGCCGGCGCCAAGCGCATCACCGAGCTGGGGGTGAAGGCCGAACTGGAGATTTTCGACACCGGCCACCTGTGGTTTGCCAAGCAGATGATCAAGGAAGGTTTGCTCGACAACCCGCTGTTCCAGCTGTGCCTGGGCATCCCGTGGGGCGCGCCGGCCGACACCACCACCATGAAAGCCATGGTCGACAACCTGCCCGCCGATGCGGTGTGGGCCGGGTTCGGCATCGGCCGCATGCAGATGCCGATGGCCGCGCAAGCGGTGCTGCTCGGCGGCAACGTGCGGGTTGGTCTGGAAGACAACCTGTGGCTGGACAAGGGCGTGCTGGCCACCAACGGCCAACTGGTCGAACGCGCCAGCGAGATCCTCAGCCGCCTCGGCGCCCGCGTGCTGACCCCGGCTGAGGGGCGCAAAAAGATGGGCCTGACCCAGCGCGGCTGACCCAGCACTCATTTCCCCCTGTGGGAGCGGGCTTGCTCGCGAAGGCGCTGGCTCTGCCCATAAAGATGCGTCGGATGTACCGGCCTCTTCGCGAGCAAGCCCGCTCCCACAGTTTTTTGTGCCAAATTCAGGAAATCACCATGAGCTTTATCACCGAGATCAAAACCTTCGCCGCCCTCGGCAGCGGTGTCATCGGCAGCGGCTGGGTCGCGCGTGCCCTCGCCCATGGCCTCGACGTGGTGGCCTGGGACCCGGCGCCCGGCGCTGAAGCCGCGCTGCGCAAACGCGTGGCCAATGCCTGGGGCGCGCTGGAGAAGAACGGTCTGGCGCCCGGCGCGTCGCAGGAGCGTCTGCATTTTGTCGCGACCATCGAGGAATGCGTACGCGATGCCGACTTCATTCAGGAAAGCGCCCCGGAACGCCTTGAGCTGAAACTGGAGCTGCACAGCAAAATCAGCGCAGCGGCCAAGCCCAATGCCTTGATCGGATCGAGCACTTCCGGCCTGTTGCCGAGCGAGTTCTACGAGAGTTCGACCCACCCTGAACGCTGTGTGGTCGGTCACCCGTTCAACCCGGTCTACCTGCTGCCGCTGGTGGAAGTGGTCGGCGGCAAGAACACTGCGCCGCAAGCTGTGCAAGCGGCAATGAAAGTCTACGAATCCCTCGGCATGCGCCCGTTGCATGTGCGCAAGGAAGTGCCGGGATTCATCGCTGACCGTCTGCTCGAAGCGCTGTGGCGCGAGGCGCTGCACCTGGTCAATGACGGGGTGGCGACCACTGGCGAGATCGACGACGCAATCCGTTTTGGCGCCGGGTTGCGCTGGTCGTTCATGGGCACGTTCCTGACCTATACGCTGGCCGGCGGTGACGCGGGGATGCGTCACTTCATGTCGCAGTTCGGCCCGGCGCTGCAGTTGCCGTGGACTTATCTGCCCGCGCCGGAATTGACCGACAAGCTGATCGACGATGTGGTCGATGGCACCAGTGATCAGCTCGGCCGCCACAGCATTTCGGCGCTGGAGCGCTATCGTGATGACTGCCTGCTGGCGGTGCTGGAGGCGGTGAAAACCACCAAGGAAAAGCACGGGATGAGTTTCAGCGAGTAATCCTTGCTCAGCAGTTCCGGCCCCTTCGCGAGCAAGCCCGCTCCCACAGGTGACCGCATTCCAATGTGGGAGCGGGCTTGCTCGCGAAGACGGCAGCCCCAGTCACTATTAATGTTGGATCTGACACCATGCCCACTCTCACCACCTACCAAACCACCATCATCCCCGACTGGGTCGACTACAACGGCCATCTGCGCGACGCCTTCTATCTGCTGATCTTCAGTTACGCCACCGATGCCCTGATGGACCGTCTCGGCATGGACAGCAGCAACCGCGAAGCCAGCGGCCACTCGTTGTTCACCCTCGAACTGCATCTGAATTATCTGCACGAAGTGAAGCTCGACGCCGAGGTCGAAGTGCGCACGCAAATCATCGGCCACGACAGCAAACGCCTGCACCTCTATCACAGCCTGCACCTGGCGGGCGACGACAAGGAACTGGCCGGCAACGAGCAGATGCTGCTGCACGTCGACCTCGCCGGCCCACGTTCCGCGCCGTTCACCCCGGACACCTTGAGCCGCCTGCAAGCCATCGTTTTAGAGCAAGTCGACTTGCCCGCCCCGGCTTACATCGGCCGCGTCATCGCCCTGCCACCCGCCCGCTAATTCCTCCCACGCAAGGAGCCGCCATGTACACCGCTGCCGCTGTTGCCGATTTCCGTACTTATCCGTTGATCAGCGCGCTGAGCGGCGTGCAGAACCTGACGGATCGCGTTTCGCTTGCCTGGGCCGATGGCCGCATCAGTCCGTTTCATCATGTCTGGTTGCGGGACAACTGCCCGTGCGAGCAGTGCGTCTACAACGTCACCCGCGAGCAAGTATTCGAGATCGTCGATGCTGCGCCGGATCTCGTCCCCGCCCACGCGCACATCGACAGCGACGGCTGTCTGCTGATCGACTGGCAGGATGGCCATCGCAGTCGCTTTTTCGATCCGGGCTGGCTGCGTGCGCACGCCTATGACGACGAGTCCCGCGCCGAACGTCTGGCGGCCAAACCCCAGCCCTATCTGTGGCGCAGCAATTTGCAGCTACCGGTATACGAATATTCAGCGCTGATGAACGACAACGGCGCGCTGCTGCAATGGTTGGTCGCGGTACGCGACATCGGCCTGACCCAAGTGCGCGGCGTGCCCACCGAGCCGGGTTCGCTGAAGCTGATCGCCCAGCGCATTTCGTTCATCCGCGAGAGCAACTTCGGCGTGCTGTTCAACGTGCAGTCCAAGGCCGATGCCGACAGCAACGCCTACACCGCTTTCAACCTGCCATTGCACACCGATTTGCCGACTCGCGAGCTGCAACCGGGGCTGCAATTTCTGCATTGCCTGGTGAATGATGCCGAGGGTGGCGAGAGTATTTTCGTCGACGGTTTTGCGATTGCCGATGCTTTGCGTCAGGAAGCACCGGAGCTGTTTCAGGCGCTGTGCGAGATCCCCGTGGAATTCCGCAACAAGGATCGTCATAGCGACTATCGCTGCCTGGCGCCGATTATTGCGCTGGACGCGTTGGGGCGAGTCGCGGAGGTGCGCATGGCGAACTTTCTGCGCGGAGCGTTCGATACATCGGTGGAGCAGATGCCGCTGCTGTATCGCGCCTATCGGCGCTTGATCGCGATGACCCGCGAGCCACGGTTTCGGCTGATGCAGCGGCTTAATCCGGGTGAGCTGTGGTGCTTTGATAATCGGCGGACGCTGCATGCGCGCAATGCGTTTGACCCGGCGACCGGGGCGCGGCATTTTCAGGGCTGCTACATCGATCGGGATGAGTTGTTGTCGCGGATTCTGGTGTTGCAAAGGTAAACCGCGTCATCGTTCTTCGCGAGCAGGCTCGCTCCCACACTGGAACGCATTTCAAATGTGGGAGCGGGCTTGCTCGCGAAGGCGTCAGAGCCAACCACACATCGCTCCCGGATTCACAGCCAAAAAAAGCCCCGATACAAGCCGTGACAGGATCGGGGCAGAGGGTACTGTTGAGGAGCTGCCAATCGAGGGTGACCAAACCGTCTGTAGCGAGCTGAGGTCAGTGTGCCGACTCCCCTTTGTACTGAGTTAGCCGAAAACGACCTGTTCATAGCCGTCGCGGCCACTGCGACAAATCGCCCTTGCCGTCACTCCCCCCGCCCACCAGAATCGAATCACGACCTCCGTTGCCGAAGAAGGAAGCGCGCCATGATGTATGCCGATTTGATCGATCAGGAAGACTTGTTGGGCCAGCTCAAGGCATTGGGGTTTCAGGTGCCGAGCGGTTCGACCGCCGAGCAGGCCTGTGAGTGTGCGGTGCGTGGTCTGGACAATGTTCGCGCGTTTGAATTGCGCAAGATGGTCAAGGACATGTACACCAGCGGCGCCAGTATCCAGCCTGCAGTGCGCCAGGCGATCGACAAGCAGTTGTTGCCGGCGTTGGCGGATTACCAGCAAAGCCATAGCGCCTGACAAATAACTGTGGCGAGGGAGCTTGCTCCCGCTGGGCCGCGCAGCGGCCCCAACCCGGCAGATGCACTGTTCCAGATAAATCGCATTCGCAGGTTTAACGAGCGCTTCGCGCTCGAGCGGGAGCAAGCTCCCTCGCCACAAAAACTGTTCGGTCTACAGCCTTACGCTGGCAAACGTCGACTCATTACGCGCCTGACTCAACGCCGACATCGGCCCAGACAGCGGCGACATCACGATCGCCTGCGGCAGCGGCAGCATCGCCACTTGCTGCGTGGTGTTGGAGCCGACGCGCTCGTCACGCGGCGGAATGCCGAAGTATTCGCGGTAGCACTTGGAGAAGTGCGGCGTCGAGACGAACCCACACACCGACGCAACTTCGATGATCGACATCGGCGTCTGCTTGAGCAGTTGCCGCGCGCGGATCAGGCGCAGCTTGAGGTAGTAGCGCGACGGCGAGCAGTGCAGATATTTCTGGAACAGCCGCTCCAGCTGGCGACGCGACACGGCGACATACACCGCCAGTTCGTCGAGGTCGATCGGCTCTTCCAGATTGGCTTCCATCAGCGCGACGATTTCCTGCAGCTTCGGCTGGTTGGTGCCGAGCATGTGCTTGAGCGGCACGCGCTGGTGATCCTGCTCGTTGCGGATGCGTTCGTAGACGAACATTTCCGAGATCGCGGCGGACAGTTCACGGCCGTGATCGCGGCTGATCAGATGCAGCATCATGTCCAGTGGCGCGGTGCCGCCGGAGCTGGTGAAACGGTTACGGTCGAGGGTGAACAGTCGGGTGCTCATCGCCACGCGCGGGAAAGCTTCCTGCATCGCCGCCAGACATTCCCAGTGCACGCTGCAATCGAAACCGTCGAGCAGACCGGCGCAAGCCAAAGCCCAGCTGCCGGTGCACACCGCGCCCAGACGCTTGGACTGACGGGCCTGGCTCTGCAGCCATGAAACGTGTTCACGGGTCACGGTGCGTTGAATGCCGATCCCGCCGCAGACGATCACGGTGTCCAGGGGCGGGGCTTTGTGCATGGAGGCATCGGGGGTGATTTGCAGACCGTCACTGGCCCACACCTGGCCGCCATCGACGGTCAGGGTGCTCCAGCGATACAGCTCACGACCGGACAATTGGTTGGCCATGCGCAGGGGCTCGACTGCGGAGGCCAGAGAAATCAGCGTGAAATTGTCCAGCAGCAGAAAGCCGATGGATTGAGGCGCACGGTTCTGGGGTTGGGCCCCGGAGTTGAACGACGTCATCGCGGTATCTCCTCACACAAAGCGGGTGATGGCCTCAGGCGGAGGCTCTTGTTATTGCCGGCGTTCTCGCGTGGGAGACGGGCTTTGTTATGACAGAGCAATTGCCATGCCTAAAATTGAATGGCTGTTCAATAACTCCTGAAAACGACGTCGCGACGTGTCTATTCAAGACGTCGGACACAGGGTGTTTCGAAGTGCCATCAGCGGCGCCGAGAGCCCTGCCCCGCTGCCTGTGAGCAGATCGGTAGCACTTGTGGGAACGGGCTTGCGCGCAGTTGTTTCAGAGTGTCACCGCAAGCACGGGTGACGGACGGTAGGGGGTGCGAATGGCGTACTGCGAGTGGGAAAGGCTCTTATCTGATTGCGACGCGCTAAAAGGTGGCGTGATCTGATTAGCGTGTGCACTTGGTGAGCAGTTTTGACTGGTCTGGACTCTTCGCGAGCAAGCCCGCTCCCACAGTGAATCTCCAGTGAACACAGAATTTGTGAACACCCGGTTCCAATGTGGGAGCGGGCTTGCTCGCGAAGAATTCCACTCGGTATTGCTGATTCAGCACTCAACCGCACTAACCGCCAACCCACCCCGCGAGGTCTCTTTATATTTGTCATGCATATCAGCGCCGGTATCACGCATGGTGCGGATCACCCGGTCCAGCGAGATGAAGTGCTGGCCATCGCCGCGCAGGGCCATCTGCGCCGCGTTGATCGCTTTCACCGCAGCAATCGCATTGCGCTCGATGCACGGCACCTGCACCAGCCCACCCACCGGATCGCAGGTCAGGCCGAGGTTGTGTTCCAGGCCGATTTCCGCGGCGTTGCACAATTGCTCCGGCGTCGCGCCGAGAATCTCCGCCAGCCCTGCGGCTGCCATCGCGCAGGCCGAGCCGACCTCGCCCTGGCAGCCGACTTCGGCACCCGAGATCGAGGCGTTCTTCTTGCACAGAATGCCCACCGCCGCCGCGCCCAGGAAGTAGTCGACGACGTTGGCGTCGGTGACCGCTTCGCTGAACTTCATAAAGTAGTGCAACACCGCCGGGATGATCCCCGCCGCGCCATTGGTCGGCGCCGTGACCATGCGCCCGCCGGCCGCGTTTTCTTCATTGACCGCGAGGGCAAACAGGTTGACCCACTCCATGGCGCTGAGGGTCGAGCCGATCACGTTGGGCTTGTTCAATTCCTGCAGGCTGCGATGCAACTTGGCTGCACGCCGACGCACATTTAGGCCACCGGGGAGGATGCCTTCATGCTTGAGGCCCTGCTCGACGCAATCCTGCATCGCCCGCCACAGCTTCATCAGCCCGGCACGGATTTCCTCTTCGCTGCGCCAGACCTTTTCGTTGGCCATCATCAATTCGGCAACGCGCAAGTTGTTCTTTTGACACAACTGCAGCAGCTCCACCGCGCTGGAAAAGTCATAAGGCAATTCGGTGCGATCCAGATCGACCACGCCGCTGGATGCCTGTGCCTGATCCACGACAAAGCCGCCACCGACCGAATAATAGGTGTCGCGATGAATCTCCCCATGATCGCCTTCGGCAATCAGGGTCATGGCGTTGGGGTGGAACGGCAGGTTTTCGTCGATCAGGCGCATGTCGCGGGCCCATATAAACGGGACCGACAGGCGACCATCCAATAACAGCGTGTGAGTTTCACGCAGCGCCTGAATGCGCGGGCCGATTTGCGACGGGTCGATTGCGTCCGGCCACTCGCCCATCAGGCCCATGATCACTGCGTTGTCGCTGCCGTGCCCGATACCGGTGGCCGACAGCGAGCCGAACAGTTGCACTTCAATACGCCGCACCTGCTCGAGCAGGTGCCGGTCGCGCAGCGATTCGACAAACAGGGCGGCGGCGCGCATCGGGCCGACGGTGTGGGAACTGGACGGGCCGATGCCGATTTTGAACAGGTCGAAAACGCTGATAGCCATTGCTGCAGAGCTCCTGAGGATGCCGTTCCCGGGCGTTAAGCGCCCGCTGGCGGAGCTGCTACGCTCAAGCTGCGATCCGCCGGAATGCCCGCATCATCAGGCTTTTGTCAGGTCGCTCGGCGTCTGACACCGACGCACTCATGCCCACCAACGCCGTGCCGGTTTCCTCCCGTGTTTTCGCCGTTTTTATGCGGTTCAGATGGCCAAACCGGGTAGAAAAAAGCTGTAAACGACGTCACTGACACTGGATGCGACCATCCCTGTACTGGATACGACCCACCCTGTAGGCGTCAGATTTTCACTGGTACATGATCGTTATGACTCGATTGCAAGGCGCCGTGGTAGAGCTGTCTCCAGAACGCCATCCAACCGCAACCTATAAGTGCGGTGGTCCTCAGTCGGAACACTGCCAAAAAAAACACCAAGGAGTCCATCCATGAAAGGTTCCCCGTCGTTGTTGTTGGCCGCCATGCTGAGTCTGCCGTTACTGGCTCAAGCCGCAGAACCGGCGCAGTGCAGTACCGTGAACTTCTCCGATGTCGGCTGGACCGACATCACCGCAACAACCGCCACCACCTCCGTCGTGCTCCAGGCCCTCGGCTACAAGACCAAGACCACCATGATCTCTGTACCCGTGACCTACAAGTCGCTGGCCGACGGCAAGAACATGGACGTGTTCCTCGGTAACTGGATGCCGACCATGGAAAACGACATCAAGGCCTACCGCGACGCTGGCACCGTGGAAACCGTGCGCACCAACCTCAAGGGCGCCAAGTACACCCTCGCCGTACCGCAAGCCCTGTACGACAAGGGGCTGCATGACTTCGCCGATATCGCCAAATTCAAGAAAGAGCTCGATGGCAAGATCTATGGCATCGAGCCTGGCAACGACGGCAACCGCCTGATCCAGAGCATGATCGACAAGGACGCTTTCGGTTTGAAAACCGCCGGCTTCAAGGTCGTCGAATCGTCCGAAGCGGGCATGCTGTCGCAGGTCGACCGCGCGCAGAAACGCGACACCGCCGTGGTGTTCCTCGGCTGGGCGCCGCACCCGATGAACAAGCGCTTCAAGATTCAATACCTGACCGGTGGTGACGATTTTTTCGGCCCGGATTTCGGCGCCGCCACCGTGGCGACCAACACCCGCAAGGGCTACGCAGAGGAATGCAGCAACGTTGGCCAACTGCTGAAAAACCTGGAGTTCACCGTCGACATGGAGAGCGAACTGATGGGCAACATCCTGGACGACAAGATGAAGCCTGACGCGGCCGCCAAGGCCTGGCTGAAAAAGAATCCACAGGTGCTCGATACCTGGCTTGCTGGCGTGACCACCATTGACGGTAAACCAGGCCTGGAGGCCGTGAAAGCCAAACTCCAGTAATCGCTTATGCCGGACGGCTCACGCCGTCCGGGCTGTTTATTTCCTTGCATGCGGACGTTCACTACCATGCTGATTGATCAGAAAATCCCTTTAGGCCAGTACATCGCGGGCTTCGTTGAATGGTTGACGCAACACGGCGCCAACACCTTCGACGCAATCGCCGTGACACTGGAAACGATGATCCACGGCGTGACGTTTGCGCTGACCTGGTTCAACCCACTGGTCTTGATTGGCCTGATTGCAATCATCGCCCATCTGATTCAACGCAAGTGGGGCCTGACCGCGTTTGTGGTCGCCTCCTTTCTGCTGATCCTCAATCTGGGGTACTGGCAGGAGACCATGGAAACCCTCGCCCAGGTGATGTTCGCAACCCTGGTCTGCGTGGTCATCGGCGTGCCGCTGGGCATCGTCGCCGCGCACAAGCCGATGTTCTACACGGTGATGCGTCCGGTACTCGATCTGATGCAGACCGTACCGACCTTCGTTTACCTCATTCCTACCCTGACCCTCTTCGGGCTGGGTGTGGTGCCGGGCCTGATCTCCACGGTGGTGTTCGCCATCGCTGCGCCGATCCGCCTGACCTATCTGGGCATCCGCGATGTCCCGCAAGAACTGATGGACGCCGGCAAGGCCTTTGGCTGCTCGCGTCGCCAATTGCTCTCACGGATCGAACTGCCTCACGCCATGCCGAGCATCGCTGCCGGCATCACCCAGTGCATCATGCTGTCGCTGTCGATGGTGGTGATCGCGGCACTGGTGGGCGCCGACGGACTCGGCAAACCGGTGGTCAACGCACTGAACACTGCTGATATCGCCCTGGGCTTCGAAGCGGGCCTGGCGATCGTACTGCTGGCGATCATGCTCGACCGTATCTGCAAACAACCCGACGCCAAAGCAGGGGGTGACTCATGAGCATAATTCGCTTCGATAACGTTGACGTGATCTTCACCAAGGATCCGCGCGAAGCACTGAAACTTCTCGATCAAGGCTTGACCCGCAGCGAGATCCTGAAAAAAACCGGGCAGATCGTCGGCGTTGAAAAGGCCAGCCTGGACATCAACAAAGGCGAGATCTGCGTACTGATGGGCCTGTCCGGCTCCGGCAAGTCGAGCCTGCTGCGTTGTATCAACGGCCTCAACACCGTGAGTCGCGGCAAGCTGTTCGTCGAACACGAAGGCAAGCAGATCGATATCGCGTCCTGCACGCCGGCCGAACTGAAAATGATGCGCACCAAACGCATCGCCATGGTGTTCCAGAAGTTCGCCCTGATGCCGTGGCTGACGGTGCGCGAGAACATCAGTTTCGGTCTGGAAATGCAGGGCCGACCGGAAAAGGAACGCCGCAAGCTGGTCGACGACAAGCTCGAACTGGTCGGCCTGACCCAATGGCGCAACAAGAAGCCCGATGAACTCTCCGGCGGCATGCAGCAGCGTGTCGGCCTGGCCCGGGCGCTGGCGATGGACGCCGACATTCTGCTGATGGACGAACCGTTCTCGGCCCTCGACCCGCTGATCCGTCAGGGTCTGCAGGATGAACTGCTGGAACTGCAACGCAAGCTGAGCAAGACCATCGTGTTCGTGAGTCACGACCTTGACGAGGCGCTCAAACTGGGTAGCCGCATCGCGATCATGAAGGACGGCCGGATCATCCAGTACAGCGTGCCGGAAGAGATCGTGCTGAACCCGGCGGACGACTATGTACGCACCTTCGTGGCCCACACCAACCCGCTCAACGTCCTGTGTGGCCGCAGCCTGATGCGCACGCTGGACAACTGCAAACGCATCAACGGTTCGGTGTGCCTCGACCCGGGTGGCGATTCGTGGCTGGATCTGGCCGAAGGCAACACGATCAAGGGCGCGCGGCAGAACGGTTCGGTGCTGAACCTGCAGAACTGGGCACCGGGGCAAGCGGTGGAAGCGCTGGAACGCAAGCCGACCCTGGTGGACTCGAACATCGGCATGCGCGATGCGCTGCAGATTCGCTACCAGACCGGCAACAAACTGGTGCTGCACGACAACAACCATGTGGTGGGGATTCTTGGCGACAGCGAGCTGTATCACGCGTTGCTGGGCAAGAACCTGGGGTAAGAACCGCAGACACAAAAACGCCGCGAGAGGATCGCGGCGTTTTTGTTTGTCAGGGAATCAGGTCAAACCGTGTTGTGGTTGATGGCCTTTTCGCGAGCAAGCCCGCTCCCACAGTTAAAATGCATTCCAATGTGGGAGCGGGCTTGCTCGCGAAGAATGCGGCGCGGTGCATCAGACAGAAACACCGCACCACCTGCAACTTAGCTGTACACCCGGCCAAGGAGCTGCCGATGGCTTTCAAACTGATCGAGCACATCGCGTGTGATCTGATCCTGCGTGAAGCCCATCAGGTCGTAGTCCTGGCTGCCGTTGTGCAAATACACCTCGGCGCGGTAGTAACGCTGGCGCGCTTCATCGGACTGGGCCGATTCGGTCGGGTTCGCCAGGTAGCCGTCCAGGCTCACTTCGTAGACGAAAGGGTTGCCCTCTTCCATCTCGATGCGCACGCCCATGCAACGCTTGGATTTGCCCAACAGCGTCTGCACTTCCAGGCCCTGTGCACGCATTTGTGCAGCAGCGTCTTCCAGCGCCGGGCTGACCTGCTTGTCCATGAAACGCTGCACCACCGATTGGCTCGGTTGCAGGTCCAGTTGCGTCAGACGCTCGCTGAAACCACGACGACCGCGCTCAGCCAGTTGCGCCTGCTCCTGTTCGATCTGCACGTCCTGGCGCATGGCCTTGTGCAGCCCGAACATGAAGCACACCAGCACCACCGAGAACGGCAGACCGGCCAGCACCACCATGGTTTGCATGGCTTCGAAGTTACCGGCGAACAGCAGACCGATGGTCACCAGGGTGATCACCACCGACCAGAAGATCCGCAGCCAGTGCGGCGCATCTTCATCAACGTTGCCGCCCTTGCAGGACAGATTCGCCATCATCACCGCGCCGGAGTCGGCCGGAGTCAGGAACAGCACGAAACCCACGAAGATCGACACACCGATGACGACTTTCGACGCCGGGTAGTGTTCCAGCAACTGGTAGATCGCCATCGACGGCTGTTCCAGCGCCGTCTTGCCGAGTTCCACCGCCCCCTGGTTGATCACCAGATCCAGTGCCGAGTTACCGAAGATCGACAGCCACGCCAACGTGAAGCCCAGCGGAATCAGCAGCACGCCGGCCACCAGTTCACGCACGGTACGACCACGGGAAATACGCGCGATGAACATGCCGACGAATGGCGCCCAGGAAATCCACCAGGCCCAGTAGAACAGGGTCCACAGGCCCAGCCAGCGGTCGGACTTGGCGTTGTCGCCTTCGTAGACGTACAGGTCGAAGGTCTTCAGCACCACGCCGTTAAGGTAGTCGCCGATGTTCTGCACGAAGCCGTTGAGCAAGTGCAAGGTCGGGCCGAACAACAGGACAAAAATCAGCAGGCCGCTGAACAGCACGATGTTCAGGTTGGACAGACGACGAATGCCGTTTTCCACACCGGACACGGCAGCGATGGTCGCCACGGTGCTCATCACGATGATCACGATCAGCAGATTGGTGTTGCTGTGTTCCATGCCGAACAGGTTTTCCAGGCCGGAGGACACTTGCAGCGAGCCGATCCCCAGGTTGGTCACCAGACCCAGCAGGGTCACGAACATGCCGAAGCCGTCCACCGCGTGACCGGCCGCGCCTTTGACCCAACGCTCGCCCACCAGTGGATACAGCGCCGAACGCAGGGCCAGCGGCTGGTTATGACGGTACGCGAAGTACGCCACGGCCAGACCGACCAGTGCGTAGATCGCCCAGCCGTGCAGGCCCCAGTGCAGGAAGGTCAGTTGCACCGCCTGACGCGCGGCCAGGTTGGTGGCCGCTGCGCCTTCCGGCGGATTGAAGTAATGGTCCAGCGGCTCGGACGCGCCGAAGTACAGCAGCGAAATACCGATACCCGACGAGAACAGCATCCCCGCCCAGGCGCCGTAGCTGAAATCCGGGGTGTCGTCCTTGCTGCCCAGTTTGAGTTTGCCGTACGAGGAAAACGCCAGGCCCACCACAAACACCAGGTAAGCGGCGATCACCACCATGTAGTACCAGCCGAAGCTGCGCGACAACCAGGCCTGAGCCATACCCAACATTCTGCCGGCCTCTTGCGGGGCGATGATCAGAATGGCGGTCAACAACAGAATCAACGCGGTAGAGGTGTAAAACACCCAACCGTTGACCGTCACCTTCTCGGGCGGGGTCTTTATTAGCGAGGCAGAACTCATGGCACAAATGCTCCAGGCAGTGCGAGAGAAGAACACAAGGCAACACGGAACCCGACCAATCGGTTAGTTGGCAGCCGACCGGCGGGTGATATAAAGACACCCCGAAAAAAGCCCGAACCTGCCGAAATGGCGTTGCGAATCGCTTTCGTGGCCAAAGCTGTGCGGACGTTCATCCGAAACCTGGCCCCGAGCGTCTTGCCCATTCAACACGTCCATCGAACAGCGAACCGCGCCATGCCCCACGCAGGTTTCAAGCATTTTCGGATGTCGTTTTATCGCCATTTACAAGCAGAAAAAATCTGTAGGCAGCGACGATTTGTCGCAGATCTTATTCTTTGTTGATTGAACGTTCAATCAAAACAAAATAGACTGGCCCTCAATCCGATAGGCGTTTATCGCCCGTTGGAAGGCCTAAGGAGATGTGCAAGATGCCCAAGGTCGGTATGCAACCCATCCGCCGCCAACAACTGATCGAAGCCACGTTGCAAGCGGTCGATCAGGTCGGTATGGGGGACGCCAGCATTGCGCTGATCGCCCGTTTGGCCGGTGTCTCGAATGGCATCATCAGTCACTATTTTCAGGACAAGAACGGCCTGATCGCCGCCACGATGCGGTATCTGATGAATGTCCTCAGCGAGAACGTCACCGCGCGCCGTCAGGCGCTGGCAGACAGCAGCCCACGGGCGCATCTGCAGGTGATCATCGAAGGCAACTTCGACGCCAGCCAGGTCAATGGCCCGGCAATGAAAACCTGGCTGGCCTTCTGGGCCACCAGCATGCACCAGCCGTCTTTGCACAGGTTGCAGCGGATCAACGATCACCGTCTGTATTCCAACCTGTGCTGCGAGTTCCGCCGTGTGCTGCCGCTCGAAGATGCGCGCAGCGCCGCGCGTGGACTGGCAGCGTTGATTGACGGCTTGTGGTTGCGCGGCGCGCTGTCGGGAGACGCTTTCGACACGGTGCAGGCGCAACAGATCGCTTACGAATACATGGATTTCCAATTGGCCAAGCAGGTGAGTTAGAGCACACAGAAAACGCTCGGCCCCTGAACCGCCATCGCAGCACCACCGCGATGGTCAACGCCAACCAACCAATGCACTTGCGAGGACACTATGGCCCGTTTCGAACTGCAAAAACTCTACATCGATGGCGCGTACTCCGACGCTGGCAGCGATGCCACTTTCGAAGCCATCAACCCGGCGAACGGTGAAGTCCTCGCCCAAGTGCAACGTGCGACCAAGGAAGACGTCGAGCGTGCCGTGGTCAGCGCTGAAAAGGGCCAGAAGATCTGGGCAGCGATGACCGCCATGGAGCGTTCGCGCATCCTGCGTCGCGCCGTCGACATCCTGCGCGAGCGCAACGATGAGTTGGCTGCTCTGGAAACCCTGGACACCGGTAAAGCCTTCTCCGAAACCAAATACGTCGACATCGTCACCGGCGCCGACGTGCTGGAATACTACGCAGGCCTGGTGCCGGCGATCGAAGGCGAGCAGATTCCGCTGCGCGACACTTCCTTCGTCTACACCCGTCGCGAGCCACTGGGCGTGGTTGCCGGTATCGGCGCGTGGAACTACCCGATCCAGATCGCGCTGTGGAAATCCGCACCGGCCCTGGCCGCCGGTAACGCAATGATCTTCAAGCCAAGCGAAGTCACCTCGCTGACCACCCTGAAACTGGCCGAGATCTACACCGAAGCCGGCCTGCCAAACGGCGTGTTCAACGTACTGACCGGCAGCGGCCGTGAAGTCGGTACCTGGCTGACCGAGCACCCGCGCATCGAAAAAGTCTCCTTCACTGGCGGCACCGACACCGGCAAGAAAGTCATGGCCAGCGCTTCGGCTTCCTCGCTGAAAGACGTGACCATGGAACTGGGCGGCAAGTCGCCGCTGATCATCTGCGACGACGCCGACCTCGATCGCGCCGCCGACACCGCGATGATGGCTAACTTCTACAGCTCCGGTCAGGTCTGCACCAACGGTACTCGCGTATTCGTGCCGAGCCACCTGAAAGCCGCTTTCGAAGCCAAGATCGTCGAGCGCGTAGCGCGCATCCGCATCGGCAACCCGGAAGACGAAAACACCAACTTCGGCCCGCTGGTCAGCTTCGCCCACATGGAAAGCGTGCTGGGTTACATCGCCAAGGGTAAAGAAGAAGGTGCCCGCGTGCTGTGCGGCGGCGAGCGTCTGACCGACGGCGAATTCGCCAAAGGTGCATTTGTCGCGCCGACCGTGTTCACCGACTGCACCGACGAGATGACCATCGTCCGTGAAGAAATCTTTGGCCCGGTGATGGCGATCCTCTCCTACGAGACCGAAGAGGAAGTGATCCGTCGCGCCAACGACACCGACTTCGGCCTGGCCGCCGGTATCGTCACCAAAGACCTGAACCGCGCACACCGCGTGATTCATCAACTGGAAGCCGGTATCTGCTGGATCAACGCCTGGGGCGAGTCCGACGCGAAGATGCCGGTTGGCGGTTACAAGCAGTCGGGCGTGGGTCGTGAAAACGGCATCAGCTCGCTGACCAACTACACACGCATCAAATCGGTACAGGTCGAGCTGGGCGATTACGTCTCGGTGTTCTGATCTGACGCAACTCTGAAGTTGGGGCCCTTGTGGCGAGGGAGCTTGCTCCCGCTGGGCTGCGCAGCGGCCCCAACTGCAGACACCGCGCTCATCCAGACAGAGCTCGGTCGCAGGTTCTGCGACTGCTTCGCAGTCGAGCGGGAGCAAGCTCCCTCGCCACAGAAAGTGGCCACTCGGCAGCCTGACCACATCTAAAGAGGGTGCATTCAATGTCCCAAGAATTCGATTACATCATCATCGGTGCCGGCTCGGCCGGTAACACCCTGGCGACCCGTCTGACTGAAGACGAAGGCGTCACCGTGCTGCTGCTCGAAGCAGGTGGCCCGGACTACCGTTTTGACTTCCGCACGCAAATGCCGGCCGCGCTGGCATTCCCGCTGCAAGGTCGTCGCTACAACTGGGCGTACGAAACCGATCCGGAGCCACACATGGACGGTCGCCGGATGGAGTGCGGTCGCGGCAAGGGCCTCGGCGGCTCCTCGCTGATCAACGGCATGTGCTACATCCGTGGCAACGCCATGGACTACGACGGCTGGGCGAAACTGCCAGGTCTGGAAGACTGGTCGTACCTCGACTGCCTGCCGTACTTCCGTAAAGCGGAAACCCGCGACATCGGCCCGAACGACTACCACGGTGGCGACGGCCCGGTCAGCGTGACCACGCCGAAGGCGGGCAACAACCCGCTGTTCCACGCCATGGTTGAAGCCGGCGTGCAGGCCGGTTACCCGCGTACCGAAGACTTGAACGGCTACCAGCAGGAAGGCTTCGGCCCGATGGATCGCACCGTGACGCCGAACGGCCGTCGTGCTTCCACCGCCCGTGGCTACCTCGACGTCGCGAAAAAGCGTTCGACCCTGACCATCGTCACCCACGCCCTGACCGACAAGATTCTGTTCGAAGGCAAACGTGCGGTCGGCGTGCGTTACCTGGTCGGTTCGGCGGAAGAGCGCGTTGAAGCCAAGGCACGCAAGGAAGTCCTGCTGTGCTCCGGCGCCATCGCTTCGCCGCAGATTCTGCAGCGCTCCGGTGTCGGCCCGGCAAAACTGCTGGAAAGCCTCGACATCCCGGTGGTTCATGACCTGCCGGGCGTCGGTGAAAACCTGCAGGATCACCTTGAGCTGTACCTGCAATACGCTTGCACCCAACCGGTCTCGCTGTACCCGTCGCTGCTCTGGTACAACCAGCCAGCCATCGGTGCCGAGTGGCTGTTCAATGGCACCGGCATCGGCGCCAGCAACCAGTTCGAAGCCGGCGGGTTCATTCGTTCGCGTCCGGAATTCGAGTGGCCGAACATCCAGTACCACTTCCTGCCAGTAGCGATTAACTACAACGGCAGCAACGGTGTGAAAGAGCACGGTTTCCAGGCGCACATGGGTTCCATGCGCTCGCCGAGCCGTGGCCGCATCCAGTTGAAGTCCAAGGATCCGCGTCAGCACCCGAGCATCCTGTTCAACTACATGGCCACCGAGCAGGACTGGCAGGAATTCCGTGACGGCATCCGCCTGACCCGCGAAATCATGCAACAGCCGGCACTGGACGCCTTCCGTGGCCGCGAAATCAGCCCGGGCATCGAAGTGCAAACCGATGAGCAGCTGGACAAGTTCATTCGCGAGCACGCCGAAACCGCGTTCCACCCGTCCTGCTCGTGCAAGATGGGCACCGACGAGATGGCCGTAGTGGATGGCGAAGGTCGCGTGCACGGCATGCAAAGCCTGCGTGTGGTCGATGCTTCGATCATGCCGATCATCACCACCGGTAACCTCAACGCGCCGACGATCATGATCGCCGAGAAAATCGCCGACAAGATCCGTGGCCGCAAGCCACTGCCGCGCAGCAATGCTGCCTACTACGTTGCTGGCGGTGCGCCGGTGAAGGGCAAGCCGATGCGTGATATCACGCCTGTTGCTCAGTAAGACGTAATACCGCGTCACGGCTAATCGCGAGCAGGCTCACTCCTACAAGGATCTCCAGCGACCACACATTATGTGAACACTGGAGATTAACTGTAGGAGTGAGCCTGCTCGCGATGAGGCCCTGCAATTCAATACCCCTCCCCCCTGCTGCACAGTAAATCCTCCTACACCCCCTCTTCACTTGATCCTACCCCCACGCAGGCCTACTCTAGACCTCGCGCAATCGTTTCACCCCTCCCCGCCGAATCGCTTCACCCCGCAACTCCATAACAAGGAGGTTCCCGAATGTTCGATTTTCACCCCCAGCTCAAGCAGCGCTTCGCTGCCTTGCGCACGGGCGCCGAGTTTTTTTCCCTGCGGTATGTGCGCGAGTCCGGCCAGTACCTGTCGGTGCGCAAGAACGTCGCCGAACCGCCGAGCCTGAGCCGTGACGAAGGCGCGATGCTTACTGTGCGGGTCAACGGCGTTGAAGCCTATGCGGCGACCAACGACCTGAGGCAGCAAGGCCTGCAAGCCGCCCTCGAACGCGCCGAACAGCAGGCCCGGCGACTCAAGCCGCACGCCTTGCTCGATCTGCGCGATCAGCCAGTGTCGAGCGATCGCGCTGATTACTTGTCGCCCAACCTCGAACAACCCTTCCCGTCCCTGAGCGAATGCTTCGAACTGCTCGGCGCGGAATCCGCCTCGGTGCCAAAGGATGAGCGCCTGGTGAATTGGCAGGCGAGCATCGGCATCACCTACGTCGAGCAGATCTACCTGAGCAGCGCCGGTGCCGAATTACGCCAGGCCCAACGCTTCGTTTATCCAAGTCTCGACGTCACTGCCTACGACGGCAACGACAGCCAGACCCGCTCCCTCGGCCGCGAAAACTTCGGCCAGCAGGGTGGCGCCGACGTGATCAGCCGTTGCGGCCTGGTCGGCGCGGGCCCACAAGTGGCCGATCAGGCCCTGCAACTGTTGCTCGCGCCGAACACCCCGCAAGGCCCGCGCGATCTGTTGCTGATGCCTGACCAGATGATGCTGCAGATCCACGAGTCGATCGGTCACCCGCTGGAGCTCGACCGCATCCTCGGTGACGAGCGCAACTACGCCGGCACCAGCTTCGTCAAAACCAGCGACTTCGGCAGCCTGCAATACGGTTCGAAGCTGCTCAACGTGACCTTCGATCCGGACATTCCCGAAGAGCTGGCCAGTTACGGCCACGATGACGACGGCAGCAAGGCCAGCAAACAATTCCTGATTCGCGAAGGCTTGCTGTTGCGACCACTCGGCGGGGCACTGTCACAGTTCCGAGCCGGTCTCGACGGGGTTGCCAACAGCCGCGCCTGCGGCTGGAACCGGCCGCCGATCGACCGCATGGCCAACCTCAACATCGAGCCGGGCGATCAGTCGCTGACGCAACTGATCAGCGGCATCGAGCACGGCATTCTGATGAGCACCAACCGTTCGTGGTCGATTGACGATGCGCGCAACAAATTCCAGTTTGGTTGCGAGTGGGGTCAGTTGATCGAGAACGGCGAACTCAAGGGTGTGGTGAAAAATCCGAATTACCGGGGCATTTCCGCGCACTTCTGGAAGAGTCTGCGCGCGGTCGGCAATGCCGGCACCCGAATGGTGCTGGGCACGCCAAACTGCGGCAAGGGCGAGCCAAACCAGGTGATCCGCGTCGGCCACGCTTCGCCGGCCTGCGTATTCAGCAACGTTGATGTGTTTGGGGGAGACGCCTGATGAGCATTTCGAAGAGTCAGTCCGACGCCTTCAAGGTCATGGTCAATTGGCTGCGCGACAGTGTGCGCGAGCCGGAACAATTCACCCTCAGCTACGCCGCCGAGTCCTCGGCGTTCGTGCGTTTCAATCACGCCAAGGTGCGTCAGGCCGGCCAAGTGCAGCAAGCCGACGTAGGGCTGAAGCTGATCAACGACGGCCGTCATGCCGACCTGCATATCACCCTGTCCGGTGATCAGGAAGCCGATCTGCAACGCCTCGCCGAAGGCCTGCAACAATTGCGCGAAACCCTGCCGCTGCTGCCACAGGATCCGTACCTGCTGCTCAACCACAACGGCTGGCAGAGCAACAACGTGCAGGAACATCCGCTGCCGGACACCGAGCAGGTGGTCGAGGAAATCTGCAGCGCTGCTGAAGGTCTGGATCTGGTCGGCTTCTATGCTGCCGGCCCGATCAGCCGCGGTTTCGCCAGTTCATCGGGGGCGTTCGGCTGGCATCAGGCCAACAGCTTCAACTTCGACTTCAGCCTGTTCCACGACAACGGCGAAGCAGTGAAAGCAAGCTACGCCGGGCACGAGTGGAGCAGCGAAGGCTTCGCCCGCCGCTTCCAGCAGGCGCGCGAGCAACTGGCGTTCCTCGGTCGACCGTTGCGCACTCTGGCACCGGGGCAATACCGCGCGTACCTGGCGCCGGCCGCGCTGGAGGAAATCATGGGCATGCTCAGCTGGGGCGGTTTCTCGGCGCAGTCGATTGCCAGCAAAAGCAGCCCGCTGCAGAAGCTGTATGTCGGCGATCAGGCGTTCAGTCCGCTGGTCTCACTGGATGAGCAAGTCAGCGGTTCGTTGAGCCCGGCGTTCTCCGGCGAGGGTTATCCGCGCAGCGATCTGCGACTGATCGTCGAAGGCAAGGCTGGCGATCAACTGGTCGGTTCGCGCAGTGCCGCCGAATACGGCCTGACCGCCAACGGCGCCGGCGGCGGTGAAATGCCGAGTGCGCTGAACATGGCGGCCGGTGATCTGTCACAGGCAGAGATCCTCAAGCAGTTGGGCACCGGGCTGTACATCAGCAACCTGTGGTACCTGAACTACTCGGATCAACCAGCGGCGCGCCTGACCGGCATGACTCGCTTCGCAACTTTCTGGGTCGAAAACGGCGAGATTCAGGCGCCGGTCAGCACCATGCGCTTCGACGACAGCGCCTACAGCCTGCTGGGTTCGCAGCTGGAAGCATTGACTGCCGAGCGCGAGTTGCTGCTGTCGGCGAGCACGTATAGCCAGCGCAATACCTCGTCGGCGTTGTTGCCGGGGGCGCTGGTGAGCCGACTGACCTTGACCCTGTAACACCAGGATCTCCAAAACACTGGAGATCTACTGTGGGAGCGGCGGTGCGACGATTCGACTTGCTCGCGAAAGCGGTGTGTCAGCCACAATAAATGTTGAATGACACAATGCATTCGCGAGCAAGCCCGCTCCCACCAAAAGCCTGTGCATCAACGCCCAACCACAAGAGGTTCCATGCCCACTCGCCCGCCTCTCGACGCCATCACCGCCCGCTGGTTGCCGTGGGTCGTCGCCATTGCGTTCTTCATGCAGTCCCTCGACGGGACCATCCTCAACACCGCCCTGCCGGCCATGGCCCGGGATCTGGCCGAAGACCCGTTGCGCATGCAAGGCGTGGTCATCGCCTACATGCTCACCGTGGCCTTGCTGATTCCGGCTTCGGGCTGGATCGCCGATCGCTTCGGCACCAAGAAGATTTTCTTCGGCGCGATCCTGCTGTTCAGTTTCGGCTCGCTGCTCTGCGCCTTGTCCAGCAGCCTGAGCATGCTGGTCGGCGCGCGGGTGATCCAGGGTCTGGGCGGTGCGTTGATGCTGCCGGTCGGACGGCTGGTGGTGCTGCGCGCCTATCCGCGTTCGGAGCTGGTGCGGATCATGGGTTTCATCACCATTCCCGGCCTGCTCGGCCCGCTGATCGGCCCGACCATGGGCGGCTGGATGGTGCAATACCTGACGTGGCACTGGATTTTCCTGATCAACCTGCCGGTCGGTGTTCTCGGCTGCTACGCGGTGTGGAAATTCATCCCCGACCTGCGCGGTACTGAACGCACGCGCTTCGATAGCCTCGGTTTCCTGCTGTTTGGCGCGGCGATGATCCTGATCACCATCGCCATGGAAGGTCTGGGCGAATTGCACTTGCCGCACCTGCGGGTGATGTTGCTGCTGTTCGGCGGTCTGGCCTGTCTGGCGGCGTACTGGCTGCGCGCCGGGCGTATCGAGAATCCACTGTTCGCCCCGTCGTTGTTCAAGACGCGAACCTTCGCGGTCGGAATCATCGGCAACCTGTTCGCCCGCCTCGGCAGCGGCGCCCTGCCGTTTCTGGTGCCGTTGCTGCTGCAAGTCGCGCTGGGTTACTCGCCGTCGCAAGCCGGGATGAGCATGCTGCCGCTGGCCGCTGCGGCGATGTTTGCCAAGTGGATGGCGCGGCCGCTGATCGAACGCCTTGGCTATCGCATCGTGCTCACCGGCAACACCCTGGCACTGGGGATCATGCTGGCGAGCATGGGCCTGGTCAGCGAGCAGACGCCATACTGGCTGCTGCTGTGCCTGCTGGCGGTTCTCGGCGCAATCAACTCGCTGCAATTCACCGCGATGAACACCGTCACCCTGATCGACCTCGACGACGCCAGCGCCAGCAGCGGCAACAGCTTGCTGTCGGTGGTGGCGCAATTGTCGTTGAGTCTGGGCGTGGCCTGCGCCGGTGCATTGCTCGGCGGGTTTACGGCGGAAATCGGCAACGACGGCGTCGAGACCGTGCTGGGCGCGTTCCAGCTGACGTTTGTCACGGTGGGGATCATGGCGATGCTGGCGGCGACGATCTTCTCGCAACTGTCGAAAGAGGACGGTCGTCGGGTCAAACGCCCGGATGAACATCCGGATGAGCACATTGAACACTAAACAAACAGTGAATGCTTTTGTGGCGAGGGAGCTTGCTCCCGCTGGACTGCGCAGCAGTCCCTCTTTTGACTAGAAGAGCGGGGCCGCTTCGCGCCCCAGCGGGAGCAAGCTCCCTCGCCACAGTTGAATCCCTTCTCATGGGTTTCAGGCACTGTTCGTCCAGAACTTTCGAGGAAAGTGGCACGGGGCTGCTACACTGCGCGACATTTTGTTTTGCAGGCCAGTCCCGTGACCACCATCGCCACCGCTTTTAATACTCTGCCGCTGTCCGCCGCCATGCTGGCTAACCTCGAATCCCTCGGTTATGCCCAGATGACGCCGATCCAGGCGCAGAGCTTGCCGGTGATCCTCAAGGGGATGGACCTCATCGCCCAGGCCAAGACCGGCAGCGGCAAGACCGCCGCCTTCGGCATCGGCCTGCTCAATCCGATCAACCCGCGCTACTTCGGTTGCCAGGCGCTGGTGATCTGCCCGACCCGTGAGCTGGCCGATCAGGTCGCCAAGGAAGTCCGGCGTCTGGCCCGTGCCGAAGACAACATCAAAGTCCTGACCCTGTGCGGCGGCGTGTCGTTCGGCCCGCAGATCGCTTCGCTGGAACACGGCGCGCACATCATCGTCGGCACCCCGGGGCGTATCCAGCAACACCTGCGCAAGGGTTCGCTGGTGCTCGACGGCCTGAACACGCTGATCCTCGACGAAGCCGACCGCATGCTCGACATGGGCTTTTACGACGCCATCGAAGACATCATCGAAAAGACTCCGGCACGCCGTCAGACCCTGCTGTTCTCCGCCACGTACCCGGTGGGCATCAAGCAACTGGCGTCGAAATTCATGCGCGATCCGCAAACGGTGAAAGCCGAAGCGTTCCACGACGACACGCAGATCGAGCAGCGTTTCTACGAGATTTCCCCGGAAGAGCGCATGAGCGCAGTGACCAAAGTCCTGCACCACTTCCGCCCGGCCTCCTGCGTGGCGTTCTGCTTCACCAAACAGCAAGTGCAGGAAACCGTTGACCACCTGACCTCCAAAGGCATTTCCGCCGTCGGCCTGCACGGCGATCTGGAACAGCGTGATCGCGATCAAGTGCTGGCGATGTTCGCCAACCGCAGTACTTCGGTTCTGGTCGCCACCGACGTCGCCGCCCGTGGTCTGGACATCGATGCGCTGGACATGGTGATCAACGTCGAGCTGGCCCGCGATTCGGAAATCCACATCCACCGCGTTGGCCGTACCGGTCGTGCTGGCGAGAAAGGCATCGCGGTCAGCCTCGTCGCACCGTCCGAAGCACATCGCGCGCAAGCCATCGAACAGTTGCAGAAAGCCCCGTTGAACTGGGATCAGGTCGATAACCTCAAGTCCCAGGGCGGCGCTCCGCTGCAACCACCGATGAGCACGCTGTGCATCGCCGGCGGGCGCAAGGACAAGGTTCGTCCGGGCGACATCCTCGGCGCACTGACTGGCGACGCCGGCATCCCCGGCGCGCAGGTCGGCAAGATCGCGATCTTCGATTTCCAGTCGTATGTGGCGGTTGAACGCACCGTGGTCATGCAGGCGTTGCAGCGCTTGAACAACGGCAAGATCAAGGGCCGTTCGCTGCGCGTGCGGGTTTTGTAAGCGATCTTCCAAGCAAAGAAGATCCCCTGTGGGAGCGGACTTGCTCGCGAATGCGGTGTATCAGGCGACTTATGTGTCAACTGACATACCGCTTTCGCGAGCAAGCCCGCTCCCACAGTTTGTTTTGTAGCGACCTACCAAGAGGACACCGTTTTGCGCTCTACCGAAGTCGTGATCATTGGCGCTGGCGCCGCAGGGTTGATGTGTGCACTGACCGCCGCCGGGCGTGGGCGTCAGGTGTTGCTGCTCGATCATGCGAACAAGGCCGGCAAGAAAATCCTGATGTCCGGTGGTGGCCGCTGCAATTTCACCAACATGTACACCGAGCCGGGCAATTTCCTCTCGGGTAATCCGCATTTCTGCAAATCGGCACTGGCGCGCTACACCCAGTGGGATTTCATCGGCATGGTCGTCAAGCACGGCGTGCCGTACCACGAGAAGAAACTCGGTCAGCTGTTCTGCGATAACAAATCCAGCGACATCCTCGGCATGCTGCTCGACGAGTGCGATCAGGTCGGTGTCGAGCTGCACCTGGACACCTCGATCCAGACCATCGAGAAGGTCGAAAGCGGCTACCTGCTCGACACCACCCTCGGCCAGGTTCAGTGCCAATCGCTGGTGATCGCCACCGGCGGGTTGTCGATCCCGACGCTGGGCGCTACCGGCTTCGGTTATCAGGTGGCCAAACAGTTCGGCCATGAACTGCTGCCGACCCGCGCCGGACTGGTGCCGTTTACTATCACCGATCAGCTCAAGGAACTCTGCACCGAGCTGTCCGGTACTTCGGTGGATTGCCTGGTCAGCTGCAATGACCAGAGCTTTCGCGAGAACATCCTGTTCACTCACCGTGGCCTCAGCGGCCCGGCGATTCTGCAGATCTCGTCGTTCTGGGAGCCGGGCGACACCGTGGAGATCAACCTGCTGCCGGATCACGACACCGCCGCGTGGCTGCAACAACAAGTGGCCGAGCGCCCGAACAGCGAACTGAAAACCCTGCTCGGCGAAATCTTCACCAAGAAGATGGCCAACCTGCTGGCGGACAACTGGTTCGTTTCCAAACCGATGAAGCAGTACACCCACGCCGAACTGGCGCTGATCGCCGACAAACTCGGCAGCTGGAAAGTCGTCCCGGCCGGCACCGAAGGCTATCGCACCGCCGAGGTCACGCTGGGTGGCGTCGATACCCGCGAAGTGTCGTCCAAGACCATGGAATCGCTGAAAAGCCCGGGGCTGTATTTTGTCGGCGAAGTGCTCGACGTCACCGGGCATCTGGGCGGTTTCAACTTCCAGTGGGCCTGGGCTTCCGGCTACGCCGCCGCGCAGTACGTCTGATCCAACACAAATCAAAAACTGTGGGAGCGGGCTTGCTCGCGAATGCGCTGGATCAGTCGACATACATGTTGAATGACACACCGCTTTCGGGAGCAAGCCCCCTCCCACAGTTGTTATGCGTGATGCAGTAAGGAACACTTTTTGCTGTCAGATGTGATCGGCGCCATTGCGTCGGCGTCATTACTGGCTCAATTTAGCGGCATCGCCTCGGAAGGCCTTCGCACTTCATGTCCTCGACCTCGTTTCGTCAGTCTTTGCGGCGCCTGTGGGCGCTGGATAAATTCAGCTACAGCGTGCGGGTGTTCATCGCCCTGACCGGCAGCATGGCGCTGTGTTGGTATCAGGATGAAATGGGCCTGCTGATCCCATTGTTCCTCGGGATCATCGCCAGCGCCCTGGCCGAGACCGACGACAGTTGGCAGGGGCGCCTCAACGCCCTCGCCGTAACGCTGGTATGTTTCAGTATCGCCGCGCTGTCGGTGGAACTGCTCTTCCCCTACCCCATCGTGTTTGCCATCGCCCTGGCATTGGCCAGCTTCGGCCTGACCATGCTTGGTGCGCTCGGCGAGCGTTACGGCGCGATTGCCTCGGCGACCTTGATTCTGTCGGTCTACACCATGATCGGCGTGGATCAGCGCGGCGGTGCGGTCACCGATTTCTGGCACGAACCGATGCTGCTGGTGGCGGGTGCCGCGTGGTACGGCCTGCTGTCGGTGCTGTGGCAAGCGATGTTTTCCAACCAGCCGGTGCAGCAGAGTCTGGCGCGGCTGTTCCGTGAACTGGGTTTCTACCTGAAGCTCAAAGCCTCGCTGTTCGAGCCGATCCGCCAACTGGATGTCGAAGGCCGACGGCTGGAACTGGCGCAGCAAAACGGTCGCGTGGTCGCCGCGCTGAACAGTGCCAAGGAAATCATTCTGCACCGGGTCGGCAACGGGCGCCCGGGCTCGAAAGTCAGCCGTTATCTGAAGCTGTATTTCCTCGCTCAGGACATCCACGAGCGCGCCAGCTCCTCGCACTATCCGTATAACGCGCTGGCCGATGCGTTCTTCCACAGCGACGTGCTGTTCCGCTGCCAGCGTTTGTTGCGCCAGCAGGGCAAGGCCTGCCGCGCGCTGGCCGAATCGATCCAGATGCGCCAGCCGTTCGTCTACGACGCCAGTTTTGCCGAAGCCCTGACTGACCTCGATGCCTCCCTTGAACACCTGCGCATCCAGAGCAACCCGGCGTGGCGCGGCTTGCTCCGTTCGCTGCGCGCACTGGCAGCCAACCTCGGCACCCTCGACCGTTTGCTCAGCGATGCCAGCAACCCCGACGCCTTGGCGGACGCCACCGACAGCAGCCTGCTCGATCGCTCGCCGCGCAACCTCAAGGACGTGTGGATTCGCTTGCGTACGCAACTGACACCGACGTCCTTGCTGTTCCGTCACGCCCTGCGCCTGCCGCTGGCGCTGAGTATCGGCTACGGCATGGTGCACCTGATTCACCCGTCACAGGGTTACTGGATCATCCTCACCACCCTGTTCGTCTGCCAACCGAACTACGGCGCGACCCGACGCAAACTCGGGCAGCGGATTCTCGGCACCGCCATCGGCCTGACCGTGGCCTGGGCGCTGTTCGATCTGTTCCCCAGTCCGCTGGTGCAGTCGTGCTTCGCGATCGCCGCCGGGGTGGTGTTCTTTACCAACCGCACCACGCGCTACACCCTGGCGACGGCGGCGATCACGATCATGGTGCTGTTCTGCTTCAACCAGATCGGCGATGGCTACGGGCTGTTCCTGCCGCGCCTGTTCGATACCCTGCTCGGCAGCCTGATCGCCGGCCTGACGGTGTTCCTGTTCCTGCCGGACTGGCAGGGCCGACGCCTGAACAAGGTGCTGGCCAACACCCTGACCTGCAACAGCATCTACCTGCGCCAGATCATGCAGCAATACGCCGCCGGCAAGAGCGACGACCTCGCCTATCGCCTGGCCCGACGCAACGCGCACAACGCTGATGCGGCGCTGTCGACCACCTTGGCCAACATGCTGATGGAGCCGGGGCATTTCCGGAAGGAAGCGGATGTCGGGTTCCGCTTCCTGGTGCTGTCGCACACCTTGTTGAGTTATCTGTCAGGGCTTGGCGCACACAGGGAAACCCAATTGCCGGCCGATGTGCGTGAGCATTTGATTGAAGGTGCCGGGGTGAAGCTGGCGACGAGTATCGACGAAATCGCCCAGGGCCTGGCGAACAAGCAGCCGGTGGCGATTCAGAGTGACGAAGAGGAAGCGCTGGCCAATGAGCTGGAGCAGATGCCGGACGAAATCGATGAAGGACAGCGACTGGTGCAGACGCAACTGGCGCTGATCTGCCGGCAGTTGGGGCCGTTGCGCACGTTGGCGGCGCACCTGATCAAGGACACCCGCGAGGTCAGCGGCGGCTGATCAGACGCCATCGCGAGCAGGCTCACTCCTACAAGGGAACGCATTTCAAACTGTAGGAGTGAGCCTGCTCGCGATAGGGCCATCAGCCACTTAACAAATTCCGGATCAGCTTCTACATCCCATGCTGGCGCAGCAACTTGTCATAACTCCCGTCCGCTTTCATCGCCGCAATCGCCTTATCGAACCCGGCCACAATCTGCTCATGCTGCGGATTCTTCAGACTCACCAGAATATGCAGGCTGTTCTCGCTCAACGGCTTGGGCAGAAACTCCACGGAGTTGCGCACTTTCGATGATTCGCGGGCCAGGTAATAGCGCGCGACGTATTCATCTTCCAGGGTCAGCTTGACCCGGTCCGCCGCCAGCATGCGCACGGCCATGGCGAAGTTATGCACAGGGACTTTCTCCAGTGCGGTATCGGCATCGAAGGCCTGCGAGTAGGCATAACCGCGCACCACCGCCACCGGGTAGGTGTGCAGTTGTTCCAGGCTGCCGTACTCCAGCGGCGTGTCCTTGCGCTTGAGAAAGCGGATGCGGTTGAGCAGGTATTCGCCAGAGAACTGGCCGATTTTTTTCCGCTCGTCGTTGTACCAGGCGTTGACCAGTACGTCGTAACGCCCTTCGCCAACGCCCAGCAGCGCCCGCGCCCAAGGTACCTGTTCATAGTCGCTGGCGTAACCGGCCCGCGCCAGCGCGGTGCTGACGATGTCGGTGGCCAGGCCACCGTTGACCAGCGTGTCGTCGGTAAAGGGCGGCCAGATATCAAACACCAGTCGCAACTTCTGCGCTGAGGCGGTTTGGGCCAGCAAGAGCAGTCCGATCAACGCAAAGGCTCGATGCAGTCGCGGCATGCTTGAAAATCCTTAGCGGGCGGGCTGCCCGGCGTGTTTTCAGTCAAAACCCCAAGGCCCCATACCGGCGAAACCCAGGCCCTAACAGTAGCTCATTGAAGCCAGCGCACAGCGCTTTCCAGCAGATTACACAAAGCCGAGACGGTCGCGAGAAAGGAATGATGGCATTTTGACCTTTGTCACAGACTGTTCCGCCATACAGACATCCAGCGCCTGTGCCCTTAGTATCGGGCGACGGAGTTCAAGGAGTCGGAAGATGACAATCGAGTGGATCTGCAAGCATCACAGCGATCTGGACAAAGAAGAGTTGTACGCGCTGCTGAAACTGCGCTCGGACGTATTTGTGGTCGAACAGAAATGCGCCTACCCGGACCTCGATGGCCAGGATCTGGTTGGCGATACTCATCACTTGATGGGCTGGGAAGACGATCAGTTGATCGCTTATCTGCGCCTGCTCGACCCCCAGTCCCAGGGCGGTGACGTGGTGATCGGCCGCGTGATCATTGCGCCGCAGGGCCGTGGTAAAGGGCTGGGGCATGTGATGATGGAACACGCGCTGAAACAGGCCGGGAAGCACTGGCCGCAGGTACCGATCTATCTGTCGGCGCAGGCGCATTTGCAGGGGTACTACGGCAGGTACGGGTTTGTGGTGGCGGGTGAGGAGTATCTGGAGGATGACATTCCGCATATAGGCATGCGTCGTCCTTGAGGGCCCCTTCGCGAGCAAGCCCGCTCCCACATTTGATTGCATTCCATCTGAAAGAACTCGATCGACTGTGGGAGCGGGCTTGCTCGCGAAGGCGTCAGCTCAGGCACTGCAAAACTCAGGGATACTCCAGCACAGCCTTGATCTGCCGCAGATTACGCTCGATCCACCCGCGATCAATCGCCCCCCACTCGCGAATCCGATAGCGCCCGGCATGATTGCGCGCGCCCTCTTCCTGCTCGAATTCACAGACGATATCCAGATCCGCCAGCGCGGCGATCGTGTCCTGCGCCGTGCGCCGGGGCATGCCGGTCACTTCGGTCAGCGCCGGAACGCTTGGGGCCAGGCCACTGTCGATCAGGTAGGCCACGTACAGGCGCCGGTAAAAGCTGCTTTTGGTCTTGCTTACGTCCATCTAAACACTCCCAACGTTAAAAGATCGCAGCCTGCGGCAGCTCCTACATGAGATCGCAGCCCAACTGTAGGAGCTGCCGCAGGCTGCGATCTTTTGATCTTCATTGCATATCGCGCCACGTCAGGTACACCCGCAGATCGAACTCGATCTGGTGATACCCCGGCAGCATGTGTTCACACAATTTATAGAAGGCCTTGTTGTGATCCGACTCCTTGAAGTGCGCCAGTTCATGCACGACGATCATTTTCAGGAACTCGGGCGCCGCCTCCTTGAACAGCGAGGCGATGCGAATCTCTTTCTTGGCCTTGAGCTTGCCGCCCTGCACCCTTGACACCGTGGTGTGCAGGCCCAGCGCGCGGTGCGTCAGGTCGAGGCGGTTGTCGAACAGCACCTTGTCGATGGCCGGTGCGTTGCGCAGGTATTCCTGCTTCAGGTCCAGCGCGTAGCTGTACAGCGCCTTGTCGCTCTGCACATCGTGACGCCCCGGATAGCGTTGGCTCAGGTAGTCACCCAGACGCTGTTCGGCGATCAGTTGGCGCACCTGATCCTGCAATTGCGCGGGATAGGCCTGGAGGTATTTCAACGCAGTCATGGACACGGCAACACGGTTCGAAAAGAGCGCCAGTGTAGCGAATTCAAACCGGCAGCGCGCTCCAGTCAAAGGGCTCGGCGAAGCTCGCGGCAGCTTCGGAGGTCAGCGGGTGCGCCACCAGGAAACCCTGCACATATTCGCAGCCATGCGCTTGCAGCCATTGATACTGCTCGATGGTTTCCACGCCTTCGGCGATCACCAGCAAACCGTACTGTTTACACAGATTGATCACGTTGCTGACCAGCGCCGCGTCGCGCGTCGAATCCGGCAGGCGCGCAATCAGGTGTCGATCAAGCTTGAGCGTGTCCAGCTCCAGATCACGCAGATGCGCCAGCGAACACGGCCCCGAACCAAAATCATCCAAAGCCACCCGCACCCCGAGATTACGCAGCAGGCGCAACTGTTTGCGGGTCTCGTCGGGGTTGTGCATCAGCGCGTCTTCGGTGACTTCGACCTCCAGTTGCCGTGGCTGCAGCGCGTGCCGCTCCAGCACCTGGCGCAACTCGGTGACCAGATTCGGCAGACCGAACTGGGTGTTGCTCAAACTCACGCCGAGCACCAGATCCTCGGCAAACAACGTTTCCCAGGCTTTGCGCTGGCCGGCGCCGCGATGATAGATCCAGCTGCCGAGCCGGCTGATCAACCGTGCCTCTTCCAGCAACGGCAGGAACAGCCCCGGCGGTACATCGCCGACGCTCGGATGCTGCCAGCGCAACAACGCCTCGAAACCGCGGATCTGCCCGCTGTCGATCGCCACCTGCGGCTGATACACCAGATTGAAATCACGGTTCTCGATGGCGTTGCGCACGCTCTCTTCGAGCATCAGCCGCGAGCGCGCGCGGCCGTTCATTTCGTGATCATAAAAGCGATATTGCTGACGCCCGGCGCGCTTGGCTTCATACATGGCAATGTCGGAGGCGCGCAGCAAGCCATCGAGGTTCGAGCCGCAGTCCGGGTAGGTGGCGATGCCGATGCTCGCGCCGAGGGCAATATCCAATCCCTCGATCTGCTGACAGACCGATACCCGTTCGATGAGTTTCTCGGCAATCTTCGCCGCCTGCTCGGGGAACTCCAGATCAAGCAATGCCGTGAACTCGTCACCGCCCATGCGCGCGAGAATATCGAACGGCCTTAAGCACGCCTTCAACTGCTCGGAGACCCAGCGCAGCACCCGGTCGCCGGCATCATGCCCAAGGGAATCATTGACACGTTTGAAACCATCGAGATCCAGATACAGCAGCACCCAACTGCTGTCGCTGCGTTCACCACGCAGCAGCAGGTTTTCCACCGTCTGATAGAAACCTCGGCGATTGAGCAGACCGGTCAACGGATCGGTGACCGCTTGAAATTCCAGCTGCTGATGCAGGTGACGCACCACCGACATGTCCAGCACCGTCACCACCATCGCGTGTTGCTCGGCGGGCAACGGCGCGCAGGACAACGCTACCGGCACCTGTTGCCCCGGTGCCGTGCGCAACAACGCATCGTGCAGACGCAAGGTCTCACCGCGTTTATAGCCGGCCAACAACTCGGAATCGGCCCACAGCGGGATGTGCGGTTTCTGCAGGTAATCGAGAAACTCCTTGCCCGCCAGCTCCTTCACCGGCGCATTCAGCAGCCGCGAAATCGCCGGGTTGGCGAAGCGGATCAAACCGTCCTCGCCGAGCACCAGAATGCCTTCCGCCGCGTTATCCAGCACCGAGGCATTGAAGGCCCGCGCGACCTCCAGATCATGACTCAGACGCTGCAAGGCGCGGCGGTTGCGCTGGTGTTCGAGCAATGCCTGGACTTTCGGCTTGAGGATCTGCGGATCGAATGGCTTGAACAGGTAATCCACCGCGCCACTGGCATAGCCCTTGATCACGGCGTCCTGCGACTGTTCGTTGGCGGTGAGGAAAATGATTGGCGTGAGGCGTGTGCGCTGACTGCCGCGCATCAGCCGCGCGACTTCAAAACCGTCCATGCCTGGCATCTGCACATCCAGCAGCACCAGATCGACGTCGTGTTCAAGCAGCAGATTGAGCGCCTCGAAGCCGGAGGCAGCGGTCATGACGTGCCAATCCTGACGCTGCAGCAACGCGCGCATGCTGATCAGGTTTTCAGGGTAATCATCAACGATCAAAAGGACAGAGCTGCCTTCACCTGGCTGGGGTTGCGCGCATTCCATGCTGCTTCTCTTGTCGGGACATCTCTTGTCGGACTATCGGCCGGTTTCCTGGGAAAACCGTACAGTTACTGAGCCATCACTCTAGTCCCGGATCTGTGAAAGCAGAAGCTGTCACGCCGCCATCATTTAGCCAAAGCTGCGATAAACCGACTAACGGTCACCCCTGCAGCCCCCGAAAACCGGCACAGATGGCATTTCGACAGGATGTTGACGCCAATCATCTGCCAAACGGGCGTTAACAAAAAACTCCTCTACGCTTATAACTGCCGCCCGAAAAGGCGCGGGCTAGAGCTTCTGGCACTCGCGTTCAGGATGAATTGAGTGGAAAACCGACATGATCGATCTCGCAACCTGGAACCTCAGCGTTCCCGTCGGCAGTCCGCCGTACACCGTCGAAACCTCCAAACTGGTGAATGGCTTCAAAGATCAGTACTTCCATTCCGACACCGGCACGCTGTTTTTCTGGTCACCGGTGACCGGGTCAAAAACCGAAAACGCCATCTACCCGCGCACCGAACTGCGCGAAACCTTCAGCAACGGCACCCTGCGCAACTGGTATTACCCGGACGCCGACAACACCTTGCGCGCAACCCTCGCGGTGAACAAGGTGCCCAGCTCGGGCAAGATCGTGATCGGCCAGATCCACGCGTATGAAAGCCAGAAGCCGATGGTGAAACTCGAATACCAGTACAAGACCAAGACCGAAACCGGCAACCTCGTCATCAAAGTGCGCATGCACCCCGATGACGACGAAAGCCGCGTCATCACCCTCGCCACCGGCATCAAACTCGACCGCGAATTCAACTACCTGATCCACCTCAGCCCCGGCGGTGCACTTGGCGTGAGCGCAGCGGGTTATCAGTGGGATTCACAAATCAGCGCGACGTGGCGCAACAAGCCGCTGTACTTCAAGGCTGGGGTGTATGTGCAGGACAACACCGGGTATACCAGTGAGGGTGGGCAGGTGACGTTTACCAAGCTGGATATTGATCACGATAAATAACACTCACATGCACCAACAGGTGATGCAAAACCCGACAAGCCGGCAGACTCCATGAGCCTGCCGGTGCGCGTTGAGTCAGTACCAACTAAGGTTCCTTCTTGTACTCAAATTTGCCCTCTGCCGAAAAGACATTCTCTTCAGAGATATCAAAGGTTCCCTCCGGATATTCGCCACTTCTTGACAATTTGAACTTACCGCTAGCGTACCGATCACCTCTTATGTCATCAATCTCCAAATGCGCGCTGACGGGTGCATCTTCTCCACCTAGCTCATAATCCTTGTCGACATCAAGGCCTGCCTTAAAGGACAATGACAAATAATACTTGTGACCTTCAAACTCTCGGTACTTTGGAAGAAGTTGAAAGGATTTTTCTTCCTTATATAAAAATCCATAATCTTTAAATTCCTTCGGATGCTCACCATACTCTTCATGCTTGTAGGTGATTTCCATAGAACCAAATAAGGAGTCGTCAACGCCAGCGTCACCTTTTATTTCTTTTTCGTTTTTCATTTCTATCTTTCCGAGGGACAAGTGAAACCCGATAGTAGGCGGCTCCATATTTCCGCACACCTGTAATATCTGACAGGTACTTATATCCCTTTGAAATAACAAATCTGCCTTTAACAAAGAAATTACTGGACAACCCGGACGTGCGACATACCAATCACTCACCCATAAGAAACCCGCCTCTCGGCGGGTTTCTTATATGGACAGCTATTGCCCAATCCATCACGATGTAAAAAAGAAGTCACATGTCTGTGGATTCTAAAGCCAGGGGCTTACTCTGGTTGCTTAGGGCGTGTGAAAGGAGCTGGCCCCTTGGAGTTTTTGAGGTCTTCCGTTTTTGGCTCAACTGGCTGGGTAGCCGGGGCCGAGCCTTTGGATTTAACGTCCTTTGTAGTCATTGCTGTGTACTCCATTACGAGGTGGAGTCTTATCTTGTGAGTATCGCTTGAGGCTGCCTACTGTCAGATCTGACAGTCATTGAGATCTATTGGGAATAAGCAAAACTCATTTAGATCAACTTATCATGCACTCCTCATGAACAGTGTCGCTACGCGAAAAAATCACACCCAAAAAAAACCCGCCTCTCGGCGGGTTTTTTATCAGCGCAGCTTAACGTTCAGGCTTAGTTAACCTTGGCGTTCAACTCACCTTTCAGATAACGCTGGAACATCGCTTCCAACGAGATCGGCTTGATCTTCGAAGCATTACCGGCAGTACCGAACGCTTCATAACGAGCGATACACACATCACGCATCGCCGTCACAGTGGCACCGAAGAATTTACGTGGATCGAATTCGCTCGGGTTGGTGGCCATCAGGCGACGCATTGCGCCGGTGGATGCCAGGCGCAGGTCGGTGTCGATGTTGACCTTGCGTACGCCGTATTTGATGCCTTCGACGATTTCTTCAACCGGTACGCCGTAGGTTTCTTTGATGTCGCCGCCGTACTGGTTAATGATCGCCAGCCACTCTTGTGGAACCGACGAGGAACCGTGCATCACCAGGTGGGTGTTCGGGATGCGCTTGTGGATTTCCTTGATGCGGTCGATCGCCAGCACGTCGCCGGTAGGTGGCTTGGTGAACTTGTAGGCGCCGTGGCTGGTGCCGATGGCGATGGCCAAGGCATCGACCTGGGTCTTCTTGACGAAGTCAGCGGCTTCTTCCGGGTCGGTCAGCATCTGGCTGTGATCCAGAACGCCTTCAGCGCCGATGCCGTCTTCTTCACCGGCCATACCGGTTTCCAGCGAACCCAGGCAGCCCAGCTCGCCTTCAACCGAAACGCCGCAGGCGTGAGCCATGGCAACAGTTTGTTGGGTAACGCGGACATTGTATTCGTAGTCGGTCGGAGTCTTACCGTCTTCGCCCAGGGAACCGTCCATCATTACCGAGCTGAAGCCCAGTTGAATGGAGCGCTGGCAGACGTCAGGGCTGGTGCCGTGGTCCTGGTGCATGCACACCGGGATGTGCGGGAATTCTTCGATCGCGGCCAGGATCAGATGACGCAGGAACGGCGCGCCAGCGTATTTGCGAGCGCCGGCCGAAGCCTGGACGATCACCGGGGAGTCAGTCTTGTCAGCGGCTTCCATGATGGCGCGCATCTGCTCAAGGTTGTTGACGTTGAAGGCTGGAACGCCGTAGCCGAACTCGGCTGCGTGGTCCAGCATCTGGCGCATGCTGATAAGTGCCATTGTGTGTGTCTCTCCCGGTTGAGGGTCGTTAATCGTGCCAGCCTGCCGGAGCGGCGGCGGCTATTCAAGTGATTGCAGATCGGGGGTCGAAGCCCGGTCTGGTGATTCGGTGTTACCAAAATCTTGTGAACAACAGAGAACCCCTGTGGGAGCGGGCTTGCTCGCGAATGCGGTTTAACATTCACCATTACGCAAGCTGATCCACCGCTTTCGCGAGCAAGCCCGCTCCCACCTTGGGATCTGTGTGAATCAATTCAATCGTGTTACTGCGCCTTGCAGCCGCGGCCGATCAGGTCATTGGTGGCGACCCAATACACCAGGCCTTCGTCACCCTTGACGTGAAACGCCAGCATGCCGTCGCTGTACAGCACGCCCGAGGCGCCCGGCTCTTCTTTCAGCCGATAGACCTGATCACCGCCGCCCAGTCGAACATCGACTTCCTTCTGGCCGGCATCGGCGTAGCGCCACAGCACTTTGGCCTGGCTGTCGCAAGTCCAGGTGGCCCAACTGTCCGCAGGTGCGGACGACTGAAACAGGTTCAACTGCGCGCAACCGCCCAACAATGCCAACGCCGTAATGGCGATCAAGCCTTTCATCCGTGTTCCTCGACTGACAACCAACGCCGCCAGCCCTGAGTTAAAGAGTCAGACCGGTCAAGGACAACCATGTTCCTTGGCCGGGGTTTGCGTCTCGTATTTGTCCAGACCGTCCGGCCCCGAGCGCTTGTTCAGCACCGGGTTGGTTTCGGCCTGCCAGTCGGCCTGGTAGCAGCCTTTGCGCGCCGCATCCGGCGCAGGCGTTGCCTCGGCCTTCGGGTTACTCCCGCAGGCCGCCAGCGTACCAGTCAGCAACAACAGCGCTAACGACTTGACCATCTGAACACTCCTTTGCCTGGCCAAACGGGCGGCCTCAGGCCTTGGCCCGGCTTTCCAGGACTTCAACGGCCGGCAGCACCTTGCCTTCGACGAATTCGAGGAACGCGCCACCACCGGTGGAAATGTAGGAGATTTGCTCGGCCACGCCATATTTATCGATGGCCGCCAGGGTGTCGCCACCACCGGCAATGGAGAACGCGGCGCTGTCGGCGATGGCCTGGGCCAGCACTTTGGTGCCGTTGCCGAACTGGTCGAATTCGAACACGCCGACCGGGCCGTTCCACAGGATGGTTTTCGACGACTTCAGCAGTTCGGCGAAGTTGGCCGCAGTTTGCGGGCCGATATCCAGGATCATGTCGTCAGCGGCAACGTCAGCGATCAGCTTGACGGTGGCTTCAGCGCTTTCAGCAAATTCCTTGGCAACCACCACGTCCACTGGCAGCGGCACGCTGACCTTGGCGGCGATGGCGCGCGCGGTGTCCAGCAGGTCCGGCTCGTACAGCGACTTGCCGACCGGGTGACCGGCGGCAGCCAGGAAGGTGTTGGCAATACCGCCGCCGACGATCAGTTGATCGCAGATCTGGCTCAGGCTGTTGAGGACGTCGAGTTTGGTCGAGACCTTGGAGCCGGCAACAATCGCAGCCATTGGCTTGGCCGGTGCGCCCAGCGCCTTGCCCAGTGCATCCAGTTCAGCGGCCAGCAACGGGCCAGCAGCCGCGACTTTGGCAAACTTGGCCACGCCGTGGGTCGAACCTTCGGCACGATGCGCGGTGCCGAAAGCGTCCATCACGAACACGTCGCACAGGGCGGCGTATTGCTGGGCCAGTTCGTCGGCGTTCTTTTTTTCGCCCTTGTTGAAGCGCACGTTTTCGAACAGCACGATGTCGCCGGCCTTGACGTCAACACCGCCCAGGTAATCGGCCACCAGGGGCACTTCGCGGCCCAGGGCCTTGCTCAGGTAGTCGGCGACTGGCTTGAGGCTGTTCTCGGCGGAGAACTCGCCTTCGGTCGGACGGCCCAGGTGTGAGCACACCATCACCGCCGCACCTTTTTCCAGGGCCAGCTTGATGGTCGGCAGCGAAGCCAGGATACGCGCATCGCTGGTGACAACACCGTCCTTGACTGGGACGTTGAGGTCTTCGCGGATCAATACGCGCTTACCTTGCAGATCGAGGTCGGACATCTTCAACACGGTCATGGGTCGCACTTCCTGAGTAGCTGTTCTTAGAGAGCAGGTTTTTTTGAAATCGCTGTTTGCAGATAGTGGTCTGCAACGTCCAGCATTCGGTTGGCAAAACCCCATTCGTTGTCGAACCAGGCCAGAATGTTCACCAGTCTGGGGCCGGAAACACGGGTCTGACTGGCATCGACGATGGCCGAATGTGGGTCATGGTTGAAATCACAGCTTGCGTGCGGCAACTCGGTGTAGGCCAGCAGGCCTTTGAGCGGGCCGTTGGTGGCGGCCTCGCGCAGGATCCGGTTGACCTCGTTGGCATCGGTCGCGGTGGCGGTCTGCATCGTGATGTCGAGGCAGGACACGTTGACCGTCGGCACGCGTACGGCTTTGGCCTGAATTCGCCCGGCAAGTTCCGGCAGCAGGCGCTCGATGCCACGCGCCAGACCAGTGGACACCGGGATCACCGACTGGAACGCCGAACGAGTGCGGCGCAGGTCTTCGTGGTGATAGGCGTCGATCACCGGCTGATCGTTCATCGCCGAGTGAATCGTGGTGATCGACACGTAATCCAGGCCGATCGCCTTGTCCAGCAGACGCAACAGCGGCACGCCGCAGTTGGTGGTACAGGACGCGTTGGACACCAGCAGCTCATCGCCAGTCAGGCAATCCTGATTGACGCCGTAGACAATGGTGGCGTCGACATCCGCCTCGCTGGCCATCGGTTGCGAGAACAGCACGCGAGGCGCGCCGGCGTTGAGGAAACGCTGGCCGTCTTCGCGGGTGTGGTAAGCGCCGGAGCATTCAAGCACCAGGTCGACGCCCAGCGCCGCCCAGTCAATACCTTCGGGGGTGGCACTGCGCAGAACCTTCACGCAGTCGCCATTAATATGCAGACAATCGCCGTCTACTCGCACTTCGCCGGGAAAGCGGCCGTGGGTGGAGTCGAAGCGTGTCAGGTATTCGATGCTGGCCATGTCCGCCAGATCGTTGATCGCGACAATTTCAAACCCGACCTTCTCGCCTCGCTCGAACAACGCACGCAAGACGCAACGACCAATCCGGCCGTAGCCGTTGAGTGCAACTTTGTAGGGACGCGGTTGAGGCATGGGGTTCTCGATTACCGTTTGATTCCGTTATTGCAGTGGTGTCTGAACCACCGATTTCGCGAGCAAGCCCGCTCCCACATTGGATCAGGGTTGTGAACACTGCTTGTGTCACACAACAAATCCCCCTGTGGGAGCGGGCTTGCTCGCGAAGGCGTCAGTCCAGACGACGCAACTTCTGGATCAGTCTTCCAGCAGCTCTTCAGCCTGACCCAGGATGTTTTCCAGGGTGAAGCCGAATTCTTCGAACAGCGCCGAAGCCGGAGCCGATTCGCCGTAGGTGGTCATGCCGATCACACGGCCTTCCAGACCGACGTACTTGAACCAGAAGTCGGCGTGAGCCGCTTCGATCGCGATACGTGCGCTGACCTGCAACGGCAGAACCGATTGCTTGTAGCCGGCGTCCTGAGCGTCGAACACGCTGGTGCACGGCATGGAAACCACGCGCACCTTGCGGCCCTGCCCGGTCAGTTTGTCGAAGGCCTGAACGGCCAGACCGACTTCCGAACCGGTCGCAATCAGGATCAGCTCAGGCTCGCCTGCGCAGTCCTTCAATACGTAGCCACCGCGGCTGATGTCGGCGATCTGGCCGGCATCGCGCTCCTGGTGCTGCAGGTTCTGGCGCGAGAAGATCAGCGCCGAAGGGCCGTCTTTACGCTCCAGCGCATTTTTCCAGGCCACCGCCGATTCAACGGCATCGGCTGGACGCCAGGTGTCGAGGTTCGGCGTGGTACGCAGGCTGGTCAGTTGCTCGATCGGCTGGTGCGTCGGGCCGTCTTCGCCCAGACCGATGGAGTCGTGGGTGTAGACGTGGATCACACGCTTCTTCATCAGCGCCGACATGCGTACCGCGTTGCGCGCATATTCCATGAACATCAGGAAGGTCGCGCCGTAAGGCACCAGGCCGCCGTGCAGGGTCACGCCGTTCATGATTGCGGTCATGCCGAACTCGCGCACGCCGTAGTACATGTAGTTGCCGCTGGCATCTTCAGCGCTGACGCCTTTGCAACCTTTCCACAGGGTCAGGTTGGAACCGGCCAGGTCAGCCGAACCGCCGAGCAGTTCCGGCAGCAGCGGGCCGAACGCGTTCAAGGTGTTCTGGCTGGCCTTACGGCTGGCGATGGTTTCGCCTTTGGCCGCCACTTCAGCGATGTAGGCCGAGGCTTTTTCCGCGAAGTCAGCCGGCAGTTCGCCGCTCAGACGACGTATCAGCTCGTTGGCTTCGGTCGGGAACGCGGCGGAGTAAGCAGCGAAACGCTGATCCCACTCGGCTTCGGCAGCGCGACCTTTTTCCTTCGCATCCCACTCGGCATAGATGTCGGCCGGGATCTCGAACGGGCCGTGGTTCCAGTTCAGCGCCTGACGGGTCAGAGCGATTTCCGCGTCACCCAGTGGAGCGCCGTGGCAATCTTCCTTGCCCTGCTTGTTCGGCGAACCGAAACCGATGGTGGTCTTGCAGCAGATCAGGGTCGGCAGCGGGCTCTTGCGCGCGGTTTCGATGGCGGTCTTGATCTCTTCCGGATCGTGACCGTCGACGTTGCGGATCACCTGCCAGTTGTAGGATTCGAAACGCTTCGGGGTGTCATCGGTGAACCAGCCTTCGACTTCGCCGTCGATGGAGATGCCGTTGTCATCGTAGAAGGCGATCAGCTTGCCCAGGCCCAGAGTACCGGCCAGGGAAGCGACTTCGTGGGAAATGCCTTCCATCATGCAGCCATCACCGAGGAACACGTAGGTGTGGTGATCAACGATGTCGTGGCCAGGACGGTTGAACTGCGCGCCCAGGACTTTTTCTGCCAGGGCGAAGCCGACGGCGTTGGCCAGACCCTGACCCAGCGGGCCGGTGGTGGTTTCAACGCCCGGGGTGTAGCCGAATTCCGGGTGACCCGGGGTGCGGCTGTGCAGTTGACGGAACTGCTTGAGGTCGTCGATCGACAGGTCGTAACCGGTCAGGTGCAGCAGCGAGTAGATCAACATCGAGCCGTGGCCGTTGGACAGCACGAAGCGGTCACGGTCGGCGAACGACGGGTTGCTCGGGTTGTGCTTGAGGTAGTCGCGCCAAAGTACTTCGGCGATATCTGCCATACCCATAGGGGCACCGGGATGGCCGCTGTTGGCTTTTTGCACGGCATCCATGCTGAGGGCACGAATGGCGTTGGCACGCTCACGACGGCTAGGCATCGCTGATCTCCTGGGTGTGAATAGATTGAAACGGAAAAAAGGAGGGCATTTTCCCTCACCGGAGCGCCTCGGGGCAATGACAGATAGTCATCCGAAGGCGTTTTTCCCGCGCTGGACGGCGGTTTCGTCTGGTGAAACCTTTCCGCTGTTCGTTTGTAGAGTTAACCAGTCAGTGAGAAGTGCCATCTATCGAGCAATATCAAAACTTTTTGATATTGCCCTTGCGGCGATTTCCCACCGTCACTAGACTGCTGCCCCATGAACTTACGCGTGCCTTCCATTCGCCATGACGATTGCGACGAGCTGGCGGCCCTGTGCAAGGCCGGTGGCGATCCGCTACGCCTGAATGTATTGCGCGCGCTGGCCAACGATTCGTTCGGCGTACTGGAACTGGCGCAGATTTTTGGTATTGGCCAGTCCGGCATGAGCCACCACCTCAAGGTGCTGGCCCAGGCCGATCTGGTAGCAACGCGCCGTGAAGGCAACGCGATTTTCTATCGTCGCGCCCTGCCTCACACCGAATTGCTGGGCGGCAAGTTGCACGCCGCATTGTTAGAAGAAGTCGACAATCTGGCGCTGCCGGACGACGTGCAGGCGCGCATCACTCAAGTCCACGGACAACGTGAAGCGGCCAGCCAGGACTTTTTCGCCAGGGTCGCGGAGAAATTCCGCGCCCAGCAAGACTTGATCGCAGGCCTGCCGCAATACCGCGACAGCGTGCTGGCCCTGCTCGACAAACTGAACTTCAATGGTGCTGCCACGGCCATTGAAGTCGGCCCCGGTGATGGTGCTTTCCTGCCGGAACTGGCCCGCCGCTTCGGCACCGTAACCGCGCTGGACAACAGCCCGGCGATGCTCGAACTGGCGCGTCAGGTATGTGAACGTGAACGGCTGGCTAACGTCAGCCTGCAATTGGCCGATGCATTGAATGGCACCAGCCTTCAGGCCGATTGCGTGGTACTGAACATGGTGCTGCACCATTTCGCCGCGCCGGCCGAAGCGCTCAAGCACATGGCCGGCCTGCTGCAACCGGGCGGTAGTCTGCTCGTGACAGAGTTATGTAGCCACAACCAGAGTTGGGCCAGGGAGGCCTGCGGTGATCTGTGGTTGGGGTTTGAACAGGACGATTTGGCCCGTTGGGCCACCGCTGCGGGACTCGCTCCCGGGGAAAGCCTCTATGTAGGCTTACGTAATGGTTTCCAGATCCAGGTTCGCCACTTTCAGCGACCGGCTGGCGACACTCACCATCGGTAAATTCAGGAAAACATCGAGATGAGCGAATACTCCCTCTTCACCTCCGAGTCCGTGTCTGAAGGACATCCGGACAAAATCGCCGACCAGATTTCCGATGCGGTGCTGGACGCCATTATTGCCCAGGACAAACACGCACGTGTGGCCGTGGAAACTCTGGTCAAGACCGGCGTTGCCATCGTTGCCGGTGAAGTGACCACCAGCGCCTGGGTCGACCTGGAGCAGATCGTTCGTGACGTGATCTGCGACATCGGCTACACCAGCTCCGAAGTCGGCTTCGACGGCGCTACCTGCGGCGTGATGAACATCATCGGCAAGCAATCCCCAGACATCAACCAGGGTGTTGACCGCGCCAAGCCTGAAGATCAGGGTGCTGGCGACCAGGGCCTGATGTTCGGCTACGCCAGCAACGAAACCGACGTGCTGATGCCAGCGCCGATCACCTTCTCGCACCAACTGGTGCAGCGTCAGGCCGAAGCCCGTAAATCGGGTCTTCTGCCTTGGCTGCGTCCGGACGCCAAGTCGCAAGTGACTTGCCGTTACGAAGGCGGCAAGGTTGTCGGTATCGACGCCGTTGTACTGTCGACCCAGCACAACCCTGAAGTGTCTTACAAAGACCTGCGCGAAGGCGTGATGGAGCTGATCGTCAAGCACGTGCTGCCTGCCGAACTGCTGAGCAAAGACACCCAGTTCCACATCAACCCGACCGGCCAGTTCATCATTGGCGGCCCGGTAGGTGACTGCGGCCTGACCGGTCGCAAGATCATCGTCGACAGCTACGGCGGCATGGCCCGTCACGGCGGCGGCGCGTTCTCCGGCAAAGATCCATCGAAGGTTGACCGTTCGGCTGCCTACGCAGGCCGTTACGTTGCCAAGAATATCGTCGCTGCCGGCCTGGCCGAGCGTTGCGAGATCCAGGTGTCCTACGCCATCGGCGTGGCTCAGCCGACTTCGATCTCGCTGAACACCTTCGGTACCGGCAAGATCAGCGATGACAAGATCATCAAGCTGGTGCGTGAAGTGTTCGACCTGCGTCCATACGCAATCACCACCATGCTCGATCTGCTGCACCCGATGTACCAGGAAACTGCAGCCTACGGCCACTTCGGTCGTGCTCCGCAGACCAAGACTGTTGGCGAAGACACCTTCACCACCTTCACCTGGGAAAAAACCGACCGCGCCGACGCTCTGCGTTCCGCTGCTGGTCTGTAAGCCTTCCCCGGCTGCAAAAAGCCCCGCACGGTTCGCGCCGTGCGGGGCTTTTTCATGCCTGAAATACCCTTCCAATATCAATAAAGAACCCTGTGGGAGCGGGCTTGCCCGCGAAGAGGCCGGCCCATGCGCCCCCTGTATGGGCACGGAAACACGATGCAAAACACCCACCCGGTGCCTCTCTGAATCCTCGCCTAGCCTTAAAGCATTCCCCCTGAGCAAGGACGCTCAAAATGCTTGCCACGCTGCGCCTGTTTTCAATTCTTTTGCTGAGTTTCACCCCTCTGATCGCCTATGCAGCCTGCCCCGACTGGTCAACCGACAAGGCGCAAATTGAAGTCTCGGCCCTGCAACAGCAAATCGACCAATGGGACGACGCCTACCACCGCGAAGGTCGCTCGCTGATTGCTGACGAACTCTACGATCAATCGCGCCTGCGGCTCACCGAATGGCGCCAGTGCTTCCAGCAGCCCGCAGCGCCCGAGCCCTTGCGCAGCGCGTCTGGCTCCATCGCGCATCCGATCGCCCACACCGGTCTGGACAAGCTTCACCAAGCGGCTGCCGTTCAAGCATGGTTAAAGGATCGTCAGGATGTCTGGGTGCAACCCAAGGTAGATGGCGTGGCGGTCACGCTGATTTACCGTCGCGGCCTGTTGCAGCAAGCGATCAGTCGCGGCGACGGTATCAGCGGCCAGGACTGGACGGCATCGGCGCAAAGGATCGCCGCCATTCCGCAACAATTGACCCAACCGCGGGACCTGTTGGTGCAGGGCGAACTCTACTGGCGCATGAATCAACATGTGCAGGCCAGCGCCGGCAGCGCCAACGCCCGCGGCACCGTTGCCGGACTGATGAGCCGTAAATCCTTGAGCACAGAACAGGCGTCCGGGATCGGCCTGTTTGCCTGGGACTGGCCGCAGGGGCCGGCGAATCTGCCCGAAAGAACAGCGGCACTGGCGACATTGGGTTTCGCCACGACGGCGCCATTCAGTCAGGCCATCGCCAACCTTGAAGAGGCGCAGCAGTGGCGTGAGCACTGGTATCGATCACCCCTGCCCTTCGCCACTGACGGCATTGTCCTGCGCCAGAGCCAGCGCCCACCGGCTGAGCGTTGGCAGGCGAGCGCGCCCTACTGGGCCGTGGCCTGGAAATACCCGTTTGCCCGGGCGCTGGCCGAGGTGCGCAAAGTGAACTTCAAAGTCGGTCGCAGCGGACGCATCACGCCGGTATTGGAGTTGTCGCCGGTGAGGCTCGATGACCGCGAGATCAAACGGGTCAGCGCCGGCTCCCTCAAGCGCTGGCAGACGCTGGATATCCGCCCCGGTGATCACGTGGCAATCAGCCTGGCCGGGCTGACCATTCCACGACTCGACAGTGTGGTGTTGCGCACCACCGAACGGGCCACCCTCGAGATTCCCGACACGCGCGATTTCCACGCCTTGAGCTGCTGGCAACCGACACCCGGTTGTGAGAGCCAGTTTCTCGCGCGCCTGACCTGGCTCAGTGGCAAGCAAGGGCTGGCGCTGCAGAATGTCGGACGCGGTACCTGGGAGAAACTTCTAGAAACAGGCCGCCTGAACAACCTGCTGGATTGGTTGACCCTCGACGAGCCAGAGCTTGCTAACATTGCCGGCTTCGGCGAGCGCAGCAGCGCACGACTGATCAACAGTTTTCACAGCGCCCGCCAACGGCCGTTCACGCAGTGGCTCAAAGCATTGGGTTTACCGCCAACCGGTCAGGCACAACTGGCCGACTCGTGGCAGGCGCTGGCACAACGCGACACCGAACAATGGCAGGCAGAAGCCGGAATCGGCCCGGGCCGCGCGGCGCAATTGAGCGCATTCTTCCGCGACCCGCAGGTGCTGGCCTTGAGTGACACATTACACGCCGCCGGAATCGACGGTTTCTGATCACGCAGTCCCCCGGCAGCCGGGAACCCAAGGGCCGTCAGACGCTCAAACAGCGCAGTGCCCCCGACCCGACTGCCTTTGCACATGGAGCTTTTATGAAATTTCTTGCACCGCTCGCCTTGCTGACTCTCTGTGGCGTCCTGGCCGCGCCTGCCATGGCCGACGAAGATGCACCGGGCCTGACCGGTTGCGCTGCGAAGAAGCAGGGCATCATCAATCAGCTCGAACAGGCAAAATCCCGCGGCAACACCGATCAGCAGGCCGGTCTGCAAACCGCTCTGGATGAAGTGACCAAGAACTGCACCGATGCCGGTCTGAAGAAAGAACGCGAAAACAAGGTGCTGGAAGCCAAGCACGAAGTCAGCAAGCGCCAGGCTGATCTCGACAAGGCGATGAAGAAAGGTGATCCGGAGAAGATCGACAAGCGCAAGAACAAGCTCGCCGAGTCGCGCAAAGAGCTGCAGGATGCGCTGGACCAGATCGACAAGTAACCAGTGTTGAATGAGATGTCCTGTAGCGAGGGAGCTTGCTCCCGCTGGGCCGCGAAGCGGCCCCAACTCCATTCAATCGCGCTGTACCAGACTCAACTTGGTTGAATGGGTTTACGACGGCTGCGCCGCCGAGCGGGAGCAAGCTCCCTCGCCACAGTCGTCCGGCAGTCTCCGACAATCAATGATCCCGAAACTCTTTATGGCAAGCGCTGCAGGCATCTTCAACTTTCTGCACCGCAGGCCCCAGGTTGCTGGCCTTGTACGGCTGAACCTTGCTGGCGATCACCAGTTCACCGGTGGCCGCCTCAAGGTTGCGGGCCATTCCCTGAAAGCGGGCCTGACGCAGCCAGACATCGTCTTTGGCGCTGGTGTGATCTTCTTCACGCACCTGCGGGAAATGCTTCCACGGTTCATGGGACAACGCATCGAGTTTGACCGCGCCTTCGGCGAATTTCGGCCCGTCGAACGGAATGCGTCCGCGCAACATGCCGCCCAGGTCTTCGCCGGTCTTGAGCATCTGCTTGAAGATCGCCTTGCGTTGCCCCAGCGGAGAATTCGGATCGACGCCGCCACAGGCGGACAAGGCCAGACAGGCCAGCAATACAACAGAAATGCCTTTAAGAGTCATAGTGGCTTCAGGTCACGGAATTCGGCGGCCAGTATCCTCGCGTCGCCGACAAACACCAATAGCCCTATTAAAAATACGGGTTGCCCGAGCGCATGGAGCACTTGGGCAACCGGCACAGGAATCACTCCATGAACAGCCGTTTCAAGGCTTGGCGTCACCCCCTGATCGCAACCCTGCCGTTGCTGGCAATCCTTGCCGGCTGCACGGGCGGCGACACGGCCAAACCGAAAACCCACGCCTTGGCCACTTATTCCAGCGCCACCTGGGAAGCCCTGCCGGCGGTGTCCGACAGCGACCTGGTCGCCGGTTTCGGCTCATGGCGCAGCGCCTGCACCCGACTCAAGGCTGATCCGGTCTGGGGCGGCACCTGCGCGGCAGCCGCCAATGTGCCGCAGAGCGCCAACGAGATTCGCGCATTCCTCAAGCAGAACCTCGATGTGTTCGGTCTGCGGGCCGAGAACGATAACCCCAACGGTTTGATCACCGGTTACTACGAACCGGTCTACCCCGGCAGCCTGACACCCACCGAGGTGGCGAACGTGCCGGTGTACGGCGTGCCGGAAGACATGATCATCGTCTCGCTGGACAGCATTTACCCGGAACTGAAGGGCAAGCGCCTGCGTGGCCGTCTCGAAGGCCGGGTACTGAAGCCTTACGACGACGCGGCGACCATCGAATCCAAAGGCGTCAAAGCGCCGGTGGTGGCGTACCTGACCGATCCGATGAACCTGCAGTTTTTGCAGATTCAGGGTTCCGGGCGGATTCAGACACCGGACGGCAAACAACTGCGCATCGCCTACGCCGACCAGAACGGCCACCCGTACCGGCCGATCGGTCGCTGGCTGGTCGAGCAAGGCGAGCTGAAGAAAGAAGACGTGACCATGAGCGCGATCAGCAACTGGGCAAAGGCTAACCCGTCGCGCATCCCGGAACTGCTGGGCAGCAACCCGAGCTACGTGTTCTTCACCCGCAACCCGGACAGCAACGAAGGCCCACGCGGTTCGCTGAACGTGCCGCTGACTGCGGGTTACAGCGCAGCGGTGGATCGCAAGGTGATTCCGTTGGGCAGCCTGCTGTGGCTGTCAACCACGCGCCCGGATGGCACCGCTTTGGTTCGCCCGGTCGCGGCGCAGGACACCGGTGGCGCGATTGCCGGTGAGGTACGTGCGGATCTGTTCTGGGGTACCGGCGACGCCGCCGGGCAACTGGCTGGCGACATGAAGCAGCAGGGGCAGATCTGGATGCTCTGGCCTAAAGGCGCGGCGTTGCCGCAAGTGCCCCAAGTCGCCGATACGCTGAAGGACAAACCTTAAGCGCCTCGGCGTGTGAGCTATCGCCCTTCGCGAGCAAGCCCGCTCCCACAGGGTTCTTTGGTGTACACAGGATTTGTGCTCGCCATTGATACCTGTGGGAGCGGGCTTGCCCGCGAAGAGGCCGGCAGCAACACCCCAGATTCAGACCGACACAAAGAAGAACGCAGCAATCAGCCCCATCCCGACAAACCACACCAGCGACCGCAGAACCGCCCAGTCCGCCAGGTAGCAGATGATGTACAGCAGGCGGCTGGTGATAAACAGCACCGCCAGCACATTCACCGTCACCAGTTCCGCAGTGCCCACCAGATGCGCAACAATCACTGCGGCAGCAAATGCCGGCATCACCTCGAAGCTGTTCAGCTGCGCCGCATGCGCCCGTCGGGCGACGCCGCCCACGCTATCGAGAAAATCCCGAGGATCATGATTGTCACTGAGCCTGAAACCGCCCGAGACCTTGGCCACGATCGTGCACACATACGGCAGGAAAATCGCGATCAATACACACCACAGAGCCACCGTCATAACGCCGTCCTTTTTTCGAGTGTTGGAAATTGCGAGCGGTCAGAACTTCATCACCAGCATGCCGATCAGCACCAGCCCACAGGCTAAGAGCCGCGGCCTGCCGAAAGGTTCTTTCAGGTAGCGCATGCCGAACAGCACCACCAGAATAACGCTGATCTCACGCAAAGCGGCCGCTTCGGCAATCGAGCCCAATTGCATCGCCCACAGCACCAGAGCGTAGCTGAACAACACGCAGAACCCGACCGCCAGACCCAGCTTCCACTGCTCGCGCCAGAACACCAGAAATGCCGGGCGTTTGGCGACCCATGCCAGCAACGGAAACGGCCAGGCGCTGAGCAACGTGACCCAGACCAGGTAATCCAGTGGATGCGACCAGCGCCGCAAGGCCTGACCATCGATGTAGGTATAACAACCGATGCACAAGCCGATCAGCGCCACCACCGGCAGCATCGACCACGGCAGATGCTTGCCGCCACCGCCCTGCCAGAGCAGGCAGGCCATGCCCAACGGAATCAGCATGATCCCGAAAATCTGCTGCGCAGTGAGCACTTCGCCGGCGAAGATCAGGGTCAGCGCCAGCACCACCAGCGGCGACAAGCCCCGCATCAACGGATAGACCAACCCGAGGTCGCCGACCCGATAGGCTTGAATCAGCAGATAGCGATACAGCAATTCGAACGCCGCGGAAGCCAGAATCCACGGCCAGATGTCCAGCGGCGGCAGACTGATGAAGGGCAACGCCAGCGCCACGAACAGCAGCGCCACCGTGTCCATGCACGCCACCACCAGCAGCCGTTCGGCACTGAACTTGATCAGGGTATTCCACGTCGCATGCAACAGCGCCGCCATTAACACCAGAACTGTCGCCGCCACGTCCCACTCCTTGATTTTTTTGTTGACCCTACACCAATGTCTGCGGCTGACCAACCGAGGGGGCATGATTGTGTCCCCACCCCGAAACAGCCCATCCAACCTTTGCACCGAAGAATCGGGGCGCTGTCTTTCCACCCCCATCCAATGGAGCCCGGATGCTAGAACTTGTCGCCGCTTTTATCTGCCTCACCACCCTCCTCACCTTCGTCAATTACCGCTTCATCGGCCTGCCGCCGACCATCGGCGTGATGGTCACCGCGTTGATGTTTTCCCTGTTGCTGCAAGGCCTGAGCGTGCTCGGCTATCCCGGCCTGGAAGAACGCGTGCAACAACTGATCGGCCAGATCGACTTCGGCGATCTGCTGATGAACTGGATGCTGTCGTTCCTGCTGTTCGCCGGCGCCCTGCACGTCAACCTCAACGACCTGCGCAGCTACCGCTGGCCGATCGGCCTGCTGGCAACGTTCGGTGTGCTGATTGCCACCGCGGTGATCGGCAGCCTCGCCTATTACATTTTTGCCCTGTTCGGCTGGCACGTGAGCTTCCTCTACTGCCTGCTGTTCGGCGCGCTGATTTCGCCAACCGACCCGATCGCAGTGCTCGGCGTACTGCGTACCGCTAATGCCTCCAAACCACTGAAAACCACCATCGTCGGCGAGTCGCTGTTCAACGACGGCACTGCGGTGGTGGTGTTTACCGTGTTGCTGGGCATCGCCCAACTGGGCGAGACGCCGACCATCAGCGCCACGGCCATGCTGTTCGTGCACGAAGCCCTTGGCGGCGTGCTGTTTGGCGGACTGATCGGTTATGGGGTGTACCGGATGATCAAAAGCGTCCAGCAGCATCAGATCACGGTGATGCTGACCCTGGCGCTAGTGATCGGCGGCTCGGCGATGGCCACCGAGCTGCACGTTTCCGCACCGATTGCGATGGTGGTGGCCGGTCTGATCATCGGCAACCTGGGGCGCAACCTGGCGATGAACGACATGACCCGCAAGTACCTCGACGGCTTCTGGGAGCTGCTCGATGACATGCTCAATGCGCTGCTGTTCGCACTGATCGGCATGGAGCTGTTGCTGCTGCCGTTCAACTGGGCGCACGTGGCGGCGGCCAGTTTGCTGGCGCTGGCGATCCTGCTGTCGCGCCTGCTCACCGTGGCCCCGGCCATTGTCCTGCTGCGGCGCTGGCGCACAGTGCCGCGCGGCACCATTCGCATCCTGACCTGGGGCGGTTTGCGCGGCGGCGTCTCGGTGGCACTAGCGCTGGCCCTGCCGCTGGGCCCGGAGCGCGATCTGCTGCTGAGCATCACCTACATCGTGGTGCTGTCGTCGATCCTGTTGCAGGGCCTGACCATCGGCAAACTGGTCAAGCACGCCACCCGTGACGAGCCGACGACCGTGGCTGAACCCGCACACTGATGTATTACCGCAGCGCCGTCGCGAACCTCCTCACGACGCACCGCACAGCAAATCAAGCAGATGCCGCATCGCCAATGGGCGGTGCGGCGTCGAGCCATGCATCACCACCAACTCGCGCGCATGACGCTGCCCGTCCTCGACCGGTAACACGTACATCCCTTCCAGCATCATCCCGGCCCACTGCGGCACCAGCGATACCCCCATCCCCTGCGCGACCAGCATGACGATCGTTTCCAGCGCATCCAGTTCGCACAGCACGTTGGGTTCGATGGCCTGCTCATCGAGGTAGCGCTGAGCAATCTGCCCACCCCACGAGCGTGCGTCGTAACGAATGAACGGATGAACGCGCAACAGCGTTTCCAGCGACTGCCCGGCGTACGCCGCAGGAGCCACCAGAATCAGCGGCTCGACCTTGAGCACGACCAGGGCCAATGCCTTGGGCGGCTGGAACGGTGGCCTGACCAGAATCGCCGCGTCCAACTCCCCTGCAAGCACCTTCTCGTAAAGACTTTTCGAGTCACCCGGGGTGATCTTCAGCTTCAAATCAGGTGCTGTAAGCGCCAATCGTTCGATCAAGGTGGGTAACACGCCGGTCAGCGCTGTGGAAATTGCACCGATTGTCAGTTCACCGGCCACCCCATCGGGATGCAGATCGCTCTGTAGATCCTGTGCCAATTCGATGATCGCCCTGATCTTCGGCAGAATCAGCAGGCACTGGTCCGAGGGTCTGGCTGCGTGCGCGGTACGCAGCAGTAACGTGCAACCCAGCAATCTCTCGAGCGCCTGAACGCGCTGACTGATAGCTGCCGCAGTGCGACTCTCGCGCCGTGCCGCTGCCGCAATCGAACCGGTCTCGACCACGGCCACCAGGCTTTTCAGAAACCGTACATCCATAAGTTTTCCTTTCGCTCAGAACAAGGCGAAGTCGTTATGCCCCGCCGCACGGTCTGTTTACCCTGAGCGCTCCTTCACTTGGGGACATCATATGAACAGACCTTTTCACGCTGCATACCATGTTTACGACCTGCAACAGGCGCGGACTTTTTATCGAGATGTGTTGGGCTGCACCGAAGGCCGCAGTACCGAGACATGGGTCGACTTCGACTTTTTCGGCAATCAGCTCTCGCTTCATGTGGGCACGCCCTTCACCACTACCCGTACCGGCCAGGTTGGCGATCACAAAGTATTGATGCCGCACATTGGCGTCGTCCTGCCGCTGGAGGAGTGGCTGGAGCTGGCTGATCGTTTGAGCCGCCTCGGCACAACGTTTGAAATCCCTCCGGTGATCCGCTTCGCCGGCGAACCCGGCGAACAGCGCACGATGTTCTTTCTCGATCCCAGCGGCAATCCGATCGAGGTCAAGGGTTTCAAGGACTTCGACGGTCTCTTCGCACACTGAGCTTCACCCCAACAAACACAACAACAAAAGGGGCACATCATGACTACCAGGAAACCCACCAGTCTGGTCACCCGCATTATGATCGGGCTGGCAGCCGGAATAATCGTCGGCATCCTTCTCAACCAGTTTCCCGAACACAAGATCTGGTTCATCGACAATCTGCTGCAACCGGCAGGGGACCTGTTCATCAGGCTGATGAAAATGATCGTCGTACCGTTGGTCTTTGCGTGCATGGTCGTCGGCATCGCCGGGGCAGGCAGCACCAAGGCGCTGGGTCGGGTCGGATTAAAGACGCTGGTTTATTTCTTTACCATCACCAGCATCGCCATCGTCTTCGGACTGATCGTCGGCAATGTTTTTCAGCCCGGCGCCGGCGCGGACTTCAGCAGCACCCTGCAATCACCGGCCATTGGTCTGGCGAATACGGGGGACACACAGAACCTGGGCCGAACCCTGGTGAACATCGTGCCGGACAACATCGTCCTGGCCATGTCCCAGGGCAAGCTGCTCTCAGTGCTGTTTTTCGCCATCCTGTTCGGCTGTGCCCTGTCGATGCTGCCCGAGCCGCAGAAGGCGCCATTGATCGCCGTGATACAGGCGGTATCGGACACCATGTTCAAGGTCACGCATCTGGTCATGCACTATTCACCCATCGGCATCTTCGGCCTGATCGGGGTCACCGTGGCCAGCTTCGGCCTCAGTGCGTTGCTGCCACTGGCCAAGCTGATCGGAATCACTTACGTCGCGGTGTTGCTCTTCGCGTTGGGCGTGCTGGGCCTGGTGGCGCGGATGGCCGGCATTCGCTTTTTCCACCTGATTCGGGAAATACGCAGTGAATTGATCCTGGCTTACAGCAGTGCTGCGTCGGCCACGGTGATGCCACAACTGATCGAGAAAATGGAGAAGTATGGCGCTCCGCGCCCGATCACCAGCATGGTCATTCCACTGGGGTACTCGTTCAACCTTGATGGCGCCTCGCTGTTCGCCGGACTGGGCACGCTGTTTATCGCTCAGGCGTATGGCATTGATCTGGGTCTGGCGGATCAGGCCATGCTGGTGCTGATCATGGTGTTGACGTCCAAGGGCGCGGCGGGAGTGCCGGGTTTCATGTTCATCATCCTCACAGCGACCCTGACCACCGCCGGTTTGCCAGTGGAAGGCGTGGCAATCATCGCCGGCGTCTACCGCTTGATGGACATGCCGGTCACCGCGCTCAATGTGTTGGGCAATGCACTGGCACCGCTGGTAATAGCGCGCTGGGAGGGACAGCTCAAGGCACCTGAAAGCGAACCGACGACAGAACCGGTCAGCCCGCCGTTCAAGGCCTGAAACTATCGGGGCTTGCTGTCGGACTCATCTTCGCGGGGTTTGCCGGAGTTCGGTTTATCCGTCTTGGGCGCCCCGCTCTCGCTGCGGATCTGCGCATGGCTGATCAGGGCGAAAATGAAACTGCCGCCGATGATGTTCCCCGCCAGGGTGGGACCTGCAAACACCATCCAGAAATCACTCCACGGCAGCTCGCCGGCAAATACCAGATACGACACTTCCGCCGAACCGACCACGATGTGGGTGAAGTCGCCCAGCGCCATCAGGTAGGTGATGAGGATGATGATCCACATCTTCGCGCTCTCCATGGACGGGATCATCCAGACCATGGTGGCGATCATCCAGCCGGAGACAATGCCCTTGGCGAACATCTGGCTGGCATGGTTTTCCATGACCTTGCGGCCGATTTCGAGGAAGGCGTGATCGGTCCTGGTGTCGAAGATCGGCAACTCGAGCATCACGTACGCCACCAGAATCGTCCCGCACAAATTGCCGAACAGGACCACGCCCCACAGGCGCATCAGCCGGCCGAAATTGGCCAGGGTCGGTTTGGTCATCACCGGCAGAACCGCGGTCAGGGTGTTTTCGGTGAACAGTTGCTGGCGGGCGAGAATCACCGCGAGGAAACCGGCGCAGTAGCCGAAACTGGAGATGACCTTGAACTCATCGCCGTCGGGCAGACGCGAACTGAGCAGGCCCATGCCCATCAGCGACAGGCCCATGGTCAGCCCGGCGGCGAGCGCCGACCACCACAACGCGGCGATGCTGCGCTCTAGTTCCTGATCGCCCTGAGTGCGGATGATTTCATGCAGAACCGCCGCGCGGGGCGGCTGGTTTTTCTCGACTTCATGTTTTTCATCGGTCGAGAGGTTGGGGGTCTTGCCGTCTGTCGGGGTGGTCATGGCGTGGGAACCGTGGGGGGGGGGGTGTTTACCTACGACCCCGGCGGTTCATGGCTGTTCAGTGGCCAGATGATTCTTCGCTGACTGAACAACCGCCTTCGCGAGCAAGCCCGCTCCCACAGGTACAAAGCAATCCATGTGGGAGCGGGCTTGCTCGCGAAGGGCACGCCGCCGGTGTTAGTTGCTGACCAGTTCATCTTCCTTGAACTGGTCTTTGACGTACTTGATCTCGGTGCGCCCGTGCGGCGCCGGCAAACCGTCTTCGCCGAGGTTGACGAAGACCATCTTCTCGACAGTGAGGATGCTCTTGCGGGTGATCTTGTTGCGCACTTCGCAGGTCAGGGTGATCGAGGTACGACCGAACTCGGTAGCGGTGATGCCCAGCTCGATGATGTCGCCCTGGCGCGAGGCGCTGACGAAGTTGATTTCGGAAATGTACTTGGTCACCACGCGCTGATTGCCCAACTGGACGATCGCGTAAATCGCCGCTTCTTCGTCGATCCAGCGCAGCAGGCTGCCGCCGAACAGGGTGCCGTTGGGGTTCAGGTCTTCGGGTTTTACCCATTTGCGGGTGTGGAAATTCATGTTCACTCCTGAGCGTTTGCCGAAAGATGGCGCCATCTTGGCAGACCGGGCGGTCAGGCTCCATGAGCCTTCTACTATGGTCGCTATTAGCGATCTTCATCTGGCCGACAGAAACCCTTTGGAAGATCAGTCTAGACGGCTATAATCGCCCCCGTTTCAAAACGGTAACCTTCACTTGTTACCGTTTTCCCGCCACCTGTCCGAGGGGCGCTGCAGCAGGTTCAACCTGTCAGGCTCGGATGGGGCGTTGACTGGCCACGGCCGGACACTAAACGCACAACGGCGCCCATTCGCATACATTACGAATGGAGGCTCTTCATGAGCGCTGTTATCACGCCTGCAGATTTTAACGATTACAAAGTTGCCGACATGTCCCTGGCTGCCTGGGGCCGTCGCGAAACCATCATCGCCGAGTCGGAAATGCCGGCCCTGATGGGTCTGCGCCGCAAGTACGCCTCCGAGCAGCCGCTCAAGGGCGCGAAAATCCTCGGCTGCATCCACATGACCATTCAGACTGCCGTGCTGATCGAAACCCTGGTTGCCCTGGGTGCCGAAGTACGCTGGTCGTCCTGCAACATCTTCTCGACTCAGGATCAGGCTGCTGCGTCCATCGCCGCTGCCGGCATCCCGGTTTTCGCCTGGAAAGGCGAGACTGAAGAAGAGTACGAGTGGTGCCTGGAGCAGACCATCCTGAAAGATGGCCAGCCATGGGACGCCAACATGATCCTCGACGACGGCGGCGACCTGACTCAGCTGCTGCACGACAAGTACCCACAAGTACTGGATCGCGTTCACGGCGTGACCGAAGAAACCACCACCGGCGTTCACCGTCTGCTGGACATGCTGGCCAAGGGCGAGCTGAAAATCCCTGCGATCAACGTCAACGACTCGGTGACCAAGTCCAAGAACGACAACAAGTACGGCTGCCGTCACAGCCTGAACGATGCAATCAAGCGTGGTACCGACCACCTGCTGTCCGGCAAGCAAGCGCTGGTCATCGGTTACGGTGACGTGGGCAAGGGTTCGGCCCAGTCCCTGCGTCAGGAAGGCATGATCGTCAAGGTCTCCGAAGTTGACCCGATCTGCGCCATGCAGGCCTGCATGGACGGTTTCGAACTGGTTTCGCCGTTCATTGACGGGATCAACGACGGCACCGAAGCGAGCATCGACAAAGCGCTGCTGGGCAAGATCGACCTGATCGTGACCACCACCGGTAACGTCAATGTTTGCGACGCGAACATGCTCAAAGCCCTGAAGAAGCGCGCTGTTGTCTGCAACATCGGCCACTTCGACAACGAAATCGACACCGCTTTCATGCGCAAGAACTGGGCATGGGAAGAAGTGAAGCCACAGGTACACAAGATCCACCGTACCGGCCCGGGCGCTTTCGACGCACAGAACGACGACTACCTGATCCTGCTGGCCGAAGGCCGTCTGGTGAACCTGGGCAACGCCACCGGTCACCCGAGCCGTATCATGGACGGTTCGTTCGCCAACCAGGTACTGGCACAGATCTTCCTGTTCGGCCAGAAGTACGCCGACCTGTCGCCAGCCGAGAAAGCCGAGCGTCTGACCGTTGAAGTACTGCCGAAGAAACTCGACGAAGAAGTGGCCCTGGAAATGGTGCGCGGCTTCGGTGGCGTGGTCACTCAACTGACCAAGCAACAGGCTGACTACATCGGCGTGACCGTCGAAGGCCCGTTCAAGCCGCACGCTTACCGCTACTGATTGACGCGGCGGCCTGCTCTCCCTGTGGGAGCGGGCTTGCTCGCGAAAGCGGTATGTCATTCAGCATTGATGTTGTCTGACCCGGCGCTTTCGCGAGCAAGCCCGCTCCCACATGGGTCGTGCAAGCCTCACAGGCTTCGTGTTTCCAAGGGTATTTCCCATGTCCCAAGACCGTCGCTACAGCTTCGAGTTCTTCCCGACCAAGACCGATGCTGGGCATGAAAAGCTGCTCAACGTTGCCCGCCAGTTGGCAACGTACAATCCCGACTTCTTCTCCTGCACCTATGGCGCTGGTGGTTCGACCCGTGATCGCACCCTCAACACCGTTCTGCAGCTGGAGAGCGAAGTCAAAGTACCGGCCGCACCGCACCTGTCGTGCGTCGGCGACAGCAAGGACGACCTGCGCGGCCTGCTGAATGAGTACAAGGCTGCCGGCATCAAGCGCATCGTTGCCCTGCGTGGTGACTTGCCGTCCGGCATGGGCATGACCAGCGGCGAGCTGCGTCACGCCAACGAACTGGTTGAATTCATTCGTGAAGAAACCGGTGATCATTTCCACATCGAAGTTGCCGCTTACCCGGAGATGCATCCGCAAGCGCGCAATTACGAAGACGATCTCGCCAACTTCGTGCGCAAGGCCCGCGCCGGCGCCGACAGCGCCATCACCCAGTACTTCTTCAACGCCGACAGCTACTTCTACTTCGTCGACCGTTTGCAGGCGCTGGGCGTGGATATTCCGGTGGTGCCGGGGATCATGCCGATCACCAACTACAGCAAGCTGGCGCGTTTCTCCGATGCCTGCGGTGCGGAAATCCCGCGCTGGATCCGCAAGCAACTGGAAGCCTACGGCGATGACAGCCAGAGCATTCAGCGCTTCGGCGAGCAAGTTGTCAGCGAAATGTGCGAACGCCTGCTGCAGGGTGGCGCACCGGGGCTGCACTTCTATTCCATGAACCAGGCTGAACCTAGTCTGGCGATCTGGAATAACCTGAAGTTGCCGCGCTAAGCACTACAAGAAAGATCAAAAGATCGCAGCCTTCGGCAGCTCCTACAGGGGTGTCGTTGCTGCGATCTTTTGCTTTTAAATGCCCGAAACAGAGCTTGTGCAGGCACTTTCTGGCTCTTTCGCGTTTCTCGTCGTAATCTCAAGCCATGCCTTTTTTCGCGCAGTTACTCACCGTGCTGGTTTTTGCTTGCCTGAGCTTTGCCGCTCGGGGCGAGAAACTGCGTATTGTCACCGAGCCGTGGGCGCCTTACGTCTACGAAGAGGGTGGCAAGAACCTCGGGCTGGACTATGAAACCACCGCCATCGTGTTCAAGCGTCTCGGAATCGAAGTCGAGTGGCAGTTCCTGCCGTGGAAACGCTGCCTGTCGATGCTCGAAACCGGCCAGGCTGACGGCGCGCTGGACATCTTTCACAGCGACGAGCGCGATGCCACCCTGCTCTATCCCATCGAACCGCTGTCGGACGTCGAGTTCGTGATGTTCTACGCCAACGACCGCCCCCATCCGTTCCGTCAGCTCGAAGACCTCAAAGGCCTGACCATCGGCACTTCGCCGGGCTATCTGTACAGCCCGGACTTCAGCGAATCGACACTGTTCACCCGCGAGCCGGCACCGACCCACGAGGCCAACTTCGGCAAACTGCTGCGCGGACGCATCGACTTGCTGATCACCGATCGCCGCGTGGGCCAGCACTTGCTCGATCAGCTGAATATTCGCGATCAAATCACCGAAAACCCTGTGGTCATTAGCCGTCAGAGCCAATATCTGGCGGTTCGACGCAATGCCGGCATGGATCTGCTGGTGGCGCGTTTTGGCGCCGAGCTCAAGCGTTTCAAGCGCGAACCGGCCTACGCCGAGCTCAGCGCACGCTACGGCGCAGCCCCGGTCGATGCAGTGCCGCTGGGCAATGCTTCGGCCAGCCGCAAAACCGTTGAGCAGCAGGAAAGCAGCGCGCAGTGATTGCTCTGTTATACTCCGGCGTTCCCGCCAGGCTCACGCCCGGACGCCCGGAACCGTAACAGGCCTCTCGACCCGCTACAGCGCAGCTTTCAGCCCGCGCGAGCGCTCCTGACGTGCCTTCGGAACCGCAGCAGGACCGGACGGGATCGCGTCCTCTTAAACGCGATTCGCGCCAGGCAAGACTCCCATTGGGCCAAGCCCTAACTAAAACAGGATTACTCATGTCCTTTGCTTCCCTCGGTCTCTCCGAGGCTTTAGTCCGTGCCATCGAAGATGCGGGCTATACCGAGCCTACTCCGGTGCAACAGCGGGCCATTCCCGCCGTGTTGCAAGGTCGCGACCTGATGGTTGCGGCACAGACAGGTACCGGTAAAACCGGCGGTTTCGCCCTTCCGATCCTGGAGCGGTTGTTCCCCAACGGTCACCCGGACAAATCCCAGCGTCATGGCCCGCGCCAACCGCGCGTACTGGTCCTGACCCCGACCCGCGAACTCGCGGCCCAGGTACACGAGAGCTTCAAGATCTACGCCCGTGACCTGAAATTCGTCAGCGCCTGCATCTTCGGCGGCGTCGGCATGAATCCGCAGGTTCAGGCCATGTCCCGTGGCGTTGACGTGCTCGTCGCGTGCCCGGGTCGTCTGCTCGACCTCGCAGGCCAGGGCAGCGTCGATCTGTCCCACGTCGAAATCCTCGTGCTCGACGAAGCCGACCGCATGCTCGACATGGGTTTCGTGCACGACGTGAAGAAAGTCCTCGCGCGTCTGCCGGCCAAGCGTCAGAACCTGCTGTTCTCGGCGACCTTCTCCAAAGACATCACCGATCTTGCCGGCAAGCTGCTGCATAACCCCGAACGCATCGAAGTCACGCCGCCGAACACCACGGTCGAGCGCATCGAACAACGTGTGTTCCGTCTGCCGGCCAGCCACAAGCGTGCCCTGCTGGCGCACCTGATCACCGCCGGCGCCTGGGAACAGGTACTGGTGTTCACCCGCACCAAGCACGGCGCCAACCGTCTGGCCGAGTACCTGGACAAACACGGCCTGCCGGCTGTGGCGATCCACGGCAACAAGAGCCAGAACGCCCGCACCAAAGCCCTGGCCGACTTCAAGGCCGGTGAAGTGCGCATTCTGGTAGCGACCGACATCGCTGCTCGCGGTCTGGACATCGACCAGTTGCCACACGTGGTCAACTTCGAGCTGCCAAACGTCGATGAAGACTACGTACACCGTATCGGCCGTACTGGCCGCGCCGGTCGTTCGGGCGAAGCGATCTCGCTGGTGGCCCCGGACGAAGAAAAACTGCTGAAAAGCATCGAACGCATGACCAAGCAGAAAATTGCCGACGGCGACCTGATGGGCTTCGATTCGAGCACTATTGAAGCCGAGAAGCCAGAAGCCCGTGAGCGTCCGGACATGCGCAACCCGCGCAACTCCCGTGGCCCGCGTGGCGACGGTCCGAATGGCGGCGGTGGTGGCGGCGGTCGCAAGGACAAAGGCAAAGACAAGGGCAAGGAAAAACCCGCCGGCGAACGCGGCGAGCGCCCTGCCCGTCAGCAGAAGCCACGTGAAGGCACCCCGGCCCGCGAACAGCGTCCGAGCCAGCCACCACGCGCTGCGGCTGATCGTGCACCGGACGAGTTCCTCGACGACGATATCGATAACTTCGGTAACCGCGTGGATTACGTGCCGAAAGCTGCCCCTGCCGGTGGCCGCGGCCGTCGTCCGGGTGCTCCGGCACAAGGTGCAGGCGCAGGCGCTCCACGCGGCGGTCAGTCGCAAGGTCGCCAGAACGGCCCGCGCAACAGCAACGGTTCGAGCACCGGCACTCCGCCGGGCAAACGCAACGGCCCGCGCAACGGTGCTCCGCGTGATGGCCAGGGCCGTCGTGACGAGTCCTCGCGCAACCGCCGTCCGGCTCGCGACGATCAGCAACGCGCCGAACCGGCCGTGCAGAACCCGCGCAGCACCGGGCCGAAGATCATGCACAAGGAGTCCAAGGCTGACCGCTTCCCGACACCTGAGCAGCTCGATCAACTGCCGACCCGTCCGCGCGGCGAAAAACCAGCCTTGCTGACCCGCAATCGCTGAGTTATCGCGGCAATGAAAAATGCCCCGGTTCGAAAGAGCCGGGGCATTTTTTATGAGCAAGCCAATATCCCTGAATCACCACATCACCTGTGGGAGCGGGCTTGCTCGCGAATGCGGTATGTCTGTAACGGAAGTATCGACTGACCCGCCGCATTCGCGAGCAAGCCCGCTCCCACAATGGCTCTGCAGTGTGGCGGGCAATAAAAAACGCCCCCGGCCTTGCGACCGGGGGCGTTTTTATGTGGCGGACGAAAGTTATTTGACTTTCACACCTTCCAGCGAGATGTCCAGATCCGCAGTTTGCGAGGTCGGACCTGGGCCCTTGATCCCGAAATCGTTCAGATTAAGGGTGGTTTTGGCGTTGAAGCCAGCACGCTCGCCGCCCCATGGATCCTTGCCTTCGCCGTTGAACGTAGCCTTGAAGGTCACTGGCTTGGTCACACCGTGCAGGGTCAGGTCGCCAGTCACGTCAGCGGTCTTTTCACCGGTCGATTTAACGGCGGTGGAGACGAACTTGGCATCAGCAAACTTGCCCACGTCGAGGAAGTCTTTGCTGGCGATGTGCTTGTCACGTTCAGCGTGGTTCGACCACAGGCTGGCGGTTTTCACATCAACCGAGATCTTGCTGGCTTCAGGCTTGGCCGAATCCCACGAGAACGTACCGTCGAAATCCTTGAAAGTACCGTGGATGAAGCTGTAACCCAGGTGGCTGATTTTCCAGTCAACGAAGGCGTGTTGGCCTTCCTTGTCGATTTTGTAATCCGCAGCCATGGCCTGACCAGCCGAGAGCAGTGCAGAACCGATTGCCAGAGCGGCCAGAGTCTTTTTCAACATGCTTTCTTTTCCTTTGAGTCGAGGTTGAATTTCAGGCTTTGCGACCGAGCATTCGAGTTAGGGTCGCATCACGATCGATAAAGTGGTGCTTCAATGCTGCCAACGCATGGAGACCGGAAAAAATTACCAGCGCCCATGCCAGCCAGAGATGAATCACCCCGGCGGTGTCTGCCTGATCCGGTAGCCCGGAAACCAGTGCAGGAACTTCAAACAGGCCAAACACCGGGATCCCGACACCGTCTGCGGTGGAAATCAGGTAACCGGCAAGCATCACAGCGAACAGCCCAAGGTACAGAAACCCATGGCCGAACTTGGCGCCGATGCGGGTCATGCGGCTGTAGCTTTGCAGCGTCGGTGGCGGTGGGCTGATAAAGCGCCACAACACCCGCAACACCATCACACCCAACAACACCAGACCGATGCTCTTGTGCAGATCCGGCGCATCTTTGCGCCAGCTGCTGTAGTAATCCAGCCCCACCATCCACAGACCCAACGCGAACAGCCCGAAGACCGCCAGCGCCACGCCCCAGTGCATGAAGATGCTGACCCAACCATAGCGTGAAGCAGAGTTACGTAGCTGCATTGCCCAAATCCTGTGAGAACTGCGAACCAAGACTAGCGAGTTATCTATCGAATTAAAGCGGAAAATTTTGCTTTGAAATATCGAGAAATACGATCAAGAGTCTTGAGCATGGTAGTTAAGGAAAGATTAACGGGGAAAGTGTGGGGCAGGAGGCTGGGTACAGATCCAGAATGTGTGCTGCCTCAACCGGCCTCTTCGCGAGCAAGCCCGCTCCCACAGGGAGTATGCATTCCAACTGTGGGAGCGGGCTTGCTCGCGAATGCGGTTTGGCGGGCAATAAAAAAAGCGCGGCATGAGAGCCGCGCTTTTTCATTCACCGCAAAGCCTTACTGCGCTTTGGTCTCGGTGCTTGCCGCCGGAGCCGCCGCAGGCTTGGCCGCTGGCTTCTTCGCCGGTTCAGCCTTTTTCGCCGCTGGCTTGGCCGGGGCCTTTTTCGCCTCGGTTTTGGCCGCAGGCTTCTTCGCCGCAGGCTTGGCTGGCGCTTTCTTCGCCGGTTCGGTTTTCACCGGAGCGGCGGGTTTCGGCGCTTCCACCGGAGCTGGCACAGGGGCTGGAGCCGGTGCAGGTGCAGGTGCAGGTGCAGGTGCAGGTGCTGGCGCTGGAGCTGGCTCAGGCGCCTTCACAGGTTCTGGCTTCTTCTCGTCATCCGAACCGCCAAACAAGTTGCTGAAGAAATTGCCCTTCTTCGCCGCCACGGCACCCGCCGCGCCTGCCGCTGCTGCGGCCGGAACCACTTTGACCGGTTCAAACGATTTGCCGGCCGCCAGGTCTTCAACCTGACTGGCCGCACGCTGACCAGTGCGCAGCGCGCCTTCCAGAGTGCCCGGATACAGGGTGTCGGTGTGTTCGCCGGCAAACGCTACGCGTTGCAGTGGGCGCTCCCACATGCGCCAGAACTTGCTGATCTGGCCCGGGCCGTAAGCCAGGTAGGCGCCGCCCATCGACGGGTCGGTGCTGTAGCGACGGATTTCATAACCAGTGAACGAGCCGCGGGCCTGTGGATAAAACGCGTGCAGACGGATCAGCACCTGATCGACCATCTGCTTGTCGCCGAACGCCTGCATCACGCGGGCATTGTCACCGGACAGGTTGATCACCACGTTGGCGCCGCCCTTCAGCGCCGGCTCGATCCAGAGCATGCCGAGGCCGGTGTTGCTGTAGATCTCACCGGACATGCGCGCCTTGCTTTCCCACACCGGCGTCTTGAACTTGAGCATGATCTGGTCGCGCCAGCCGTAGTTGGTGCCCTTGATCGCGGCCAGGTGCTGAGCGTCCAGCGCCGGGGTCAGCGCAATTTTGTTCAGCGCACGCAGCGGCACGGCCAGCACCACGTAGTCAGCCTGGTAGCCAACACTGCCGACTTTGACGGTCACGCCGTCCTTGTCTTGAGTGATCGCGGAAACCGGCGAGTTGGTCTTGATGGTCTTGATCTGTTTGACGAAGGCCTGGGCCAGTACCTGGCTGCCGCCGACCAGACGCGAGGCGCGCAGGTCGCGATCAGAAACGCCGCGATACACGCGGTTCTGCTGGGCGAAATACAGCAGCGACAACCGCGAAGGTTCATCGTAATGAGTGCGGATGTCCTGGTTGATCAACTGACGCGCGGTGGCCGGCAGGTTCTGCTTGTCGAGCCAGCTCGAGACGTTGATCTGGTCCAGCGCATGCAGGGTGTTGGTCGCGGCCGGGTTCTGCGGGTCGTCGATCGAGCGCGCCAGATCGTCGAGGGTTTTCTGGTAGCGCTTCAAGGCGTCGGCGGTAGCTGGCTGCTTGGTCGCCAGATCGGCTGCGGAGAAATACTCGCCGTCGATCAGATAACCCGGAGTACGCACGAATTCAGGGGCTGGCGTGGTGCCCAGCTTGAAGGTCGAGACGTACTTGTTCAGCACCGGCTGGGTCTTGTCGTTGCCGATCCACTCGCTGGTGGCCATGCCCGAGCGACCGCCGAGGCTCGGCTTGGCTTCCAGCAGGGTGACCTGCCAGCCCTTGTTTTGCAGCTCGTAAGCCGCAGTCAGGCCCGACAGGCCGCCGCCGATCACGATTGCGGTTTTATCCTTGGCCAGCGCCGTAACGCTGAACAGCCCCAACATCACCAGCGCACAGGCGCGCAGCCAACCGACAGACATTCAGCGAACTCCGGAAATACACGTAGGAAAAAAGCAGTTTTGCGGGTCAGACGACCCAAAGAACCGCGAAGAATACGTCAGCCATCAAAACGCCGCCAGCGACGTCTATCGGCCCATACAAAGTAGCTCAATCGACGCAATGGGTTGTCCCGGCGCGATGCATTGCATAGGCTTGCGCGATTGTTTGCCCGCGCCTGACGCGAGCCGCCTCGAGGAGACTGTAAATGGGCCTGAATAACCAGTGGATGCAACGCGACCTCGCGGTGCTGTGGCATCCCTGCACCCAGATGAAAGACCACGAACAGCTGCCGCTGATCCCGATCAAGCGCGGTGAAGGCGTCTGGCTCGAAGACTTCGAAGGCAAGCGCTACCTCGATGCCGTCAGCTCCTGGTGGGTCAACGTGTTCGGCCACGCCAACCCGCGCATCAACCAGCGGATCAAGGATCAGGTCGATCAGCTGGAACACGTGATCCTCGCCGGTTTCAGCCATCAACCGGTGATCGAGCTGTCCGAGCGTCTGGTGAAGATGACCCCGGAAGGCCTGAACCGGGTGTTCTACGCCGATAACGGTTCGTCCTGCATCGAAGTCGCGCTGAAAATGAGCTTTCACTACTGGCTCAACCGCGGCCAGCCAAACAAAAAGCGCTTCGTCACCCTGACCAACAGCTACCACGGCGAAACCATGGCAGCGATGGCGGTCGGCGACGTGCCGCTGTTCACCGAGACCTACAAAGCGCTGCTGATGGACACCATCAAGGTGCCGAGCCCGGATTGCTACCTGCGCCCCGAAGGCATGAGCTGGGAAGAACACTCGCGCAACATGTTCGCGGCCATGGAACAGACGTTGGCTGAGCATCATGACAGCGTTGCAGCGGTGATCGTCGAGCCGTTGATTCAGGGCGCCGGCGGCATGCGCATGTATCACCCGGTGTACCTCAAGCTGCTGCGCGAAGCCTGCGACCGCTACGGCGTGCACCTGATCCACGACGAAATCGCCGTCGGCTTCGGCCGCACCGGCACCATGTTCGCCTGTGAGCAGGCCGGCATCCGCCCGGACTTCCTCTGCCTGTCCAAGGCCCTGACCGGCGGCTACCTGCCACTGGCGGCGTGCCTGACCACCGACGAGGTCTATAGCGCGTTCTACGACGACTACCCCACCCTGCGCGCCTTCCTGCATTCGCACAGCTACACCGGCAACCCGCTGGCCTGTGCAGCCGCGTTGGCGACGCTGGATATCTTCGAACAGGACAACGTCATCGAGAACAACCAGACCCTGGCCCGGCGCATGGCCTCGGCCACTGCGCATCTGGTCGATCACCCGAATGTCAGCGAAGTGCGCCAGACCGGCATGGTGCTGGCGATCGAGATGGTCAAGGATAAAGCCACCAAAGAGGCCTACCCTTGGCAGGAACGTCGCGGTTTGAAGGTGTTCCAGCATGCGCTGGAGCGCGGCGCGTTGCTGCGGCCGCTGGGCAGTGTGGTGTATTTCCTGCCGCCGTATGTGATTACCCCGGAGCAGATCGACTTCCTCGCCGAAGTCGCCAGCGAAGGTATCGACATCGCCACCCGGGACAGCGTCAGCGTGGCGGTGCCGAAGGATTTCCACCCCGGTTTCCGTGATCCGGGCTAAGCCTTCGCTCTGCCCCCTGTGGCGAGGGAGCTTGCTCCCGCTGGAGGCCGAAGGACTCCCTATCCCGAGCGATGCGGTATTACAGACATACCGCGCTGACAGGATTTGCGACTGCTGCGCAGTCGAGCGGGAGCAAGCTCCCTCGCCACAAAAGCAAGACATCAGTAAGCCGTCACTCTGAGCCAATTTTTTAGAGACCCGAAATGAGACTGTCCCGCTTCTTTATCGACGCCCCCCTGAGCACCGGCGAACACGAACTGCCGGAAGCCCAGGCGCATTACATCAGCCGCGTACTGCGCATGGCCGAGGGCGATGCGGTGCAGTTGTTCGACGGTTCCGGCCATGAGTTTCGCGGCTCGCTGGTGGAAGTCGGCAAGAAACGCGTCGTCGTGCAGATCGACGAACAGCTCGCCGGCCAGATCGAATCGCCGCTGCAGATCCACCTCGGCCAGGGCCTGTCCCGGGGCGAACGGATGGACTGGGCGATCCAGAAAGCCACCGAGCTGGGCGTGACGGAAATCACCCCGATCTTCAGCGACCGCTGCGAAGTCCGCCTGAAGGACGAACGCGCCGACAAACGCCTGCTGCACTGGCGTCAGGTGGCGATCAGCGCCTGTGAGCAGTGCGGCCGTTCGCGGGTGCCGGTGATTCATCCGCCGGTGTTGTTGGCCGACTGGCTGAAGCAAACCCAGGCTGAGTTGAAACTGGTGCTGCACCCGGTGGCGGAGCCATTGGTGAGCCATGCCAAACCGGCGACGCTGGCGTTTCTGATCGGGCCGGAGGGTGGTTTGTCGGATGCCGAGGTTGAGCAGGCCAAGGGCAACGGCTTCCACGCTGCCCGCCTCGGCCCGCGAGTGTTGCGTACCGAGACCGCGCCAGTGGTTGCACTGGCGGTGGCTCAGCAACTTTGGGGCGACTTCTAAAGCGCTAAAAGATCGCAGCCTCCAGCAGTTCCTACAGATGGATCGCGTTTCAACTGTAGGAGCTGCCGCAGGCTGCGATCTTTTGATCTTGCTTCAGAGGACATAAAACAGAATCGCCACAAAGTGCAGCAGACTCCCGGCGATCACAAACAAATGCCAGATCCCGTGCGCATGCCGCAACCGGTGATCCAGGGCAAAAAAGATGATCCCCACGGTGTACAACACCCCGCCCGACGCCAGCCAGGCGAAACCGGTAGTGCCCAGCGCCGCAATCAACGGCTTGACCGCCACCAGCACGATCCAGCCCATCACCGCATAGATCACGATCGACAGGATCCGCGCCTCCGAGCGTGGTTTGATTTCCTGCAAAATGCCGATCAGCGCCAGCCCCCAGACAATCCCGAACAGTGTCCAGCCCCAGGGCCCGCGCAGCGTCACCAGACAGAATGGTGTGTAGCTGCCGGCGATCAGCAGGTAGATCGAAAAGTGATCGACCTTCTTCATGATCGCTTTCTTGCGCCCGCGCACGCTGTGATACACGGTCGAGGCGCTATAGAGCACCAGCAAGGTAAAGGCGTAGATCGCCACGCTGACAATTTTCCACGGACTGCCGTCGAGGCTGGCAATCACCAGCATCCACACGCCGCCGATAAACGCTGCCACTGCCCCGACCAGATGCGTCCAGGCGTTGAGTTTTTCCCCGTGATACATGTGTCGCTCACCTCGTTATTCGTTACCGCAGCGCGCAAGGCTCGGGCCTTGAGCGTAAAAGCGCAATGTTTCCATTCAACACGATCCCTGCAGGAGCTACCGAAGGCTGCGATCTTGGCTTTCCAAGATCAACAGATCGCAGCCTTCGGCAGCTCCTTGTATCTCGACTATCGCTCCGTCAGGAGCGATAGTTCTCGACTGATCATCGAGGGAGGGACTTGGAAGCCGTGCAGCTCCTTAGGCTTTTTGCCTGTGATGTAGATCGTGCTCCAGCCCTCCACACTCACTCATATAGTTCGAACGGTATCTTGGGCCCGTCTCTGGCGAGAGCTCGCATTCGCAAGGTTGGACAGAGTGCAGTGATGATCGAAAACGGATCAATGGAGAGACAGTCATGTCCAGTTTCGTCGGTGTCGATGTCGCTAAAAATACCTTTGATATCGCCACGCACTTGCCGAACGGCAAGCACAAAACCAAGGCCAAGCTGCCTAATAACTCGAAGGGTTTCAAAGAATTTGAAGCTTGGTTGAACAAGCAGGTCGAGCCTACAGCCTTGATCGTGATGGAAGCCACCAGCATCTATCACCTGGAACTTGCCGAGTTCGTCTACAGCAAGGGTTACCGGGTCTGTGTCGTCAATCCGGCCACGACCCATGCTTACGCCGACAGCGAGTTACGCCGGATCAAAACCGATAAAAGCGACGCCAAACTGATCGCTGATTTTGCTCGGGAAAAGGCTGAAAAGCTTCAGCTTTGGGCACCGGAGCCACTGAAATACCGCCAACTGAAGGCGATGGTGCGTCGGCTGGATGATCTTCAGGAAATGGAACAGATGGAGCTCAATCGTCTGGATGTGTCCGACGAAAAGGTCAAAGACTCGATCAACTCCGTTCTGCGCCACATCGAAAAAGAGATCGCTGAAACGCACAAAGCGATCAAGAAACACATCGACGATGATCCGGACATGCGCCAGATGCGCGACTTGATCGTGACCATCGACGGTATCGGGCAGAAAACCCTTGAGCGGCTGCTGGCCGAACTGGGCGACCTGCGCAAATATGACGACCCTCGCAAACTGGTCGCTGCTGCGGGGTTGAACCCAAAGCTGCAGGACTCGGGAAAGCTCAAAGGCAGAACAGTGATTTCCAGGATCGGATCGGCTCGCGTCCGCGCGGGTCTGTACATGCCAGGCCTGGTAGCGCTGAAGCACAACGAGGCGATCATCGCCATGAAGGAACGCTTGAAGGCCAATGGCAAGGCGCCCAAACAGATCATCTGTGCAGCCATGCGCAAGTTGCTGCACTTCGTTTACGGAGTGCTCAAATCGGGCCAACCATTTGACCCGAAATTGGCACTTGCCCGGTAAGGGGCAAGACGGTATCTACAAAGAGCGGCGCATACCGGGCACAATCGGCCGATACCAAAAAGAGTCCGCGCCATGCTGATCGACGAAGAATTGACCCTGAAAAAACTCGAGGTGTTCCTCGCCTTCATGCGCACCGGCAATCTGGCGCGCGCCGCTGCCGAGTTGCAGACCAGCAATGTCAGCGTGCACCGGGCGATCCATTCGCTGGAAAGCGCCCTGCGCTGCCCGCTGTTCAAGCATGAAGGGCGCAACCTGACGCCACTGGAAAGCGCCTACGTGCTCGAAGAACGCGCGCAGAAGCTGATCCAGGACGTGGTCGAAAGCGTACGTCTGACCCGCGAGGCCGCCGGATTCTCCGCTGAACGCTTCAAGCTCGGCTCGCTGTATTCGCTGACAGTGAAAACCGTACCGCAACTGATCATGGGCCTGAAGATCCGTCGCAGCGAACTCAACATCGACCTGATCCTCGGCTCGAATATCGACCTGCTCTACAAGCTGAAGAACATGGAAGTCGACGCGATTCTGGTGTCGCTGGACGACACGGTCAGCGACCCGGACTGCGAGCAGATCCCGTTGTTCTCCGACGACATTTTCCTCGCCACGCCGGCAGATTCAAGATTCGCCCAGCGTCAGGAAGTCGATCTGGCGGAGGTGCGCGACGAAACCTTCATCACCCTGACCCAGGGCTTCGCCACCCATCAGGATGGCATCCGGGTGTTCAAGCAGGCTGGGTTCGAGCCGAAGGTGGCGATGCAGGTCAACGACATCTTCACCTTGCTGAGCATGGTCAGCTCGGGGGTGGGTTATGCGTTGCTGCCCGGGCGGATTGCGGCGGTGTACGAGAACCGGGTGAAGCTGATTCCATTGCAGGAGAAGTACCGCTTGCAGCAGCACATTGGCGTGGTGTTCCTGAAGGCCAAGGAGCGTGATCCGAATCTGCTGGCGTTGCTGGCGGAGTGTCGGATGTATGCCAATCGCCAGACCTGACACCGCGTCGCGCCCTTCGCGAGCAGGCTCGCTCCCACATTTGGAATGCATTTCCCTGTGGGAGCGAGCCTGCTCGCGAAAGCGTCAGCCCAGACAACTCAAATTCCGGACCTAGCCCACAATCCCGCGAACAATGAAAAACAACAGCGAAGGCCCGAGCAAACAGCCAAGCCCGGTGTGGAACGTCGCCGTCAACGCCCCATAAGGCACCAACCGCCGATCCGTCGCCGCCAGCCCCGCCGTCACCCCACTCACCGTCCCGGCCAGGCCGCCAAACACCATCGCCGAACGCGGGTTATCCAGGCCCATCCAGCGCGCCGCGACCGGCGTGCCGACCATCACCAGAATCGCCTTGATCAACCCGGTGGCAATCGACAGTGCCATCACATCCGAGGTCGCGCCAATCGCCGCACCAGTCACTGGGCCGACGATGTAGGTCACCGCGCCCGCGCCGATGGTGGTCATGCTCACCGCATCGCGATAGCCGAAGGCCCAGGCCATGCACGCGCCGACAATGAACGGCAGGATTGTGCCCAGCAGCAGCGCAATCACACCAATCATCCCGGCCTTCTTCGCCTCGGTCGCCTGCACTTCAAATGCGGTGGCGACGATCGCGAAATCACGCAGCATCGCCCCACCCATCAGACCGATGCCGGAGAACAGCGTCAGATCCGCCAGGCCTTTCTGGCCGCCCGTCAGGGTGCCACCGACCCAGGCCAGCACCAGGCCGATGACGATGGCAATCGCCGAGCCGTGAATGCGCCCGAACGTCAGGCGCTTGGAGAGAACCACCGACACCCACATGATCACACCGACGAAGGCGAATGCGGTGATCAGGCCGTTGTGTTCCAGACCTTTTTCAATGAGATCCCACATATCAGCGACCTCCTACCGGGGTGCCGACCGGGGAGATTTCCGCCGGTTCGTCAGGCAAGGGTTCGCCCTTGTGAGTACGGCTGATCAAGGCAATCGTGCAGCCACAAATCACCACCGAACCAATGGCCGCCAGCACCGCCACCGGGCCGCCGTGCAGGGCGGTGACGACGTTCTGTTGCGCGGCCATCGCCACCACCACCGGAATGTACATTGCGCCCCAGAAGCCGACGCCCATCTCGCAATCCTTGGTCATGCCGCCGCGTTTCTGCATCCACAACCGCGCGCAGATCAACAGGATCATGGCGATGCCGACCCCGCCGACGTTGGATTTGACACCCAGCAACACGCCGAGCATGTCACCCATGATCACCCCTGCCAGCGTACAGATCGCCAACAGCGCCACACCGTAAATAATCATTGTTGTAGTCCTCAAAGTGCATCGTCGAATGTTGTTTTTGTTGTTCGAAGCCTGAGTCGCGGCGGTTTATGGTCGGCGGCCACCCTCCTCTCGCAACAGCGCCTGCAAGGTGTCCAGACGCGCACTGTCAAAGGCAGTGACCGTGCCCGATTCGAACACCCGGCGCGCCAGCCCGGTCAGCACCGCACCGGGCGGCAGTTCGATCTGTAGCCGCACGCCGCGCTCGTAAGCGCTTTGCACGGTGCCGCGCCAGTCCACCACGCGGCACATGTTGAAAGCGAGGTCATCACGCAAGGCATCTGGCTTGACCAGCGGACGCGCGCGACTGCCACTCAGGTAAGCGATTTTCGGAGTCTTCAGTTCAACTTTGGCGAAAGCCTCGGCGAGGGTTTGCGCAGGTTTTTCCAGTAACGGGCAGTGCGACGGCACGCTCACCGCCAGGCGTTTCGCCAGACCGGCGCCACAACTGCGCGCCAGTTCCGCGACCGTTTGCATGGCCTTGTCGCTGCCGGCAATCACCACCTGGTTATCGGCATTGATGTTGGCCAGGTACACCGGCGACTGCGCGCTGTGCACCTGCGCCAGCAGCGTTTCGACGGTGGATAATTGCAGACCGATGATCGCGGTCATGCCATAGCCCTGTGGATAAGCCTGCTGCATCAACTCGCCACGCAGGCTGACCAGATGCAGCGCATCGCTGAAGCTCAAGGCCCCGGCGACCACCGCTGCCGGGTACGCACCGATGGACAGGCCGGCGACGTAATCCACCTCGGATTCACCCTGCAGCAATTGTCGTGAGGCAGCGACGCCGGCGATCAGCAGGCACAGCTGAACCGCCCTTGTCGTGCGCAATGCTTCGCCGCAATCCAGCAGCAAGACATCTTCACCGAGTACGTCGCTGGCCTCGATCAAGGTTTCCCGAGGCAAACGCTGAAGCATGCCCGGTTGCTGCGCGCCCTGGCCGGGGAACACCAACAGGCTGCTCACGCTGCCTGCTCCTGCGGGTTCCATGGGTCAGTGACCAGACACGCTTGATCGGCGTTTTTCAGCAGCACCCGGGCAGAACCGCTGGCCCATTCGCGCAAAGCCACTGCACCGAACGGGGTCTGCAACTGCATGTCGACCCGGCACACAGCTTGATCAAAGAACTCGACCAGTTTGCGTGCCTGATTGCGAGTAATCAGCTGCGGGGTACGCAGAATCAGATCGAGATCACTGGCCGCGTGCATCGCTCTAAAACCACTGGCCAACTCAAACCCGACACTGCCGCTGACACCCCAGACCCAACCGCAATCATCGAGCATCGGCCGCAGTTGTTTGAGTGCCTGCATCACCGGTAAATCACGCTCGCAATCGACATGACACAGCGCCTCAGGACTAACGCGACAGGCAATCGAATCGACCGGCATGAACGCCGCCAGCCGCTGCTCACGCACCGCACCGCGCACGCCCACCGCGACCCAACCTTCAGCGCTCACCGCCCGCCGCACCACCACCGGTTGCCCGGCAGCCAGCGACTCGATCGCCCACTGCGGCGCATCCGCCGGCAACTGCTCCGGGGTCATGCCCCACAGCAGGTCGTGGGCCAGTGGCAGGTTCACCACTGCGCCCTCAGCAGTTCACGCACGCGGCTGGATGCCTCACGGTTTTTCGCGCCGAGACGGTTGCTCAAGTCAGTGCTGGAGATATCGTCGATGGCCTGTTTCAGGCACTCGGTCACCCGCGCCAGATCTTCCACAGTCGGCTGCTCGATCTGCTGCACCGACAGGGTTTCCCAAAGCAATCCGAGGCTGGCATAGCTGTCGATGTCGTAGGCCATCGGCGGCACGCTGGCGGCCAGCGCTTCCAGTTCCTCGACACTGCGTAAGGTCACCCGCGCCGCCGAAGCCTTGCCCATCGCATGCACCATCACCCCGGGATCGCGCAGGGCAATCAGCCGGTTGGCTTGATAACCGTGGGCAAGAAACGCCCCGGACATCGCCTTGCCCACCAGCAGCGCAATCACCGGATGCCCGGCCAAACGCGCACGGGCATAACTGTCCGCCGCACCGGCCAGCGCCTGATGAATGCCGAGGGCTTCTTCGCGACGACCGTAAGCCTGGCTCGGGACATCGACGATGGCGATGATCGGGCGCTTCTGCGCTTTGTCGCGATCAGCCGTGATCGCGTCATCCACAGCCTTGGCCAGCCCCCAGCCTTCGAGCAAACCGACTTCGCCATTGCGAGCCCGTGGGAAACGGTTGTCGGGGTCAGCAACCACAGCAATAAAGCGTCCGAGTTCGCCGTCGGCGACCTTCAACGATGGCGGCAAACCTTCAACCTCTACAGCGCCAGCGCTCAACGCGTTAAACCAGTTCAAACCGCGCACGGAATAGCTACTCATGAGCGCTCTCCTTGATACAGATCGCGAACCACGGAAGGCTCGATTTGCTTGTCAGTGTCGAGGCCGGCCAGACGTTGCAGGAACCACTCGGCACGCTGACTGCGCGGTTGCGTCGGCAATCCTTGCTGCAGTAATTCGCCGACCTGCTGACGAATCTGCGCCACATCATCGGCGACATAACGATCCACCAGATCACTGGCAAACCGCTGCTCGCCACCGGTCAGGCTCCAGATGAAGGGCCGGTCGCGGGAGTCGTATTCCTCGATCCCGGCTTCCTGCTCGATCACCTGCGGCCCGTTCAAACCGAGACGTGCTTCCTGGGTCACCAGCAAATAACTGCACAGCGCAGCGGCAATCGACATGCCGCCGAAACAACCCACGCTGCCCGCCACCACCCCGACCACCGGTTGGTACTGCTGCAAGTCGACAATCGCTGCGTGAATATCCGCAATCGCCGCCAGCCCGAGGTTGGCTTCCTGCAAGCGCACGCCACCGGTTTCCAGCAGCAACACAGTGCGAGTCGGGATGCCCTTGCGATTGTCTTCGGCGGCCAGTTCCAGCGCGCCGGCAATCTTCGCCCCGCCGACTTCGCCGAGGCTCCCGCCCTGAAACGCGCCTTCAATCGCGGCGATCACCACCGGCAAACCCTCGAGGTTGCCCTTGGCTATCACCACGCCATCATCGGCCTGCGGCACCACGCCCTGGCGTTCAAGCCACGGCGACATGACCCGTTGAAACGGGTCGAGCAATTCGCGGAAGGTCCCGGCATCGAGCAAGGCTTTCGCCCGTTGCCGCGCACCGAGTTCGACGAAGCTGTGCTTGTGCAACAGCGCTGCGCTGTCAGTCATGGCCGATCTCCTCGAAACCTTGTTCCAGGCGCAAACGCACCACACCCGGCGTAGCGCCGAAATCGTGGATATCGATGGCCATCGCCGGTGGCGTGGGGCCGTCGAACATCCGCGCAAACAGATGTTGCCAGCGCTGCTGCGCACCGTTGACCGAGGTCTGGACATTGATCGTCAGCTTGCCGGCCAGCCCCGGTTCGATCAGCACTTCCAGATCGCCCGAGCCGACACAACCGACCAGCGCCCGCCCGCGTGGCGGCTGCCCGGCGGGGAATTCAAAGGATAAGGTTTCCATCAAAACGCTCCCTGAAGGATGCCGTCGCGCTCGATTCGGTCGAGCAGCAGCGTGGCGGCGAGCAAGTCGGCGGCGCCACCGGGCGAGGCATTCAATGCGATGAGTTGTTGATCCAGTTCGTGCAGGCGCCGACGTCCGCTGAGGCTGGCGCTGCCGCCGGCATCGAGCACCGCTTGCGCGCCGTGTTGCATGGCGTGCAGTCCCTGTTCACCGGCGCGGTAGAGCACGCAGGTGTCGGCCAGATCGGTCATGATCGCCAGCAGCGCATCGAGCCGGGCGTTCTGTTCGCCGTGGCCGCTGGCGCGGCTGCGTTTGAGTTGCGGCAGACCACGTTGCAGCACTGACGGGAAGCCGAGTTGCGCTTCCTCACGGGCACCACGTGCGCCGTAACGCAGGGCGACTTGTGCGCCGTGGCTCAGCGGTTTTGGTGCGTAGCGATCATCCAGCAAGGCCAGACGTGCGGCGCGAAGAGAGACTGCGTTGGCGCTTGAGGATTTCGGTTCCAGCGCAGCGGCGGTCACCAGTAATCCCAATGCCCAAATTGCCCCGCGATGGGTATTCACCCCGTTGGTGGTCGCGAGCATCGCTTGCTCGCCTTCGCGACCGATGTGGCCAATCGCTTCGCGCAACGTTGAATCGACTGCGCCGATTTCAACTGCTGCTTCAGCCATTTCCTTGAACGCCGGCCACAACGACAACGCCGAGGCGTGCATCAAGCCCAGGTGCAGATCGGTGTGCGCGCCATTGCCACGCCGATCCACCAGCGCCGGTTTCGGCGACAGATCGGCTTCGTCGATCAGCGCATCCACCGCCAGATCGGCCAGGTGTTCGCTCAGACTGAGGGGTTTCGCTTGCAGGTTAAGTGCGTGCATTACCAGCTCCTGAACTTGGCGGGCGGGTTGTAAAGGCCGCCGGACCACTCGACCAGATCGGCCACGCTTTTCGCCGCCAGCAGTTCGCGGGTGGCGTCGGTGCGGCGGATGCCGAGGTCTTCGGGCAAGGCGATCAGGCCTTCGCGGCGCATGCGTTCGGTATCTTTCGGGTTATGGCGCAGACCGATGGCGGTGACGCCGGCCACCGCGGCGATCATCGCCTGACGCTCTTCCAGCGAGCGCGCCTTGTACAGGTAGGCGATGCCTTCCTCGGTGAGCAGGTGGGTGACGTCGTCGCCGTAAATCATGATCGGCGCCAGCGGCATGCCGCTTTTCTTCGCCACCTCCACCGCGTCGAGAGTTTCGACGAAGGTCGGTTTGCCGCCCTCCTGGAACGTCTCGACCATTTGCACGACGAGTTTCTTGCCGCGTTCGAGCATCGGTTGCTGCGCGTCGTCGTGGCGCATGTCGAGCCACGCCGGGGTGCCGTGACGCCGACCGCGCGGGTCGTGGCCCATGTTCGGCGCACCGCCGAAACCGGCGAGACGACCACGGGTCACGGTCGAGGAATGCCCGTCGCCATCGACCTGCAACGTCGCGCCGATAAACAGATCCACCGCGTACTGCCCCGCCAGTTGGCAGAACATCCGGTTGGAACGCAGCGAGCCGTCGCGGCCGGTGAAGAACACATCCGGGCGCGCGGCGATGTAGTTTTCCATGCCCAGTTCGGTGCCGAAGCAGTGCACGCTTTCTACCCAGCCGCTTTCGATCGCCGGGATCAGCGTCGGGTGCGGGTTGAGCGTCCAGTTGCGGCAGATCTTGCCTTTGAGGCCGAGGGATTCGCCGTAAGTCGGCAGGATCAGCTCGATGGCGGCGGTGTTGAAACCGATGCCGTGGTTGAGCGACTGCACGTTGTGTTTTTCGTAGATCCCGCGAATCGCCATCATCGCCATCAACACGTGCACCGGTTTGATGTGCCGTGGGTCGCGGGTAAACAGCGGTTCGATGTAGAACGGCTTGTCGGCCACCACCACGAAATCGACCCATGAGGCGGGGATATCCACGCGGGGCAGTTCGCTGACGTCATCTACCAGTTGGTTGACCTGGACGATGACGATGCCGTCGCTGAACGCCGCCGGTTCAATCAGTGCCGGGGTGTCTTCGGTGCTCGGGCCGGTGTAGATGTTACCGGCGCGGTCGGCCATGAACCCGGCCGAAAGCACGACGTTGGGGATCAGGTCCACCACCAGCCGCGCGTAGAGTTCGATGTAGGTGTGGATCGCGCCGATTTCCAGCAGGCCGTCTTCGAGCAACTGGCTGATGCGCAGGCTCTGGGTGCCGGCGAAGGAGAAATCGAGCTTGCGGGCGATGCCGCGTTCGAACAGATCGAGGTGCTCGGAGCGACCGACGCTGGGCATGATCATGTGCAGATCATGCAGCTTGGCCGGGTCAGCCTTGGCCAGCGAACGGGAAAGGAAATCCGCCTGCTTCTGGTTGTTGCCCTCCAGCACCACACGGTCGCCGGGATGAATCAACGCTTCGAGCGCGGCGACGATCTTGTCGCTGGGCAACACCACACCGTCGGCCAGCCCGCGCACCTTGTCGAGACGCCGCTGCTTCTCGTCACGCCGCCGCGTCCAGCGCGAGTCGGGGGAAATTGTTGTTGTCATGCTCACTCCACGGGGTTCGCTGTCGTGGAGCTACGTTAGGCGTGTGGGTTGGGGGCATCAATCAAGCGCAGAGGTGAATCATTACGCTGAGCGTAACGTTCGCCGACGCCTTCGCGAGCAAGCCCGCTCCCACAGGGGATTTGTGTCGTACACAAAATCCGCATCCACTGGAGATCCCCCTGTGGGAGCGGGCTTGCTCGCGAAGGGGCCAGAGCATTCAGCGCATGACTCAGCCAGTCGGCACCAATTTGTCCAACACCCGATTCACCGCCATCTCCGCCACCATCACCACCTGAGCAATGCCCTGCAGCGTCTTGCGGTGCGTGCCTTGCACCAGCGCCGCATGGTTGTTGAGCATGACCGTGGCCGAGCCGAGGGATTCGGAGGCGTCGGCCAACAGGGATTCGCTGTCGGCGTCGGGGTTGGCCATGTACAGCGTGTTGGGGGTGTAAGGCGTGGCCATGAGGTCGGGTTTTGGCGGGCCGAGGTAATGGTCGAGGGCGCGCTCGGCGGCTTCGTGAAATTTCTTTGATTCGGGGGCTTCGTAAGGGGATGCCGTGTCGGTGACCGGTGGGTTTGGCGTTACTTTGAACATGGGGATAAACCTCTATTAGGCCGCACCATCCCGCTGCTAAACGATAGGGTGGCGGCTATGCGCAAGTTAGCAGACCGGTCAATCCCCAACCCGGCGCACCCGAAGGTGCCATGCGCACAGCCACCATCAAGCGCAGGCGAATGCCTGACTGGATGAATCTCGTGCACCGGGGAAAGGACAAAGCCGGGCTGCTAAACCCGATCACTGGGAATCAGTGACGCAATCAAGTTACGCAGCCTGCCGAGGGCGCACAAGCCGGCGGATTCTGGTGCATGCGTAGGCAGCGGCGCAAGGATTTGTAGGCGGATTAGGCGTAACACTGAGTGTCTTTAAACAGCGATGCTGAATAGTGTTTATTGCACTGAAGGGATTGAGATTTGTCTGTCGGATTTTGGGTGATTCCGCAGGCGCTATCGCGAGCAGGCTCACTCCTACAGGGGAAACGCATTCCAATTGTAGGAGTGAGCCTGCTCGCGATGAGGCCAGTCAGGCCACCGAAGATTCCGGATCAGTGAGCCAACCCAGCCTCCACCAACAACTGCTCCAACCCCAACAAATCCGGGACCTTGGCTACCTGCTCCCCGACCTGCACCGCCGCCTGCTCCAGCGCACATAACGGAACATCGACATAACTCAACTGGCTGTCGAGCTTGTACGAACGCGGAATCCCCTGCACCAGCAGCGCAATGAATTTCAGCTGCGGCAAGCCGCCGAGGGCGTTGAGGATGACGATCCGCGCGCGTTCGCCGATGATAATTTTCTGCCCGCAGGCCGACTCGAAACTCAGCAGCGGAATCTGCCGCTCACGCCAGCTCACCCGCCCCAGGTACCACGGTGGTGTGTCGAGGTCGAAGGCGCTGGCCTGATAGTCGATCAGCTCGGCGACGGCGACGTTGGGCAGGATCAGGTTGCGATCGGCCAGTGGCAGCAACAGACCGGTGAGTTGGCTGGTGCGCGCGTTGTGGCGGCGCTCATGCATGTTTCTTGCTCCAGTGGGCAATGCTTTCGAGCAGCACCGATTCCTGATACGGCTTGCCGAGGTAGTCGTTGACGCCGATGGCCATCGCGCGGTCGCGGTGCTTCTGCCCGGTGCGCGAGGTGATCATGATGATAGGCAGGTGTTGCAGGCGCTCGTCATTGCGTACCTGGGTGGCGACTTCGAAGCCATCCATGCGCGGCATTTCGATGTCGAGCAGCATCAGGTCGGGCATGTGCTCTTCAAGCAGCAACATCGCGTCGACACCGTCCTTGGCGGTCAGCACGTTCATGCCGTGACGTTCGAGCAAGCGGCTGGTGACCTTGCGCACGGTCACCGAGTCATCGACCACCAGCACCAGCAACGGCTTCTGCGGTTCGCTGTCGATTTCCGCCTGCGCCGGACGCTGCGCAACCCGCGCCTGCATCGCGCGAATCGGCGCGAGCAAATCAAGAATCAGCACCACCCGGCCATCGCCGAGAATCGTCGCCCCGGACACGCCCTGCACCGCCGCAAACTGCGGGCCGAGGCTCTTGACCACGATCTCGCGAGTGCCGGCCATCGCATCGACCTGCACCGCGATGTGCCGGTCATTGCACTGCACCAGCAGCACCGGCAACGGCAGGCTCTGGCCGAGCAGTTTCGGCCGTGGCGCGGTTTTCAGCAGCTCGCCCAGATAGCACAGTTCGTAGCGCTGACCGGCGTAGTGGTAGCTCGGCGGATCGTTGCGGTAGTACGCTTCCAGATCATTCGGCAACACGCGGACGATACCTTCGATGGTGTTCAGCGGAATCGCGTATTGATCCTCGCCGCACTGCACCATCAGCGCGCGGTTGACCGACACGGTGAACGGCAAGCGAATGCGGAAATGCACACCCTGCCCCGGCACCGAGTCGATGCTCATGGTGCCGCCGAGCTGACGGACTTCTTCGTGAACCACGTCCATGCCGACGCCGCGCCCGGAAATCTGGGTGATCTTTTCCGCCGTGGAGAATCCCGGCTGCAGGATGAACTGCAGCACGTCGCGGTCGCTGATCTCGGCGTCCGGTGCAAGCAGGCCGCGCTTGATCGCCTTGCGCCGCACCGCTTCCAGCGGCACCCCGGCGCCGTCGTCGCGAATATCGAAAACGATGTCGCCGCCCTCGCGGGTCAGGTCCAGGGTGATCGTGCCCTGCGCCGGTTTGCCCGCCGCCAGCCGCACTTCGGCCGACTCCAGACCATGGTCGACGGCGTTGCGCAGCATGTGCTCCAGCGGCGCGGCCATGCGCTCCAGCACGTTGCGATCCATCTCGCCTTCGGCGTTGCCGATGATGAACGCGACGTCCTTGTTCAGCTCTTCGGCGACCTGCCGCACGATGCGTTTCAGGCGTGGCAGCATCCGTTCGAACGGCACCATGCGCGTGCGCATCAGGCCTTCCTGTAATTCAGTGTTTATCCGTCCCTGCTGCTGCAACAGGTTCTCAGCGTCGTGGTTGCGGCGCTCAAGGGTTTCCTTGAGGTCGAGCAGGTCGGAGGCGGACTCGAACAGCGCCCTCGACAGTTGCTGCAACTGCGAATGGCGGTCCATTTCCAGCGGATCGAATTCTTCGTAACCGAGGCGTTCGGCATCAACTTGCTGACGGCTGAGAATCTGTCCCTGGGTTTCAGTGTCGAGCCGGCGCAACTGATCGCGCATGCGCTCGATGGTGGTTTCCATCTCGTTCAGCGCGGTTTGCGCATCGCTGACTTGCTGTTCGATACGCCCACGGAAAATCGAGGTTTCGCCGGCCAGATTGACCAAGTCATCGAGCAGTTCGGCGGAGACCTTGACCATGTCCGCGCCGGCATCGGCGGCGGGTGTGGCAGGTTCGGTCTTGGCCGGAATCGGCAACGGCGGCGGTGTGTCATGAGTCGCCGGGTGGCTGAAATTCTGGATCGCATTGATCAGCCGATCCGCCGGCGGGCATGGCTGCCCGGCGCGCACGCCGTCGAGCATCTGCGCCAGCCGGTCATGCCCGCGCTGCACCAGCGCGAACAGTTCGGCGGACGGTTGCAGCACGCCGGTGGCGAGACTTTCGTAAAGGTATTCCAACTCATGGGCGAGGTCGCCGATCGGGCCGATCTCGACCATCCGCGCACCGCCCTTGAGGGTGTGCAGATCGCGCAGCAGGGTTTCCACTTCCTGGCGATTGCCCGGCTCCGCCTGCCAGCGCAGCAGCGCCGCGCCGGAGCTTTCGATGATGTCGAAACCTTCTTCGAGGAAGATTTCCAGCAGCTCCGGATCATGCGCTGCGCTGTCGGGTACAGCCGTCGGCTGCACCGGTTCGGCACTGCCGGGCTGGCCCTGACGGAACTGGCGGATCGACTCGATCAGGTCTAGCGCCGGGGTCAGTGGCTGATGGTTGTGCAACTGTTCGAGCAACTGGGCCAAGCGGTCGTGGCTCTTGTGCAGCAAGCGTCCGAGCAGCTCGCTGTAACTGTGGCGACGATCCACCAGACCTTCGTAGAGACTTTCCAGCTCATGGGCCAGATCGCCGATGGCATCGACCTCGGCCATCCGTGCGCCACCCTTGAGGGTGTGCAAATCGCGTTGCAACGACGACAGCGGCGCAGCGTTGTCCGGGTCGCTCAACCAGCGCTGCAGGGCTTGCCCGGCACTGTCGAGAATATCCACCGCTTCTTCGAGGAAGATCTCGACGATCTCGTCGTCCGGTGCGGTCTCGGCATTGGCGTGGGCGAGTTCGGCGGTCGCGGCGCCCAGTTCGCTGATGCTCAAGGTGCGGCTGCCGTCGCTGCGAATCAGCCCCATCGCTGCCGGGTCGAGGCTTTCATCGAGCAGTTCGTGCAGGGCGCGAATGCGCTGCGGCTGTGGGGTGATTTCCTGGCCGGCGGCCAGTTCGTCGAGCATGTTGATCAGCGCTTCATGGGCGTTCTGCGCTTCGTGGAAGAACCTGTCGCTGACCGCCAGGCTGCTTTCTTCGACGGCGCCATAGAGGTCGAGCAAGGCTTCGCAGAGCACGTCCACCGGCAGCAGATCGGCGAGGTGTGCGCCTTCGCCGAGGGTGGTCAGTTCATCGAGCAGCGCGCTGAGTTCCTGGCGCTCGCCGGGGTGTTGCTGCCAGCGTTGCAACAGGCTTTCGGCGTCGAGCAGGATGTCCATGCCTTGAGCGAGGAAGTTGTTGATCAGTTGCGGATCGCGCTTGATCCGCAGGCCGGTGTTCGGCGCGTTGAGGATCGCCTCCAGGCGTTCGGCCAGCAGCGTTTCGGTGCGTTTGATCAGCGACTGCGCACCGACAATCGGCGCCAGCGGATCATGCTTGAGCTGGCGCAGACCGACGCGGAACAGGCCTTCGGCTTCAAGGAGCAATTCCACTTCATCCAGATCCAGCGGCAACTGATGCGCCTTGAACTCGCGCGCCAGTTTATCCAGCGGCGCGGCCAGTTCGGCAATCGGCAACACGCCGGCCATCGAGGCACTGCCCTTGAGCGTGTGCAAGGCGCGCTGCAATTCGTCGCTGGCCGGCAGCGGCACATGCTCGGCAGCCTGATCGAGGAAGCGGTTGAGGCTGGCGAGGTGGGTCTCGGCTTCGTTGCGAAAGATCTCCAGCAACAGCGGATCGAGGGCCGCCACGTCGTCGACGTCTTCGGCTGCCAGCGGCTCGACACCTTTGGCCAGCGCGTGCGCACGGGCCGCCAGTTGATCGACATCGCTGCGCTGACGCTGGCGCTGAGTGGCGAATTCGCTGATCAGTTCCGGCAGCAGCAACACCGTGTCGGTGAGCAACTGCTGCACCTGCGCGCCGGGTTCGACGCTGTGTTCCAGCACGCGGTTGAGCAGGTTTTCCACCGCCCAGGCCAGCTCGCCAAGGATCAGCGCACGAACCATGCGCCCGCTGCCCTTCAAGGTGTGAAAGGCGCGGCGCAGTTCGGTCAGGGCGGCGCGGTCATGAGTGTCGGCCGACCAGCGCGGCAGGTATTCGTGCAGGACTTCGAGGACTTCGTCGGTCTCTTCGAGGAACACTTCGCGCAGTTCATCGTCCACCGGCTCTTCATCGGCCGGTGGTGGCATCAGGCTGCCGGGCGTGATCAAGGCCGGCGGGTTGACCGCCGACACCGGGCTGGCCAGCACGTCGGCCAGCGACTGCACGGTCTCGGGGTCATCCAGTGCCTGCAGATCCTGCATCACCAGCGCTTCGCTGGGGCTGAGCACATCGTCGAGCAGCGGTACGTGCGGTTCATGTGGAAAGAACCCCAGGCTGGCGAGGCTTTTCTGTGCAACATCCAGCAGTTGCTCATTCGGCGCTTGCGGGTCGTCGCTCAGGCGCTCGAGGTAATACTCGAGGCTGGTGATGACGTCGGCCAGATTATCCAGTTGCTGCCAGCCTGGCTGGTGCGGATCGAGCAGCAGGTGTTCGCGGATGAAGCTGTTACAGGCCTCAACCAGACTCGCCGCCCGGCTCAGCGGAATCATCGCCAGCGCGCCGCGCACCTGGGTCAGCAGTTCCGGTAGCGGCTGCAGTTGCTGGCGATCCCAATCGGCGTCGATGTAATCGACGATCATGTCCTTGGCTTGTTGCAGGCAGATGCGTGCTTCCTTGATCACGATCTGATGGATCTGCGTCAGGTCGGTGGTCGGCAGGCGCGCGTCTTCGGGACTTTCCGGCTCTACGGTGCCGACCATCCCGGCGAGGTTGGCTTCGACGTAAAGCAGCGCGCCGGCAACGTCCATCAGGGTCGCGTCATTCGGTTCGCGCTGGCCCTGAGCGAGGCTGAGCACCACCGCCAGTTGATCGATGATGACTTTGCGCGGCTGGCCGAAACCGAGCACCGCGAGGGTGTCGGCGATCTGCCGCAACGGCGCCAGCAGGCTCTCTAGATCAGAGGTGTGCTGACGGTCGCTGCGCACGAACAGGTCGAGGCGCTCCTTGACCCGCACCAACTCTTCGCACAGCGCCGCCAGCACCGAGCGCATCGCATCGCGGTCGGGACCGGCCAGGCGCGCGCGTTCTTCGTCGACCATCGCGCTGTCGGGCAACGCGTCGTCCAGGGAGTAGCGATCTTTCATGGTCAGCATCTGCCCGGTGGGATGTTCGGCTTTGGCAATATAGAACAGCAGGCTTTTCAGCAACTCCGGCGGGGGCGGCTGATTGAGGCCGCGCGGGCCTTGTTCGAGCAGGCGTTTGAGTTCCTTGTCGGCGTCCTTGAACAGGCTGCGCAACGCCGGGCTGTTGGCGATGGTGCCTTCGCGCATGCCTTCGACCAGCGCGGAAGCGACCTGCCACAGCGGGCTCAGGGGCGCATCGGCGCTGAGCGCTTCGAGACGCTGGAAGACTTTCGCCAGGTATTCGAGGTGGGTCTGGTCATCCTGCTCGCGCAGCAAACCGACCAGCGCCATCTGCAGCATCTGACGCAACTTGCGCAGTACGTTGGGCCAGTCGGCCGGCTCCAGCGCGGCCAGCGCTTCTGCGCTCAGCGCCGGCAAGTCCGGCAGGGGCGGGCTGAACAGGCTGGTTTCCGAGAGCAGGCTGTCGCCGCGCGCACTGCGCAGGTCGTTGATCAGCGGCAGCACCACCAGCGGCAAGTCGCGGCGGGCGCTCTGCACCCGATCAAGGTAGATCGGCAATTGCCCAAGGGCTTGCAGCAGCAGGTGCAGGGCTTCGTCGCGATGGGCGACGCGCCCGTGCTGCAAGGCTTCGACCAGATGCTCCATCTCTTCGGCCAGCAACGCCGCGCCGTAGAACTCAACCATCTGCAAACTGCCGTGCACCTGATGGATATACGCCAGACACTCATCCAGCCCCGGCGTGGCCTGCGGGTCATCGAGCACGGTTTCAATCGCCTGATGCGCCTGTTTCAGCGTTTCGGCAATTTCACCCTTGACCCATTCGAGGGCCACGTAGTCGTGCCGGTCACCCATAACCACTCCACTCACGCCTTATCCGTCGCGGACGCCGACGGCAAGGTGAAACCGGATACCGAACGGCGCAGCTGACTGGCCATTTTCGCCAGATTGCCGATGCTCTCGGCGGTGGCGGTGGAGCCGGACGAGGTCTGCGTGGTGATCTGCTGGATCACGTTCATCGTCAGCGAGATCTGCCCGGCCGACGAAGTCTGCTGCTGCGCCGCGTTGGAGATGCTCTGAATCAGCGCGGCAAGGGTCTTCGATACGCCTTCGATTTCTTCCAGGGCCACCCCGGCATCCTGCGCCAGTCGCGCGCCGCGCACCACTTCGGTGGTGGTCTGTTCCATGGAGATCACCGCTTCGTTGGTGTCGGTCTGAATCGCCCGCACCAGGGTTTCGATCTGCCGGGTGGCGGCGGACGAACGTTCGGCCAGTCGCTGCACTTCGTCGGCAACCACGGCAAAGCCGCGTCCGGCGTCCCCGGCCATCGAGGCCTGAATCGCAGCGTTGAGCGCGAGGATGTTGGTCTGGTCGGCAATGTCGTCGATCAGGCTGACGATGTCGCCGATTTCCTGCGACGACTCACCCAGACGCTTGATGCGCTTGGCGGTGTCCTGAATCTGTTCGCGAATGTTGTCCATACCGTGGATGGTGTTGTGCACCACCTCGTTGCCCTTGTTGGCGATTTCCACCGAACGCTCGGCCACCGCCGAGGATTCGGCAGCGTTGGCCGAGACCTGATCGATCGACTGGGCCATGTCGCTGATCGCGGTCGAGGCTTCGGAAATCTGCTGCGCCTGATGCTCCGAGGCCTGGGCCAGGTGCATGGCGGTGGCCTGGGTTTCCTGCACGGCGGCGGCGACCTGGCCGGCGGTGAGGTTGATGGTCGCGACCAGATCGCGCAGTTGATCGACCGAGTAGTTGATCGAGTCGGCGATGGTCCCGGTGAAGTCTTCGGTTACCGAGGCGGTCACCGTCAGGTCGCCATCGGCGAGGTCTTCAATCTCGTCGAGCAGACGCATGATCGCGTTCTGGTTGCGTTCGTTCTTCTCGGCGGTCTCGCGCAACTGGCGATTGGTTTCACGAACCATGACCAGACCGATCAGGATGATCGAAGCCAGCGCCAGCAAGCCCAGCACGTAGCCGCCGATGGTGTCGGTGTTGCGCCCGCCGGCGAGGTTTTCGAAACCGCTGGCGAGGTGCGAGGCTTCGTCGAGCAGGGTTTGCGACAGGCTGAAGATGTTGCTCGCCGACTCACGAACCTTGAACAGCTCCGGCGATGTTTCGAGGATTTCATCCACGGAGCCGGAGACGAACTGGAACAGCTCGGAGATTTCACTCAAACGGGCGCGGGCATCACGGTCTTCGACCTGGCTGACTTTCAGCGCCGGGTTGCCCTGCAACATGCCGTTGAGCACCTGGCCGAAACGGGTGGCATCGCGGCCGAAAGCGTCGGCGGCCTGCTGCGAATTCTCGTCGCCAGCGAGCACGGTGTTGACCGCGCCGAGGATGCGTTCGGCCAGCAGCGATTGGCGCTGGGCCATCGCAACTTGCGCTGCCGGGGCGCCACGTTGCAGGAGGATCTCGACGACTTTTTCGTACTCGATCTGCAATTGCGGCACAGTTTCGGCCAGTGTCGCGGCGACCTGATGCAGCGAGAGCACGGTCTGCTCGCTGGAGAGAATCGCGTCGGTGTTTTTCAGCAGGCGCTCCCAGTCCAGCTGCACCGCGCGCATTTCCGGGCGCACAGTAGCGGGGGCTGGCGGCAGGCCGGTGGCCGGGTCACCCTTCTTCAGGTAACCCCAGCGCTGGGCAAAATCGTTACGTGCATCACTCAGCAGCTTGAACGCAGCAGCCTTGCCGGCGGCGGCTTCGGTGGCGTTCTTGGCGATGCGCTGTGACAGCACGCGCAGTTCACCGGCATGACCGATGTACTGCTTGTCATAGTTGGCCTGGGTGTTGAGGTACGCGAAGTTGGCGAACAGCAGCATGATGAACACGATCAGTGCGATGAACAGCACGATGATCTGCGAGCGACTGCGCGACCCTTCTGCCGACTTGCCTGTTTTTGCCTTTGTCATCGGTCCTCGCCTATGAAACCTGCCACGGTCCACTGTGGGATTTGTGGTGAGGGGATTTATCCCCGATGGGTCGCGCAGCGGCCCCAAAACTGAGTTGTATCTGGCACATCGCGAATGCAGGTTTTGGGTTGGCTTCGCCAACCATCGGGGATAAATCCCCTCGCCACAGACCCCCACCCCATAGATTTATGGTGTTTCGGCTAAATCGCGACGCTCATGAACACCGGCGATTTGGCCAGCGCAAACAGGCTGAACACCCGCCAGTTCTGCTCGCGCCGGAAATAGCCTTTGACGAACTCGGCCTTGGAGCCCTGGCGCTTGCTGATCGAGATCGGTTCGAAGCTGTCCTGCGCGAAGTGCTGTAAACCGAACACCTCATCCACCAGCAGCCCGGCGAACACATCGTTGTGCTCCACCACCAATACCCGCCGCTGTTTGCGCAATGGCGACAGCTCGTGACCGAAGAATCCGCACAGATCCATGATCGGCAGCAAGCGCCCACGCAGGTTAGCCACCCCTTTGACCCACGGCTTGACCCCGGGCAACTGAGTGCAGCGCGGCTCGTGCAGCACTTCGCTGACTTCGCCCATCGGCGTCACGTACCAATGCTCGCCAAGGCGAAAGCCGATGCCGCTCCAGCGATCCTGACGGCCGGGCTGCGACGGCAGATCCGCCGCCAGCAGGCGGCAGCGCTGGTCGATCTGCCACAGCAGCTCGAACGCGGTCAGCGACTGGTTCATGGCAGCGCGATCAACCGGCCAGCACGTTGTTCAGGGTCTTGATCAGCATGTCTTCTTCGACCGGTTTGGTCAGGTAATCCTTCGCGCCCTGGCGCGTGCCCCAGACCTTGTCGGTTTCCTGATCCTTGGTGGTGATGATGATCACCGGAATGTGGCTGGTTTCGGCATCCTTGGTCAGTTGCCGGGTAGCCTGGAAGCCGTTGAGGCCGGGCATGACGATGTCCATCAACACCGCGTCAGGCTTTTCCTGACGGGCCAGGGCCACGCCGTCGGCGCCGTTTTCGGCCTTGAGCACTTCATGGCCGTGCTTTTCCAGCATGCCGGTGAGTTTGTACATTTCAGTCGGCGAATCATCGACGATCAGGATACGTGCCATGGTCTTCCCCATTTTTCTTGTCGACACCCGGCCCGCTGGCCGAGCGTCACTGTACGTGTCTTACTGCGGCAAAACGGCGGCGAAGCCCGGAACATGGGCCTGAATCGCGTCGAGCAGTTCTTCCTTGCTGAAAGGCTTGGTCAAAAATTGATCAGAACCGACAATCCGCCCCTTGGCCTTGTCGAACAGCCCGTCACGCGACGACAGCATGATCACCGGCGTGGCCTTGAACGCACTGTTGTTCTTGATTAAAGCGCAGGTCTGATAACCATCCAGACGCGGCATCATGATGTCGACAAAAATGATCCCGGGGTGGTGATCGGCGATCTTGGCCAACGCGTCGAAACCGTCGATGGCCGTGATGACTTCGCAGCCCACATTTTTCAACAGCGTTTCGGCGGTGCGACGAATCGTTTTCGAGTCATCGATCACCATGACCTTCAAGGCGCTGGACTGCTGTTCCATAAGAGGGCTCTACCGTCGCCTTTGCGAATCAAATTGTCCGTTTTGCGATGAGTAATGGCTGGAAACCCTTGATGCTCAAGGGCCAGCACGCTATGCCAGCCTTTTTAGCACAGTCTCCAGATGCAATCTATCGACGGGTTTTTCCTTGACCGAAAACCCTGCCAGCGCCACTCTGGCGGCACTTTTTCAATACCGATCCGGTAGCCAATTTTCGAGGAAAACCCAATGAGCGTTCGCGTCGGGATTGTCATGGACCCTATCGCCAGCATTTCCTATAAAAAGGATAGCTCGCTGGCCATGCTGCTGGCCGCGCAGAAACGTGGCTGGGAACTGTTCTACATGGAGCAGCGCGACCTGTATCAGGCCGAAGGTCAGGCCCGGGCGCGCATGAAGCCGCTGAAAGTCTTCGCCAACCCGGAAAAATGGTTCGAACTGGACGCCGAGCAGGACAACCTGCTGAGCGACCTCGACGTGATCCTGATGCGCAAGGATCCGCCGTTCGACATGGAGTTCGTTTACTCCACCTACTTGCTGGAACAGGCCGAAACCGCCGGCGTGCTAGTGGTCAACAAGCCGCAGAGCCTGCGCGACTGCAACGAAAAACTGTTCGCCACGCTGTTCCCGCAGTGCACGCCGCCAACCATCGTCAGCCGTCGCGCCGACGTCCTGCGCGAGTTCGCCGCCAAACACGGCGACGTGATTCTCAAGCCGCTGGACGGCATGGGCGGCACCTCGATCTTCCGTCACCGTGCCGGCGATCCGAACCTGTCGGTGATCCTCGAAACCCTGACTGCCCTCGGCAATCAGCAGATCATGGGCCAGGCCTACCTGCCGGCGATCAAGGACGGTGACAAGCGCATCCTGATGATCGACGGCGAGCCGGTGGATTACTGCCTGGCACGGATTCCGGCCCAGGGCGAAACCCGTGGCAACCTCGCGGCCGGTGGTCGTGGTGAAGCACGGCCGTTGACCGACAAGGATCGCTGGATTGCCGCGCAGGTCGGCCCTACTTTGCGTGAGAAAGGCCTGCTGTTCGTCGGTCTGGACGTGATCGGTGAAAACCTCACCGAAATCAACGTCACCAGCCCGACCTGCATCCGCGAAATCGACAACGCTTTCGGTACCGACATCGGCGGCATGCTGATGGATGCCATCGACAAGAAGCTGCAAGCCGCCGGCAAAAAGCCGCAAGCTTGACGTGTGTCACATGCAGCCTGTCGCTTGAAGCGTGAAGCCCAAGGCGCGAAACCAACATTGCGTTATCATGCGCAGCCTCTGAAAAACGCGATGTTGGTTTTCTTGTCATGACCCTCCCGTCCGATCTGCCCGCAGAACTCGCCCATCGTGGCGTGCGCCCGGCCGATCGCCTCGGTTTTACCCTGTTTCTCGCGGCGCTGATTCACCTGGCGCTGCTGCTTGGCGTCGGCTTCACCATGGTCGAGCCCAAGCAGATCAGCAAAACCCTGGAAATCACCCTCGCCACCTTCAAAAGTGAAAAGAAGCCTGAGAAGGCCGATTTTCTCGCTCAGGAAAACCAGGAAGGCAGTGGCACCCTCGACAAGAAGGCGATTCCCAAGACCACCGAGGTCGCGCCGTTCCAGGACAATCAAGTCAAGAAGGTCACCCCGCCTCCGGCCGCCAAACCGGAAGTACGCGAGGCCGCGCCCAAGGCTGCGGTGACCACGGTGGCGCCGAAACAGCAAAAGGCGCCGACCAAGAAAGAAGAAACCAAAACCGAGACCAAACCTGCGGTCAACGCGCCGACGTTCGACAGCTCACAGCTGTCCAGCGACATCGCCAGCCTTGAAGCGGAACTGGCCAACGAACAACAGCTGTACGCCAAGCGCCCGCGTATCCACCGTTTGAGCGCGGCCTCGACCATGCGCGACAAGGGCGCTTGGTACAAGGATGACTGGCGCAAGAAGGTCGAACGCATCGGCAACCTCAATTACCCGGAAGAAGCGCGGCGCAAGCAGATTTACGGCAACCTGCGCTTGATGGTCTCGATCAACCGCGACGGCTCTCTGTACGAAGTGCTGGTGCTGGAATCCTCCGGCCAGCCGCTGCTGGATCAGGCGGCGCAGCGCATCGTCCGGCTGGCGGCACCGTTTGCGCCGTTTACCGGCGATCTGTCGGATATCGACCGACTGGAAATCATCCGCACCTGGAAATTCGCCCGGGGCGACAAGCTCTCGAGCAATTAAGAACACCGCAACCCCCCTGTGGGAGCGGGCTTGCTCGCGAATGCGGTGGGTCAGCTACATTGACTTTGCCTGACACGCCCTCTTCGCGAGCAAGCCCGCCCCCACCCTTTGATCTGCGTTGTTCTCTGATCGTCAGCTTGTCAGTTTGCCCCTACGACGCCACACTATCGCTCATGAAAAACGTCAGCCCCAGCTACCTCAAGCATCACTTCCTGATCGCCATGCCGCACATGGCCGACCCGAACTTTGCCCACACCTTGACCTACATCGTCGAGCACACGGCCAATGGCGCCATGGGGCTGGTGGTCAATCGACCGCAAGAGCTGAATCTGGCTGACATTCTCGAGCAACTGCGCCCGGACATCGATCCGCCAGCGCTGTGCCAGCATGTGCCGATCTTCATTGGCGGCCCGGTGCAGACCGATCGCGGTTTCGTCCTGCACCCGGCGGGCAAGACCTTTCAGGCCACCGTCGAGCTCGAAGGTGATCTGGCGCTGTCCACCTCGCAGGACGTGCTGTTCGCTATAGCCGACGGCGTAGGCCCGGCGAAAAGCGTAATCGCCCTCGGTTATGCCGGTTGGGAAGCCGGGCAACTGGAGGCCGAGCTGGCCGACAACGCCTGGCTGACCTGCCCGTACGACGCCGACATCCTGTTCAACACCAGCAGCGAGCTGCGTCTGGAAGCAGCGGCACGGCATCTGGGGATCAACCTCAGCCTGCTGACCAGCCAGGCGGGGCACGCCTGATGGCCCTGCGCCTGCTTCTCGGCTTCGACTACGGCACCAAACAGATCGGCGTTGCGGTCGGCCAGGTGATTACCGGCCAGGCCCGTGAGCTGTGCACCCTGAAAGCGCAGAACGGCGTGCCCGACTGGAGTCAGGTCGAAGCGCTGTTCAAGGAATGGAAACCCGACGCGGTGGTGGTCGGCCTGCCGCTGAACATGGACGGTACGCCCAGCGAGATGTGCCTGCGCGCGGAGAAATTCGCCCGGCGCCTCAATGGCCGCTTCAATGTGCCCTTCTATACCCACGACGAACGCCTGACCACCTTTGAAGCCAAGGGTGAGCGACTGGTGCGTGGCGGGCAGAAAGGCAGTTACCGCGACAACCCGGTGGATGCCATCGCCGCCGCCCTGCTGTTGCAGGGCTGGCTCGATGAAAACACTGCATTGTTTGAATCCTGACAAGCGCTTCGGCGCTTTTCTTTTGGTTATAAACCCAGCCACGTCCGGCAGGACGCGGCTCGGAATCACGAAGGAGCAACCATGAGCCTGCCCAATCCCGCCGATCTGATCAGCCAGATGGCGACCCGCCTCAAGGCGCACCTTGCACAGCGTGATATCAGCGAACCGCGTTACATCGGCATCCGCACTGGCGGCATCTGGGTTGCTCAGGCCTTGCTCAAGGAATTGGCCAGCGACGCACCGCTGGGCACGCTGGATGTTTCCTTCTACCGCGACGACTTCAGCCAGAACGGCCTGCACCCGCAAGTGCGCCCCTCGGCCCTGCCCTTCGAAATCGAAGGCCAGCATCTGGTGCTGATCGATGACGTACTGATGAGCGGCCGCACCATCCGCGCCGCCATGAACGAACTGTTCGACTACGGCCGGCCGGCCAGCGTGACCCTGGTCTGCCTGCTCGACCTGGACGCCGGCGAGCTGCCGATCCGTCCGAACGTGGTGGGTGCGACCCTGTCGCTGGCTGCCAATGAGCGGGTCAAGCTGTCCGGCCCGGAGCCGCTGACGCTCGAACTGCAAGACCTGAATTCCTAACCCGCCCTTATTGAGAGTCCCCCTCGCGATGACGCCTCTAGATACCAAGCGCCCGCTGCAGCTCAATGATCAGGGCCAGCTGCGCCACTTCCTCTCGCTCGACGGCCTGCGCCGCGAGTTGCTGACGGAAATCCTCGACACTGCCGACTCGTTCCTCGAAGTCGGTGCCCGGGCGGTGAAGAAGGTCCCGTTGCTGCGCGGCAAGACCGTGTGCAACGTGTTCTTCGAAAACTCCACCCGCACCCGCACCACCTTCGAACTGGCGGCCCAGCGGCTGTCGGCGGACGTGATCACCCTGAACGTGTCGACCTCGTCGGCCAGTAAAGGTGAAACCCTGCTCGACACCCTGCGCAACCTCGAAGCCATGGCCGCCGACATGTTCGTCGTGCGCCACGGTGATTCCGGCGCGGCACACTTCATCGCCGAACACGTCTGCCCGCAGGTGGCAATCATCAACGGCGGCGACGGCCGTCACGCGCACCCGACCCAAGGCATGCTCGACATGCTCACCATCCGTCGGCACAAGGGCGGTTTCGAAAACCTCTCGGTGGCGATCGTCGGCGACATCCTGCACTCGCGGGTGGCGCGCTCGAACATGCTCGCGCTGAAGACCCTCGGCTGCCCGGACATCCGCGTGATCGCGCCGAAGACTCTGCTGCCGATCGGCATCGAGCAGTACGGCGTCAAGGTCTACACCGACATGAATGAAGGCCTGAAGGACGTCGACGTGGTGATCATGCTGCGCCTGCAGCGTGAACGCATGACCGGCGGCCTGCTGCCGAGCGAAGGCGAGTTCTACCGCCTGTTCGGCCTGACTACCGCACGTCTGGCCGGGGCCAAACCCGATTGCATCGTCATGCACCCGGGGCCGATCAACCGTGGGGTGGAGATCGAGTCCGCGGTGGCCGACGGCCCGCACTCAGTGATCCTCAATCAAGTGACCTACGGCATCGCCATCCGCATGGCCGTGCTGTCGATGGCCATGAGCGGGCAAACAGCGCAACGTCAATTCGAGCAGGAGAACGCCCAGTGAAGCTCAGCATTCTCGGCGCCCGCGTCATCGATCCAAGCAGCGGCCAGGATCAAATCACCGACATTCACGTTGAAGCCTGCAAGATCGTCGCCCTCGGCGCCGCACCGGCCGGTTTCACCGCAGTGGAAACCATCGACGCCAGCGGTCTGGTTGCAGCACCGGGCCTGGTCGACCTGAACGTGGCCCTGCGCGAGCCGGGCTACAGTCGCAAAGGCACGATCGCCAGCGAAACCCGCGCCGCAGCGGCCGGTGGCGTGACCAGCCTGTGCTGCCCGCCGAAGACCAAACCGGTGCTCGACACCTCGGCCGTGGCCGAACTGATCCTCGACCGCGCCCGCGAAGCCGGCAACACCAAGGTGTTCCCGATCGGCGCGCTGAGCAAAGGTCTGGACGGCGAACAGCTTGCAGAGCTGGTGGCGCTGCGCGACGCCGGGTGTGTAGCGTTCGGCAATGGTCTGGAGAGTTTCCGCAACACCCGCACCCTGTGCCGGGCATTGGAATACGCGGCGACCTTCGACCTGACGGTGATTTTCAATTCACAAGATCATGATCTGGCCGATGGCGGTCTGGCCCATGAAGGCGCGGTCGCCAGTTTCCTCGGCCTGCCGGGGATTCCGGAAACCGCTGAAACCGTGGCTCTGGCTCGCGATCTGCTGCTGGTCGAGCAGACCGGCGTGCGCGCGCACTTCAGCCAACTGACCAGCGCGCGCGGCGTGGCCCTGATCGCTCAGGCGCAGGCCCGTGGTTTGAAGGTCACCGCAGATGTCGCCCTGTATCAGCTAATCCTCACCGATGAAGCGCTGATCGACTTCAGCAGCCTGTATCACGTGCAACCGCCGCTGCGCACCCGCGCCGACCGCGATGGCCTGCGTGAAGCAGTGAAATCCGGGGTGATTTCGGCGATCTCCAGCCATCACCAGCCGCATGAACGCGACGCCAAACTGGCACCGTTCGGTGCGACCGAGCCGGGCATCAGCAGTGTCGAATTGCTGCTGCCGCTGGCGATGACGCTGGTTGATGATGGTTTGCTGGATCTGCCGACCCTGCTGGCGCGCCTGAGTGCCGGGCCTGCGGACGCGCTGCGTCTGCCGGCGGGCAAACTGGCGGTGGGCGGTGCGGCGGATATCGTGCTGTTCGATCCGAAAGCCTCCACCGTGGCTGGTGAAGGCTGGCTGTCGAAGGGCGAGAACTGCCCGTTCCTCGGTCACACCCTGCCGGGTGTGGTGCGCTATACGCTGGTGGATGGGCGGATCAGCCACGAGGCCTGAAGACAAGAGATAGCAGGCTGCAATGGCCTGCTATCTCTTGAGTTTCATTTGATTTGCGACAAACATTTTTATGAATAAGCTTCCCTCAAAATCATTGCTCGCAACAGACATATCCTTCCCACCATTCCCACCATTCCCGCCATTCCCGCCATTCCCGCCATTCCCGCCGATAGGCCTACACCAAGTGGCGTAGGAAAGCGGCCACCCGCCGTAAAGAAATATCCGATGCTTTACCCGCCTGTAAAAACAGCTTCCACACAATCAGAAACACCCTACAAAGTTACTTTAGGCGACATATACGCACAGCCATTAATATCAAACCGTCAGAAGGACAACCAATTCCCACAAGGATGAACCTATGAAAAATGGACTTACGCTTCCCCCTATTGTCACCAGAGGTACAACAGGAAACTCTGGCGGCTTTACAGTCGACACCGGATTCAGCTGGGGAACCTACGCAGTAGCAGACTGGCAAGGCGCCGGAGAAGCCATCATTACAAATAACGGCCAAACCTACTCACTACCAATGAGCACTGGCCCCGTAATAACCTCAGCAGAAATGGATATGTTTCATGCTTGGCTTGAAATGAAATCCGGAATCAAAGCTTTCACCTATGAACTGCAAAAGGTCAGCAAGGCAATTAATAACGACACCTTGGGTGGAATTCGAGAACTTTGGAGAATCACAGAAAGCGACAACTACTTACTAAACAGCTCCACCATTATCAGCCATGGTTACTTCAAGAACAAAGTCATCAACTTCAGCCTGGCTGATTCATTCGCGGCACAGCAAAAACTAAGCCCCATAGTAGCGTTGATCAAAGTCTCAGCCACTGCCCCGTACAACCTGAATTACGAAACACTCACAACAGAACTCTCAGGAGGCACCTTTAGCCCGATCAAAGCTTTCGCTCATTATCTTTGGGGTAATGGTGAAAGGATGAGGGTTAACATCAATAATATTGGTCTGAATGTCACGGCCAATGAGCTGCCATTATTGGCAAGCTCTATCGCAAGCACTCAAGAGGCTGGCACTTATTACTTATCAGACCCCAAAATTCCTTACGCCACTATCAATGACAGCAATGTCACAGGAGCTTATCTAGGAAGAATAACGTTAAAAATGGAAGGAAATTTTACCCGAGACAATGCTGGATCTTGGGTTTCGATGGTGTCATCAGAGCCTACACTGATACTTACGACTTCGACGCAAGCAACAGATCAACTGCCCTTGAGTTATTAACGACAGCAGGCAGGGTGTTTTCCGGAACGCATTATGAGATCGAAATCTTCGGTGACCATAAAATAAGGCTAAGCGGAACCGGGTTTAATGCCACCCCATGAATATAAATATTTTTATAGACACCTGCGCCACGGAGAGCGAATGAGCAGAACTTACAAGCTTTCAAGCCATATATACCTGACCACTCTCGCACTTACATCTGGCGCAGGAGCACTAATACTAGTAAAGAACCTCGAAACAGAAACTTATGGTGTTAATCAGGATTCAATCGGCCTGCCCATTGGTGTAACACTGATTATTTTTCTTACGCTGACGCTAACGCACCTACTGCAGGTTCTCTTATTACGCTGGGCACACACTAAATCATTCGCAAGTCTGTTATTGAAAATATCAGCCTACTTGATTTCAACAGTATCGCTGATGATTTTGGTTGACCGGATTGTGTACTGGTCCATGCCCCATCACGCCATCATTGCAATACTTTATGGTGTCACTGCTCTTACGTTTGTCGTTTTTCAAATGCAAACCTTCGCTCATTTGAAATAACACAGATGCAATACCGGAATTCGAGGGGCCTGCCAGCGCACGAACTGCGCCCGCGGCCTGCCCCTCTTTTCATTTACTGGAAGGCGCCGCGATTCTGCGCGTTGCGCACCGAAACCTGATCATTCAGCGTCCAGAAGTCATACAGCACCCCCAGAAAGAACAACCCGCCGGTCAGCAGATACAGCAACCCGCTGATCCACTTGCCCTGGTACATCCGGTGCACGCCGAACACACCCAGGAACGTCAGCAGAATCCACGCCACGTTGTATTCGATCGGCCCTGCGGTGAAGCGCAGATCCGCCTCGCGATCCATTGCCGGGATCAGGAACACGTCGATCAGCCAGCCAATGCCCAGCAGACCGAAGGTGAAGAACCAGATCGTCCCGGTCACCGGCTTGCCGTAATAGAAGCGGTGAGCGCCGGTGAAACCAAAAATCCACAGCAGATAACCGATGATTTTGCTGTGTGTATCCTGCGGTGCTGCAACCTGCTGATAGCGGTTCATGAAGACCTCGATTCACACGATAGATAAATTTTCTTTAATTCTTTGTGACTTTTTTACATGTAGCCGACGTACGGCAAATGTTACCGTGTCGTCCGTCAAAGCCTTATAGCACCGGACTTCTGTCCGACAATTGCGTCCGTTTGCCGCTTGTTTGGTTCCGTTGCCCTCCGATGGAATCGACCAACGGCCTCGGAAGGGACAAAAAAGCTGTTATAAAGTTGCGCGCTACCACATAAGAGCCACGCCTAATGCGACCATTTTTCAAGACATGGCTAACTATTTGCCTATTAATGCCACTGGCCGCCCACGCCACCAATCGTGAGCAACGTCTTCCCAACGTTAACGGTTTCACCCCTAAATCCCATGCTTCGGCTCCTTCGAGCAAGAGCAGCAAACAAACGAAACACACCACGCTCGCCAGCAAGAATAACGGCAAGCTGGTGCCACCGATGGCCAACAAGGAAAGCAGCAACGTCCTGAGCCGTGCGGTGAACGTCCTCGGTACTCCATACCGTTGGGGCGGCAGCAGCCCAAGTAAAGGCTTTGATTGCAGCGGGCTGGTGAAATATGCGTTCAACGACGCCACGTTCGACCTGCCACGCACTTCCAACGCGATGGCCAGCGGGCATGGCGAGAAAGTCGAACGCAAGGATCTGAAACCGGGCGACCTGATTTTCTTCAACATCAAGAGCCGTCGGGTCAACCACGTTGCCATCTACCTGGGCAACGACCGCTTCATCCACGCACCACGCCGTGGCAAAGCGGTGAGCATCGATACGCTGAACAAGCCGTACTGGCAGCAGCATTACGTGGTTGCCAAGCGTGTGTTGCCGAAAGAACCGGCTGGCAAGCAGATGCGTGTGGTTCAGCGCTGAGCTGACTGATCCAGAATCTGTTCAAGCAGTATTGACCCCTTCGCGAGCAAGCCCGCTCCCACATTTGATTTGTGAACGACACAGATCCAATGTGGGAGCGGGCTTGCTCGCGAAGAGGCCAGTGAACGCAACACAAACCTCTCTTAGAAATTATCCGGCGTACGCGCCTTCTCCCGCGCATGTTCGCGACTGATCAAGCCTTTGGTCACCAGCTCCTTCAGGCACATGTCGAGTGTCTGCATCCCCAACGAACCGCCGGTCTGAATCGCCGAATACATCTGCGCCACCTTGTCCTCGCGGATCAGGTTCCGGATCGCCGACGTTCCCAGCATGATTTCGTGCGCGGCCACCCGCCCGCCGCCGATCTTCTTGATCAGCGTCTGCGACACCACGGCCAGCAACGACTCCGACAGCATCGAGCGCACCATAGACTTCTCGTCGCCCGGGAACACATCGACAACACGGTCGATGGTCTTGGCGGCGGACGTCGTGTGCAGCGTGCCGAACACCAGATGCCCGGTCTCAGCGGCAGTCAGTGCGAGGCGAATGGTTTCCAGGTCGCGCATCTCACCCACCAGGATCACATCCGGGTCTTCGCGCAGCGCCGAGCGCAACGCCGTGGCGAAGCTGCGGGTATCGCGATGGACTTCGCGCTGATTGATCAGGCATTTGCGCGATTCGTGGACGAACTCGATCGGGTCTTCGATGGTGAGAATGTGGTGATGGCGATGGGTATTGAGGTAATCGATCATCGCCGCCAACGTGGTGGATTTGCCGGACCCGGTCGGCCCGGTCACCAGCACCAGCCCGCGCGGGGCATCGGTGATCTTGCGAAAGACATCGCCCATGCCGAGGTCTTCCATGCTCAGCACTTTCGAGGGAATGGTGCGGAACACCGCGCCGGCGCCACGGTTCTGGTTGAACGCATTGACCCGAAAGCGCGCCACGCCGGGGACTTCGAACGAGAAATCCGTTTCCAGCTGTTTCTCGAAGTCGACCCGCTGGGTGTCGTTCATGATGTCGTAGATCAATTCGTGCACTTGCTTGTGATCCAGCGCCGGCAGATTGATCCGCCGCACATCGCCATCGACGCGGATCATCGGCGGCAGACCGGCCGACAAGTGCAGGTCGGAAGCGCCCTGTTTGGCGCTGAACGCCAGCAATTCAGTGATATCCATAGCGCTCCTCAATTCCAGTAGAATGCCGCGAACCTTCAGACCGCCGGCGCCTCTTGATGTCCACGATAGCAGACAACATCCAACTGGTTAGTTCGCGCATCCAGGCTGCCACCGCAGCGGCCGGGCGCAGTGAAAACAGCGTGCAGTTGCTGGCGGTCAGCAAGACCAAACCCGCACAAGACCTGCGTGAAGCCCATGCCACCGGCCTGCGTGACTTCGGTGAGAATTATCTGCAGGAAGCCTTGGGCAAACAGCTCGAACTGGCCGACCTGCCCTTGATCTGGCACTTCATCGGCCCCATTCAATCGAACAAGACTCGCGCCATCGCCGAGCATTTCGACTGGGTGCACTCCGTGGATCGCCTGAAAATCGCCCAACGCCTGTCCGAACAGCGCCCGGCCGAGTTGCCGCCGCTGAACATCTGCATTCAGGTCAACGTCAGTGGTGAGGCCAGCAAGTCTGGCTGCACTCCGGCCGACCTGCCGGCGCTGGCCGAGGCCATCAGCGCCCTGCCCCGGTTGAAACTGCGCGGGCTGATGGCGATTCCCGAGCCGACCGAAGATCGCGCCGAACAAGATGCCGCTTTTGCTGCAGTGCAACGTTTGCAGGCCAGCCTGAATCTGCCGCTCGACACACTTTCCATGGGCATGAGCCACGACCTCGAGTCGGCCATCGCCCAAGGCGCCACCTGGGTGCGGATCGGTACCGCCCTGTTTGGCGCCAGAGATTACGGTCAGCAATGACCGACAGCCATCTGAAAAAGGACCTGACATGAGCAACACACGCATTGCCTTTATCGGTGCCGGCAACATGGCCGCCAGCCTGATCGGCGGCCTGCGGGCCAAGGGTCTGCAAGCCAGTCACATTCGCGCCAGCGATCCGGGCGAAGAGACCCGCCAACGCGTCAGCGCCGAACACGGCATCGAAACCTTCGCCGACAACGCGCAGGCCATCGACGGCGTCGACGTGATCGTGCTGGCGGTCAAGCCACAGGCGATGAAAGCCGTGTGCGAAGCCATCCGTCCCAGCCTGAAGCCGAAACAACTGGTGGTGTCGATCGCCGCCGGCATCACCTGCGCGAGCATGACCGCATGGCTTGGCGAGCAGCCGATCGTGCGCTGCATGCCGAACACCCCGGCGCTGCTGCGTCAGGGCGTCAGCGGTCTGTACGCCACCAGCGAAGTGACCGCCGAACAGCGTCAGCAGGCTGAAGAGCTGCTGTCCGCCGTCGGCATCGCGCTGTGGCTGAACGAAGAACAGCAACTCGATGCGGTGACCGCCGTCTCCGGTTCCGGCCCGGCGTACTTCTTCCTGCTGATCGAAGCGATGACCGCCGCTGGCGTCAAACTCGGCCTGCCAAAGGAAATCGCCGAACAACTGACCCTGCAAACGGCACTGGGCGCCGCGCACATGGCGGTATCCAGCGATGTCGACGCTGCCGAACTGCGCCGCCGCGTGACGTCGCCAAATGGCACCACAGAGGCCGCGATCAAATCATTCCAGGCTAATGGCTTCGAAGCCCTGGTAGAAAAAGCACTCGGCGCCGCCGCGCACCGCTCGGCCGAAATGGCCGAACAACTGGGCAAATAAGGAGCCTTACATGATTGGATTGAACACCGCAGCGGTTTACGTGCTGCAAACCCTCGGCAGTCTGTACCTGCTGATCGTGCTGTTGCGCTTCGTCCTGCAACTGGTGCGCGCGAACTTCTACAACCCGCTGTGCCAGTTCGTGGTCAAGGCTACCCAGCCGCTGCTCAAGCCTCTGCGCCGGATTATCCCGAGCGTATTCGGTCTGGACATGTCGTCGCTGGTGCTGGCGATTCTGGTGCAACTGGCCCTGATGGCCCTGACCCTGCTGCTGACCTATGGCACCACCGGCAACCCGCTGCAGCTGTTCATCTGGTCGATCATCGGCGTGACCGCGCTGTTCCTGAAGATTTTCTTCTTCGCCCTGATCATCAGCGTGATCCTGTCGTGGGTCGCCCCAGGCAGCCACAATCCGGGTGCTGAACTGGTGAACCAGATCTGCGAGCCGGCGCTGGCACCGTTCCGCAAGATTCTGCCGAACCTCGGTGGCCTGGACCTGTCGCCGATCTTCGCCTTCCTCGCGCTGAAGCTGATCGACATGCTGGTGATCAACAACCTCGCGGCGATGACGATGATGCCGGAAATCCTGCGCCTGCTGATGTGAGCTGGTTTCGCTGGGACGGGGACGACCTGATCCTCGAATGTCATCTGCAACCGGCAGCCCGCAGCGATGATTTCGCCGGGCTGCACGGTGACCGCCTGAAGATCCGCCTCACCGCACCGCCGGTCGAGGGCAAGGCCAACGCCTATCTGATGGGCTTTCTGGCCAAGGCGTTTGGAGTCTCCAAGAGCCAGGTCAGTTTGCTCAGCGGCGAGTTGAACCGGCAGAAACGGGTGAAGATCTGTGCGCCGAAGAGGCTGCCGGAGTTGCCTGATCTGGTGCGTCCAGCCTGATCCACCGAGTCGCTCCATTCGCGAGCAAGCCCGCTCCCACAGGAGATCGCATTCCCCTGTGGGAGCGGGCTTGCTCGCGAATGGCCGCACCTCGGTCCAAAGCGAACAAACAGGCCCCATCGTTGCTTGCCGCTAACCCCCCCGGTCTTTAGACTTACGCCTCATTTCAACGAGAGCAGGGTCGATGCCAGCTGCCTTTCCCCCCGATTCTGTTGGTCTGGTGACGCCGCAAACGGCGCACTTCAGTGAACCTCTGGCTCTGGCCTGTGGCCGTTCGCTGCCTGCCTACGACCTGATCTACGAAACCTACGGCACGCTGAACGCGCAAGCGAGCAACGCCGTGCTGATCTGCCACGCCTTGTCCGGGCATCACCATGCCGCCGGCTATCACAGCGCCGAAGACCGCAAGCCCGGTTGGTGGGACAGTTGCATCGGCCCGGGCAAACCGATCGACACCAACAAGTTCTTCGTGGTCAGCCTGAACAATCTGGGCGGCTGCAACGGCTCCACCGGCCCGAGCAGTATCAACCCGGAGACCGGCAAGCCGTTCGGTGCCGACTTCCCGGTGCTCACCGTGGAAGACTGGGTACACAGTCAGGCGCGCCTGGCCGATCTACTCGGCATTCGTCAGTTCGCCGCCGTGATCGGCGGCAGCCTCGGCGGCATGCAGGCACTGCAATGGACCATCACCTACCCGGATAGAGTGCGTCACTGCCTGGCCATCGCCTCGGCGCCCAAGCTGTCGGCGCAGAACATCGCCTTCAACGAAGTCGCGCGTCAGGCGATCCTCACCGACCCGGAATTCCACGGCGGTTCGTTCCAGGAAGCGGGCGTGATCCCCAAACGCGGGCTGATGCTCGCGCGAATGGTCGGACACATCACCTACCTGTCCGACGACTCGATGGGCGAGAAATTCGGCCGTGGCCTGAAGAGCGAAAAGCTCAACTACGACTTCCACAGCGTCGAATTCCAGGTCGAAAGCTATCTACGCTATCAGGGCGAAGAGTTCTCCGGACGTTTCGATGCCAACACCTATCTGTTGATGACCAAGGCGCTGGACTACTTCGATCCGGCGGCGAACTTCGACGATAACCTGGCGAAAACCTTCGAGAACGCCACCGCCAAGTTCTGTGTGATGTCGTTCACCACCGACTGGCGCTTCTCCCCGGCTCGCTCGCGAGAACTGGTGGACGCGCTGATGGCGGCACGCAAAGACGTCAGCTATCTGGAAATCGACGCACCCCAGGGCCACGACGCCTTCCTGATTCCGATCCCGCGCTATTTGCAGGCGTTCGGCAATTACATGAACCGAATTACGGTGTGAACAAGCCATGAGAGCTGATCTGGAAATCATCCAGGAATGGATCCCCGCCGGCAGCCGCGTGCTCGACCTCGGTTGCGGCGACGGCGAACTGCTGACCTGGCTGCGCGACAACAAGAACGTCACCGGTTATGGCTTGGAAAACGACGCCGACAACATCGCCGAGTGCGTGGCCAAGGGCATCAACGTCATCGAGCAGGACTTGGACAAAGGGCTGGGCAACTTCGCCAGCAACAGCTTCGACATCGTCGTCATGACCCAGGCCCTGCAAGCCGTGCATTACCCGGACAAGATCCTCGACGAGATGCTGCGGGTCGGTCGTCAGTGCATCATCACCTTCCCCAACTTCGGTCACTGGCGCTGCCGCTGGTACCTGGCGAGCAAGGGCCGGATGCCGGTGTCGGAGTTTCTGCCGTACACCTGGTACAACACGCCGAACATCCACTTCTGCACCTTCGAAGACTTTGAAGAACTTTGTCGCGAACGTGATGCGAAGGTCATTGATCGGCTTGCCGTGGATCAACAGCACCGCCACGGGTGGGCCAGTAAGCTATGGCCTAATCTGTTAGGTGAGATTGGTATCTACCGCGTCAGCAGCCCGGTGCTTGCAGATCATCGGGTCGCGGTCTGAACCACGACATTTCGAGGAGAACGATCATGGGTCGCTTGATTACTGTGCTATTGGCCGCCTGCCTGAGTCTGTCGGCGATGGCCGCCGATGCCATCAAGGGCGAACGCAAGGAAGTGTTCGGTGACGTTACCGTGCACTACAACACCTTTAACTCGACCTTCCTGACACCCGAGATCGCCAAAGCAGCCGAGCTGATCCGCAGCAAGAACCAGGGCGTGATCAACGTCTCGGTGATCAAGGACGGCAAACCGCTGATCGCCAACGTCACCGGCACGGTCAAAGACCTGACCAGCCAAAGCGTGCCGCTGAACTTCCGCCAGGTCACCGAACAGGGCGCGATCTACTACATCGCCCAGTACCCGGTGGAGCAGCAGGAAACCCGCACCTTTGAAATCAGGGTGCAGAACGGTGACAAGGTCAACACCATCAACTTCAACCAAGAACTTTTTCCCGGCGAATGATGAACCTCACGCAACTCGTACTGGCCAGCCATAACGCCGGCAAACTCAAGGAACTCCAGGCCATGCTCGGCGACTCGGTGCAACTGCGCTCGATCGGCGAATGGAGCAAGGTCGAACCGGAGGAAACCGGTCTGTCGTTCGTCGAGAACGCGATCCTCAAGGCGCGCAATGCTGCGCGCATCTCCGGCCTGCCGGCGCTGGCCGACGACTCCGGTCTGGCGGTGGATTTCCTCGGCGGTGCACCGGGCATCTACTCGGCGCGCTATGCCGACGGCAAGGGCGATGCGGCGAACAACGCCAAACTGCTCGAGGCCCTCAAAGACGTGCCGCAAGCCGAGCGCGGCGCGCAGTTCGTCTGCGTGCTGGCACTGGTGCGACATGCCGATGATCCGCTGCCGATTCTCTGCGAAGGCCTGTGGCACGGACGCATCCTGACCGCCGCCAGCGGCGAGCACGGTTTCGGCTACGACCCGCTGTTCTGGGTGCCGGAGCGTGACGTGTCCAGCGCCGAACTGAGCCCGGCCGACAAGAACCAGATCAGCCACCGCGCCCGTGCAATGGATCTGCTGCGCCAGCGTCTGGGCCTGAAATGACCGACAGCCACCCCGCGTCGTCGCTGATCATCGGCGGCGCCGCCTCTTCGCCTCGGGCGCTGCTGCCTGCGCTGCCGCCTCTGGCGCTGTACATCCACATTCCGTGGTGTGTGCGCAAATGTCCGTATTGCGACTTCAACTCGCACACTGCCAGCCCGGTGCTGCCAGAAGAGGAATACGTCGACGCCTTGCTGGCCGATCTCGATCAGGACCTGCACGCGGTGTATGGCCGTGAAATCAGTTCGATCTTCTTCGGTGGCGGTACGCCGAGCCTGTTCAGCGCGCAAGCCCTCGGGCGCTTGCTCAAAGGCGTCGAGCAGCGCATCCCGTTCGCCCACGACATCGAGATCACCCTGGAAGCCAACCCCGGCACCTTCGAGCAAGAGAAGTTCGTTGCGTATCGCAAGCTCGGGATCAATCGCCTGTCGATCGGCATCCAGAGCTTCCAGCAGCAGAAACTCGAAGCCCTCGGACGTATCCACAACGGCGACGAAGCGGTGCGCGCGGCCGGTATGGCGCGTCAGGCCGGGTTCGATAACTTCAACCTCGACTTGATGCACGGCTTGCCCGATCAGTCGCTGGAAGATGCCTTGAGTGATCTGCGCCAGGCCATCGAACTGCAACCGACACACATCTCCTGGTATCAGCTCACACTGGAGCCGAACACGGTGTTCTGGAACCAGCCGCCGGTGCTGCCGGAAGACGACACGCTGTGGGATATTCAGGAAGCCGGGCAAGCGCTGCTCGCCGCGCACGGTTACGCGCAATACGAAGTCTCGGCCTATGCCCAGCCCGGGCGGCCGGCGCGGCATAACCTCAATTACTGGAGTTTCGGCGACTTCATCGGCATCGGCGCCGGCGCGCACGGCAAGCTCAGTCATCCGGACGGGCGCATTGTGCGCACCTGGAAAACGCGCCTGCCGAAGGACTATCTCAACCCGGCCAAGAGCTTCCAGGCTGGCGAGAAATCCCTGAGCAACGATGAGATGCCGTTCGAGTTCCTGATGAACGCCCTGCGCCTGACTGCCGGGGTGGAATCACGCCTGTATCCCGAACGCACCGGCCTGCCGCTGGAAAGTCTCGCCGAACACCGCCGCGAGGCCGAACAAAGCGGCCTGATGCAGGTCGAACCGTCACGTCTGGCGGCCACCGAGCGCGGACAACTGTTTCTCAACGACCTGCTGCAGAAATTTCTGAGCTGAGCCCACCTCAAACGGCTGCCCTAAGGAAAACCGCATGGATTTGATACTCGACCTGCTCGCCACCGTGTCCCGCTGGAGCCGCAGCAACCTCTCGGAAATCGCCCTGGCCCTGGTGGGCTGCCTGCTGGTGCTGTTCGGCGCCGACTTCAAAGGCTGGGTCGAGCAACGCCTGGGCAGCATCGCCGGCGCCCTGCGCGTACCGCTGATGGCCCTGCTTTGCGTGATCGGCAGCGGCGCTGCGCTGATCTATGCGACGCCATGGGTGGTCAAGGGCCTGAGCCAGTTCAACAACTACAGCCTGGCGCCGGTGTTGCTGGTGGTGCTCGTCCTGATCGGCGTAGTCGCTGACCGCCGCTGACTTTCAGCCATCACCAAAAACAACTGTGGGAGCGGGCTTGCTCGCGAAGGCGTCGTATCAGTCAACATCAACGTTGCATGATTCACCGCTTTCGCGAGCAAGCCCGCTCCCACAGTTGATCGCAATGACAGGGAAGTTCATGAGCAAAAAACTGTTGGACGAGACAAGCAAATTTCTCAGCTTCGTATTGCGACACGAACCTCAGGCGATTGGTCTGACGCTGGATTCTGAAGGCTGGGCGAATATAGACGCGCTGATCAGGGGCGCTGCGCGTGACGGTCGTAAACTGGATCACGAACTGATTGAAGCGGTCGTTACAAGTAGCGACAAGAAGCGCTTCTCGATATCCGAGGACGGCCAACTGATTCGTGCGGTCCAAGGTCACTCAACGAAAAGCGTGGATTTGCAGTTCGAGCAGAAACAGCCACCGCAAACGCTCTATCACGGCACAGCGACGCGCTTTCTTGAGTCAATCAAAGAACAAGGCCTGATCCCGGGGTCACGCCATCACGTGCATCTTTCCCAAGACATCGACACCGCTTCGGCGGTCGGGCAGCGCTATGGCACCGTGGTGATTCTGAAAGTCGCCGCACGGCAGATGGAAGAACAGGGTTTCAAGTTCTATCAGGCCGAAAACGGCGTCTGGCTGACAGAACAGGTGCCGGCGCGCTTTCTCTCCACCGTGTAATTTCTGAGCACACAAAACAACTGTGGGAGCGGGCTTGCTCGCGAAGGCGTCGTATCAGTCAACATCAACGTTGAATGATTCACCGTTTTCGCGAGCAAGCCCGCTCCCACATTGGGTTTTGCGTGATGCTCAGGAGATTTTCTCGAACTTCAGATCCCACACGCCATGGCCAAGACGTTCGCCGCGGCGTTCGAACTTGGTGATCGGGCGTTCGGCCGGGCGCGGTACGCATTTGCCGTCTTCGGCGAGGTTGCGGTAGCCCGGGGCGACGTTCATCACTTCCAGCATGTACTCGGCGTATGGTTCCCAGTCGGTGGCCATGTGCAGGATGCCGCCAACCTTCAGCTTGCTGCGCACCAGTTCGGCGAAGGACGCCTGAACGATGCGACGCTTGTGGTGACGGCTCTTGTGCCACGGGTCCGGGAAGAACAGCATCAGGCGATCAAGACTGTTATCGGCGATGCAGCGGTTGAGCACTTCGATCGCGTCGCAATCGTAGACCCGCAGGTTGGTCAGGCCCTGGGTCAGCACGCCGTTGAGTAGCGCGCCAACACCCGGACGGTGTACTTCCACACCGATGAAGTCCTGATCCGGCGCCGCTGCGGCCATTTCCAGCAGCGAGTGGCCCATGCCGAAACCGATCTCCAGCGAGCGCGGCGCCGAACGGCCGAACACCTGATCGTAATCCACCGGCGCGTCGGCCAGCGGCAGCACGTACAGCGGCGCGCCCTGGTCCAGACCCCGTTGCTGGCCTTCGGTCATGCGCCCGGCGCGCATCACGAAGCTCTTGATGCGGCGGTGTTGGCGCTCGTCGCCCTCTTCCGTCTGGATAGGCGTGTCGTTCGATTCAGTCATCAATGGCTCTTACTTGATCAGACCATCCAGCGGCGAAGAGGCGCTGGCATAGAGTTTTTTCGGCATGCGCCCGGCGAGGTAGGCCAGACGGCCTGCGACGATCGCGTGTTGCATGGCTTGGGCCATCATCACCGGTTGTTGGGCGTGAGCGATGGCCGAGTTCATCAGCACCGCGTCACAGCCCAGTTCCATGGCGATGGTGGCGTCGGAAGCGGTACCGACACCGGCATCCACCAGCACCGGAATTTTCGCTTCTTCGAGGATGATCTGCAGGTTGTACGGGTTGCAGATCCCCAGACCGGAACCGATCAGACCGGCCAGCGGCATGACCGCGATGCAGCCGATTTCCGCCAGTTGGCGAGCGATGATCGGGTCATCACTGGTGTAAACCATCACGTCGAAGCCTTCCTTGACCAGCGTTTCCGCGGCCTTGAGGGTTTCGATCACGTTGGGGAACAGGGTTTTCTGGTCAGCCAGCACTTCCAGCTTCACCAGGTTGTGACCATCGAGCAGCTCACGGGCCAGGCGGCAGGTGCGCACGGCTTCGATGGCGTCGTAGCAACCGGCGGTGTTCGGCAGGAAGGTGTAGCGATCCGGCGACAGCACGTCGAGCAGGTTCGGCTCGCCTTCGATCTGGCCGAGGTTGGTGCGGCGCACGGCGAAGGTGACGATCTCGGCACCCGAGGCTTCGATGGCCTGGCGGGTTTCTTCCATGTCACGGTATTTGCCCGTACCGACCAGCAAACGCGACTGGTAAGTACGACCGGCCAGAACAAAAGGCTTGTCGCTGCGAACGATGCTCATGGGGAATCCTCTTTAGGGGTGAGGGTCTTGCAGAATTCTATGCCCTTGCGGGCCTGGCGATCAGCCGCCGCCGATGGCGTGCACCACTTCGACGTTATCGCCGTCGTTGAGGATGGTGTCGGCATGCTGGCTGCGCGGGACGATATCCAGATTGAGTTCGACTGCCACCCGGCGTCCGGTCAGTTCCAGACGGGTGATCAGGGCCGCAACGGTCTCGCCGTCGGGCAGTTCAAGGGATTCGCCGTTCAACTGAATGCGCATGCGCCAAGCCGCCATCATTTTTAGGGGGTGGCATTCTAGCCCGATCATGACCTAAAGGTCAGCACCAAGCGTCAAGCGGTTTACTGCAGGCGCCAGGCGGCAAGTCCAAGGCACAGCCAGCCGACCAGAAACGCCAGACCGCCGAACGGGGTGATGATGCCGAGCTTGCTGATGCCGGTGGTGGTCAGCACGTACAAGCTGCCGGAGAACAATAGAATGCCGACAGCGAACGAAATGCCGGCCCAGGTCACCAGCCGCCCCTGAATCTGCGTGGCCAGCAGCGCCACGCCGAACAGCGCCAGAGTGTGCACCAGTTGATAGGTCACGCCAGTGTGGAAAATCGCCAGATACTCGGGGGTCAGGCGGCTTTTCAGGCCATGCGCGGCGAAGGCGCCCAGGCCCACACCGGTAAAACCAAAGAAAGCGGCCAGCATCAGAAAGCCACGCAGCATGTGGAACTCCAGTCAGACTCGTTCGGCAGGGTCTGTATAATGGCCCGCTCTATCGGTTCGGCCAAGCCATCTCTATGCTGCGTTCACTTTTGCGTCGTCTCACGAAGGCCCTGCTCTGGTTCGCGGGCGGCAGTGTATTGCTGGTGTTGCTGTTTCGCTTCGTGCCGCCGCCGGGCACGGCGCTGATGGTCGAGCGCAAGATCGAATCCTGGGTCGACGGCGAGCCGATTGACCTGCAGCGCATCTGGAAACCGTGGGACGAGATCTCCGACGATCTCAAAGTCGCGGTCATGGCCGGCGAAGACCAGAAATTTCCCGAGCACTGGGGCTTTGACTTCGGCGCGATCCAGGCTGCACTGGCCCACAACGAACTCGGCGGCTCGATTCGCGGCGCCAGCACCTTGAGCCAGCAGGTGTCGAAGAACCTGTTTCTGTGGTCCGGTCGCAGCTATCTGCGCAAAGGCCTGGAAGCATGGTTCACCGCACTGATCGAGGTGTTCTGGCCCAAGCAGCGAATTCTTGAGGTTTATCTGAACAGCGTCGAGTGGGATGACGGGGTGTTTGGTGCCGAAGCGGCGGCCCGCCATCACTTTGGCGTGAGCGCCAAATCGCTGTCGCGGCAGCAGGCGAGTTATCTGGCGGCGGTGCTGCCTAACCCGCGAGTGTGGAGCGCCAGCCATCCGACGGCTTATGTTTCGCGCCGGGCCGGGTGGATTCGGCAGCAGATGAGCCAGTTGGGCGGAACCAGTTATTTGCTGGGGCTTGATGATTCGCGTCGGGCGCCGTGGGCCCAATAACCACATTCAATCATTCAGACACCATCGATCACTGTGGGAGCGGGCTTGCTCGCGAAGGCGGTGGGTCAGCCAGCATTGTCGGTGACTGACACGACGCCTTCGCGAGCAAGCCCGCTCCCACAGGGATTTGTGTTGGAACAGAAATGAAAACGCCCCGATCATCGCTGATCGGGGCGTTTTTGTTTGCCTGACCGCCGGTTATGCGGCGATCGACAATTTGAGCTTGTTCATCGCGCTCTTCTCGAGCTGACGGATCCGCTCGGCCGACACGTTGTACTTCTGCGCCAGGTCGTGCAGCGTGGCTTTCTCTTCTGCCAGCCAGCGCTGGTAGAGGATGTCGCGGCTACGTTCGTCCAGCACTTCCAGCGCTTCGTGCAGGTTGTGGTTGGAGTTGTCGCTCCAGTCGGCATCTTCCAGCTGACGCGCCGGGTCGTACCGGTGGTCTTCCAGGTAGTTGGCCGGCGACTGGAAAGCACTGTCGTCGTCAGCTTCTGCAGCCGGGTCGAAGGCCATGTCATGGCCGGTCAGGCGACTTTCCATCTCGCGCACTTCACGTGGTTCGACGCCGAGGCTTTCCGCCACACGGTGGACTTCCTCGTTGTTCAGCCACGCCAGACGTTTCTTCTGGCTGCGCAGGTTGAAGAACAGCTTGCGCTGGGCCTTGGTGGTCGCGACCTTCACAATGCGCCAGTTGCGCAGGATGAACTCGTGAATTTCCGCCTTGATCCAGTGCACGGCGAACGACACCAGACGCACACCCATTTCCGGGTTGAAGCGTTTTACCGCCTTCATCAGGCCGACGTTGCCTTCCTGGATCAGGTCAGCCTGAGCCAGACCGTAGCCGGAATAGCTACGGGCGATGTGTACGACAAATCGCAGGTGGGCGAGCACCATCTGCCGAGCCGCCCCCAAATCCTGCTCATAGTAGAGACTCTCGGCCAGTTCACGCTCCTGCTCCGGCGTCAGCAATGGAATGCTGTTGACGGTGTGCACATAGGCTTCCAGGTTCGCACCCGGAACCAACGCGTACGCAGGTTGCAAAGAATTGGTCATGCGAAAAAACCTCCCACTTACATACTCGTGCCTCTCGGCACTGCGAAAAATTGACCGGGAATTCAAGTGCAAGTTCCCAAAAAAACCGCAAGGTCAATCACGCGCAAAAAAGATTCTACTTCGGCGCCAGCTCCCTGAGATGACGTGCGACTGCAATCCATGCACCGATATAACCCAACAGCACCGCGCCAAGCAAGAGCGACAGACCGTCGGCAACTGGCACTCCGGCCAGCGCGAAATCACTGCCGTACAAGCCGGCCAGCCCAACCACCGCGTCGTTCAGCCAGTTCAGGCCGAACGCCAGCACACCCCAGGACAAGACACCTGCACCGAAGCCATACAACGCGCCCATATAAAGGAAAGGACGACGCACATAACTGTCAGTGCCGCCGACGAGTTTAATCACTTCTATCTCTGTGCGGCGGTTTTCAATATGAAGACGAATGGTATTGCCTATCACCAAAAGTAATGCAGACACCAAAAGCACCGTCAGACCGAAGACAAAGCGGTCACCGAGCTTGAGGATGGCGGCCAGACGCTCGACCCAGACTAGATCAAGTTGCGCCTGTTGTACCTTGGGCAGCTCGGAAAGTTTTTGTCTTAATGCTTCCAGGGTCGGCTTGTCGACCTCGTTCGGAGTCACCAGCACCACGCCCGGCAGCGGGTTCTCCGGCAGCTCGCGCAGGGCTTCGCCCAGACCGGACTGCTGCTGAAATTCTTCCAGGGCCTGATCGCGACCGACATATTCGGCCTCAGCAACGCCAGGCATGCCTTTGATCTGTTCGCGCAACGATTCGCCCTGCGCGGGCGTGGCGTCCAGTTGCAGGTACAGCGAAATCTGCGCCGCACGCTGCCACGAACCACCCAGACGTTCAACGTTGTTGATCAGCAGCGACAGGCCCATCGGCAAGCTCAACGCCACGGCCATCACCATGCAGGTGAAGAAGCTGCCGATCGGCTGCTTGCCGAGGCGCCGCAGGCTGTCGAGCAGGCTGGCGCGGTGACTTTCGATCCACGAATGCAACAGCGTGGAAAAGTCCGGGCCGTCGTCATCGTCGTGTTTTTTCTTCTTTGGCGGCTGCGGATCGGCGGCCTTCGGAGCCACGCGCTCGGAAACCTTGGGACTGCGTGTCGCACTCATACGCCGGCCTCCCCGTCGCCGATCAATCGGCCGCGCTGCAAGGTCAGCATGCGGTGACGCATGCGCGCAATCAGGGCCAGGTCGTGACTGGCGATCAGCACACTGGTGCCCAGGCGGTTGATGTCTTCGAACACGCCCATGATCTCGGCCGCCAGACGCGGGTCGAGGTTACCGGTCGGTTCGTCCGCCAGCAGCAGGGCCGGACGGTGGACGATGGCGCGGGCGATGCCGACGCGCTGTTGCTGACCGGTGGACAGGTCGCCTGGATATAGATCGGTTTTATCCGACAGCGCCACGCGTTCCAGCGCCGAATCGACGCGCTTGGCGATCTCGGCCTTGGACAGCCCGAGAATCTGCAGCGGCAGCGCGACGTTGTTGAACACCGTGCGATCGAACAGCAACTGGTGGTTCTGAAACACCACGCCGATCTGCCGACGCAGGAATGGAATCTGCGCGTTGCTGATGGTGCTCAAGTCCTGCCCGGCCAGCAGCAGTTTGCCGCTGGTCGGCCGCTCCATCGCCAGCAACAGGCGCAACAGCGTGGATTTACCGGCACCGGAGTGGCCGGTGACAAACAGAAACTCGCCACGACGGACTCGAAAGCTCAGCTCATGCAAGCCGACGTGACCGTTCGGGTAGCGTTTACCGACCTGTTCGAAACGAATCATGAACGCTCCCGCTCGGCAAACAGTGCCTGGACAAAGGGTTCGGCTTCAAAGGTACGCAGGTCGTCGATGCCTTCACCGACACCGATGTAGCGGATCGGCAGGCCAAACTGCTTGGCCAGGGCGAATATCACCCCGCCCTTGGCGGTGCCATCGAGCTTGGTCAGCGCCAGGCCGGTCAGTTCGACGGTCTGGTTGAATTGCTTGGCCTGGTTGATGGCGTTCTGCCCGGTACCGGCGTCGAGCACCAGCAGCACTTCGTGCGGTGCGTCGGCGTCGAGCTTGCCGATGACCCGACGAACTTTCTTCAGCTCTTCCATCAGGTTGTCTTTGGTGTGCAGACGACCGGCGGTGTCGGCGATCAGCACGTCGATGCCACGGGCCTTGGCGGCCTGCACGGCGTCGAAGATCACCGACGCCGAGTCGGCACCGGTGTGCTGGGCGATCACCGGGATTTTGTTGCGCTCACCCCAGACCTGCAACTGCTCAACAGCAGCGGCGCGGAAGGTGTCGCCGGCGGCGAGCATGACTTTCTTGCCCTCCAGCTGCAGCTTCTTCGCCAGTTTGCCGATGGTGGTGGTCTTGCCGGCGCCGTTGACGCCGACCACCAGAATCACGAACGGCTTGCTCTGCGAGGCGATTTTCAGCGGCTGCTCGACCGGCTTGAGCATCGCGGCCAGCTCGGCCTGCAACGATTTGTACAGCGCGTCGGCGTCGGCCAGCTCTTTGCGTGCAACCTTCTGGGTCAGACGCTGGATGATCTGCGTGGTGGCTTCGACACCGACGTCGGCGGTCAGCAGACGGGTTTCCAGCTCATCGAGCAAATCGTCATCAATGGTTTTACGGCCGAGAAACAGGCTGGCCATGCCCTCGCCGATGCTGGCGCTGGTTTTCGACAGGCCTTGCTTGAGGCGGGCGAAGAAGCCGACTTTGGTTTCTTCGCTGCGCGGGGCTTCCACTGGCGCTTCAGCAACCACTTCTGCCGGCACCACCGGAGCAGCGACGACCGGTGCAGGTGCAGGTGCAGGTGCAGGTGCAGGTGCAGGCTCGGGCTGCTGAACGACCGGCGCAACAGGGGCAACGAACACCGGGGCCACTGGCTCGGGAACAACCGGAGCAGGCTCGACAACCGGCTCAACCAATGGCGCCGGAGCGACTTCAGGGACGAACGCGGCAGGCGCCGGAATCGGCGGCGTCACATGCGGCGCGGCCTCTTCGACCAAGGCCACCGGCTCTTCCGCCACCGGCAAGGTCAGCCACGGCTCGGCCGTCGGGGACAGTGGCAGCTCGGCCGCCACCGGGGTTTCAGGTTCTGGCTCGGGCTCGACCGGTTGCAGCACCGGCTCGGCAATGGGCAGCACGATCGGCGCCGGCTCTTCTTCTATAGCAGGCGCTGGCGTCGGAGCCGGTTCAGGAATCGCGGGCGGCTGTTCGACGACGGGTTCCTGCGGTTTCTTACGCAGCCATCCGAACAGGCTTTTCTTCTCGCCAGCCGCAGCTGGGGTCTTCTTGTCGTCGTTGGAACCAAACATGGAGGACGGCTATCTCACGGTAGCGACGCGCCATAAGGGCGCCCCGGCAAATAAATATTCGATGCAGAACAGACTGTGTTTCATCCAGCTTGTTCACGCGCAACATTTTGTCGAGGCGCCAGCGGCACCCCAAAGATTCGTATTAACGAAGGACTAAACCGGCAAAATCGGCGAAAAAGCGAAGTCTAGTCGATAAACCGCAGCTTTCTGCCGCCAACCTATACAACCGCATCAGGCCTGAAAACCTGATAGGCGTGGTCGCCGGTAAAACGGATCAGTATCCTAGCACCCTCTCGCCCGCCGACGCTAAGACCAAGCGGGCAGCCCAACAGGTTAAAAAACGAATGAATGCTCTAGCCCGCCGCGCTGCAGGCCTGCTGCTCAGCACAGTCTGCCTGCCCCTTTCGGCCCTGGCGGCCGACCCGCAACCGACCCACGAATTCACCCTCGACAACGGCCTGAAGGTCGTCGTGCGCGAAGACCATCGCGCGCCGGTGGTGGTGTCGCAGGTCTGGTACAAGGTCGGTTCCAGCTACGAAACTCCGGGCCAGACCGGTCTGTCCCACGCACTCGAGCACATGATGTTCAAGGGCAGCGAAAAAGTCGGCCCCGGCGAAGCCTCGCTGATCCTGCGCGACCTGGGCGCCGAAGAAAACGCCTTCACCAGCGACGATTTCACCGCCTATTACCAGGTGCTGGCCCGCGATCGTCTGGGCGTGGCCTTCGAACTGGAAGCCGACCGCATGGCCAATCTGCGCCTGCCGGCTGACGAGTTCGCCAAGGAAATCGAAGTCATCAAGGAAGAGCGCCGCCTGCGCACCGACGACAAGCCGATGTCCAAGGCTTACGAGCGCTACAAGGCGATGGCTTACCCGGCCAGCGGCTACCACACGCCGACCATCGGCTGGATGGCGGATCTGGACCGGATGAAAGTCGAAGAGCTGCGGCATTGGTATCAGTCCTGGTATGTGCCGAACAACGCCACGCTGGTGGTGGTCGGCGACGTCACTCCTGATGAAGTGAAGACCCTCGCCCAGCGCTACTTCGGGCCGATTGCCAAGCGCGACGTGCCACCGGCGAAGAAACCGCTGGAGCTGGCCGAGCCGGGTGAGCGCCAGATCACCCTGCACGTGCAGACCCAACTGCCGAGCCTGATGCTCGGTTTCAACGTACCCAGCATCGCCACCGCTGAAGACAAGCGCTCGGTCAACGCCCTGCGCCTGATCTCGGCGCTGCTCGACGGCGGCTACAGCGGGCGCATCCCGACGCAACTGGAGCGCGGCGAGGAGCTGGTTTCCGGCGGTTCGTCGAGCTACGACGCCTACACCCGTGGTGACAGCCTGTTCACCCTGTCGGCGACGCCGAACACGCAGAAGAAAAAGACCATGGCGCAAGCTGAAGCCGGTCTGTGGAAACTCCTGGACCAGTTGAAAACCACCGCACCGTCCGCCGAAGAACTGGAGCGCGTGCGGGCACAGGTCATCGCCGGCCTGGTGTTCGAACGTGATTCGATCACCAGTCAGGCCACCGCCATTGGCCAACTGGAAACGGTCGGACTGTCATGGAAGTTGATGGACACCGAACTCGCCGATCTGGAAAGCGTGACCCCGCAAGACATCCAGAACGCCGCCAAGCTGTATTTCACCCGCGAACGTCTCAGCGTCGCCCATGTCCTGCCACTGGAGACGACTCATGAGTGAGCGCAAATCCCCACGCCTGTTGCTCGGCCTGATCGCCGTGGCGGTCATCGGCTCCGCCGCGTTCTATCTGATGCCCGGTGTCAAAACCGGCGCCAGCGAAGCACTGGACAACGCCAAAACCAGCCAGAAGCTGCAATCACTGGCCGAACTCGACGGCAAGGCCCCGGCCAGCCGCAAGCTCGACGTGCAGACCTGGAACACCGTCGAAGGCGCCAAGGTGCTGTTCGTCGAGGCCCATGAGCTGCCGATGTTCGACATGCGCCTGATCTTCGCCGCCGGCAGCAGTCAGGACGGCAATGCGCCGGGCCTGGCAGTCCTGACCAATGCCATGCTCAACGAGGGTGTGGCGGGCAAGGACGTCGGCGCCATCGCCCAAGGCTTCGAAAGCCTCGGTGCGGATTTCGGCAACGGTGCCTACAAGGACATGGCGCTGGCTTCGCTGCGCAGTCTGAGTGCCGCCGACCAGCGCGAGCCGGCGTTGAAGCTGTTCTCCGAAGTGGTGGGCAAACCGACCTTCCCGGCCGACTCCTTTGCGCGCATCAAGAACCAGATGCTCGCCGGTTTCGAATACCAGAAACAGAACCCCGGCAAACTCGCCAGCCTCGAGCTGATGAAGCGTTTGTACGGCGACCACCCTTACGCACACTCCAGCGACGGCAATGCGCAGAGCGTGCCAAAGATCACCCTGGCACAGTTGCGTGAGTTCCACGCCAAGGCCTACGCGGCGGGGAACGTGGTAATCGCACTGGTCGGTGACCTGTCGCGCGCAGAAGCCGAGGCAATTGCCAATCAAGTCTCCGGCGCCCTGCCGAAAGGCCCGGCTCTGGCGAAAATCGCCCAGCCGCAGGAACCGAAAGCCAGCGTCAATCACATCGAGTTCCCGTCGAAGCAGACCAATCTGCTGCTCGCGCAACTGGGCATCGACCGTGACGACCCGGATTACGCGGCGCTGTCGATGGGCAACCAGATCCTCGGTGGCGGCGGTTTCGGCACCCGCCTGATGAGCGAAGTGCGCGAGAAGCGCGGCCTGACTTACGGCGTGTATTCCGGTTTCAGCCCGATGCAGGCTCGCGGCCCGTTCATGATCAACCTGCAGACTCGCGCGGAAATGAGCGAAGGCACGCTGAAACTGGTGCAAGACGTGCTCGCCGATTACCTGAAGAGCGGCCCGACCCAGAAAGAACTCGACGACGCCAAGCGCGAGCTGGCCGGCAGCTTCCCGCTGTCCACCGCAAGCAACGCCGATATCGTCGGCCAACTGGGCGCCATGGGCTTCTATAATCTGCCGTTGAGCTATCTGGATGACTTCATGCGTCAGTCCCAGAGCCTGACTGTCGAGCAGGTCAAAGACGCGATGAACAAACACCTGAGCACGGACAAACTGGTCATCGTCAGCGCTGGCCCGACCGTGCCGCAAAAGCCGTTACCGGCCCCATCTGATAAACCTGCCGAGCAACCGCTCGGGGTTCCGGAGCATTAATGGCTACTCGTCCTAAAAAACCTGCGCAGAACGTTCACAACGGTGTGAACCAGCTGCGCATCATCGGCGGCGAATGGCGCAGCCGCAAACTGAGCTTCCCCGATGCGCCGGGCCTGCGCCCGACGCCGGATCGCGTGCGCGAAACCCTGTTCAACTGGCTCGCGCCGTATGTGGCCGGGGCCAAGGTGCTGGACCCGTTCGCCGGCAGCGGCGCGCTGTTTCTTGAGGCATTGTCGCGTGGCGCGGCCATGGGCCAAGCGCTGGATGCCAGCCACGTAGCGGTGTCGAGCCTGAAGGAACACCTCGGCACCCTGCGCTGCACAAACGGCCAGGTGCAAACCGCGGACGCGCTGCGTTATCTGGAAACCCAGGTGGCCACGCCGTTTGATCTGGTGTTCCTCGATCCGCCGTTCAACCAGAACCTGCTGCCGGCGGTCTGCACCCTGCTGGAAGAGCGTCAATGGCTGGCAGCGGATTCGTGGATCTACACTGAAAGCGAGACCGCGCCATCGACGCTGGGCCTGCCGGGCAACTGGCGCCTGCACCGCGAGCAGAAATCCGGGCGGGTGTACTACGCGTTGTGGCAACGTATGGCAGCTAACTGAACATATTGAACAACCCTGTGGCGAGGGAGCTTGCTCCCGCTGGACTGCGCAGCAGTCCCAAAAAAGGGCCGCTTCGCGTCCCAGCGGGAGCAAGCTCCCTCGCCACAAAAGGTGTGTGCCCTCTGGAAACTGAACGCTTCACCCCCGCCTTCGGCCTCGGCAATCCGCACCTGCAAACCTTGTGGGGGCCGCTGTGGCGCAAAACCGTCCACCTTGAACGCGAGCGTGAACGCCTGTGGCTGGACGACGGGGATTTCCTCGATCTCGACTGGCATGGCCCGCACAGCGCCGAGGCGCCGTTGGTGCTGGTGCTGCACGGGCTGACTGGCTCTTCAAATTCACCCTACGTCGCCGGGATTCAGGCAGCACTCGCCACGCAAGGCTGGGCCAGCGTCGCGCTGAACTGGCGCGGTTGCTCCGGCGAACCCAACCTGCTGCCGCGCAGTTACCACTCCGGCGCCAGCGAAGACCTCGCCGAAGCCATCAGACACCTGCGCGCCAAGCGGCCACTGGCGCCGCTGTATGCGGTCGGTTATTCCCTCGGCGGCAATGTGTTGCTCAAGCATCTGGGCGAGACCGGCAGCAACAGCGGCGTGCTCGGTGCAGTGGCGGTGTCGGTGCCGTTTCGTCTCGATCAATGCGCCGATCGGATCGGTCAGGGGTTCTCCAAGGTCTATCAGGCGCACTTCATGCGCGAAATGGTCGCCTACATCAAGAACAAGCAACGCCAGTTCCAGCATGACGGGCGCGAGGATGGCCTGGCGGCTCTGGCGGCGCTCGGTTCGCTGGAGAACATGCGCACCTTCTGGGACTTCGATGGCCGGATCACTGCGCCGTTGCATGGTTTTACCGATGCCGAGGATTACTATCGCCAGGCATCGAGTCGCTACTTTCTCGGCGAGATCCGCACCCCGACCCTGATCATTCAGGCGGCTGACGATCCGTTCGTGTTTCCCCACAGCCTGCCGACGCCCGAGGAGCTGTCCACCAGCACCCGGTTCGAGCTGCAGGCCAAGGGTGGGCATGTCGGCTTCGTCGATGGCACGTTGCGCCAGCCCGGTTACTACCTGGAACGGCGCATCCCGCAATGGCTGGCCCGTGTGACGTCATGAGCGATCAGGGCGAGTCGATCCGATTCTGGCAAACCGCGCCGCTGGCCGGGGTCGAATTGTTGTCGGCGCGCTACATCGAGCATCGCTTCGCCCCGCACGTCCACGACGGTTATGTGATCGGCATGATCATGGCCGGCGCGCAGCGTTATCGCTATCGCGGTGCCGAACACCTTGCGGGCAGCGGCACCCTGGTGCTGATCAACCCGGACGAATTGCACACCGGCCACAAGGGCACCGAGGATGGTTGGCTGTACCGGGCGTTTTATCCCGACACCGGACAGATCGTTTCACTGCTCGAAGAACTGGAACTGCGCACCGCGCCGATGCCCGCGTTTGGCGCGACGCTGTACCGCGACCCGGATCTGGTCAACGGTTTCTGTCAGTTGCATCGCTTGCTGGAAAGCCCGGCCACCGCGCTGCAACAGCAGACGATGTGGCGCGAAATGATGATGCTGCTGTTGCAACGGCATGCGGCGGTGCAGATCAGCGGCAAACCGGGCAAGGAACATCGCGCGGTGGTGATGGCCAAGGAGCTGCTGCATGCGCAACTGGCTGCGCCGCCATCGCTGGAAGAACTGGCGGCTGCGGTAAATCTGTCGCCCTTCCACTTCGCCCGGGTGTTCCGCCGCGCCACCGGCATGCCGCCACACACCTGGCTGATGCAACAGCGCATCGCCACCGCCCGGGGTTTATTGCAGAGTGGTTGCCTGCCGGTGGAAGTCGCCATGCAGTTGGGTTTTGCCGACCAGAGTCATCTGAGCCGGCAGTTCAAGCAGGTGTATGGCGTGGGGCCGGCGGCGTATCGCAGTGCCCGCGTGGAACGCTGAAAGATCGCAGCCTGCGGCAGCGCCTACAAGGTTCACCGGCCCCTGTAGATACCGTCTTGCCCCTTACCGGGCAAGTGCCAATTTCGGGTCAAATGGTTGGCCCGATTTGAGCACTCCGTAAACGAAGTGCAGCAACTTGCGCATGGCTGCACAGATGATCTGTTTGGGCGCCTTGCCATTGGCCTTCAAGCGTTCCTTCATGGCGATGATCGCCTCGTTGTGCTTCAGCGCTACCAGGCCTGGCATGTACAGACCCGCGCGGACGCGAGCCGATCCGATCCTGGAAATCACTGTTCTGCCTTTGAGCTTTCCCGAGTCCTGCAGCTTTGGGTTCAACCCCGCAGCAGCGACCAGTTTGCGAGGGTCGTCATATTTGCGCAGGTCGCCCAGTTCGGCCAGCAGCCGCTCAAGGGTTTTCTGCCCGATACCGTCGATGGTCACGATCAAGTCGCGCATCTGGCGCATGTCCGGATCATCGTCGATGTGTTTCTTGATCGCTTTGTGCGTTTCAGCGATCTCTTTTTCGATGTGGCGCAGAACGGAGTTGATCGAGTCTTTGACCTTTTCGTCGGACACATCCAGACGATTGAGCTCCATCTGTTCCATTTCCTGAAGATCATCCAGCCGACGCACCATCGCCTTCAGTTGGCGGTATTTCAGTGGCTCCGGTGCCCAAAGCTGAAGCTTTTCAGCCTTTTCCCGAGCAAAATCAGCGATCAGTTTGGCGTCGCTTTTATCGGTTTTGATCCGGCGTAACTCGCTGTCGGCGTAAGCATGGGTCGTGGCCGGATTGACGACACAGACCCGGTAACCCTTGCTGTAGACGAACTCGGCAAGTTCCAGGTGATAGATGCTGGTGGCTTCCATCACGATCAAGGCTGTAGGCTCGACCTGCTTGTTCAACCAAGCTTCAAATTCTTTGAAACCCTTCGAGTTATTAGGCAGCTTGGCCTTGGTTTTGTGCTTGCCGTTCGGCAAGTGCGTGGCGATATCAAAGGTATTTTTAGCGACATCGACACCGACGAAACTGGACATGACTGTCTCTCCATTGATCCGTTTTCGATCATCACTGCACTCTGTCCAACCTTGCGAATGCGAGCTCTCGCCAGAGACGGGCCCAAGATACCGTTCGAACTATATGAGTGAGTGTGGAGGGCTGGAGCACGATCTACATCACAGGCAAAAAGCCTAAGGAGCTGCACGGCTTCCAAGTCCCTCCCTCGATGATCAGTCGAGAACTATCGCTCCTGACGGAGCGATAGTCGAGATACAAGGAGCTGCCGCAGGCTGCGATCTTTTGCTGTTATTCGCCCGTGGCTATACCTCTGGAAGGCTCGTTGATCCACTCACTCCACGACCCGGCATACAGCGAACCCAGCGGATACCCCGCCAGGCACAACGCAAACAGGTTGTGACACGCCGTCACCCCGGAGCCGCAGTAAGCCACCAGTTCCATTGGCGAACGATCACCTAGTTTCGCGGCAAAGCGCTGCTTGAGCTGCTCCGCCGGCAGGAAGCGTCCGTCGCTGCCGAGGTTTTCGGTAAACGCCGCGCACTGCGCGCCGGGAATGTGCCCGGCAATCGGATCGATCGGCTCCACCTCACCCTTGAAGCGCGGCAAGGCCCGGGCGTCGAGCAACGTCAGCAATGGCTGATCAAGGCGCTTCTGCAATTGCTCGGCGCTCAGCAGCAGGCCCATGTCCGGTTTGCCGCTGAAGCTGCCCCGGCTGACCGATGGCGCATCCAGGCTCAGCGGCAGACCCGCCGCGTGCCAGGCCTTCAACCCGCCGTCGAGAATGAACACGCCGTCGCGCTTGCCCAGCCACGCCAGCAACCACCAGGCGCGGGCCGCATAGGCACCGGGGCCGTCGTCGTACAAAACCACATCGCTGTCGGCATTGACGCCCCAGGCTTGCAGGCGTTCGATCATTGCTGCCGGCTCGGGCAACGGGTGACGCCCGGTCACGCCTTTGATCACCTTGCCACTGAGATCGCGCTCAAGGTCGGCGAAGCTGGCGCCGGCGATGTGCCCTTCGGCATAGCTGCGCTGCCCGTAGTCCGGGTCTTCGAGGGCAAAACGACAATCGAGAATCACCAGCCCCGGCTGCTCCTTGCGGGCATCCAGTGCATTCGGGCTGAGCAGTTGCGCAATCGGCATAACGGACTCCTGTGAGCGACTTCGAAATGGGTTACCGCCCCTCCTCGAGGGCTTGGGCCAGCGGCACGTAGAACTCGTCGAACAAGGCATTCACCTCCTCGCGCGCCTGATCGGTGACGAACCCGGCTTCCAGCACCAGCACCTGATACACGCCACGCTTGATGGCCTGTTCGCTGAGGTGGTTGGAGTTTTCCCGGGTGGTGCACAGAAAGCGCACCCACGAGGTGAGGATGATCCAGGCATTGATCGTCAGGGATTCGATCTGCACCCGATCCATCTTGAGGATGCCGGCGGCGACGAAGCCTTCGTAGATCGCCATGCCCTGGATCACGCAGCGCTGGGAAAAACGCCGGTAGCGCGCGGCCAGATCCGGGTCGCTGTCGAGCAGGTGCTCCAGATCCCGATGCAGAAAGCGGTAGCCCCACATCGCCGACAGCAGCTCCTTGAGGTAATAGCGCTTGTCTTCGACGGTGGCGGCGCGCCCCTGCGGCGGGCGCAGAAAGCTGTCCACCAGGCTTTCGTACTCACTGAACAGCACGGCGATGATCGCCTGCTTGTTGGGGAAGTGGTAGTACAGATTGCCCGGAGAAATCTCCATATGCGCGGCGATGTGATTGGTGCTGATGCTGCGTTCGCCCTGCTGATTGAACAGCTCGAGGCTGTTCTGCACGATGCGCTCGCTGGTTTTTATTCGTGGGGCCATGGCTTGAGCTTTAATTCAGAGTGCGGTGAGGGGCATCTTACGACCTAACCGGAACTGGATAAAACAAAGCTGTGTCGGGAAGTCATTTGACTTTCTAGAGCATAGACTCTAGAAAGTCATCACTACAATAAATCCGGAGCCGACGATGACTGCCGACATTGCATATCTGCAAACGCTGCAACAGCCCCTGGAAGAGCTGGATCGGCTGTTCGCGGCACAGCGCGCCGCCTATGCCGCCAACCCGATGCCAGCGGCAGACCAGCGCCAGCAGTGGCTCAAGGCGTTGCGCGACTTGCTCAGCGATGAGCGGCAGGCGCTCGTTGACGCCATCAGCGTAGATTTCAGTCATCGCAGCGCCGATGAAACCCTGCTCGCCGAACTGATGCCCAGTCTGCACGGCATCCATTACGCCAGCCGCCATCTCAAGGGCTGGATGAAGTCGTCGCGGCGCAAAGTCGGCATGGCCTTTCAACCGGCGTCAGCAAAAGTCGTGTACCAGCCACTTGGCGTGATCGGCATCATCGTCCCGTGGAACTACCCGCTGTATCTGGCCATCGGCCCGCTGGTCGGCGCACTGGCGGCGGGCAACAGGGTGATGCTCAAGCTCAGCGAATCGACCCCGGCCACCGGCCAGTTGCTCAAGACCCTGCTGGGACGGATCTTCCCCGAAGACCTGGTCTGCGTGGTGCTCGGCGAGGCCGACATCGGCGTGGCGTTTTCCCGTCTGCGCTTTGATCACCTGCTGTTCACCGGCGCCACGAGCATCGGTAAACAGGTGATGCGCGCCGCAGCGGAAAACCTGACCCCGGTGACCCTCGAACTCGGCGGCAAGTCCCCGGCCATCGTCTCCCGCGACGTGCCACTCAAGGACGCCGCCGAACGCATCGCCTTCGGTAAAACCCTCAACGCCGGGCAGACCTGCGTCGCCCCCGATTACGTGCTGGTGCCGCAAGACCGCGTCGGCGCGTTCGTCGAAACCTATCGCCAGGTGGTCAACAATTTCTATCCAACCCTCGCCGACAACCCGGACTACACCGCGATCATCAACGAGCGCCAATTCGCCCGGCTGAACGGTTATGTCAGCGACGCCACGAGCAAGGGCGCGCTGCTGATCCCGCTGTTCGAACAGGGCCAGGGCCGGCGCATGCCGCACAGCCTGCTGCTCAATGTCACTGACGAGATGACCGTGATGCAGGACGAAATCTTCGGCCCGTTGCTGCCGATCGTGCCATATCAGGATCTCGACCAGGCGTTTGCCTACATCAATCAGCGCCCACGTCCTCTGGCGCTTTACTACTTTGGCTACGACAAGCGTGAGCAAAACCGCGTGCTGCACGAAACCCACTCTGGCGGCGTGTGCCTGAACGACACCCTGCTGCACGTGGCGCAGGACGACATGCCGTTCGGCGGCATCGGCCCTTCGGGCATGGGCCACTATCACGGCCACGAAGGCTTCCTGACCTTCAGCAAGGCCAAGGGCGTGTTGATCAAACAGCGCTTCAATGCCGCCAGGCTGATTTACCCGCCTTACGGCAAATCGATTCAGAAACTGATTCAGAAGCTGTTCATCCGCTAATCGTCGTCACCGCCGGGTAATAACAACAATGCACCCAAGCCTGACCGAAACACCTGCCCTGTCGCGCCGTGGCCTGCTGAAATTCAGCCTCGGCGCCACAGCATTTCTCGCCACCGCCGGCCTCGGCGCCAGCCTCAGTGGTTGTTCATCGAGTGTCGCAGCCAATGGCTTCGTCACTTTGCGCGACGGCGACCTGTTGTTTCTGCGCGCACTGATTCCAGTGATGCTCGACGGCGCCGTGGCGAGCGAAAAAATGCCCGGTGCCATTGATGGCACCCTCAAGTCGCTGGATTACAGCCTCGATCACCTGTCGCCGGAGATGCTCAAACTCACCCGGCAGCTGTTCGACGTGCTCGGCATGGCCGTCACCCGTGGCCCGCTCACCGGAATTTGGGGCAGTTGGGAAAACGCCAGCCCCGAGGCGATGCGCCACTTCCTCGACCGCTGGCAGAACAGTTCGTTGAGCCTGCTGCGCATGGGCCATAGCTCATTGCAGCAAATGGTGATGATGGCCTGGTACACCCGCGCCGAGTCCTGGGCGCATTGCGGCTACCCCGGCCCGCCCACGGTCTGAAATCGAGTCGCGCCGTTCGCGAGCAAACTCGCTCCCACAAGGGAATGCATTTCAATGTGGGAGCGGGCTTGCTCGCGAAGGCGCCAGCCGGCACACCACCGCACCCAGAATAATAAAGAGAACCTGATCAATGCCTGTACCCGACCCGTTCCGCGAAGGCCTCGCCCGTGGCTGGAAAACCTACAACGGCGCACAGCTGACCGCCGACCTTACGCTGCAAGCCGACGTGGCGATCATCGGCAGCGGCGCCGGTGGCGGCACCACGGCGGAAATCCTCAGCGCCGCCGGCTACAAAGTGCTGCTGATCGAAGAAGGCCCGCTCAAGACCAGTTCTGACTTCAAGATGCTCGAAGACCAGGCCTACAGCAGCCTCTATCAGGAAGGCATCGGCCGCATGAGCAAGGACGGCGCAATCACCATCCTCCAGGGCCGTGCGGTGGGCGGCACCACGCTGATCAACTGGACGTCGAGTTTCCGCACGCCCGAGCCAACGCTCGAGCACTGGGCCAGGGAGCACAACGTCAAAGGTCACAGCCCGGCCGAGATGGCGCCGTGGTTTGAAAAAATGGAACAGCGCCTGGGCGTCGCGCCGTGGATGATCCCGCCCAATGCCAACAACGACGTGATCCGCAAGGGCTGCGAGCAACTTGGCTACAGCTGGCACGTGATCCCGCGCAACGTGCGTGGCTGCTGGAACATCGGCTACTGCGGCATGGGCTGCCCGACCAACGCCAAGCAGTCGATGCTGGTTACCACCATTCCGGCGACCCTGGAAAAGGGCGGCGAGCTGCTGTACCTGGCCCGCGCGGAAAAACTGCTGATCAACGGCGACAAGATCACCGGCCTGCAATGCGTGGCGATGGACGAGCGTTGCGTCGCGCCGACCGGACGCAAAATCACGATCAAGGCGCGGCATTACGTGCTGGCGGGCGGCGGCATCAACAGCCCGGCCCTGCTGCTGCGTTCGGATGCACCGGATCCGCATCAACGCCTCGGCAAACGCACGTTCCTGCATCTGGTGAACATGTCCGCCGGGCGTTTCGACGAGGTGATCAACCCGTTCTACGGCGCGCCGCAGTCGATCTACTCGGATCATTTTCAATGGAAGGACGGCACCAGCGGGCCGATGGGTTACAAACTCGAAGTGCCGCCGCTGCACCCGGCGCTTGCGGCAACGCTTCTGGGCGGTTTCGGCCAGCAGAACGCCGAACATATGGCTGATCTGCCGCACACCCACGCGATGCTCGCGTTGCTGCGCGACGGTTTCCACCCGGACAGCTCCGGCGGCAGTGTCGAGTTGCGCGGCGACGGCTCGCCAGTGCTCGACTATCAAGTCTCGCCTTACGCCTGGGAAGGCTTGCGCCGCGCCTTTCACAGCATGGCCGAGATCCAGTTTGCCGGCGGTGCGAAAGCGGTGATGCCGATGCACGCCGATGCGCGTTACGTGAACAGCCTGGCCGAAGCCCGCACGCTGATCGACGGTTTGAACCTTGAGCTGTATCGCACGCGTTTGGGCAGTGCCCACGTGATGGGCGGTTGTGCGCTGGGCGAGGAACCGAAAAACGCAGTCACCGACAGCCTTGGCCGGCATCATCAACTGAGCAATCTGTCGATTCACGACGGCTCGTTGTTCCCCACCAGCATTGGTGCCAACCCGCAATTGTCGGTGTACGGGCTGACCGCACAACTGGCGACGTCCCTCGCCGATCGACTGAGAAATCCGTGAAAAAACCGTTTTATCGCGTCGTCTATAGTGCTTTCTTACCCAACAGGCGACTTGGCCGACCGGGACGGCTGCGATACCATCCGACTCCCCAACGGACTCCCGCCAGGACGACGCGATGAACCGAGTGTTGTACCCAGGTACCTTCGACCCTATTACCAAGGGCCATGGCGATCTGGTCGAACGCGCCTCGCGCCTGTTCGATCACGTGATCATTGCGGTCGCCGCCAGCCCCAAGAAAAACCCGCTGTTCCCGCTGGAACAACGGGTCGAACTGGCTCGCGAGGTCACCAAACACCTGCCCAACGTCGAGGTGGTCGGCTTCTCGACGCTGCTCGCGCATTTCGCCAAGGAGCAGAACGCCAACGTGTTCCTGCGTGGCCTGCGTGCGGTGTCGGACTTCGAATACGAATTTCAGCTGGCCAATATGAACCGCCAGTTGGCCCCGGACGTCGAGAGCCTGTTCCTCACCCCGTCCGAGCGTTATTCGTTCATTTCCTCGACGCTGGTGCGGGAAATCGCCGCGCTGGGCGGCGATATCAGCAAGTTCGTGCACCCGGCCGTGGCCGATGCCCTGACCCTACGCTTCAAAAAGTAGGAGCTGCCGCAGGCTGCGATCTTGGCTTTTGATTTCAGCCCTTGATCGCAGCCGCGTGCACTGCGGGCGCCAATGCGGCACAATTGCGCGCATTGATTTATTGCGCCCGGGCCTGCCGCCCCGGCTGGAGTTAGCATGTCCCTGATCATCACCGACGATTGCATCAACTGCGACGTCTGCGAACCCGAGTGCCCGAACGCCGCGATTTCCCAAGGCGAAGAGATCTACGTGATCGACCCGAACCTGTGCACCCAGTGCGTCGGCCACTACGACGAGCCGCAGTGCCAGCAGGTCTGCCCGGTGGATTGCATTCCGCTGGACGAGGCGCATCCTGAGACTGAAGAACAGTTGATGGAGAAATACCGCAAGATCACCGGCAAGGCCTGATCTGAACGTTTTGTAGCGCTCTTCCGGGCCCTTTCGCGAGCAAGCCCGCTCCCACAGTTGGAATGCATTTCACTGTGGGAGCGGGCTTGCTCGCGAAAGGGCCATCAGCAACACCGCAGAATCCGGATCAGCTCACTCGCGCTGCTCAAACCCTTCCCCAATACACCCCAGACACCGCATAAACGCCGCTTTCGCCGGATCAACAACCAACGCCTGCCCCGCATCGCCCACCCCGCCACCCAGCGCGGTAAACGGCAATGACACTACAAACACCCCCGCACCCAGCACCGTTGCCACCACCAATAAAGGTCGGGCAATCAGCAAATCGCCGATCATGGCGTAGGCGGGAGGGTTCTGGATGGTGTAGCGCGGATCACCGCTGCCGTGCTCCGCGGCCTGAACGGCCAGGCTGGAACACAGCAGCAGTATGGCAAAGAGGACTTGCAAGGACTTCATGGCACGATCCTTCGGGCTGAACAGTGAGACCACTCACTATAGACCGTAGGACTTTTTCAGATTTTTGCCTCAGGTCTGGCAACGTGGGCAGAACACACTGGCCCGTTGCCCCAGCTTCACTTCGCGCAGGCCGGTGCCGCAGACCTTGCAGTGCTCACCGCCACGGCCATAAACGAACAGCTCCTGCTGGAAGTACCCCGGCTGCCCGTCACCGCCGATGAAATCACGCAACGTGGTGCCGCCGCGCTCGATGGCCGCGGCGAGGATGCGTTTGATCTCGATCGCCAGCTTCAAATACCGCGCCCGGGAGATGCTCTTGGCTTCGCGGCGCGGATCGATCCCGGCGGCGAAAAGCGCTTCGGTCGCGTAAATGTTGCCGACGCCAACCACCACCGCGTTATCCATGATGAACGGCTTGACCGCCATCGAACGCCCGCGCGACAGCTGGAACAGGCGCTCGCCGTCGAACAGATCGGTCAACGGCTCCGGCCCGAGGCGAATCAGCAGTTCGTGATTGAGCGGATCGGAACTCCACAGCATCGCTCCGAAGCGGCGTGGATCGGTGTAGCGCAGCGCCAGACCGGATTCCAGCTCGATATCGACGTGCTCATGCTTGAGCGCCGGCAACCCGACTTCCACCAGCCGCAAGTTGCCCGACATGCCCAAGTGGCTGATCAAAGTGCCAACTTCGGCATTGATCAACAAATACTTGGCCCGCCGCTCGACCAGCACGATACGCTGCCCGGACAGGCGCACATCGAGGTCTTCGGGGATCGGCCAGCGCAGCCGGCGATCACGCACGATCACCCGGCTGACGCGCTGGCCTTCCAGGTGCGGAGCAATGCCCCGGCGGGTGGTTTCGACTTCCGGCAATTCAGGCATGGCGTTCTCGAATCAATGCGCGCCGAGGTCGCGGATCGTCTGTTTGAGGGTTTCGAAATCGTAGTCCGACAAGCCCACGTAATCGAGAATCAGCGGGCCGATGCTGTTCCATTCGTGGTCTTCGGTTTGGTTGCCCAGCACCCGATAAGACGCACAGATGTGCTCGGCCATCTTCAGGATCGCCAACAGATTCTTCATCTGGCTGTTGCGCGAGGACTCGTCGCTGAAGATCGCCAACGCATTGTGGTGATTGGCGATCGCCGTGCTGACGTGTTCAGGCAGGCGCCACGACTTGGCGGTGTAGTAGCCGACCACGGCATGGTTGGTGTTGAACTCGGCGTTCTCGGTGTCCACCACCCGGCATTCGGCGCTGGCATTGGCGTAAGCCTTTTCCAGTACCGACATGTAGTTGGGGAAGCGCTGCAGCATCAACGGCACGCCGCAGTCGTGGAACAGCCCCAAGGCATAGGCTTCGTCGCCGGCCTGAGTGCCGATGCGCTTGGCCAGGGTCAGGCACGTCATCGCCACGTCCTGGGCGGTGTCCCAGAAACGGTTGAGGGTGACGATGGTGTCGTCGTTCATCTCGCCCTTGATCGACTGCGCGTTGATCAGGTTGATGATCGACCGACTGCCCAACAGATTCACCGCACGCTGGATCGAGGTGATCTTGTTGCTCAGGCCGTAATACGGCGAATTGACGATTTTCAGCAGAGAACCGGACAGGCCTGGATCCTGGGCGATCAGCTTGGCGATCACCTCCAGATCCGGGTCGGGCATGTACTGCTCCATCTGCAGATCCACCATGATCTGCGGCTGCGCGGGCACGCTGATGCCTTGCAGGGATTGTTGAATCTGTTCGGTGGTCAGCTCTTGGGACATAAGTACACACTCTGGGACAGGCGGCGATTCTAACCTCTAAAAACCGCGGGACGACACACCAGTGGGCAATTGTCAGGAACTTTCATTCACGCTCAGGCTTCGGAATCTGTAATGCCCATGGGATGACTCAGCTCCCGTGCGGCGGCAAACGTCCACAGACTCAGGAGCTTAGCGATGGCCACTACTCTAAACGGCAAACGCGTCGCCATTTTGGTTACAGACGGTTTCGAACAGGTCGAATTGACCGGCCCCAAGCAAGCACTGGAGCAGGCCGGCGCCCAGGTCGACATCCTTTCGGCCGAGGCCGGCAAGGTCAAAGGCTGGAACCACGACAAACCGGCGGATGACTTCAAGGTCGACCAGACATTTCAAGGCGCCAGCAGCGAGCAGTACGACGCGATCGTCCTGCCGGGCGGGGTACAGAACTCCGACACCATCCGCATCGACCAGGATGCCCAGCATCTGGTCAAGACCGGCGCCTCCGCCGGCAAACCGATTGCGGTGATCTGCCACGGCAGCTGGCTGCTGATTTCCGCCGGGCTGGTCAACGGCAAGACCCTGACCAGCTACAAGACGCTCAAGGATGACTTGGTGAATGCCGGGGCCAACTGGGTGGATAAAGAAGTGGTCAAGGACGGCCACCTGATCAGCAGCCGTCAGCCGGACGATATTCCAGCGTTCAGCCGTGAGTTGATCGACGCGCTCTCTGCCTGATCTGGGGGTTTGTGAGTTTATGTGGTGAGGGGATTTATCCCCGATGGACAGCGCAGCTGTCCCAAATCGACTCACGCGGTCAGTCAGAAAACTGCTTGGGGGGTTTGCGACTGCTGCGCAGCCGATCGGGGATAAATCCCCTCGCCACAGGTAATGTCTTCCACCGGCAATGACTTGCCACATGTCCACTCACCAGCCAATCAGGCCGAGCAACACGGTATACTCCCGCTCTTTTTTCCGGAGCGACGTCATGTCCCTGCCTAGCCTGCGCCTCAAAGCCAACGCCGACCGTCGCCTGCGCAACGGCCACTTGTGGGTCTACAGCAACGAAATCGATGTGGCTGCCACGCCACTGCACGGCTTCAAGGCCGGCGATCAGGCGATCCTCGAAGCCGCCGGCGGCAAACCGCTGGGCGTCGTCGCGATGAGCCCGAACAATCTGATCTGCGCACGCCTGCTGTCGCGTGACATCAAACTGGCGCTGGACAAGTCGCTGCTGGTGCACCGCCTGAACGTGGCCCTGTCACTGCGCGAGCGCTTGTTCGACAAGCCGTTCTATCGCCTGGTCTACGGCGACTCCGACCTGCTGCCAGGCCTGGTAGTCGACCGTTTCGGCGACATCCTCGTCGTGCAGATCGCCTCGGCGACCATGGAAGCGCATAAAGATGACGTGATCGCTGCACTGACCCAAGTGCTCAAGCCAAGCGGCATCCTGTTCAAGAACGACTCCGCCGCCCGTGACGCCGAAGGCCTCAACCGCTACGTCGAAACCGTGTTCGGCCTGGTGCCGGAGTGGGTGGCACTGGAAGAGAACGGCGTGAAATTCGAAGCACCGGTCATTGGCGGCCAGAAAACCGGCTGGTTCTACGACCACCGCATGAACCGCGCCCGCCTCGCGCCTTACGCCAAAGGCAAACGCGTTCTCGACCTTTATAGCTACATTGGTGGCTGGGGCGTGCAGGCTGCCGCGTTCGGCGCCAGCGAAGTGTTCTGCGTCGACGCATCGGGCTTCGCCCTCGACGGCGTCGAGCGTAACGCCGCACTGAACGGCTTCGCCGACAAGATGACCTGCATTGAAGGCGACGTGTTCGAAGCCTTGAAAGAGCTTAAGGCCAGCGAAGAGCGCTTCGACGTGATCGTTGCCGACCCGCCTGCATTCATCAAACGCAAGAAAGACATGAAGAACGGCGAAGGCGCCTACCGTCGCCTGAACGAACAAGCCATGCGCCTGCTGACCAAGGACGGCATTCTGGTCAGCGCTTCGTGCTCCATGCACCTGCCCGAAGATGATCTGCAGAACATCCTGCTGACCAGCGCCCGTCACCTGGACCGCAACATCCAGATGCTCGAGCGCGGCGGTCAGGGCCCGGATCACCCGGTACACCCGGCCATCGCCGAGACTCGCTACATCAAAAGCATCACTTGCCGTCTGCTGCCAAACAGCTGACAGACCCATGAAACGGGGAGCCTGCGGGCTTCCCGTTGTCTTTACGGCGATGCAATGTCGGCGAATTTTCTTCCTCTTTCCTACAACTAACTTCCTACATGTATGCAGGACATTTCCCTGCGCATTACATTTCAAGAACTAATACTTACAAGCCCGCCCTGGCAGCACGCCCACTCCGACAAAATTAATAGAAATTTCCTACCCAAGTATCGCTTGCCAATAATTCATTACAACCTATTATTAAGTTGTCACCACGACGGTGACATCCACTCTCAATGAACAAGGAGTTCATACTTATGAAAGCAATTACTCTGGAAACCAACAAAATCGCAAACCTGGCCTTCCTGGTTGCGCCTAAAGCCCGCTAAGTGAGCCAGAACGCTGGGGAGTGCCGGCCCCCCAGCGTTCTTTCGACCCTTTTCCAGAGCGATCAATACAACATGCACATTAATCCTTATTTATTCATATTGCCGCGCACGCCCGGACAAATTGTCTGGAACTATAAAGATCACACCCAACACGAACTGGACCTGACTTACTCTTGTCGACTTGCACAACTTATCAACAACCCGGAACAGTTCGACAGACGCAACATAATAGACTCACAACTTCTGAACGCGGGCATATTAACCGTTGCAAAAATAGACAGTCCGCCATGGGGCTGGGATGAATTGTCGAAGATTTATCATATTGGCACCCAGAACATTCCCTGCGAACAGATACCCCAGAATATTCAAGAGTGGTCCAGGCAATACCTGAACCATTGCAGCGCCGTGCTGACCACACCGGCACCCGCGCAAGATCGCCCGATCCATCAAGACAAACCTCTGATCACCCTGCCCGCCTCCGCGGCCTTGACCGTCGCCAGCCTGGGCAATGTCCTGCGCCTGAGAAAAACCTGCCGCTCCTTTACTGGCGAAGCGATCACGCTCGGCGACGTCGGCACATTGATGTATCTCTCGCTGGGCTTTCTTCGTCATCGCGACAATGACCGCGATGAGAGCATCGCCGAGGGCCTCGGTGCCCGACGCAGCAGTCCTTCCGGTGGCGGGTTGAATGCCTGCGAAGGTTTTCTCCTGGCTCGCAATATCGAAGGCCTGGAACCGGGCATCTATGCCTATCACCCGGCAGAACACGCACTCAGCCGGGTCAATCCTTTGCCCGCCCCCGCGCTGGGTCATTTGCTGGCGGGTCAGCACTTCATCAATAACCTGCCACTGGGTCTGTTTATCACCGCTCGTTTCGACAAGCTCTGGTGGAAGTATGAACACTCACGCGCCTATCGCATGGCGTTCGTCGAGGCGGGTCACCTGTCGCAGACCTTTCAACTGGTGGCCACGGCGCTGGGCCTGGGAACGTGGCTGACCGGGGCGTTTGCCGATCGTCAGGTCGAAGCCCTGCTCAACCTCGAAGGCAGCGCTGAACAACCGTTGTTCTTTGTCGGCTGCGGCGCCAGCGACGGTCAGGCGATGTGTCAGGAAATGCGCGACCTGTTGCAGGAGACGCGTAAATGAACGCGCCAACCGCGGATCAGCCCGAAGCGCCAGAGTCCTGGGCGCTTCGATTCACCCTCGGCGACTGGAACAACCACGCGTCGGTACGCACCAGCCGGCACGACTACCAGTTGCCGGCAGATCTGCAGTTGCAACTGCAAACCCGCTTCTGGTTTCCGCCGGCATTCCTGCCGTATCTGTCCCACCCGGCGATCGAATCCGCAGGCCACAGGGTCATGCATCGGCTCGCAGCCAGTCACCTGGTGCACTTTCTCGACTACACCACGTTGCTGGAACACCGCATCGTCAACCGCGCCGTGGAAACCATCGTCCACGGCGAGTTGCCCGCGCACATTCCGTCAAGGATGAAAACCGCCGCGCTGCAGCTCTATACCGACGAGGGGTATCACGCACTGTTCTCCCATCATCTGGCTGAACAGATCGCCGAACTGCATGGTTTCACCGGCCGTCCACAGATGCCGCTGCGCATTATCCGCCTGACCGGTCAGATCGCCCGAACGCCGGAGAGCAAACGCCCGCTGGCATGGTTTCTGCTCGGCTTTGTTTCCGAAACCATCATTGCCCGGGAGTTACTGGATGTGTGTCGGGAAACGTTGGTCAGCAGCGTGAATGACATGTTGCGCGACCATCTCGCTGATGAAGCGCGCCACAGCCGTTTTTTTTCCGAGGTCTTTCACTACCTCTGGTTGACCCTGAACAGCCGCCAGCGCGCCTTCGCGGCCAGAACCTTGCTGGAGACCCTGGCGACCTTCTTCGAAGTCGACGAGCAATGGCTGCACCAAAGCCTGCGCCGCGCCGGCATTGGCGAAGGTGCGATCAAGGAAATCCTCGACGGCCTGACCAACGAACAAGCCAGCCGCCAGCGTGCCAGATCCGGAGCCACGGCCACGCTTGCCGCACTCGAAAGGGCCGGATTCTTCGCGCTACCCAACAACCGCAAACTTTTCGCCAAGGCAGGACTGATCGATGCTTGAAGGAAGAACGGTGGCAACTACCCGACAACGACGCGGGGCGGTAAGTCTGCTTTTGGCCATGGTGCTGCTGGGGGTGTTTCCGCTGGATGTCCTGCTGCCATCGTTCCCGGCACTGGCCGAACACTTCGCCAGCACCCCGACCGACATCGCCCTGTCGATCAGCTTGTTCGCAGTGGGCATCGCCTTTGCCCAACTGCTGATCGGGCCGTTGTCCGACGTTATCGGGCGCAAGGGCTTGTTGCTCGCCGGCATGGCTGTCTCGATCCTCGGCGCCATCGGTTGCGTAATGACCAGTGACTACACACTGTTCATGGCCTTTCGCATCGTGCAGGCCATCGGCTGCGGCTGTTTCGTCCTGTCACAGGCGCTGGTGCAGGATCTGTTCGAGGGCGCAGAGCGTGATCGTCTGCGGATCCTGATGGTGACCGCCACCGGGATATTCATCTCGGTGTCACCGCTGGCCGGGACCTTCCTGCAGGCGACCCTGGGCTGGCGTGGCAGCTTCTGGCTGTTCATCGCTCTGGCGGTTGTCGTGTTGCTCAAGGCCTGGCTGTTTCTGGACAGTGGTCGGCCCGCTGCAAGAGATACACCCATCCATTTTCTCAAGGCTTACCGACGGGTGCTGGGGGACTTCGAGTTCGTCGGCTATTGGCTGATCTCGGCTTTCGCGTTCGCCTGCCACTTCTCGTTCATCGTCATTTCGCCGCTGATCTTCATGGATCAATTGCAGCTGTCAGCCTACGACTTCTCGCTGATCCTGCTGATCTACGGTGCGGCGTATGTCGCTGGCGGGATCGTCGCCACACTGCTGAGCCGGCGAATCTCGCCCGGACAGCAAATGGTGGTCGGGCTGAGCCTGATCCTGCTGGCGGGGCTGGTGATGCTGTTCATGGCCAGGCACCTTGCGCTCTCAGCGGCCACGGTGCTGATTCCGATGTTGATCTGCACCGCCGGCACCACTATCACACGCCCTGCAGCCACGTCGCGGGCCATGAGCCTGTTTCCCGAGAATGCCGGCACCTCGGCTTCGGCAGGCAGTACGATCATTTTCATTTGTGGTGGTTTGATCAGCGCCTTGATCAGCCTGAGCCCAAGTAACCTGCAAGCCACCCTCGGCTACTGTTTTGTCCTGCTCAGTTGCATCGCGCTGGCGTTGAACAAGCGGATCAGCCATCGCGCCAGCGGCATCGAAAACGGCGCCGTCACGCCCTCTGGCAGCGATTGAGCCTGCCGATCGTCATGCCATACGCACCGTCGGCACTGGAACAACGCTTTGCGCCATTCCCTCCAGACGCCAGCGGTGTAGAATCGGCTGATTCATCGCCATTCATCCCCCGGCGGGTTTATGAGCTCAGGCTGAGGCAAGCGGCGATCCCGCAAAGTCATCGGCAACATCCAGGACACACGGCCATTTCTGAGTGTTCCAGACGTCAATAGAAGCTCACTCCCTTTTGATACCTGATTAGCCGCCCGGAGTGCTCCATGCCAGATTACCGCTCGAAAACATCCACCCACGGCCGCAACATGGCCGGCGCCCGCGCACTGTGGCGCGCCACCGGGATGAAAGATGACGACTTCAAGAAGCCGATCATCGCCATTGCCAACTCTTTCACCCAGTTCGTGCCGGGCCACGTGCACCTCAAAGACCTCGGTCAACTGGTTGCCCGGGAAATCGAACGCGCCGGTGGTGTAGCGAAAGAATTCAACACCATCGCCGTGGATGACGGCATTGCAATGGGCCACGACGGCATGCTGTATTCGCTGCCGAGCCGCGAGATCATCGCCGACTCGGTCGAATACATGGTCAACGCTCACTGTGCCGACGCCATCGTCTGCATCTCCAACTGCGACAAGATCACCCCGGGCATGTTGATGGCCGCTCTGCGCCTGAACATTCCGGTGATCTTCGTGTCCGGCGGCCCGATGGAAGCCGGCAAGACCAAACTCGCTTCCCACGGCCTCGACCTCGTCGACGCCATGGTGATCGCCGCCGACTCCAGCGCTTCTGACGAGAAGGTTGCCGAGTACGAGCGCAGCGCCTGCCCGACCTGCGGTTCATGCTCCGGCATGTTCACCGCCAACTCGATGAACTGCCTGACTGAAGCCCTGGGCCTGGCATTGCCGGGCAACGGTTCGACCCTCGCGACCCATAGCGACCGCGAACAACTGTTCCTGCAGGCTGGCCGCACCATCGTCGAGCTGTGCAAGCGTTACTACGGCGAGAACGACGAGTCCGTGCTGCCGCGCAACATCGCCAACTTCAAGGCGTTCGAGAACGCGATGATGCTCGACATCGCCATGGGCGGTTCGACCAACACCATCCTGCACCTGCTGGCTGCCGCCCAGGAAGCCGAGATCGATTTCGACCTGCGCGACATCGACCGTCTCTCGCGCAGCGTGCCGCAACTGTGCAAGGTCGCGCCGAACATCCAGAAATACCACATGGAAGACGTGCACCGCGCTGGCGGCATCTTCAGCATCCTCGGTTCCCTGGCCCGTGGCGGCCTGCTGCACACCGACCTGCCGACCGTGCACAGTCGCAGCATGGAAGAAGCCATCGCCAAGTGGGACATCACCCAGACCACCGACGAAGCCGTGCATCACTTCTTCAAGGCCGGCCCGGCGGGCATCCCGACCCAGACCGCGTTCAGCCAGTCGACCCGTTGGGAAACCCTGGATGACGACCGTGAAAACGGCTGCATCCGCAGCTTCGAGCACGCCTATTCGAAAGAAGGTGGCCTGGCCGTGCTGTACGGCAACATCGCCCTCGACGGCTGCGTGGTGAAAACCGCCGGCGTCGACGAGTCGATCCATGTCTTCGAAGGCAACGCGAAGATCTTCGAAAGCCAGGACAGCGCCGTGCGCGGCATCCTCGCCGACGAAGTGAAGGAAGGCGACATCGTCATCATTCGTTACGAAGGCCCGAAAGGCGGCCCGGGCATGCAGGAAATGCTCTACCCGACGTCGTACCTGAAGTCCAAAGGTCTGGGCAAAGCCTGTGCGCTGCTGACCGACGGGCGCTTCTCCGGCGGTACTTCCGGCCTGTCGATCGGCCACGCTTCGCCAGAGGCTGCGGCCGGTGGTGCGATAGGTCTGGTGCAGGACGGCGACAAAGTGCTGATCGACATTCCGAACCGCTCGATCAACCTGTTGGTCAGCGATGAAGATCTGGCTGCGCGCCGGGTCGAGCAGGACAAGAAAGGCTGGAAACCGGTCGAGCAGCGTCCACGCAAAGTGACCACCGCCCTGAAGGCCTACGCCCTGCTGGCAACCAGCGCCGACAAGGGTGCGGTGCGTAACAAGGCGATGCTCGACGGGCTGTAAGCGTCGAATCGCCGAAACAAAAATGCCCCGCCAATTGCGGGGCATTTTTTTTGCCTGATGCTTGCAAACCCGATCCCCTGTAGGAGCTGCCGCAGGCTGCGATCTTTTGATCTTGCTCTTGAAAACAAGATCAAAAGATCGCAGCCTGCGGCAGCTCCTACAGGGATTTCAAAGATTTCAGGGCTTACTGAATGTCCTCGGGTTTAACGATCACCCAGTTCTTGTCCGCCGTCACCGGCAACCCTTCCTTGGCCTGCGCCGCCGCGTGCTTGGCCATCATGCCGTTGAGCTGGGTCATGTATTTGTCCTTGCGGTTGACCCACAAGTGAATGCCGCCCTTGGCCACATCCACATCGTGGAACAGCATGTAACCATCGCTGCTCGGCGTATCGCCGCCCACCAGTACCGGTTTTTTCCACTCATCGATGTAGGTCAGGATCGCCGCATGTTTGCCAGCCATCCACGTTGCCGGCGTCCACAGGTACGGCGTCAGTTCGAGGCCGAGGTTGGCCTTCTCATCATACTTGCCCGCGGTGATCTGCTTACGCGCAGTAGTCAGCTCGCCGGTTTCGCGGTTCTTCAGCAACGTGGTCACGCCGATCACGTTCTGCGGTTTGACGTTGTAGCCGTACTTCGGATCAGCCGCGACCATGCGCACCAGTTCCTCCGAGGCGGCGGTCATCACGTAGACCTCGATGCCGTTTTCCATCAGCTTGTTGTACAGCTCTTGCTGGCCGGTGAAGATCTTCGGCGGATTGACGTCGAGCGTCTTCACCACATCGCCTTCGTAATAAGTCGCCGGCACCGGTTTGCCCGACGCCATCAGCTCATCGACGTAACCTTTGAGCTCCTTGAGGGTGAAGCCGGAGAACACCTGCGCTACCCATGGGTAGCAGACCATGTCGTCGACTTCGCACAGGCGATAGTAGTAACTGAACAGACTTTCCTTATGGTCGGCGGTGTCTTTGAACGGCATCAGTTTCAGGGAGGGATCGAGTTTGTCGCGGGTGATCAGGCCTTTGTTTTCCATGAACGGCAACAACGACTCTTCGAGGTCGTAGCGGTAACTGGTGTTGTCCATGTCGAACACCGCGTAGTTACCTTTGTTGGCGTTGGCCGCGATCATCGCGTCCAGTGCCTTGGCCTGATCCGCCGGCCAGTGCTTCAGGTCGGTGGCGAATGCATGAGCGGCCAAGCCCAATCCAAGAACCACAGCGAGCATTTTCGGTGCGAACTTCATCAGCGTTTTCTCCCTGACTGAAAGACATCGACGCTAACAAATAAGTGTGACAGTCCTCGTCTGTCAGCGACCGCTTACGTCTCCTCAACGCCAGTTGCATTGCCGAGAGCGACAAGCGCTTATTCCAAAAACGACGGATGACCTGCGATTTCGGTATTAATTCATTGGAAATCAAACTGTTAGGCTTGCCGGTTCGCAGTTGCCCCAGAAGGCGACTGGCACAAGTCTTATCGGAGTCTTCATGAATCTGCCGCTGATCCTCAATCTGCTGGTGTTCCTCGCCCTGCTCTTCGGTCTGGCGCAAACCCGCCACACGACGTGGAGCCTGGCGAAAAAAGTCCTGCTCGCGCTGGTGCTCGGCGTAGCCTTCGGTGTTGCCCTGCACACCGTTTACGGTGCCGGCAACCCGGTACTGAAAGCCTCGATCGGCTGGTTCGATCTGGTCGGCAACGGCTACGTGCAGTTGCTGCAAATGATCGTGATCCCGCTGGTGTTCGCCTCGATCCTCAGCGCGGTCGCGCGTCTGCACAACGCCTCGTCGCTGGGCAAGATCAGTTTCTTGACCATCGGCACCCTGCTGTTCACCACCGCGATTGCGGCGCTGATCGGCATTGGCCTGACCAACCTGTTCGGCCTCACCGCCGAAGGCCTGGTGGCCGGTACTCAGGAAATGGCCCGCCTGCAAACCATTCAGACCGACTACGCCGGCAAGGTCGCCGACCTGAATGTGCCGCAGTTGCTGCTGTCATTCATCCCGCAGAACCCGTTCGCCGACCTGGCGCGGGCCAAGCCGACCTCGATCATCAGCGTGGTGATCTTCGCCGCGTTCCTGGGGGTCGCGGCGCTGCAACTGCTCAAGGATGATGCCGAGAAAGGTCAGAAAGTGATCAATGCCATCGACACCCTGCAAGCCTGGGTGATGCGTCTGGTGCGTCTGGTGATGAAGCTGACCCCTTACGGCGTGCTGGCGCTGATGACCAAAGTGGTGGCCGGTTCCAACCTGCAGGACATCATCAAGCTCGGCAGTTTCGTCGTGGTCTCGTACCTCGGCCTGGGCCTGATGTTCGTGGTGCACGGCCTGCTGGTGTCGGCGGCCGGGATCAACCCGCTGCGTTTCTTCCGCAAGATCTGGCCGGTGCTGACGTTCGCGTTCACCAGCCGCTCCAGCGCCGCGAGCATTCCGCTGAGCATCGAAGCGCAGACCCGTCGCCTGGGCATTCCGCAGTCAATCGCCAGTTTCGCCGCCTCGTTCGGTGCGACCATCGGCCAGAACGGTTGCGCCGGTCTGTACCCGGCGATGTTGGCGGTGATGGTTGCGCCAACCGTAGGCATCAACCCGCTGGATCCGCTGTGGATCGCGACACTGGTGGCGATTGTCACGCTGAGCTCGGCCGGTGTGGCCGGTGTTGGCGGCGGCGCGACGTTTGCCGCACTGATCGTGCTGCCGGCGATGGGCTTGCCGGTGTCACTGGTGGCGCTGCTGATTTCGGTTGAGCCGCTGATCGACATGGGTCGTACGGCGTTGAACGTGAGTGGTTCGATCACCGCTGGTGCGATCACCAGCCAAGTGATGCAGCAGACCGATAAAGAGCTGCTGGATGCGGATGAGCATGCGGAGCTTGCTCAGGCTTGATGTAAAGCAAGATCAAAAGATCGCAGGCTTCGCCAGCTCCTACAGGGAAATGCGTAAACCTTGTAGAAGCTGCCGCAGGCTGCGATCTTTCAAGCTTTTTCCCAGACTTCGAAGTTGTACGCGGGCTTGTCGCCCTCAGCCGGATTCGACACGTTCGACACCAGCGTCCACTGATTCAGATCGAACTCCGGAAACCACGCATCGCCTTCCGGGCTCAGCGCCACTCGGGTCAGATACAGACGATCGGCCTGCGCCAGCCCTTGCGCATACAACTGCGCGCCGCCAATCAGCATCAACTCATCGACGCCCTGTTCTTTTGCCCATTCCTCGGCGCGAACCACTGCAGCTTCCAGCGACGGATATACCTCCGCACCTTCCAGCAGCAGATCTGGCTGACGGCTGACCACGATGTTCAAGCGGCCCGGCAGCGGCCGACCGAGGGAGTCCCAGGTCTTGCGACCCATGATGATCGGCTTGCCGAGGGTCGTGGCCTTGAAGTATTTGAAGTCCCCCGGCAGGTGCCAGGGCATGCTGTTGTCGACGCCGATCACACGGTTTTCACCGAGGGCTGCGATCAGGCTGAGGGGGAGTGATTTAGTCATGTCGGCGAGGATACCAGAGCCTCGCTTGACCCGATAAGCGCCACAGCGGTTATGCTCTCTGCTCAATTGAGCAACGGAATGGCGCGTGACTGAACTGACTCCACTGCAAAACCTCTGGCTGACCGAAACCATCCGCCTGCGCGAAGAACACGCAGGTCCCCTGGAAGATCTGGAAGCCAATCGTCTGGCCCGCGCGGCCGGCGGCGATCTGCCGGGCCGTATTCAGCGCCGCGCCGTGTGGCTGGCCGAGCGCGACGGGCTGAGCGCAGCACTCAGGCACTGGCTGCAAGGCGCGCGTCTGGCGCTGGTGCTGCTGGTGATTTTCGCGCTGCTGAGCGGCGCCGGCCTGGCCTTCGCCGCGCTGAGCCAGACACCGGTCAATGTGTTCTGGGCCTTGGGCAGTCTGCTCGGGCTGAACCTTCTTCTGCTGCTGAGCTGGGCGCTGGGGCTGATCTTCGCCGGTGAACACGGCGCCACCCTCGGCCGCTTGTGGCTGTGGCTCAGTGAAAAACTCGCTCGCGATGCCAAAGCCGCGCAACTGGCGCCGGCCCTGCTGCTGATGCTGCAACGCAAGAAACTCAATCGCTGGGCCCTCGGCACATTGGTCAATGGCCTGTGGTTGCTGGCGATGCTCAGCGCCCTGCTGTTGCTGCTGACACTGATGGCGACCCGGCGCTACGGCTTCGTCTGGGAAACCACCATTCTCGGCGCCGACACGTTCATCAACCTGACTCAAGCCCTCGGCGCGCTGCCGGCGCTGCTTGGCTTTAACGTGCCAACGGTGGAGATGATCCGCGCCAGCGGCGGTGCGGCGCTGGATATCGAAAGCGCACGCCAGGCCTGGGCGACCTGGCTGGTCGGGGTGCTGGTGGTCTACGGCGTACTGCCGCGACTGCTGCTGGCACTGTTGTGCTTCTGGCGCTGGAGTCGCGGCAAGGCCGCGCTGACCCTGGACTTGAACCTGCCCGGCTACGCCGAGTTGCGCGAACGGCTGATGCCGACCAGCGAACGTCTCGGCGTCAACGACCCTGAGCCTGCGCAACTGCATCGGGTCGAAAGCAGCGTCAGCGAACAGGCCAGCGAGGGCGCGTTGTTGGTCGCCATCGAACTCGACGACCAGCGCCCATGGCCGCCAGCCCTGCCGAAAACCGTGAGCAACGCCGGGATCCTCGACAGCCGCGAATCACGGCACAAACTGCTCGAACAACTCAGCCGCTTCCCCCCGGCGCGCCTGCTGATTGCCTGCGATCCACGGCGTTCGCCGGATCGCGGCAGCCTCGCGCTGATCGCCGAACTGGCGCGCAACGCCAGCGCCACACGGGTCTGGCTGCTGCAAGCACCGTCCGGCGAAGCGCTGGACAGCGCCCGCCTCGGCGACTGGCACGTGGCTCTGCAACAACTGGAGCTGCCGTTCGCCGATTGCGCGCCAATGAATTGGCTGGAGAACGGTCATGACTGATGCCCGCAAAGCCCCACTGAAACTCGCGGTGGTTGGCCACACCAACGTCGGCAAGACTTCGCTGCTGCGCACCCTGACCCGCGACGTCGGTTTCGGCGAAGTCTCGCACCGACCGAGCACCACCCGACATGTCGAGGGGGCGCGGCTGTCGGTGGACGGCGAGCCGCTGCTCGATCTTTACGACACGCCGGGGCTGGAAGATGCCATCGCCCTGCTGGATTTCCTCGAGCGTCTGGAGCGCCCCGGCGAACGTCTCGACGGCCCGGCGCGACTGGCGCGGTTTCTCGACGGCAGCGAGGCGCGCCAGCGTTTCGAACAGGAAGCCAAGGTGCTGCGGCAACTGCTCGCCTCCAACGCCGGTCTGTATGTGATCGACGCCCGTGAACCGGTGCTGGCCAAATATCGCGACGAACTCGAAGTGCTCGCCAGTTGTGGCAAACCGCTGCTGCCGGTGCTGAATTTCGTCAGCAGTGCCAATCATCGCGAGCCGGACTGGCGCGAAGCGTTGGCGCGGCTTGGCCTGCATGCGCTGGTGCGGTTCGACAGCGTTGCACCGCCGGAGGATGGCGAGCGGCGCCTGTACGAAAGCCTCGCGCTGCTGCTGGAAAATGCCCGTCCGCAACTGGAACGCTTGATCGCCGATCAACAGGCCCAGCGTCTCGCCCGCCAGCAAAGTGCGGCGCGCCTGATCGCTGAACTACTGATCGATTGTGCGGCGTGCCGGCGCAGTGTGGTCAGCGAGGCCGAGCAGGAACAGCAAGCCATCAGCGACCTGCGCAAAGCCGTGCGTCAGCGCGAGCAGAAGTGCGTCGAGGCGCTGCTCAAGCTCTACGCGTTTCGCCCGCACGACGCGGCGGCCAGTGACTTGCCGCTGCTGGATGGACGTTGGGGCGATGATCTGTTCAACCCGGAAACCCTGAAGCAACTCGGCGTGCGGGTGGGCGGCGGGATTGCGGCAGGCGCTGCGGCCGGGGCTGGCGTGGATTTGCTGGTGGGCGGGATTACCCTCGGTGCGGCGGCTTTGGCCGGTGCGATTGCCGGTGGTGCGCTGCAAACCGCGCGCAGTTATGGCAGCCGCCTGCTGGGCAAGATCAAGGGCCAGCGTGAATTGACCGTGGATGACGGGGTGTTGCGGTTGTTGGCGCTGCGTCAGCGGCAATTGCTGTTGGCGCTCGATCAGCGCGGGCATGCAGCCATGGACGCGGTTCAGGTCGCCACCCCGCAGGACAAGACCTGGCGCGAGGGCAAGTTGCCGGATGCGCTAAGCAAGGCGCGGGCGCATCCGCAGTGGTCTTCGCTCAATCCGCATGCGAAGTTGAATCAGGCGGAACGGCAGGAGCAGATTGAGGCGTTGGTTGATCGGGTGCTTGAGCTTTAGATCGCGCCCCCCTCACCCCAGCCCTCTCCCCCAAGGGGTAGAGGGGGAAGGGAGCAGATCTTCTGGCTTTTCAAAACCTGAGTTCGACTGGATATTTCAGATCGATGTAGGGCCCAAGAACAACACGGTCGGCTCCCTCTCCCTCCGGGAGAGGGCTGGGGTGAGGGTTGCAATCACTCAGCCGACAACAAAACCTCAGCCTTGCGCTTCAGCAAACCCGAATCCATCACCGGCACCCCCATCTCCTTGGCCAGCTCATCCCACTGGCGCATGCGCAAACTCACGGCACACAACGGGTCCCGCTCAAACGCATCCGCCTCAGCCTCGCTCATCACCCCACCCTGATACTCCAGCGTCCGGCGACTCGCTTCACTCAATCGCGCGTAGTACCCCGGCTCACGCAGCGTCAGATACCGCTTGGCCTGCACGTGATATTCCACCAGCCGTGCCAGGCGCTCACTGAACCCGGCCTCACGCAAATAATTCGCCCCCAGCCGCTCATGGCTGACTACACCATAACCGCCCATGTTCTCGGCGCCTTCAACACACAAATGACCGATGTCATGAAAGAACGCCGCCAGCACCACTTCGTCGTCAAAGCCTTCGGCGATTGCCAGCTCAGCGGCCTGGGACATGTGCTCGATCTGCGATACCGGCTCGCCGATGTAATCGCGGGTGCCGAAGCGCTCGTACAAGTCGAACACCCGGTCGACGACCTGTTGCTGCTCCCCCATCAGGTTTCCTCCAGCAATTGCGCCACGTTGCGCTCGGCCAGTGCCGGGCCGACGCTCATGCCGACGCCGGTGTGCATCAACGCCACACTCAGCCCCGGTGCCGGGCGCAGCAACGAAAACGGCCCCGGCCCACGGGCACCGTAGACGCCCTGCCAGCGCTCGACCACCTGCACCTTGCAGCCCAGCGTCTGTTCGGCCAGCTCCAGCATCCAGTTGTCGACCTGCTCGGCGTTGAACGGCGACGGATCGCTGCCGTAATGGTGCGAGTCGCCGATGATCAGTTCGCCGTACGGCGTCGGGCTGATCAGCAGGTGTATACCGTTGTCATGCAGATGCGGTTGTTCGCGCAGGATCTGCGCCTGCACCGCTGCCGCTTGCGGCAGATCGGCGAAGGCGCCGTAGTGCACGCAGCTCAGACCGGTGAGCAAGGCGTGTTGCAGGTTCAGCTCGATCTGCGGTTTGGCGCGGAGCATCTGCAGGCGGCAGATCTGCGGGTCGAGCGCGGCAATCGGCTCGGCCAGCAGGGTCTGATAATCGTGGCCGGAGCAGACGATGATCTGCTTCGCCGTGAAACTGCCGGCGGTGCTGTACAGGCGCCCCGGTTCGACGTCGCGCACCAGCGTATTGAAGTGAAATTCCACACCGAGGTCGCGGCGCAGGTAGTCAATCAGCGCGGGGATCGCTTCCCGCGAGTACAGCTGTTGATCGTCCAGGCCGTGCAGCGCCGCCCGGTGGTGGCTGAACTGACCGTGATACAGATCACGCAGGGCGCCGCCGCGCAGCAAGGCGACGTTGTAACCGTGCTCCACGGCGCGGCCGTTGCAGAAAGCTTCGAGCAATTGTTCTTCAGCTTCGCTGCGGGCGAACAGGTACGAGCCGTTACGCTTGATCTGCAGACCGGCGAGTTGCGCCCAGTCGCCCCAGATCTCGCGGCTGGCCTTGGCCAGTTCGAGCATCGGCCCCGGTGGCTGGCCGGTGATCAGCGCCTGACCGAAGTTGCGCACCGAAGCACCGAGGGGCGTGGCGGTGCGCTCGAAAACGCTGACCTTGAGGCCGCGTCTGGCGGCGGCGTAGGCGTGGGACAGGCCGAGGATGCCGGCGCCGACGATCAGCAGGTCTTTGTGTTGAGTCATGGAGATTTTCCCTGAATGGGAGACCGCCTTCGCGAGCAAGCCCGCTCCCACAGTTTGATCGCATTCCTTCCGGTGAAACTCGGTCGAATGTGGGAGCGGGCTTGCTCGCGAAGGGGCCCTGTCAGTCGATAAAGATCTTACTTGGCGACGACTTTCTCGGACTTGCCGTCATACCGCTTGCGCCACTCGGTGAGGATCTCGTCGCGGTTCTTCGAGGCCCAGGCAAAGTCGTTCTTGATCAGGCGCTGCTCGTAGTCGGCCGGCAGTTCGGTCTGCGGCTTGGCGATGCCCGGCTGTGCAAGAACAGCGAAGTTCTCCTTGTACAGATCCATCGCCTCGGCGCTGGCGGAGAAGTCCGCGAGTTTCTTCGCTGCGTCTTCATGCGGCGTGCCCTTGATCAAGGCAGTCGCTTCGATCTCCCAGCCCAGGCCTTCCTTCGGCAGAATGATGTCCAGCGGTGCGCCTTGGCGTTTCAGCTGTACGGCCGGGTATTCGAAGGAAATGCCGATCGGGAACTCGCCCGCCGCCGCCAGTTTGCAAGGCTTGGAACCGGAGTGAACGTACTGGCCGATGTTCTGGTGCAGACCGTCCATGTAGGCCCAGCCCTGCTTCTCGCCGAAGGTTTGCAGCCAGGCGCTGACGTCGAGGAAACCGGTGCCGGACGACGCCGGGTTCGGCATGACGATCTTGCCCTTGTACTCAGGCTTGGTCAGATCCTGCCAGCTCACCGGTTTGCTCAGGCCCTGCTTCTCGGCTTCGACGGTGTTGAAGCAGATGGTCGCGGCCCAGACGTCCATGCCGACCCAGGCTGGCGGGTTGGCGGCGTCGCGGTAGTTCGCGCCGATCTTGCCCAGATCCTTCGGTGCGTAGCTTTGCAGCATGCCCTGCTGATCGAGAATCGCCAGGCTGGAAGCGGCCAGACCCCACACGGCGTCAGCTTGCGGCCGGGCCTTTTCGGCCAGCAGTTTGGCGGTGATGATCCCGGTGGAGTCACGCACCCACTTGATCTCGACGTCCGGGTTAGCCTTTTCGAAGGCTTCTTTATAGGACTTCAATTGCTCGGCTTCGAGGGCGGTGTACACCGTCAACTCGGTTTTTGCCGCGAAGGCATTCAGGCTGAAAGTCGCGAGCACAGCAGCGGCCAGGGCCATAGGCTTGAACATGATCGTTTTCCTGTCGGTGAGTTGAGGCTGTAGGGATAAGTCGTCAATCAGTGACCGGGCGCGGTTTGCCGCCAGGCCTGGGAACGGCGCAGCAAGCCGCGCGAAGCCCACGCCAGCAGCAAGGACACGCCTGCCGAGGTGAACAGAATCAGGGTCGACATCGCTGCCGCGCCGCCGACGTTGCCGGCGTCGTCCATGTTCAGCACCGCCACCGCCGCGAGGATGGTGTCGGGGCTGTAGAGGAAGATCGCCGCCGACACCGTGGTCATCGCCGAGACGAACAGGTAGCGCACGATGTCCAGCAGCGCCGGCAGGCAGATCGGCACGGTGACGCGCAGGTAGTGGCGGTACAGCGGCGCCTTGAGCGATAGCGCGGCGGCTTCGAACTCGGCGTCGAGCTGACGCAGCGCGGTGGTCGCGGTCATTTGCGCAGTGGTCAAATAGTGCGCAATGGTGCAGACGATCAGCAGGGTCATCGTGCCGTACAGCACGTGCAGCGGGTTGCCACTGAGGTTGAAGAAGAAGACGTAGCCCAGACCGAGCACCAGCCCCGGCACTGCCATCGGGATGAAACTGAGCATGCGCAACGCGAGATTGAGGCCGCGTTGGCTGCGGGTTTTCTCCATCAGGTAAGCGCCGGTGAAAATCAGCACGCTGCCGATCAGCGCCGTGCCCAGCGCCATCTTCAAGCTGTTGCCGTAGGCCAGCCAGCCACCGCCGGCGGTCTCGTTGAACTGGTAGTGATTGAGCGACAGCGACAGGTTGTACGGCCAGAACTTCACCAGCGAGGAAAACACCGCCATGCCGAACACCAGCAGCAACGCCGCGCTGATCAACAGGACAATCGCCAGATAGCAGCCATCACGCAATTTCGACGGCGCTGGTTTGAACACCTGTGCACGGCCACTCATGGAGTCGCCATGACGCCGACGCAACCAGGCATCGACGCCGAAGCTGAACAGCGCCGGCAGCAACAGCACCATGCCGATCAACGCCCCGCGTCCGAATTGTTGCTGACCGACCACGGCTTTGTAGGCTTCCAGTGCCAGCACTTGATAGTCGCCGCCGACCACCACCGGCACACCGAAATCGGTGATGGTCAGGGTGAACACCAAGCAGAACGCGGCGAACACTGCCTGCCGGGTCGCCGGCCAGGTGATGCTGCGAAAGGCTTTCGCCGGACTGGCGCCCATGCTCGACGCCGCATCAAACAGCCGCGCGTCGGCCAGCGACAGCGCCGACAGCAGAATCATCAGCGCATGAGGAAAGGTGTAAATCACCTCGCCCAGCACAATCCCCCAGAAGCCGTAGATGTTGTCCGAGAGCAGCCCGCGCAGCATGCCCTGATTGCCGAACAGATAGACCAGTGCGATCCCCGGCAGCATCGACGGCGCCATCAATGGCAGCAGAGAAATTCCGCGCCAGAGGCCCTTGGCCGGAATCATCGTGCGTTGCAGTGCGTAGGCAAACAGGTAGGCCAGCGGTACGACGATGGCCGCGACGCTGAGGGAAACTTTCAGGCTGTTGCCGAGCAGCCAGTGGAAATTCTCGCTGCTGACCAACTCCTTGGCGGCGAGCCAGCCACCGCCCTGCCCGGCCTCGCTGCTGAAGCCGCGCCAGAAGATCGCCAGCAACGGCAGCAGCACAGCGACACCGAGCAGCAACAGCAGCAGGAGTTTGCCGCCGAGGACGAAGATCCGGTCACCGACCTCGGCCCCGGACACTCGCCGCGCCTGCTTGTGCGGTAGCGGCCGTGCGATGTTCGCGCTCATCCGGCAAACACCTGCAGGCTGCGCGGCGGCAAGGCGACCATGATCTGCTGGGCGCCAAGGCGTGGCATGGCTTCCGGCGCCAGTTCGGCGAGCAGCGCGTGGCCCGGCAATTGGTCGAGTTCGAAGCTCATGCGGCAGCGATTGCCGAGAAAAGTGATCTCGCGCACCTTGGCCGGGAACAGGTTTTCTTCGTGCACCAGCGGATTGACGCTGATTGCTTCCGGACGGCAGAACAAGCGGCCCGACGGCCTGTGGACACTGCCGTCGGCCAGGCGCAGGTTCATCCCGCCGACCTTGGCGTGGCTGTCGCTGCTGCGCTGGAACGGCAGCCAGTTGCCCTGCCCGACAAACTCGGCCACGAACGGCGTGGCCGGGCGGTTGTAGATTTCCTGCGGGGTGGCGTACTGCTCGACCCGACCGTTGTTCATCACGGCGATGCGGTCGGCCATCAGCATGGCTTCGTCCTGATTGTGCGTGACCATCAGGGTGGTGATGCCGAGGTTGCGCTGCAGTTGGCGCAGTTCGGTGCACAGATGCTCGCGCACTCGGGCATCAAGGGCCGACATCGGTTCATCGAGCAACAGCAGCGACGGCGCCGGGGCCAAGGCGCGAGCCAGGGCGACTCGCTGTTGCTGACCGCCGGACAACTGGCCCGGGTACTTTTTCTCACTGCCGGTGAGGCCGACCAGCTCCAGCATCTGCCCGACGCGGCGACGGACTTCGTCGCGACCATTACCGGCGAGTCCGTAGGCAATGTTCGCTTCGACGGTCAGATTGGGGAACAGCGCGTAGGACTGGAACAGAATGCCGTAATCCCGGGCCTGCGGCGCGAGGTGCGAGACATCGCGATCGCCGAGGTACAACTCGCCGCTGTCCTGCTTCTCCAGCCCGGCGATGCAGCGCAGCAGCGTGGTCTTGCCGCAGCCCGAGGGGCCGAGCAGGCACACCAGCTCACCGGCCGCGACATCGAGGGAGACGTTATCCAGCGCGGTGAACGCGCCGAAGCGCTTCTGCACGCCGCGCACTTTCATCGGCGCACCGGGGTTGGTCAGGGCAGTTGCGATTGCAGGATTCATGGACAGACCTCATCAAGCTGATGGGGCCAATCCTAGAGTTGTAATGCGTCCGTCATGTGGCAGTAGGGCAAAAACGGCTGATAGTGGTATTCGGGGATTTTGGTTCAGGTCATTCGGTGTCTGGACTGGCGCCATCGCGAGCAGGCTCACTCCTACAGGGGAACGCATTCCATTGTAGGAGTGAGCCTGCTCGCGATGAGGCCAGCAAGATAGATGAAGATCTCAGGCCGGAGACATCTCTTGGGCCAGGCCAAGAAATGCCGCCGGCAACCGCGCGCCCTTCCTTTCTTTCAAGCAGTAAAGGTACTCGGGAATCTGCGGCGCATTCTCGATGGTCAGCACCCGCAACTGCGGATCGTGCGGGACTTCCTGGCGGGCAATGATGCTGATGCCGATATTGCGCAGCACCGCCTCACGGATCGATTCGCGGCTGCCAATTTCCAGCAGCGGCCCGAAACTGACCCCGGCGCTTTCCAGCAACTCCTCGGTCAACCGGCGGGTGGTCGAGCCGGACTCGCGCATCAGCAAGGTATGCCCGGCCAGCGCACTCAACGCCACATGCTCCTGCGCCGCCAGCGGATGATTGCGATGCACCGCCAGCACCAGCGGATCGCTGCCGAGCACCCGGCGAATCAACCGCGCATCCTCAAGCAACTGCGACGACGCCGCGACATCGACCCGGTAATCCTCCAGCGCTTCGAGCACCTGCTGCGAGTTGCCGATTTCCACCGACACTTCCACCTGCGGCAGGCGCTCGCGGAAGGTCTTCACCAGATCAAGAATGTAGTACGGCGCGGTGGCGGCGATGCGCAACGTGCCCTGCACCTGACCGCTGTTGCGCAGGAAGAACTCGATGTCCGCCTCTTGCTGCAACAGCGCCTTGACCATCGGCAGCAACCGCGCGCCTTCGTCGCTGACGCTCAGGCGCCGGCCGCCACGGTAGAACAACTCCACCGAATACTGGCTTTCCAGATTGCGGATCTGCGTGGTCACGGTGGGTTGGCTGAGGCCGAGCTTTTTCGCCGCCAGCGTAATGCTGCCCAGGCGGGCGACCATATAAAACGCTTTCAGCTCGGCACTCAGCACAACCGCCCCTCTCGTTTATTTGCGCAGCAAGCGCAAACCGTTGAACACCACCAACAGGCTCACGCCCATGTCGGCAAACACCGCCATCCACATGGTGGCGAGTCCGGCGAAGGTTACCCCAAGAAAGATAGCCTTGATCACCAGTGCCAAGGCAATGTTCTGTTTCAGGATGCTCGCGGTGTCGCGCGACAGGCTGATGAATGCAGGAATCTTGCGCAGATCGTCGTCCATCAGGGCAACATCGGCGGTTTCAATCGCGGTGTCGGTGCCGGCGGCGGCCATGGCAAAACCGATCTCGGCCCGCGCCAATGCCGGAGCGTCATTGATGCCGTCGCCGACCATGCCCACCCGATGCCCCTGTGCATAAAGTGCTTCGATGGCTTGCAGTTTGTCGGTCGGCAGCAAGTCGCCTTTGGCCTGATCGATGCCGACCTGCGCCGCGATGGCTTGCGCGGTGTGCACGTTGTCGCCAGTGAGCATCAGGGTTTTCACGCCCAGTGCGTGCAACTGGCGGATCGCTTCGCGGCTGGTTTCCTTGACCGTGTCGGCCACAGCGAACAGCGCCAGCGGGCCGGAATTGTCGAGCAGCAGCACCACGGACTTGCCCTGTTTCTCCAGCGCAAACAGCTTCTCTTCGAGTTGCGGCGAGCACAGGCCCAATTCCTCGACCAGACGATGGTTGCCCAAGTGATAGGTCTGACCGTTGACCTGCCCTTTGACGCCGCGACCGGCCAGCGCTTCGAAGTTATCCACACTCAGTACGGCGAGATTTTTATCCACAGCCGCATTGGCAATCGCCAGCGACACCGGGTGATCGGAACGCCCGGCCAGCGAGGCGGCGATTGCCGGAGCGCTGGCGTCGGCGGTCGGGTCGAGCGACAGGTAATCGGTCTGCACCGGTTTGCCGTGGGTGATGGTGCCGGTCTTGTCCAGCGCCAGATAATCGAGCTTGAAACCGCCCTCCAGATACACGCCGCCCTTGACCAGAATGCCTTTGCGCGCCGCTGCCGCGAGGCCGCTGACGATGGTCACTGGGGTAGAGATCACCAGTGCGCACGGGCAGGCCACCACCAGCAGCACCAGCGCGCGGTAGATCCAGTCGAACCACGCCGCGCCCATGAACAGCGGCGGAATGATCGCCACCGCCAGCGCCAGCGCGAACACCACCGGGGTATAGATTTTCGAGAATTGATCGACGAAGCGCTGCGTCGGCGCCCGCGCACCCTGCGCCTGCTCGACGGCGTGGATGATCCGCGCCAAAGTCGAGTTGTTCGCCGCCGCAGTCACCGTATATTCCAGCGAGCCTGCCTGGTTGATGGTGCCGGCGAAGACTTTATCGCCTACGGTCTTCTCCACCGGCAGGCTTTCGCCGGTGATCGGCGCCTGATCGATGGTCGAACTGCCGCTGACCACTTCGCCGTCCAGCGCGATACGCTCGCCGGGTTTTACCCGCACGCGGGCGCCGAGTTCGACGCTTTTAACCTCTTGTTCGATCCAGCTGCCGTCGGCTTGCTGCACCGTGGCCTGTTCCGGGGTCATCTGCATCAGGCCGCTGATGGCGTTGCGCGCACGATCCAGCGAGCGCGCCTCGATCAACTCGGCCACGGTGAACAGGAACATCACCATCGCCGCTTCCGGCCACTGACCGATGAGGATTGCGCCGGTCACCGCGATGCTCATCAGCGCGTTGATGTTGAGGTTGCGGTTCTTCAGGGCGATCCAGCCCTTTTTATAGGTGGTCAGGCCGCCGCTGAGGATCGACACCAGCGCAATGATCGCCACCACCCAGGTTGGCGCAGCGTTGGTGAAATGGATCACTTCGGCCGCCAGCGCGCCGACACCGGACAGCGCCAGGGGCCACCAGTGTTTTTTCACCGGCGCCGCGGTCGGGGATTCGACGCCCGCCTCCAGCGGTTCGGCGTGCATGCCCAAGGACGTGATCGCTTCAGTGATCGACGCGGTACTCGACAGGTTATGCGTCACGCCGAGCACACGGTTGATAAGGTTGAATTCCAGCTGCTGCACTCCAGCGAGTTTGCCGAGTTTGTTCTGGATCAGTGTCTGCTCGGTCGGGCAGTCCATCGCTTCTATGCGGAAACTGCTCAGGCGTGCGTCAGCACTGGTTTTCTCGCTCAGTTGCACCAACGCAGGCGCGGCAGCTGTCGACGAGCAGCAAGAATCTTCGTGCGAATGAACCGGTGCCGGTGCTGCGGCTTTCGACCCGCAGCAGGAATCGCCGCCATGTTCGTGCTTATGCACAGGCTGCAATTTATGGCTGTGGCTATGATCGTGCCCGTCGCCGGGCTTGTGGGTGTGCTGGGAATCGCTCATCGGGTCGCGTCCATGAAGGTGCCTGTTGCCAAGTAAAGACCCTGTAGCCACTATAGGGTCAAGCACCCTTTTGGAGATTGCCGTCATGAAGATCGGAGAACTGGCCAAACTCACCGATTGCGCCGTGGAAACCATCCGCTATTACGAGCGCGAAAACCTGCTGCCGGAGCCGGCACGCAGCGAAGGTAACTACCGCGTCTACACCCAGGCCCATGCCGAACGCCTGACCTTCATCCGCAACTGTCGCACCCTCGACATGACCCTCGAAGAAATCCGCAGCCTGCTGGCGATGCGTGACAGCCCGCAGGATCAGTGTGCAAGCGTCAATACGCTGATCGACGAGCACATCCAGCACGTGAAAGCGCGGATTGACGGGTTGCTGGCGTTGCAGACACAACTGCTCGACCTGCGCCAACGCTGTGGCGAAGGGCCGGGGGCGGATCAGTGCGGGATCTTGCAGCGGCTGGAGGTGAGTGGCGGAGTTGTGGCGACGGAAGTCGAACACTCCCACGTAGGCCGTAGCCACGGCCATTGAGACTTACACAGAACCCAATGTGGGAGCGGGCTTGCTCGCGAAGGCGGAGTGTCAGTCGACATCATCGTTAACTGACACACCGCATTCGCGAGCAAGCCCGCTCCCACAGGGTATTGCGTGAAGCTTTTAGACCGCCATCGGCGCGGTCATCGGCGCGTGGTGCTCGTAGCCTTCCAGCGAGAAATCGCTCGGCTCCACCAGCTCCAGCCACTCCGGTTGGTACACACCGGTCTTGGCGAACTCCGGCACTCGGTCGGAGATCTTCAGTTTCGGCATGGCGAACGGCTCGCGCTTGAGCTGTTCGTTGAGCATGTCCAGATGATTCTCGTAGACGTGCGCATCACCGATGAAATAGGTGAACCAGCGCGGCGTGTAGCCGGTCAGGCGCCCAATCAGGCTCAGCAGCGCAGCGCCTTCGGTGAGGTTGAACGGCGTGCCCAGGCCCAGATCGTTGGAGCGGATGTACAGGGTCAGGGAGATTTCTTTGGTCTCGACGTTCGGGTGGAACTGGTACAGCAGATGGCACGGCGGCAGGGCCATCTCATCGAGTTGGGCGACGTTCCAGCCGTGGAACAGGATGCGGCGGCTGCCCGGATCGTTGATGATCGTGTCGACGCACTGGCGCACCTGATCGATGGCTTTGTACAGCACCACGTAGGCCTGACCGTCTTCTTCGCCCTGGGCGATCTGCTTGTAGCCATTGCTCAGGGTTTGTTCGATGGCGGCGGTGTTGCTCAGCGGGATCTGCTTGTACGCCGGCCATTTGCGCCATTGCACGCCGTAGATTTCGCCGAGGTCGTCCTCGCCCTGACGGAACGGGTTGGCCAGCCACTGCGCGTTTTCGTTGGCGTTCTGGTCCCAGACCTTGCAACCCAGCGCGCGGAATTCAGCAGCGTTGTTCACGCCACGCAGAAAACCGCACATCTCGCCGATGGCCGATTTGAAGGCCATCTTGCGGGTGGTGATCGCCGGAAAGCCTTCCTGCAGATCGAAACGCAGCATCGCACCCGGGAAGCTGATGGTGTTGATGCCGGTGCGATTGGCCTGTTTGGTGCCGTTCTGAATAACGTGCGAGACCAGTTCGAGATATTGCTTCATGAGTTACCTGTGTCCTTTGAGCCCCGGCGTCGCGCGCCGGGGTTCGTAGTTTAAGCGGTCGGCGCGAGCGGCGCTGCCGGCGCACGACGATAGGCCAGCCAGATCAGGAACAGCCCGCCGACAATCATCGGCACGCACAGCACTTGGCCCATGGTCAGCCAGTTCCAGGCCAGGTAGCCCAGTTGCGCATCCGGTACGCGGACGAACTCGACGATGAAACGGAAAATGCCGTAAAAAAGCGCGAACATGCCCGATACCGCCATGGTCGGACGCGGCTTGCGCGAGAACAGCCACAGGATCAGGAACAGCGCCACGCCTTCGAGCGCGAACTGATACAGCTGCGACGGGTGACGCGGCAGTTGCGCCGGATCGCTGAACGGCGGGAACACCATGGCCCACGGCACATCGGTGGCCTTGCCCCACAACTCGGCATTGATGAAGTTGCCGATTCGCCCGGCACCCAGACCGATCGGCACCATCGGTGCGACGAAGTCCATCAGCTGGAAGAACGACTTGCCATTACGCTTGCCGAACCACAGCGCGGCGAGCATTACCCCGATGAAGCCGCCGTGGAACGACATACCGCCCTTCCACACTTCGAAAATCAGCGTCGGGTTGGCCAGATAAGCGCTCAGGTCATAGAACAGCACGTAACCCAGACGTCCGCCGACGATTACGCCCATCGACAGCCAGAACACCAGATCGGAGAGCTTCTCCTTGGTCCAGGTCGGGTCGAAACGGTTGAGCCGGCTCGACGCCAGCAGCCATGCGCCGCCGATGCCGACGAGGTACATCAGGCCGTACCAGTGGATTTTCAGCGGACCGATGGCCAGGGCCACCGGGTCAATCTGCGGGTAAGGCAGCATTGCGACTCCTCGTTAGAGTGAAACCAAAATTCCCGGGCGACGCTGCCACCTCAGGATTAAGCCAGGATTGCGGCCTGTTCTGACCGACCGGGTCAGAGCAGGAAATTCAGGCCCACGCAGAACAGCAAAGCGGCGAACAGCCGCTTCAGCAAGCGCGGCGACAATCTGTGTGCCAGGCGCGCACCGAGACGGGCGAACACCATGCTGGTCAGGGCAATGCCCAGCAGCGCCGGCAAATAGACAAAACCGAGACTATGCGGTGGCAACAGCGGATCATGCCAGCCCAGAATCATGAAACTTAACGCACTCGCCACAGCAATCGGCAAGCCACAGGCCGACGACGTTGCCACCGCCTGCTGCATCGGCACGCTGCGCCAGGTCAGGAACGGCACGGTCAGCGAACCGCCGCCGATTCCGAAAATCGCCGAGGCCCAGCCGATCACACTGCCGGCCACGGTCAGACCGAGTTTGCCCGGCACCGTTCGACTCGCCTTGGGTTTGACCTCCAACGCCAGTTGCACAGCAATCACCAGGGCGAACACGCCGATGATCTTCTGCAGGTTCGGCCCGGAAATCGCCTCGGCGGTCAGCGCACCAAAACCGGCGCCGAGCAGAATGCCGACGGTCATCCACATGAAGATCGGCCAGCGCACCGCACCACGTCGATGGTGTTCACGCACGGCATTGACCGAAGTGAATATGATCGTCGCCAGCGATGTCCCTACCGCCAGATGCGTAAGGATCGACTGATCGAATCCCTGCAAGGTAAAACTGAACACCAGCACCGGGACAATAATGATCCCGCCGCCCACCCCGAACAGCCCGGCCAGCACGCCCGCACAGGCGCCCAACGCCAGATAGAGCAGAAATTCCATGACCGTCTCCCAGACGCATCCCCACAACCGGAGCGGCATGGTAACGGATGCATGCCCTCCGGCTCCACTGACGATGGATGCACGGACGCCGACTGCGTAGAGTGAGCAGAAAACACACAAGGACCACCTTATGTGCCTGATTGTTTTCGCCTGGCGCCCGGGCCATGCCCAGCCGCTGATCGTCGCGGCTAACCGTGACGAGTTCTACGCCCGGCCGAGCCTGCCGCTGGCGCAATGGGCCGACGCGCCGCACGTGCATGCCGGGCGCGATCTTGAGGCTGGCGGCACGTGGTTGGGGATCGGCGCCAACGGGCGCTTCGCCGCGCTGACCAATATCCGCGACCCGCACCAGCCGCCGGCGCGCAAGTCGCGGGGCGAACTGGTAGCGCGGTTTCTCGCGGGTGATGCGTCAATTGATGATTATTTGCGCGATGTGGTCGCTCGATCGCCGGAATACGCCGGGTTCAACCTGCTGCTGGGTAATGCCCATGAGCTGTGGCACTTCAATGCGCGGGCATCTGAACCGGTGATGCTCGAACCCGGCGTTTACGGTCTGTCTAATGCCGGGCTGGATACGCCGTGGCCGAAGTTGCTCAAGGCCAAGGCTGCGCTGAGCGCGGTATTGGATGATCCGCAGCCTGCGCGACTGCTGGGGTTACTGAGCGATGCGCAGACCGCGCCGTTTAACGAATTGCCGGACACCGGGGTCGGGCTGGCCACTGAATCACTGCTGTCGAGTGTGTTTATTGCCAGTCAAAGTTACGGGACGCGAGCGAGTACCGCGTTGATTGTGCAGGCGGATGGAACGCGGCGGATGGTCGAGCGCAGTTTCGGGCCGTATGGCGGGCATTTGGGGGAGGTGGAGATCAGAATCTAAAGATCGCAGCCTCCGGCAGCTCCTACAGGGATACACATTCCAGGTAGATACCGTCTTGCCCCTTACCGGGCAAGTGCCAATTTCGGGTCAAATGGTTGGCCCGATTTGAGCACTCCGTAAACGAAGTGCAGCAACTTGCGCATGGCTGCACAGATGATCTGTTTGGGCGCCTTGCCATTGGCCTTCAAGCGTTCCTTCATGGCGATGATCGCCTCGTTGTGCTTCAGCGCTACCAGGCCTGGCATGTACAGACCCGCGCGGACGCGAGCCGATCCGATCCTGGAAATCACTGTTCTGCCTTTGAGCTTTCCCGAGTCCTGCAGCTTTGGGTTCAACCCCGCAGCAGCGACCAGTTTGCGAGGGTCGTCATATTTGCGCAGGTCGCCCAGTTCGGCCAGCAGCCGCTCAAGGGTTTTCTGCCCGATACCGTCGATGGTCACGATCAAGTCGCGCATCTGGCGCATGTCCGGATCATCGTCGATGTGTTTCTTGATCGCTTTGTGCGTTTCAGCGATCTCTTTTTCGATGTGGCGCAGAACGGAGTTGATCGAGTCTTTGACCTTTTCGTCGGACACATCCAGACGATTGAGCTCCATCTGTTCCATTTCCTGAAGATCATCCAGCCGACGCACCATCGCCTTCAGTTGGCGGTATTTCAGTGGCTCCGGTGCCCAAAGCTGAAGCTTTTCAGCCTTTTCCCGAGCAAAATCAGCGATCAGTTTGGCGTCGCTTTTATCGGTTTTGATCCGGCGTAACTCGCTGTCGGCGTAAGCATGGGTCGTGGCCGGATTGACGACACAGACCCGGTAACCCTTGCTGTAGACGAACTCGGCAAGTTCCAGGTGATAGATGCTGGTGGCTTCCATCACGATCAAGGCTGTAGGCTCGACCTGCTTGTTCAACCAAGCTTCAAATTCTTTGAAACCCTTCGAGTTATTAGGCAGCTTGGCCTTGGTTTTGTGCTTGCCGTTCGGCAAGTGCGTGGCGATATCAAAGGTATTTTTAGCGACATCGACACCGACGAAACTGGACATGACTGTCTCTCCATTGATCCGTTTTCGATCATCACTGCACTCTGTCCAACCTTGCGAATGCGAGCTCTCGCCAGAGACGGGCCCAAGATACCGTTCGAACTATATGAGTGAGTGTGGAGGGCTGGAGCACGATCTACATCACAGGCAAAAAGCCTAAGGAGCTGCACGGCTTCCAAGTCCCTCCCTCGATGATCAGTCGAGAACTATCGCTCCTGACGGAGCGATAGTCGAGATACAAGGAGCTGCCGAAGGCTGCGATCTTTTAAAGGGCCTTGTTGACCGCCGGCGGATTCATCTTCGACAGCCCGAGATTCTTCAGCGCCAGTTGCAGCGAGCTGTGGATAACTTGCGGGTTATCGATCTTCATCAGCTCCGCCAGCAAATCCTTGGCCTTGCTCAGGTTGATCTGACGCAGCATCCACTTCACTTTCGGCAAGTTGGTGGCGTTCATCGACAAGCTGTCGAAGCCCATCGCCATCAACAGCACCGCCGCTGCCGGATCACCGGCCATTTCGCCGCAGATGCTCACCGGTTTGCCTTCGGCATGCGCGTCGCGCACCACGGTCTGCAGGGCTTGCAGCACGGCCGGGTGCAGGTAGTCGTAGAGATCGGCCACTCGCGGGTTGTTGCGATCGACCGCCAGCAGGTACTGGGTCAGGTCGTTGGAGCCGACCGACAGGAAGTCCACCTGCCGCGCCAGCTCCTTGGTCTGGTACACCGCAGCCGGAATTTCAATCATCACCCCGATCGGCGGCATCGGCACGTCGGTGCCTTCGTCGCGCACTTCGCCCCAGGCCCGGTGGATCAGGTGCAGGGCTTCCTCGAGTTCGTGGGTGCCGGAGATCATCGGCAGCAGGATCCGCAGGTTGTTCAGGCCTTCGCTGGCCTTGAGCATCGCGCGGGTCTGCACCAGGAAGATTTCCGGGTGGTCGAGGGTGACGCGAATCCCGCGCCAGCCGAGGAACGGGTTGTCTTCCTTGATCGGGAAATACGACAGCGACTTGTCACCGCCGATGTCGAGGCTGCGCATGGTCACCGGTTGCGGATGGAACGCGGCGAGCTGCTCGCGGTAGATCGCCAGCTGTTCCTTTTCGCTCGGGAAGCGCTGGTTGATCATGAACGGCACTTCGGTGCGGTACAGGCCGACACCTTCGGCGCCGCGCTTCTGCGCCCGGGCCACATCGGCCAGCAGACCGGTGTTGACCCACAACGGCATGCGATGGCCATCGAGGGTCACGCACGGCAGATCGCGCAGGGTGTCGAGGCCCAGCGCCAGTTGTTTCTCTTCTTCGACCACCTCGGCGAACTGCTTGCGCAGCACATCGCTGGGGTTGGTGTAGACCTCGCCACGGGTGCCATCGACGATCACCTCGATGCCATCGACCTTGGCGTACGGCAGGTCAACCAGGCCCATCACTGTCGGAATGCCCATGGCCCGGGCCAGGATCGCGACGTGGGAGTTACCCGAACCGAGTACAGACACCAGACCGACCAGTGTGCCTTCCGGCACCTCGCCGAGCATCGCCGGCGTCAGCTCTTCGCTGACCAGAATGGTTTTTTCCGGGTAGACCAGGTTCTGCTGACGCTCTTCCTGCAAATACGCCAGCAGGCGGCGGCCGAGGTCTTTGACGTCCGACGCACGCTCGCGCAGGTAGGCGTCGTCCATCAGTTCGAAACGGTTGACGTGCTCAGTGACCACCTGACGCAGCGCGCCCTGGGCCCACTGGCCGGTCTTGATCACGGTGGTGATTTCGCTGCCCAGCGAGGCATCGTCAAGCATCATCAGGTAGACGTCGAACAGCGCACGCTCTTCCGGGCGCAGCTGGGTCGCGAGCTTGGCGGACAACGCGCGCATGTCGGCGCGCACGCCTTCGATGGCGGTCTTGAACAGCGCAAGCTCAGCGTCGATGTCGGTGATGGTTTTATCTGGCACAACGTCCAGATCCGCCGGCGGCAGCATGACCACTGCGGTACCGACCGCCGCACCCGGCGAACCCGGTACGCCGACGAACTTGGCTTCCTGAATGCCCTTGCCCTGTCTGCCCAGACCACGGATCGAGCCGGTGGCCTCGGCGTGGGCGATAACGCCGGCGAGCTGCGCGCTCATGGTCACGAGGAAGGCTTCTTCACCTTCATCGAACTGGCGGCGTTCTTTCTGCTGGATGACCAACACGCCGACGACGCGGCGGTGGTGAATGATCGGCGCCCCGAGGAAGGAGGCGTAGCGCTCCTCGCCGGTTTCGGCGAAGTAACGGTAGCGCGGGTGATCCGCAGCGTTTTCGAGGTTCAGGGGTTCTTCACGCGTGCCGACCAGACCCACCAGACCTTCGTTGGGTGCCATGCTGACCTTGCCGATCGAGCGCTTGTTCAAGCCCTCGGTGGCCATCAGGACGAAGCGGTTGGTCTCGGGATCAAGCAGGTAGACCGAGCAGACCTGGCTGCCCATGGCCTCTTTGACGCGCAACACAATAATCCCCAACGCCGCCTTGAGATCCTTGGCGGAGTTAACTTCCTGGACGATCTTGCGCAGCGTATTGAGCATGGCTCGGGGTCGAACTCCGTCGTCAGTCGCGCGCTAAAAGGCGCGGGGCAAGCTCTTTGAGGGCGCGTCGATACACCTCGCGCTTGAATGTCACCACCTGGCCCAACGGATACCAATAACTGACCCAGCGCCAGCCATCGAACTCCGGTTTACCGGTCAAATCCATCCGCACCCGCTGCTCGTTGGAGATCAGGCGCAGGAGAAACCATTTCTGTTTCTGGCCGATGCACAGCGGTTGGCTGTGGGTACGCACCAGACGTTGCGGCAAACGATAGCGCAACCAGCCCCGGGTACAGGCCAGTATTTCAACATCTTCACGTTCCAGGCCAACTTCTTCGTTCAGCTCGCGGTACAAGGCGTCTTCCGGCGTCTCCTCGGGGTTGATTCCCCCCTGCGGAAACTGCCAGGCATCTTGATTGATACGGCGAGCCCATAGCACCTGGCCGGCGTCATTCGTCAGAATGATCCCGACATTGGGGCGGAAACCATCGGGGTCGATCACGGCAACAACCTCGCAAACGCATGTCGCCGCATTGTTCCACAAAGCTTGATAAGGCGGCAACGAAGGTTCCTACCTTATGTGCACTCTTGTGAAAAGACCGTATTCTTGTCGCCTTTTTACTGACTTTTCAGCGGGTAACTGCAATGCGCCTGGCTCTATTCGATTTGGACAACACCCTTCTGGGCGGCGACAGCGATCACGCTTGGGGCGACTATCTGTGCGAACGCGGCTTCCTCGATCCGGTGGCGTACAAGCAGCGTAACGACGAGTTCTATCAGGATTACCTGGCCGGCCAGCTGGATAACGCCGCGTACCTGAACTTCTGCCTGGAAATCCTCGGCCGCACCGAAATGGCCGTGCTTGAGCAGTGGCACAACGATTACATGCGCGACTGCATCGAGCCGATCGTGCTGCCCAAGGCGCTGGAGCTGCTGAAAAAACACCGCGACGCCGGCGACAAACTGGTGATCATCACCGCCACCAACCGCTTCGTCACCGCACCGATTGCGGTGCGCCTGGGCGTTGAAACCCTGATCGCCACCGAGTGCGAGATGGTCGATGGCCGCTATACCGGGCGCAGCACTGACATTCCGTGCTTCCGTGAGGGCAAGGTGACGCGCCTGAATCGCTGGCTGGAGGAAACCGGGTATTCGCTGGATGACAGCTATTTCTACAGCGATTCGATGAATGACCTGCCGCTGCTGGAGCAGGTGGCAAATCCGGTGGCCGTAGACCCGGATCCGAATCTGCGGGCCGAGGCCGAGAAGCGGGGCTGGCCAGTTATCTCGTTGCGCGACTGAAGATCAAAAGATCGCAGCCTGCGGCAGCTCCTACAGAGGTACACATCCCATGCAGGAGCTGCCGCAGCTGCGATCTTTTCGCTTCACACAGGCTTGGCGCCCATTAACCCGGCAATGGCGATAAAGCAGACAAAGCTGAACAACGCCAAGGCAAAAGTGAACTTGCCAACGCCACCCGGCGCCTTGCGCAAGCGATTCAACCGCACCAGTAACCAGAACCACGCCAGCGCCGCCACGGTGTACAGCACACTGGAAGCCAGCAGCCAGGTCTGCCCCAGCGGCCAGCCGACCAGATGCACCATGCCCCAGCCGGTAAACGGCATGCTCAGCAACGCCAGGCCCATCAACAGCCAGATGAACACCCGTGGCCGTTGCAGGGTGCGGCTGCCAGCCGTTGCATCACCTTTGCGACGCGCCAGAAAAACCCAGATCCCCAGACCCAGCGCACTGGCCAGCAACACCACGGTGGCGACCATGTGCGCAGTTTTCAGGGCAGTTAACGTTTCCATTGTTCGATTTCCTCAGGGCCTGCCCATCAGCGTAGCCGTTCAGCCAAGAAACAGCTGATAGGCCGGGTTTTCGCTTTCATCCCAGTACGGGTAGCCGATTTCCTCAAGCGCCGCCGGCACCAGATGACGCTCGTCATGCGGTACTTGCAGGCCTGCAACCACCCGGCCATCTGCCGCACCGTGGTTGCGGTAGTGGAACATCGAGATGTTCCAGCGCCCGCCGAGCTTGTTCAGGAAGTTGAACAGCGCGCCCGGACGTTCCGGGAATTCGAAGCGGAACACCACTTCGTCGATCACGTGCGCCGCGTGGCCGCCGACCATGTGGCGGATGTGCAACTTGGCCAGTTCGTTGTCGGTCAGGTCGAGCACCGGGAAGCCCTGCTCGGTCAGGCTCGCCAGTAAAGCGCTGCGCGGGTCGTTTTCCGGGTGAGTCTGCACGCCGACGAAGATGTGCGCTTCGCTGCCGGTGTTGTAGCGGTAGTTGAATTCGGTGATCTGGCGCTTGCCGATCGCTTCGCAGAAGGCCTTGAAGCTGCCGGCCTGCTCCGGGATGGTCACGGCGATAATCGCTTCGCGGCCCTCGCCCAGCTCGGCGCGCTCGGCGACGTGGCGCAGGCGGTCAAAGTTGACGTTGGCCCCGGAGTCGATGGCGACGAAGGTCTGACCACTGACGCCGCGCAACTCGACGTACTTCTTGATCCCGGCCACGCCCAAGGCGCCGGCAGGTTCGGTGATCGAACGGGTATCGTCGTAGATATCCTTGATCGCCGCGCAAATCTCGTCAGTGCTGACGGTGATCACTTCGTCGACGTAATCCTTGCAGATGTCGAAAGTGTGCTGGCCGATCTGCGCCACCGCCACGCCGTCGGCGAAGATGCCCACGGTCGGCAGCACCACGCGCTCTCCAGCGGCCATGGCCGCTTGCAGGCAGTTGGAGTCGTCCGGTTCGACGCCGATGACCTTGATGTCCGGACGCAGGTATTTCACGTACGCCGCAATACCGGCGATCAGACCGCCGCCGCCGACCGGCACGAAGATCGCGTCCAGCGGTTGCGGGTGCTGGCGCAGAATTTCCATCGCCACGGTGCCCTGCCCGGCAATGGTGTGCGGATCGTCGTACGGGTGGATGTAGACGTAGCCCTTTTCATCGACCAGCTTCAGCGAGTAGGCCAGGGCTTCCGGGAACGAATCACCGTGCAGCACCACTTTGCCGCCGCGCGAACGCACGCCTTCGACCTTGATCTCCGGAGTAGTCTTGGGCATCACGATGGTCGCTTTCACGCCCAGCACTTTCGCCGCCAGCGCCAGACCCTGCGCATGGTTGCCCGCCGACGCGGTGACCACGCCACGGGCGCGCTCTTCGTCAGTCAGCTGGGTCAACTTGTTGTACGCGCCGCGAATCTTGAAGGAGAACACCGGCTGCAAGTCTTCGCGCTTGAGCCAGATGTCATTGCCCAGCCGCTCGGAGAGCTGGCGAGCGTTCTGCAGCGGGGTTTCTACGGCAACGTCATAAACGCGCGAGGTGAGGATCTTTTTGACGTACTGTTCGAGCATCGGAAAGCATCACTGGCGATTGGGCGGGACCGACGAGTCTAACCCGGCTTTCAGCCGCACGACCACACTGAACAGGTGGCTTTAGGGTGTGAATAGCCATTGTGGCGAGGGAGCTTGCTCCCGCTCGGCTGCGCAGCAGTCGTAAATCAGAACATTCGATTTGTCTGAAAAAATGCAAAGGACCGCTTCGCGCTCCAGCGGGAGCAAGCTCCCTCACCACAGGGTGTTTCCCCCTGCACCACCCCGGGGCCTATAATGCCGGCCTTTCCGTCTCCCCTTGCCCGCTTCCGGAGCCCGCATGACCCAGGATCAACTCAAACAGGCAGTGGCTCAGGCCGCCGTCGACTTTATCCTTCCGAAACTCGACGACAAGAGCATCGTCGGGGTCGGCACCGGCTCCACCGCCAACTGCTTTATCGATGCGCTGGCCCAGCACAAGGGTGCGTTCGATGGCGCGGTCGCCAGTTCCGAAGCCACTGCCGCGCGTCTCAAGGGCCACGGGATTCCGGTGTATGAGCTGAACACCGTCAGCGACCTGGAGTTCTACGTCGACGGCGCCGATGAAAGCGACGCGCACCTGAACCTGATCAAGGGCGGCGGCGCAGCCCTGACCCGCGAGAAGATCGTCGCGGCGGTGGCCAAGACTTTCATTTGCATCGCCGACGCCAGCAAACTGGTGCCGGTGCTGGGTGAATTCCCGCTGCCGGTCGAAGTGATCCCGATGGCCCGCAGCCACGTTGCCCGCCAATTGGTAAAACTGGGCGGCGACCCGGTTTACCGCGAAGGCGTGCTGACCGACAACGGCAACATCATCCTCGACGTGTACAACCTGCAGATCACCAATCCGGTGGAGCTGGAAGCGCAGATCAATGCGATCGTCGGCGTGGTCACCAACGGCCTGTTCGCGGCGCGTCCGGCGGATCTGCTGTTGTTGGGTACCAGCGAAGGTGTGAAGACGCTGAAGGCCGAGTAAGCCGAGACCGCCCACGCTCTTGCAGGCAAATGCATTCCCCCCTGTGGGAGCGGGCTTGCTCGCGAATGCGGTGTGTCAGATACATTAATTTGTCTGATACACCGCATTCGCGAGCAAGCCCGCTCCCACATTTGGTTTTTTGGGGTGTCAGTCAGTTTGGCGCAGGCTTTTTGAAGACGTAAAACAGGTTCGGCTCGCTCACCAGATACAACGTCCCGTCGTCATCCATCGCAATGCCTTCAGCCTGCGGCACGCTCTTCTGCAAACCCTGCCGGCCCTTGGTCAGCGACAAGGTGCTCAGCGGGCGCCCGTCCACGTCCAGTTCCAGAATCAGCCCCGACTCGTCGGACAGCGCCAGCAAATGGCCGCTGCGCTCGTCGTATTGCAGGCTCGACAGATCGCGCACGAACATCCCCGCATCGCGTTTGGGGTTGTTGATCACGTGTACCGCGTAGGATTTTTCAGGATTGAAGTGCGGAAAACCGTGCACCTCATAAATCAGCATCGGGTCACGCTCCTTGGCGACGAACAGGCGCTTGCCCACCGAATCGTACGCCAGGCCTTCGAAGCCCTTGTTGCCGCTCATGTGCACCCCGAGGGTCATCTGTTCGGCGTCCGCCGCGTCGAGGAACGTGGTGTCCTGCTCCAAATGGACTTTGATCAGGCGTTGCTGGCGCTCGTCGGTGATCACGTAGGTGTCGGCGCTGATGAACTCCACCGCTTCAGGATCGCCGAAGCCGATCAGCGCAATGCGCCGCAGGATTTTGCCTTCGAGCGACAACTCGACCAGTTCGGCATTCTTGTTGGTCACGGTGAACAGACTGTTGCGCACCGGATCATAGGTCAGCGCTGAAACATCGTCGTTCAGCCCGTCGATGACCCTGGCTTCGACCTCGACCCGGTATTGATCCAGGCCAATGGCCTCGCTGCTCAACGGCTGCCACAGGGTGTGCAGGTTGAACCAGGCACGCTCGAACAGGCGCAGGTATTGGCCGATCGCGATCAACACGATCAGGGCAATCACCGACAAGATAACAATCAGCGGTTTGGGACGGGTAAGTCGACGCATTCAGGCAGGCTCGGGATCAAAACAGGCCGATGAAATATCACGCCTGTCTGAACTGAAGCTTAATGGCCACTTGCCTGCGACCACAAGTCGACCGCTATCGGCTTACTTCTGCTTTTCGAAACGGTAGAACAGGTTCGGCTCGCTGACCATGTACAGCGTACCGGCGTCATCCATGGTCACGCCTTCGGCGCGGGGGATGGTGCCCTTCAAGCCGTTGAAGCCGCCAAGCAGGGTCATGAAGCTGACCTGCTCGCCCTTCTCGTCCAGCTCCAGCAGCAGGTGCGAGTCGGCGGACAGCACCAGGGTGTGGCCGGTACGCGGGTCGATGGCCAGCGCCGAAAGGTTGCGAATATCCAGCTCATCACTGGCAAGCTTTTGCTTGTCGCCCTTGAGAATCTGACTGCCATCGCTTTTCCAGGTGAACAGCGCCGGCGGCCGCTCCTCGCCCAGCAGCAGTTGCTGATTGTGCGGATCCCAGGTGATTGCCTCGAATGCCTTGTTCTGGTTTTCCGACGGGCCGAGGTCATACTTCGGGAAGTCGGCGATATTCAGTTCGCGGGTATTGGCATCGACCTTGACGATGCTCAGCAGGTGCTCGCGCTCATCGACAATCGCCATCAGACCGTTTTCCATCACGCTCAGGCCTTCTGGATTGCTCCAGCCCACCAGCGGCATCTTGCGCAGCACATCACCCTGCAAGCTCAGTTCGACCAGAAACGGATTCTTGCCCATCACCGAAAACAGGGTTTTGGTCTGCGGGTTGTAGGACAGGTCCGAGGCCTCGTCCTTTTCCATGCCCGGCAGCAGCTTGCCGTCGATCACCGCCCGATAGTCCGGCAGCCAGATGCTTGCCTTCTGCTCGGCCTGACTCTCGAGACGCTCGCGCATCCACAGCAGACCACGGTCGTCCCAATGCATGGCGAACGCCAGACCGTAAGCGGCGGCGATCACCAGCAACAGCCAGACATACCAGCGCAGGGCGAAACGTGAGCGGCGTGGAGGATTGAGCTGAGTGTGAGCTGACATCAAGGACGCGTTCCGAAAATTCAGGCTAAGGGTAATAGCACAAAGAGGCCGGCTCAGACGCCAGAATGAGAGGAATTATCCGTACAGAATGTGAAAAAAACGGCAAATGGCGGGATTGTCGTGTGCGTTTGCGAGCCGCAACACATAACCAGGGTGGGGGGGAGCCCTATTGTGAGGGGATTTATTGTGGCGAGGGAGCTTGCTCCCGCTGGGGCGCGAAGCGACCCTGCTTTTCGCTTCAAAAAGCGAGGGCCTGCTGCGCAGTCCAGCGGGAGCAAGCTCCCTCGCCACAGCTTATGTGTATCCCAAAAGGGAGGACGCGTTCGGTCAGCGCACGCTGCTGCTGAAGCTGCTCGCGCCAACCAGTTCCAGCACGATGTCGTCGCCGACATTCAGCGGGCCGACGCCCACTGGTGTGCCGGTAAGGATCACGTCGCCGGCCTGCAGCGAGAAGCAGCCGGCCATGTGCTGGATCATCGGCACGATCGGGTTGAGCATCGCGCTGCTGTTGCCGTCCTGACGCACTTCACCGTTGATGGTCAGGCGAATGCCGATGTCGGTCAGGTCAGGGAAAGTGCTGCCGACCACGAACGGGGCAATCACCGCCGCGCCGTCGAACGACTTGGCGATTTCCCACGGCAGGCCCTTGGACTTGAGCTCGGCCTGTTTGTCGCGCAGGGTCAGGTCCAGCGCCGGAGCGAAACCGGAGATCGCGTCCAGCACTTCTTCACGGCTCGGCTTGGTCGACAGCGGCTTGCCGATCAACACGGCGATTTCCGCTTCGTAGTGCACCGAACCGCGCTCGGTCGGAATACTGAACCCGCCTTCCAGTGGCACCACGCAACTGCCTGGCTTGATGAACAGCAACGGCTCGGTAGGCACCGGGTTGTCCAGTTCCTTGGCGTGTTCGGCGTAATTGCGGCCAATGCACACCACTTTCCCGATCGGGAAGTGAATGCGCGTGCCGTCGACGTACTGGTGCTGATAGCTCATTTACCGACTCCTGCCTTCATTGATTCATCAGGGATTGCCAATCAAACCGCGAAGATCTTGCCCGGGTTCATGATGCCGTTCGGGTCGAACACCGCTTTGACCGCTTTCATGTACTCGATTTCGACCGGCGAACGGCTGTAGGTCAAGTAATCGCGCTTGGTCATGCCCACGCCGTGCTCGGCGGAAATCGAACCGTTGTACTTCTCGACGGTTTCGAACACCCACTTGTTGACGGTCGCGCACTTGGCGAAGAACTCGTCCTTGCTCAGGTTATCCGGTTTGAGAATGTTCAGGTGCAGGTTGCCGTCGCCGATGTGGCCGAACCAGACGATTTCAAAATCCGGGTAGTGTTCACCGACGATGGCGTCGATTTCCTGCAAGAACGCTGGCACTTTTGACACGGTGACCGAGATGTCGTTCTTGTACGGTGTCCAGTGCGAGATGGTCTCGGAGATGTACTCGCGCAGCTTCCACAGGTTCTGCAGCTGGGTTTCGCTCTGGCTCATCACGCCGTCCAGCACCCAGCCCTGCTCGACGCAGTGTTCGAAGGTTTCCAGCGCCGTGTTGGCCACTTCTTCGCTGGTCGCCTCGAATTCCAGCAGCGCGTAGAACGGGCACTCGGTCTCGAACGGCGCCGGCACATCGCCACGGCCCAGTACTTTGGCCAGGGCCTTGTCGGAGAAGAATTCGAACGCGGTCAGGTCGAGCTTGCCCTGGAAGGCGTGCAGCACCGGCATGATCGAGTCGAAGTCGGCGGTGCCGAGCACCATGGCGGTGAGGTTTTTCGGCGCGCGATCCAGACGCATGGTCGCCTCGACCACGAAACCAAGCGTGCCTTCAGCGCCGATGAACAACTGGCGCAGGTCGTAACCGGTGGCGTTCTTGATCAGGTCTTTGTTCAGCTCCAGAACATCACCCTTGCCGGTGACGACTTTCATGCCAGCGACCCAGTTACGGGTCATACCGTAGCGAATCACCTTGATCCCGCCGGCATTGGTGCCGATATTGCCGCCAATCTGACTGGAACCGGCGGAAGCGAAGTCCACCGGGTAGTACAGGCCGTTTTCTTCGGCGACGTTCTGCAACTGCTCGGTGACCACGCCCGGCTGACACACGGCGGTGCGGTCGGTGAGGTTCACGTCGAGAATCTGGTTCATGTAGTCGAACGACACCACCACTTCGCCATTCGCGGCCACCGCGGCGGCGGACAGCCCGGTGCGCCCGCCCGACGGCACCAGCGCCACTTTGTGAGTATTGGCCCAACGGACGATCGCCTGCACCTGTTCGATGGTCTTGGGGAACACAATGGCGCACGGCGCGGGCGCGAAGTGCTTGGTCCAATCCTTGCCGTACGCATTCAGGGAGTCGGCGTCGGTCAGGACCTTGCCAGGCTCGACCAGGGTCTTCAGTTCATCAATCAGGGCAGGATTGGTCATCGACAGAACTCTCGAACAATTCATGGTCATCCTGAAGACGCTTCACGTCGCAGGAATGAGTGTTTCGCGGGGTGGCTATGCTAGCATACCGACCCCGCAGGCCAGTGCCCAAGGCCAGTTCTGCGGAGACGGCTTTCTTGCCGTGCGGGTCAGCTCCAGGCTGCTCCCCTCCCTGCCATTTTTCTCCGGGATACAGGTTTACGCAGATGAGCAAGACTTCTCTCGATAAGAGCAAGATCAAGTTCCTTCTTCTCGAAGGCGTCCACCAATCGGCTGTCGACGTCCTCAAGGCGGCGGGCTACACCAGCATCGAATACCTGACAGGCTCCTTGCCGGAAGCCCAGCTCAAGGAAAAGATCGCTGACGCTCACTTCATCGGCATTCGTTCGCGCACCCAGCTGACCGAAGAAATCTTCGATCACGCAAAGAAGCTGGTCGCGGTCGGCTGTTTCTGCATCGGCACCAACCAGGTTGACCTGAGTGCTGCCCGCGAGCGCGGTATCGCCGTGTTCAACGCGCCGTACTCCAACACCCGTTCCGTCGCCGAACTGGTGCTGGCCGAAGCGATCCTGCTGCTGCGCGGCATCCCTGAGAAAAACGCTTCCTGCCACCGTGGTGGCTGGATCAAGTCCGCAGCCAACTCCTTCGAGATCCGTGGCAAGAAACTCGGCATCGTCGGCTACGGCTCGATCGGTACGCAGCTGTCGGTTCTGGCTGAAGGTCTGGGCATGCAGGTGTTCTTCTACGACACCGTGACCAAGCTGCCGCTGGGCAACGCCACTCAGGTCGGCAACCTGCACGAGCTGCTGGGCATGTCCGACATCGTCACCCTGCACGTTCCGGAAACCGCGGCGACCCAGTGGATGATCGGCGAGAAGGAAATCCGCGCCATCAAGAAGGGCGGCATCCTGATTAACGCCGCGCGCGGCACCGTGGTCGAGCTGGACGCCCTGGCGGACGCGATCAAGGACAAGCACCTGATCGGCGCGGCCATCGACGTATTCCCGGTGGAGCCACGCTCCAACGACGAAGAGTTCGAGAGCCCGCTGCGTGGCCTGGACAACGTGATCCTGACTCCGCACATCGGTGGCTCGACTGCCGAAGCGCAAGCCAACATCGGTCTGGAAGTGGCGGAGAAACTGGTCAAGTACAGCGACAACGGTACTTCGGTGTCGTCGGTGAACTTCCCGGAAGTGGCCCTGCCGGCTCACCCTGGCAAGCACCGCTTGCTGCACATCCACGAGAACATCCCGGGTGTGATGAGCGAGATCAACAAGGTCTTCGCCGAAAACGGCATCAACATCTCCGGTCAGTTCCTGCAGACCAACGAGAAAGTCGGTTACGTGGTGATCGATGTCGACGCCGAGTACTCGGAGCTGGCGCAAGAGAAGCTGCAACACGTCAACGGCACCATCCGTAGCCGCGTGCTGTTCTGATCGAACGCCGAGCAATAAAAAAGGGAGCCTTCGGGCTCCCTTTTTCATGCAACGCCGGAAATTTATTTGACGTTGACGGTGATTTTCTTCGAGACAATCGGCGGATCGAACGCCATGTGGCCGCTGTCACCCAGCTCCAGTTGCAAGGTGTGCTTGCCCGGGGCCAGTTTGATCGTAGCCTCGGTCTGCGCTTTGCCGAAGTGCATATGGTTGGCATCGGTCGGCACGACGGAACCGGCCGGAACGATTTCCTTGGCGTCGATCAGCAGGTGGTGGTGACCGGTGTTTTTGGTGACGTCACCGGCCGGCGCCAGCGCGATGTCCTTGACTCCGAACTTGACCTTGAACTCCTGAGACACCGTGGCCCCATCCTCGGGAGAAACGATGAACACTTCGGCGCCCTTGGGTGCCGGAGTGGCCGCACTGGCCAGCACCGAAACGCCCATCAGCAAACCCGCCAAAGCTGCACGTGACATGAATGTTTTCATTCTCTTCTCCAGTTTTTCCGTAAAATCCGCGCGGTCATGACAACTTCATGACCATTCGTTGTCGAAGGCACTCGACAACCATAGCAAAGCGAGCCTGACTCAGAGCATCGCAATAATGATTTCAAAGGAGTGACCATGCGCTTTCTGCCTGGCCTGATCTGCCTGCTACCCCTTCTGAGCCCTCTGGCTCACGCCGAACTGATTGATGACGTCAACGACCGTGGCGAGTTGCGCATTGCCCTTGAGGCTAATACACCGCCCTTCAATTTCAAGGATGGCGACACGCTCACGGGGTTCGAGGTCGAGCTTGGGCAACTGCTGGCCAACGAGCTGGATGTGCGCGCCGACTTCATCGTCACCGACGAAGCCGACCTGCTCCAGGGCGTTGAAAGCGGCAAGTACGACGTTGCGCTCAATCACATAGCACTGACACCCGAACTCAAGGATCGTTTCGACGTCAGCGAGTCTTACGGCAAGGTCGATGCGCAGTTGCTGGCGAAAAAAGATGAGCAACCACGCCCGATGGTGCTGGTACAGGCGCTGACCGAGGAGAAGCCGAAGGCGACCCCGGTGGACTTGGCGATTCCGTTTCAGAAGGGTAACCCGGCGTTTCAGGCGAGTCTTGCGGGTGCGTTGCAGCGGATCAAGGCGGATGGGCGCCTGGCGGCATTGTCCGAGAAGTGGTTCGCCGAGCCCAAATGAACACATAAACCCTGTAGGAGTGAGCCTGCTCGCGATAGCGGTCTGTCAGTCATTCACTCATGTGCTGATAGACAGCTATCGCGAGCAGGCTCACTCCTACAGGGGGGCTGCGGTGGGCTTTCAGTCGAGTTGAGTCAGGGCCATTGCGGCTTCAGGCAGTTCCAGTTCGCTGAAAACCTGCACACCATGGCGTTTGAGCAACGCGGCCGTTACGCCTTCGCCGGAGACTTTCACTCCGTTGAACGTCCCGTCATATGTCAGCAAATTCCCGCAGGAAGGGCTGTTGGCCTTGAGCACCGCGACGCGGATGCCATGTTTCTGCACCAGTGCCAGCGCCTGCCGCGCACCATCGAGAAACTGCGCACTGACATCCTCGCCGTCAGTGGTGATCACTGCCGCGACGCCATCGAGCACTTCACTACCCTGCCCGCCGGGGATTTCAGCCGCCGCTCGCGGCGTCGGCAAACCGCCAGCCACCTCCGGACACAGCGGCACCACACGCCCTTCGGCAATCCACTGTTCGAGCAGATCGAACGGCCCGCTGGCCTCGCCGTCGTAACGCACGCGGTGGCCCAACAGGCAACGGCTGACCAGAATCTTCTGCATTTCAGAACGGCTCGTTGCCACGGCGGCGGAACCAGCCGGTCAGCGACAAGCGTTCGCGGTGCGCCGGCAACACTTCATGCGGTACTTCGCCGGAGAGGAACACCACCAGACAGCCGCCGGTGGGTTGCACGTCATGCACCCGGTCTTCGCCCAGATACATGCGCAACTGACCGCCGTCTTCCGGCAGCCAAGCGTCATTGAGGTAGACCACCGCCGAAACCATGCGCCGGTCATCGTCACGAAAACGGTCGACGTGCTTGCGGTAAAACGCGCCCGGCGGATACAGGGCGAAATGACACTCGAAATCCTCCAGCCCGAGGAACAGCCCGCGATTGAGTGCCTCGCGCAGGCTTTCCATCAGGTTCAGATAACGGTCGCTGGCTTCGGCCTGGCCCGGGTCGATCCACTGGATGTGGTCGCCGCGAATGCCCTCACGAATCTCCGAAAACGGCCCACGGCCCACCGCCGCCGGCGCCAGTTCTCCCTCGGCCTCACGTTTACGGCACTCGGCCGCCAGCTCGCGGGTCAAACCTGCGGGCAGGAAAATGTTCTGCTGCGACCAGCCGTGTTCGGCCAGGTCGTCGACGATACGTAACAGCAGCGGGTGTTCGGAGGATATTTGCATGGCGCGCATAGTATGCCGGCGGCAAGAAATTCGACAGAGCCACGCAGCGGCTTGCTACGAATTCTCGACAAGTACCGGCACCGCACGGAGAATAGTCCGCTGCTGACAGGAGTCCCTATGCGCCGTTTGCTTTTTTCACTGTTGATGTTCTGCGTTTTGCCCGCCTGGGCGGACGGCCACGATCAGTTGTACAAGATCGCCGGCTGGCCAGATCAACGTGCGCATTTCAATGATGCCCTGAGTGCTGCGCAGCAGCGCTACCAGAACAACCTGCCGCCGGCGGTGTTTCAAGCCTTGGTCAACAACAGCAACCAGCGCTTCGCCCCCCAGGCCATGGATCAGCGTGCCGAAGCGCAACTGCGTCAGCACCTGGCTGATCCGCAGCCGGCACTGGCCTTCTTCCAGTCGCCGCTGGGCAAGAAAATCGTCGCCGCTGAATTGCTCGCCACCCGTCGCGATCAACTGGCGAAAAACGCCAAGGGCTTGCCGAAGATGCAGGTCAGCGATAGCCGTCTGCTGATCATCGGCCACCTGGCGCAAGCCCTGCCGGCGCGCGAAGCCGGCGCCGAGGTCAGCCTGGCGATTGCCGGCGTGGCGGCGGACAGTTTGAGTTCGATGATTCCCGGTCTGCTCGGCGGCGGTCAGGCGCAAGGCATGCTGAACGGTCAGCGCCAGCGCCTGATGGAGCAGATCGGCGCCGACTTGAACAACACGCTGCTCTACGTTTATCGCGATTTGTCGGATGACGAACTGGAGCAGTTCGCGACCTTTGCCGAATCCACCGAAGGCAAGGCGTATTACCAGGCGGCGCTGGCAGCGATCCGAGCTGGGTTGGCGGTGGGGCAAAGCTCTTCGAACCTCAGCCAGTAAGCCTTATCGCCTTTCAGACCGCCATCGCGAGCAGGCTCACTCCTACAGGAGACCGCGATCAAATGTAGGAGTGAGCCTGCTCGCGATGAGGCCCTCGGAATCACTGAAGATTCCGCCCCCTGATCCGCTTGTTCAGAAACTCGAAATACTCCTCGCGCATCTCCAGCGTCTCATTGGCCAGATGATGCCGCGCCTGCGGCAGCAGCAGAATCTGCGGCCGGTCGAACTTCCACTTCAGCACCTGCAAGTTGTGCTGCCAGTCCACGGTCATGTCCGCCTGCCCCTGAATGATCAGCGGCCGTCGCGGACTTTTTTTCGCGTGTTCGACACGGATGATCCAGCGCGACAGCGCACCGACCCACGCGGTCGGCAAGCGTTTGGGCTGTAACGGATCAGCTTGCAGAAACGGCAGGAAATCGGGGTCGTTGGAGTTCTCGCTGAAGCGCCGGGTGACGCCCCGCACGAAAGGCCTCAGCAAATAATAACTGAGCTGCGACCAACCCCAGGCACGCGGACGCACCAGCGGCGCCAGCAGAATCAGCTGGCCCTGCGCCGGACTGTTCTCGCCATGATTAAGCACATGATCGACGACAATCGCGCCGCCAGTGCTTTGCCCGCACAGGTGCCAGGGCTGCGGCAGGGCAATCGAACTGGCTTCAGCGAACAACGCCTGCAAGGCGTCCTGATATTCGGAGAAGTCGCGGATGCTCGCCCGCGCTCCGCTCGACAGGCCATGCCCCGGCAAATCGCAGGCGATGACGGCAAAATCCTGATCCAGCGCCCACTCGATCACATGCCGATACAGCCCGGTGTGATCGTAAAAACCGTGCAGCAGAAACAGCGTGCCCTTGACCTTTTCCGGCCACCAGCAATGGCTGACCAGTTCATAGCCATCGACTTCGAACCGGCCCATGCCGCGCCAGACATCGCGTTCGGGGAAGTCGGTCTGATAGAACCGCTGATACGCCTTGGCCTCGTCCGACAACGGCTGCCACTGGGCCAAAGGCTTGAGGCTGGCGCGTAAATGATCGGCATCGAAAGTGTCAGGCATGCGGGTATTCCAAAGCGGTAAACAGACTTTATCGGCCTGCGATATTCATCTGTTGCGGCAAGCATGGCAAGCTAGCCCCCCTTCGAGGATCGAAAAACCATGCGCTCGCCCTACCGCACCGCACTGTTTGCCAGCCTGCTCGCGCTTGTGTGTGCCGGGGTGCTGTGGGCGGCGTACGACTGGTTTCAAGGGCGCTATCTGCGCGCGTTCAGTCAGCACACCGCCGTGTTTTCCGGGGATCCGTTGCGTCTGCCGGAAGAGTTGGCCGGCCCCGGAAAAATCCGTCTCGTGCATTTCTGGGACCCGGCCTGCCCGTGCAACGTCGGCAATCAACAGCACCTGACGGAAATGGTCGAGCAGTTCGGCGCGCGCGGTGTGGAGTTCTTTGCGGTGCAGCGTGGCGGCAGCCACGGCCAGTTGCCCGCCACCCTGAGCAATCTGAAAACCATTGCGGTGTTGCCCGGTTCCGAGCAGGTACCGGCCAGCCCCGCCGTGGCGATCTGGGATCGCAGCGGCAAACTGGCGTACTTCGGGCCGTACAGTGAAGGGCTGACCTGCAACTCCAGCAACAGTTTTATCGAACCGATCCTCAATGCCCTGACCGAAGATCGCCCGGTCAGCGCCACGCACACCCTGGCGGTCGGTTGTTATTGCCCGTGGCCGGTGCTGGCGCAGTAAGGCATTCCGGACTTTTCGAGGACAGCGATGCACGGCACGGAAGGTCTGTGCTAATTGTTTGCAGCCCGACGGGCGGCAATCCCGCATGCACAAGGAGTCACCATGAAACGCGTGTTCACCGTTCTTGCCTTGCTCATCGTTGTCCTGCTCGCCGGCATCGGCGGGTACGTTTATAGCAAGCAACCGACGCGTCAGGGCCAGGTGGAGCTGCGCAATCTGCAAGGTTCGGTGACCGTGCGTTACGACGAACGCGGGGTGCCGCATATTCGTGCCGAAAACGAAACCGACCTGTATCGCGCCCTCGGCTACGTGCATGCCCAAGACCGACTGTTCCAGATGGAAGCCATGCGCCGCCTCGCCCGTGGCGAACTGGCCGAAGTGCTCGGGCCGAAGCTGCTCGACACCGACAAACTGTTCCGCAGCCTGCGCATCCGTGAACGCGCTGCCAGTTATGTCGCCAGTCTCGATAAGCAGTCACCCGCGTGGAAGGCCCTGCAAGCCTATCTGGATGGTATCAACCAATATCAGGACAGCCACGCCGCGCCGGTCGAGTTCGACGTGCTGGGCATCCCCAAGCGGCCGTTCACCGCCGAAGACAGCATCAGCGTTGCCGGTTACATGGCCTACAGCTTTGCCGCCGCGTTTCGCACCGAGCCGTTGCTGACCTACGTGCGCGATCAACTCGGCGCCGATTACCTCAACGTCTTCGACCTCGACTGGCAGCCCAAGGGCGTGCTCGCCAAAGATCGCGCTCATCCGACGCCGGCCCTCGCTGCCGGCGACTGGCAAGACCTCAACGCCCTCGCCCGCCTCAGCGAGCAGGCGCTGATTGAAAACGGCCTGCCGCAATTCGAAGGCAGCAACGCCTGGGTGATTGCCGGCAGCCGCAGCCAGAGCGGCAAACCGCTGCTGGCCGGTGACCCGCACATTCGCTTCTCGGTGCCGTCGGTGTGGTACGAGGCGCAACTGTCGGCACCGGGCTTTGAGCTCTACGGCCATCATCAGGCGCTGGTGCCGTTCGCGTTCCTCGGCCACAACCTCGATTTCGGCTGGAGCCTGACCATGTTCCAGAACGACGATCTGGATCTGATCGCCGAGAAGGTCAACCCGGATAATCCGAATCAAGTCTGGTACCACGGCCAGTGGACCGATCTGGTGAGCACCGAGCAGCAGATCGCGGTAAAGGGCCAGGCACCGGTGACGCTGACCTTGCGCCAGTCGCCCCACGGCCCGATCGTCAACGACGCCCTCGGCACTGCTGCCGGTAAAACACCGATCGCCATGTGGTGGGCGTTCCTCGAAACGCCGAACCCGATCCTCGATGGTTTCTACCAGCTCAACCGTGCCGACACCCTGGCCAAGGCCCGTGCGGCAGCGGCCAAAGTGCAGGCGCCGGGGCTGAACATCGTCTATGCCAACGCCAAGGGCGACATCGCCTGGTGGGCCTCGGCGCTGCTGCCGAAACGCCCGGCCGGGGTGAAGCCGGAGTTCATTCTCGATGGCAGCGGCAATCAGGCGGACAAGGACGGCTACTACCCGTTCAGCGCCAACCCGCAGGAAGAAAACCCGGCGCGCGGCTACATCGTCTCGGCCAACTTCCAGCCGCTGTCGCCGACCGGGATGGAGATCCCCGGTTACTACAACCTCGCCGATCGCGGTCAGCAGCTCAACCGCCAGCTCAGCGACAAGAGCGTGAAATGGAGCAACGAAGCCAACCAGAAACTGCAACTGGGCACCACTACCGCCTACGGCCCGCGCACCCTGGCGCCGTTGCTGCCGGTGTTGCGTGAAGTGGTGAGTGATCCGGCGCAACTGAAACTGGTCGAGCAATTGGCGCAGTGGCCGGGCGACTATCCACTGGACTCGGTCAGCGCCACGCTGTTCAACCAGTTCCTCTACGACCTCGCCGATGCGGCGATGCGCGATGAGCTGGGCAACGACTTCTTCGAAACGCTGCTCTCGACCCGGGTGATCGACGCGGCCCTGCCGCGCCTGGCGGCGAACGCCGATTCACCGTGGTGGGACAACCGCAAGACGCCGAACAAGGAAACCCGCGCCGACATCGTCAAAGCAGCGTGGCAGGCGAGCATGGCGCACCTGAGACAAACCCTCGGCGACAATCCGTCGGACTGGCATTGGGGCACGGCACACACCCTGACTCATGGCCATCCGCTGGGACAACAGAAGCCGCTGGACCGCATCGTCAATGTCGGGCCGTTCGCTGCGCCGGGCAGTCATGAAGTGCCGAACAATCTCTCGGCCAAGCTCGGCCCGGCGCCATGGCCGGTGACTTATGGGCCTTCGACGCGGCGTCTGGTGGACTTCGCCGACCCGGCGCACAGTTTGACCATCAACCCGGTCGGCCAGAGCGGCGTGCCGTTCGACAGCCACTATGACGATCAGGCCGAAGAGTACGTTGAGGGGATGTACGTGCAGGCGCACTTCAGCGAGGAAGAGGTGACGGCCAATACGCGCAGTACGTTGAAGCTGTTGCCGGCGCGTGCTGCGCAATAGTTCTCGGTTAGCCGGACGGGCCCTATCGCGAGCAGGCTCACTCCTACAGGGGAACGCATTCCAATTGTAGGAGTGAGCCTGCTCGCGATGGGGCCCGCCAACTCAACACATCTCTCAGAGCATCAACGCAAAATTCAGCCGAAACTGCTGCGGCGTCACCCCCAACCGCCGATTGAACACACTGCGCATGTGCTGTGCATCGCGAAACCCGCACTGATACGTCATAAGCCTCCAGGCAATCATTGTGGCGAGGGAGCTTGCTCCCGCTGGGCTGCGAAGCGGCCCCAATTCCATTCAACCGGATTATGTCAGTCAATACGCGGACACCGGATTTACGACTGCTGCGCAGCCGAGCGGGACGGTGCGACGATTCGACAAGCTCCCTCGCCACAATTGGACTGCACTCTGCCGTGCAAGGTGAGTTGGCACGATTTGCAGGTCGATTGGCAAGGATCGCAGCCATGCGTTGATTGTCCGTTTAGTGCCTTGGGGAACAGACTTCGTCCATCAGCGCCACGACGGCGTTTTCGATGAGGATACCTTCATGAGCACGACCATTGCCGGCATCAAGATCCCCGACAGCGCCCTCGCCCGGGCCACCACCGAATACATTCGCGACATCGAAACCGACCTGCTCTACCACCACTCGCGCCGGGTGTTTCTGTTCGGTGCGTTGAGCGGCGAGCGCCAGCAACTGACCTACAACCCGGAGCTGCTGTATGTCGGCGCGATGTTCCACGACCTCGGGCTGGTCGAAGGTTATCGCAGTGCCGACGAGCGTTTCGAAGTGGATGGCGCCAACGCGGCTGCGGCATTTCTCAAGCCGTACGGACTGAGTGATGACGACATCGAACAGGTCTGGCTGTCGATTGCCCTGCACACCACACCGGGGGTGCCTAAGCATCTGCGTCCGACCGTGGCGCTGGTGACGGCGGGTGTCGAGATGGATGTGTTGGGCATGGATTACGCGGCGTTCAGCAACACCCAGCGCGAGGCGGTGGTGCATGCGCATCCACGCGGGGAAGGTTTCAAGGAATGCATCATCTGCGCGTTTGCCGACGGCTTGCGCCATCGTCCGCAGACCACGTTTGGCAACGTGAAGACCGATGTGCTGGTGGATCAGGAGCCGGGGTTCAAACCGCTGAACTTTGTTGAGGTCATCCGCCAATCTCCCTGGACTACCTAATACCCAATGTGGGAGCGGGCTTGCTCGCGAATGCGGTGGGTCAGCCAACATTTCAGTCGACTGACACGCCCTCTTCGCGAGCAAGCCCGCTCCCACAGTGGATTTGGGTTGGCCTTGATAAAGGGGCCAACCCGAGTTTGCTTTAAGCCGCTTCCGGTGCAGGCGCCCGGCGGACGTCCGGTTGCTTCCACGAATCGGCGGCGCCTTCTTCGATGGCTTGCTGGATGGCTTTCTTGCGCGCTTCTTCGGCACGGCGGCTGAAGAACCACACCAGGAACGTCACCAGCGATACCGCCAGCAGGATCAGACTGGCCACGGCGTTGATCTCCGGCTTCACGCCCAGACGCACCGCCGAGAACACTTCCATCGGCAGGGTGGTCGAACCCGGGCCGGAAACGAAGCTCGCCAGCACCAGGTCATCCAGCGACAGGGCGAACGACATCATGCCGCCTGCGGCCAGCGACGGCGCGATCATCGGGATGGTGATCAGGAAGAACACCTTCCATGGCCGTGCGCCGAGATCCATGGCGGCCTCTTCGATCGACAGGTCCAGCTCACGCAGACGCGCCGACACCACCACCGCCACATACGCCGCGCAGAACGTGGTGTGGGCGATCCAGATGGTGACGATGCCACGTTCCTGCGGCCAGCCGATCATCTGCGCCATCGCCACGAACAGCAGCAACAGCGACAGACCGGTGATCACTTCCGGCATCACCAGCGGCGCGGTGACCAGGCCACCGAACAGCGTGCGGCCCTTGAAGTGGGTGATGCGGGTCAGCACAAACGCTGCCAGCGTACCCAGCGCCACTGCGGCAACCGCGGTGTAGCAGGCGATTTCCAGCGAGCGCAGCACCGAGCCCATCAGTTGGGTGTTGTCGAGCAAGCCGACGTACCACTTGATCGACCAGCCGCCCCACACCGTCACCAGTTTCGAGGCGTTGAACGAGTAGATCACCAGGATCAGCATCGGCGCGTAAATGAACAACAGACCCAGTACCAGCATCAGGCTGGAGAAACGGAAGTTCTTCATTCTTTGCCCTCCATTTCCTTGGCCTGACTGCGGTTGAACAGGATGATCGGCACAATCAGGATCGCCAGCATCACCACCGCCAGCGCAGACGCCACTGGCCAGTCACGGTTGTTGAAGAACTCTTGCCAGAGCACTTTACCGATCATCAGGGTTTCCGGGCCACCAAGCAGTTCCGGGATCACGAACTCGCCGACCACCGGGATGAACACCAGCATGCAGCCGGCAATGATCCCGTTCTTGGACAGTGGAATAGTGATTTTCCAGAAGCTGTTGAAGGTGCTCGAACCGAGGTCGGAAGCCGCTTCCAGCAGGCTCTGATCGTGTTTCACCAGGTTGGCGTACAGCGGCAGGATCATGAACGGCAGATACGAATAGACCACGCCGATGTAAACCGCGAGGTTGGTGTTGAGAATCTGCAGCGGCTCGTCGATCAGGCCCATGCTCATCAGGAAGCCGTTGAGCAGGCCGTTGTTGCTGAGGATGCCCATCCACGCGTAAACGCGGATCAGGATCGCGGTCCAGGTCGGCATCATGATCAGCAGCACCAGCACCGTCTGCAGCTCTTTGCGCGCGCTGGCGATGGCGTAGGCCATCGGGTAACCGATCAGCAGGCACAGCAGCGTGCTGAAGAACGCCATCTTCAACGAGCCGAGATAGGCGGCGATGTACAACTCGTCATCGCCGAGCATCGCGTAGTTACCGAGGTTCAGCAGCAATTGCAGCTTCTGTTCGGCGTAGGTGTAGATCTCGGTGTACGGCGGGATGGCCACGTCGGCTTCAGCGAAGCTGATCTTCAGGACGATGAAGAACGGCAGCATGAAGAACAGGAACAGCCAGATGAACGGAACCCCGATGACCAGTTGCCGGCCATTGGGAATTATTCGGTTGAGCCGTCGTTTGAACTTGCGCATGTTCATGAGCGAAGTACCACGCCGCTGTCGTCTTCCCACCACACGTAAACCTGATCGCCCCAAGTCGGACGCGCACCACGGCGTTCGGCGTTGGCGACAAACGACTGCACCAGTTTGCCGCTCGGCAATTCGACGTAGAACACCGAGTGACCGCCGAGGTAGGCGATGTCATGCACCTTGCCGCTCGACCAGTTGTATTCGCAGGTCGGCATTTCGGCGGTGACCAGCAGCTTCTCCGGACGAATCGCGTAGGTCACCGATTTGTCCTGTACCGAAGTGCTGATGCCGTGGCCGACGTAGATCTGCCGGTCGAGGTCTTTGCAAGTGATGGTCGCGTGGCCTTCGGCGTCGTCGATCACTTCGCCTTCGAAGATGTTCACGTTGCCGATGAATTCGCAGACCAGACGGCTGGTCGGGGTTTCGTAGATGTCGATCGGGCTGCCGATCTGGGCGATCCAGCCCAGGTGCATGATCGCGATGCGCTCGGCCATGGTCATGGCCTCTTCCTGGTCGTGGGTCACCATCACGCAGGTCACGCCGACGCGCTCGATGATCTCTACCAGCTCCAGTTGCATCTGCGAACGCAGTTTCTTGTCCAGAGCGCCCATCGGCTCGTCGAGCAGCAGCAGTTTCGGCCGCTTGGCCAGCGAGCGCGCCAGTGCCACCCGCTGCCGCTGACCGCCGGACAGTTGATGCGGCTTGCGCTTGGCGTACTGGCTCATCTGCACCAGCTTGAGCATCTCGGCCACGCGCGCATCGATCTCGGCGTTGGGGATCTTGTCCTGCTTGAGGCCGAAGGCGATGTTCTGCGCCACGGTCATGTGCGGGAACAAGGCGTACGACTGGAACATCATGTTGATCGGTCGCTCGTACGGCGGCATGTCGGTGATATCGACGCCGTCGAGGAAAATGCGCCCCTCCGTGGGCCGTTCGAACCCTGCCAGCATCCGCAGCAGCGTGGATTTGCCCGATCCCGAACCGCCGAGCAAGGCGAAGATCTCGCCTTTCTTGATTTCCAGGGACACATCGTCCACGGCAATCGTCTCGTCGAACTTCTTCGTGACCCGGTCGATTTTGACCAACACCTGCTTGGGTGTCTGGTCGCCCTCGAGGGCTTTCTTATAGGCGCCGGAGGCAACTGCCATTTACGAAACTCCCAGAAAAAAACAGTGCAGTTCGCCCCATGCGGACGAACCCAGGATAGTTTGTGCCTTACTTGCCCGACTTGACCTTGGTCCAGCTACGGGTCATCAAACGCTGAATATTGGGTGGCAACTCGACCGACACGTAGGTCTTGTCGAGGACTGCTTGCGGTGGATAAACCGCTTCATCGGTGCGGATGGACTGTTCCATCAGCTTGTCCGACCCCGGGTTGGGGTTGGCGTAACCGACGTAATCACTGACCTGGGCGATCACCTCAGGTTTCAGCAAATAGTTGATGAAGGCGTGGGCTTCCTTGACGTTGGACGAGTCCTTCGGAATCGCCAGCATGTCGAACCACAGCGCACCGCCCTCTTTCGGAATCGAGTAGGCGATGTTCACGCCCTTCTTGGCTTCTTCGGCACGGTTCTTCGCCTGGAAGATGTCGCCGGAGAAACCGATGGCCACGCAGATGTCGCCGTTGGCCAGATCACCGATGTATTTCGACGAGTGGAAATAGGTCACGTAAGGACGCACGGCCAGCAGTTTGTCGGTGGCCTTGGCGTAGTCCTTCGGATTGGTGCTGTTGGCGTTCAGGCCCATGTAGTTGAGCACGGTCGGCATCATTTCATCGGCCGAGTCGAGGAACGCGACACCACAGCTGTGCAGCTTCTTGATGTTCTCCGGTTCGAACAGCACGCTCCAGGAGTCGATCTTGTCGACACCGAGCGCGGCCTTGACCTTGTCGACGTTGTAGCCGATGCCGTTGGTGCCCCACAGGTACGGCACGGCGTACTGGTTGCCCGGGTCGTTCTGCTCCAGACGCTTGAGCAGCACCGGATCGAGATTCGAGTAGTTCGGCAGCTGCGACCGGTCGAGCTTCTGGAACGCGCCCGCCTTGATCTGTTTGCCGAGGAAGTGGTTCGACGGCACGACCACGTCGTAACCGGTACGGCCGGCCAACAGTTTGCCTTCCAGGGTTTCGTTGGAGTCGAACACGTCGTACACCGGCTTGATCCCGGTGGCTTTCTCGAAGTCGGCCAAAGTGGTCTCGCCGATGTAATCCGACCAGTTATAAATATGCACCGTACCGGCGGCCTGGGCTCCAACAGCGATCGTCAGGCCGGCAGTGGCCAGCAGGGCTTTGCGCAAAGAAGAAAAAATAGGCAAGTGCAGGTCCTCTAAATTAGTTGGGCCCAAGTTGCCCCGCGTTACATGACAGCCGTGGCTGCCCGGCAATCAAACCGGCGCGCAACTTACCCTCGAAAAACCGTTCCAGCAAAACTTTCTGTCATTTAATTATCCCGCTGGCCGCCCTCGCGGGGACGACGGCCAGCGGTTGCTGCGTCAAACCGGCTTATTTACCGGATTTGATCTTGGTCCAGCTGCGGGTGATCAGGCGCAGGGTGGCGGCATCCAGATCGCTGATCGCGTAGAGCTGTTTCTTCACTTCAGCCGACGGATAGATGCTCGGATCGCTGGTGATGTCTTTGTCCACCAGCGGCGTGGCAGCCTTGTTGCCATTCGGGAAGCGTACGGCGTTGGTGATCCCGGCCATCACTTCTGGCTCAAGCAGGTAGTTCATGAATTTGTAAGCGGCTTCGACGTTTTCGGCATCCTTGGGAATGGCGACCATGTCGTAGAACGTGCCAGCGCCTTCTTTTGGAATGGTGTAGGCCAGCTTGACCTTGTCACCGGCTTCCTGGGCGCGGGTCTTGGATTGTTCCAGGTCACCCGAGTAACCGACGGCGACGCAGATGTTGCCGTTGGCCAGGTCCGAGATGTACTTGGAGGAATGGAAATAGGCAACCGAAGGACGAATCTTCAGGAACAGGTCTTCGGCAGCCTTCAGGTCAGCCTTGTCCTTGCTGTTGGTCGGCTTGCCCAGATAGTGCAGCGCCGCCGGAATCATTTCGGTCGGGGCGTCGAGGAAGCTTACGCCGCAGCTTTTCAGCTTCTCGATGTTCTCGGGCTTGAACACGATGTCCCAGGAATCGATCTTGTCGATGCCCAGCGCAGCCTTGACCTTCGCCGGGTTGTAGCCGATCCCGATGGAGCCCCACATGTACGGGAATGCGTGCTTGTTGCCCTGGTCGCTGGCATCGCCAACGGCCTTGAGCAGGTCTTCGTCGAGGTTCTTCCAGTTCGGCAGCTTGGACTTGTCCAGCTCCTGGTAAACACCGGCCTTGATCTGCTTGGCGAGGAAGTTGTTGGAAGGCACCACAATGTCGTAACCGGATTTACCGGCCAGCAGCTTGGCTTCCAGGGTTTCGTTGCTGTCGAATACGTCGTAGACGACTTTGATCCCGGTGGCCTTCTCGAAGTTGGCGACCGTGTCCGGCGCAATGTAGTCGGACCAGTTGTAGACGTGCAGTACCTTGTCGTCCGCCTGAACCGCGCCCGCCATCATGCCCGCTACGGACAGCGCGAAAAGAGTCTTGCCAGCGAGCTTTTTACCTAATGCCTTCATGCGTCATGCTCCAAATTTTTCTTTTTTGAACCACTTTGTTCAGCGGCCGAACCCGGACAACTGGAACCGCGGCTAGTCTGGCAAGATCGGAGGCGGTCTTTCAAGAAAAGGCCAACCTTTCTGACACCTTCGAGCGCGAGCGCCGCAGCTCCCCCGCTCGAAGCCTAGCACTTAGGCCTGCAACGCACTGAGGGTGAGGTCCAGACACTTGCGCGCCTTGGTCACCAGCTCATCGATTTCTGCCTTGTTGATCACCAGCGGCGGCGCAATGATCATGGTGTCGCCCACGGCGCGCATGATCAGGCCGTTATCGAAGCAGAACTGCCGGCAGATCATGCCCACGCCCCGGCCTTCGTAACGCTTGCGAGTGGCCTTGTCCTGCACCAGTTCGATCGCCCCCAGCAAACCGACCCCGCGTACTTCGCCCACCAACGGATGATCGTTGAGTTCGCGCAGACGTTTCTGCAAATACGGTGCCGTTTCGTTGTGCGCGTTCTCGATAATTTTCTCGTCGCGCAGAATCCGGATGTTTTCCAGACCCACCGCCGCCGCCACCGGGTGCCCGGAGTAGGTGAAGCCGTGGTTGAAGTCGCCGCCTTCGTTGAGCACCTTCACCACTTCGTCGCGAACGATCAGGCCACCCATCGGGATATAGCCGGAGGTCAGGCCTTTGGCGATGGTCATCATGTCCGGCTTCAGGTCGTAGAAATCCGAACCGAACCACTGGCCGGTACGGCCGAAACCGCAGATCACTTCGTCCGCCACGAACAGGATGTCGTACTTGGCGAGGATTTCCTTGATGCGCGGCCAGTAGCTGTCCGGCGGAATGATCACGCCGCCGGCGCCCTGGATCGGCTCGGCAATGAACGCACCGACGTTGTCGACGCCGACTTCAAGAATCTTCTCTTCCAGCTGATTGGCCGCCCAGATGCCGAACTCTTCCGGCGACATGTCGCCGCCCTCGGCAAACCAGTACGGCTGCGCGATATGGACGATGCCCGGGATCGGCAAGTCGCCCTGTTCGTGCATATACGTCATGCCACCCAGGCTCGCGCCGGCCACGGTGGAACCGTGATAGCCGTTCTTGCGGCTGATGATGACTTTCTTGTTCGGCTGGCCCTTGATCGCCCAGTAATGGCGAACCATGCGCAGCATGGTGTCGTTGCCTTCGGAGCCGGAACCGGTGAAGAACACGTGATTCATGCCCTCAGGCGCGACGTCGGCGATGGCCTTGGCCAGTTCCAGTGCCGGCGGGTGCGCGGTCTGGAAGAACAGGTTGTAGTAAGGCAGTTCGCGCATCTGCTTCGCAGCGGCGTCGGCCAGTTCATCGCGGCCATAACCGATCGCCACGCACCACAGACCCGCCATGCCATCGAGGATCTTGTTGCCCTCGCTGTCCCACAGGTACACGCCCTTGGCGTTGGTGATGATCCGTGGACCCTTCTCTTTCAGCTGCTTGAAGTCGCTGAACGGGGCCAGGTGGTGATCGCTGCTCAGGGCTTGCCACTCACGGGTTTGCGGGTTGTTGCTGGTCATGCCAATTCTCCTTGTTATCGGTGAAGGCGCGGCGGCTGCCAGCCGCGCCCGGCGTATCAGACGGCGAAGAGCAGGTACTCACGCTCCCAGGAACTGATCACGCGCTTGAAGTTTTCATGCTCGGCTCGCTTGACCGCGACGTAGCCGGTGATGAAGGTCTTGCCCAGGTATTTCTCGATGGTCGCGCTGTTTTCCATACGCTCCAGCGCGTCTTCGATGGTCAGCGGCAGACGCAGGTTGCGGCGTTCATAGCCACGTCCGACCACTGGCGCGCTCGGGTTAAGGCCCTCGACCATGCCGATGTAGCCGCAGAGCAGGCTCGCGGCAATCGCCAGGTACGGGTTGGCGTCGGCGCCCGGCAGACGGTTTTCCACGCGGCGGTTCTGCGGGCCAGCATCCGGTACGCGCAGGCCCACGGTGCGGTTCTCTTCGCCCCACTCCACGTTCACCGGCGCCGAGGTGTCCGGCAGGAAGCGGCGGAACGAGTTGACGTTCGGCGCGAACAGCGGGAGCAATTCCGGAATGAGCTTCTGCAGGCCACCGATGTGGTGCAGGAACAGCTGGCTCATGGTCCCGTCTTCATTGGAGAACACGTTCTTGCCGGTCTCGATGTCGATGATGCTCTGGTGCAAGTGCATCGCACTGCCCGGCTCACCGGTCATCGGCTTGGCCATAAAGGTTGCGGCCACGTCATGCTTGAGCGCGGCTTCGCGCATGGTGCGTTTGAACACCAGAATCTGGTCGGCCAGAGACAGTGCGTCACCGTGACGGAAGTTGATTTCCATCTGCGCCGTGCCGTCTTCGTGGATCAGCGTGTCGAGGTCCAGCTCCTGCAGTTCGCACCAGTCGTAGACGTCTTCGAACAGCGGGTCGAATTCGTTCGCCGCTTCGATCGAGAACGACTGACGCCCGATTTCCGGACGGCCCGAACGGCCGATCGGCGGCTGCAACGGATAGTCGGGGTCGTCACTGCGCTTGGTCAGGTAGAACTCCATCTCCGGTGCCACGATCGGCTGCCAGCCCTTGTCGGAATAGAGCTTGAGGACTTTCTTGAGGACGTTGCGCGGCGACAGCTCGATCGGGTTGCCTTGCTTGTCGTAGGTGTCGTGGATCACCTGGGCAGTCGGCTCGATGGCCCATGGCACCAGGTACACGGCGTTCTGGTCGGGGCGGCAGATCATGTCGATGTCGGCCGGGTCGAGCAGTTCGTAATAGATGTCGTCTTCGACGTAGTCGCCGGTCACGGTCTGCAACAGCACGCTTTCCGGCAGGCGCATGCCCTTTTCGGCGATGAACTTGTTGGTCGGCGAGATCTTGCCCCGGGTGATACCGGTCAAGTCGCCGATCATGCATTCGACTTCTGTGATCTTGTGGTCTTTCAACCAATCGGTGAGCTGGTCGAGGTTGTTACTCATAAATGCCTCTGGGCTGAGTCTCCTGACATCGTGTCAGGCAAAGTTTGACGCCTTGGCGTCGCGTTAAAGGGGGGCTTGCTTGCGCGCAGTGCCGGCTTACGCCCGGCACCGCGCATAGACAATGAAAGAGGAGCTTACCTGCCCTTTACGCTGGCGTTGCATTTCCTGTGCACATTCAAGGCGTGCAGAATCATGAGCACGGCTCGGGGAGCGGCACAGGCTTTGGGACTCAAAGAGATCTATATTGGAAGAGGACGCCATAAACAGAGTGCTTTGCCGTACGTCCAGAATAACGGACGCTGGCGTTCTGGCTATTGTCGCCGAGAACATCGTCAACAGACCGCGAACCATGCTGGCTACGCTACGGACGGATTTGTCGCCACTGATGTGATGAGCATGCAGACCGGACTGTTGCGAGCAGTCGGTGATGCCGATTAACGGCAGGCGAGACATGAAGCACCCCGGTATTATTGCTGTTATGGGTTTGGTCGGAGCTTAGCCTTGTTCATTTTTTTACACAACACCCCCGTAAAAAATACAACACGGCCTGCTCAAGCCCGCGGGTGCCAAGTGTTTCAACGACAAAAAACCGCCCCAAAGTGCCCCATAAATGCCCTTGCAGCGCTTTTTTAGGGCAAAAAAGGCCTCGCTTGACTTCGGCAGGCCGTTCGGGTTGACTGAAACCAGAAAAGATCAATGATTGATATTTTTAACAACAAAGGTGTTGCATCATGTCGGTACCCCCGCGTGCCGTTCAGCTTAACGAAGCGAACGCGTTCCTTAAGGAACATCCTGAGGTTCTGTACGTTGACCTTCTGATTGCGGATATGAATGGTGTGGTGCGCGGCAAGCGCATCGAACGCACCAGCCTCCACAAGGTTTACGAGAAAGGCATCAACCTGCCGGCCTCTCTATTTGCTCTGGATATCAATGGTTCTACGGTGGAAAGCACCGGCCTGGGTCTGGACATCGGCGACGCCGACCGGATCTGCTATCCAATCCCCGATACCCTGTGCAACGAGCCATGGCAGAAGCGCCCTACCGCGCAACTGTTGATGACCATGCACGAACTCGAAGGTGACCCGTTCTTCGCCGATCCGCGCGAAGTGCTCCGTCAAGTTGTTGCAAAGTTTGACGAGCTGGGCCTGACCATCTGCGCAGCCTTCGAGCTGGAGTTCTACCTGATCGACCAGGAAAACGTGAACGGTCGTCCACAGCCGCCACGCTCGCCGATCTCCGGCAAACGCCCGCACTCGACTCAGGTCTACCTGATCGACGACCTCGACGAATACGTCGACTGCCTCCAGGACATTCTGGAAGGCGCCAAAGAGCAAGGCATCCCGGCCGACGCCATCGTCAAGGAAAGTGCCCCGGCGCAGTTCGAAGTGAACCTGCACCACGTCGCCGACCCGATCAAGGCCTGCGACTACGCGGTATTGCTCAAGCGTCTGATCAAGAACATCGCCTACGACCATGAAATGGACACCACCTTCATGGCCAAGCCGTATCCGGGCCAGGCAGGCAACGGTTTGCACGTACACATTTCGATCCTGGACAAAGCCGGCAAGAATATCTTTGCCAGCGAGGATCCCGAGCAGAACGCCGCGCTGCGTCACGCGATCGGCGGTGTGCTCGAGACCCTGCCGGCGCAGATGGCTTTCCTCTGCCCGAACGTCAACTCGTACCGTCGCTTCGGCGCGCAGTTCTATGTACCGAACTCGCCGTGCTGGGGCCTGGACAACCGCACCGTGGCGATCCGCGTACCGACCGGCTCTGCCGATGCCGTGCGTATCGAACACCGCGTAGCGGGCGCCGACGCCAACCCGTACCTGCTGATGGCTTCGGTCCTGGCCGGTGTGCATCACGGTCTGGTGAACAAGATCGAACCTGGCGCTCCGGTCGAAGGCAACAGCTACGAGCAGAACGAACAAAGCCTGCCGAACAACTTGCGCGATGCCCTGCGCGAGCTGGACGACAGCGAGGTGATGGCCAAGTACATCGATCCGAAATACATCGATATCTTCGTCGCCTGCAAGGAAAGCGAGCTGGAGGAGTTCGAACACTCCATCTCCGACCTTGAGTACAACTGGTATCTGCATACCGTTTAAGCGGATTGCGATCAGATAAAACGCCGTTGGCTGTCGTAGCCCGCGGCGTTTTTTTATGGCCCGATTTTGATCTGAATGGCCGCCTGCGGCGGTTCGGGAGCAAGCTCCCTCCCACAGGGGATCTCAGCGAATGGGGATCTTTTGTACGCAGAAGATCAACTGTGGGAGGGGGCTTGCTCCCGAAGGCGTCCTGGCAGACAACACACGGCTCGGCTCGTACAATGCCCGCTGCCCCGCAGGAGACTTTCATGACGCGTCCCGCCCCCGTCCGCAAACCCCGTGCCCGCAGCCAAGCGCGCATCGACTCGATACTCGACGCCGCGCGTACGCTGCTGGCCGCCGAGGGTGTGGCCAGTCTGTCGATCTACAGCGTCGCCGAACGCGCGCAGATTCCACCCTCCTCCGTGTACCACTTCTTCGCCAGCGTGCCGGCGCTGCTCGAAGCGCTGACCGCCGACGTGCATGCGGCGTTTCGCGCCTGCCTGCAAGCGCCGATCGACCACGACTCCCTGCGCGACTGGCGTGACCTGTCGCGGCTGGTCGAAGAGCGGATGCTGGAGATCTACGACGAAGACGCGGCGGCCCGCCAGTTGATCCTCGCCCAGCACGGCCTGACCGAAGTGACCCAGGCTGACCGCCAGCACGACATCGAACTCGGCGACCTGATGCACAAGCTGTTCGACCATCACTTCGAGTTGCCGCGACTGCCAAGCGATGTCGACGTGTTCGCGCTGGCGATGGAACTGGGCGACCGCGTGTATGCGCGTTCGGTGCAGCAGCACGGGCAAATCACGCCGCGCATGGCCGAGGAAGGGATGCGGGTGTTTGATGCCTATATCGGGCTATATCTGCCGCCGTATCTACCCAAAAGAGTTCTCTAGCGAGTTCACCGGCCTCTTCGCGAGCAAGCCCGCTCCCACATTTGGAGCGCGATCCCCTGTGGGAGCGGGCTTGCTCGCGAAGGCCGCGCCACAGTTTTCAGATCAGGCACAAAAAACCCCGAAGGGCTCACGCCCTCCGGGGTTTGTTTTGTTCCACAGGCTTACAACTTGGCGATCGACACCTCGGTGGATTTCACGAAGGCGATCACTTCGCTGCCCACCGCCAGTTCCAGCTCCTTGACCGAGCGGGTGGTGATCACTGAAGTGACGATGCCGGAAGCGGTCTGTACGTCGATTTCCGACAGCACGTCGCCGAGAACGATCTCCTTGATCGAGCCTTTGAACTGGTTGCGCACGTTGATGGCTTTGATAGTCATGGCTTTGATTCCTGTCGTTGGATGGAACTTGAGTTATTGCGCCCAACGCAATTGCGTAGGCAGTGGTGAAACAGGCTCCGGCTCCGGCGGTTCGCCGGGCAGGGACAGAACACGGTTGAGCACTTCGGTTTCCAGCGCCGCCAGTCGATGCGATCCGCGCACTCGCGGACGCGGCAACTCCACTTGCAGATCGAGACCGACTTCGCCGTCCTCGATCAGAATCACCCGGTCGGCAATCGCCACCGCTTCGCTGACGTCATGGGTCACCAGCAGCACGGTGAAGCCATGTTGCTGCCAGAGTCGTTCGATCAGTTGCTGCATCTCGATCCGGGTCAGGGCATCCAGCGCACCCAGCGGCTCGTCGAGCAGCAACAGGCGCGGCTGGTGAATCAACGCCCGGGCCAGCGCCACACGCTGCTTTTGCCCGCCGGACAAGGCGGCCGGCCACTCGTTGGCGCGATCGGCCAGCCCCACCGCTTCCAGCGCTTCCAGTGCTTGCGGGCGCCAGTTGCCTTTAAGGCCGAGGCCGACGTTGTCGATGATCTTTTTCCACGGCAGCAGCCGGGCTTCCTGGAACATCAGCCGGGTGTCTTCCCGCGCATCGCTCAGCGGTGCGGCACCGGCCAGCAGGTCGCCGCCAGTCGGTTGATCGAGGCCGGCGAGCAAGCGCAGGAAGGTGCTCTTGCCGCATCCGCTGCGCCCGACCACGGCGACGAATTGCCCCGCCGGAATGTGCAGGTCGATGTCGCGCAACACCTGCCGCGCGCCAAAGGTTTTCTGCAGGTTGCGCACCACCAGCGGAATCCCGCGCAGCAAGCGTGGAGGTTGTTGGGCGGTCATGCCGCACCTCCCTTGGCAACCTGATAGGCCGGATGCCAGCGCAACCACACACGCTCAAGTCCACGGGCCGCGAGGTCGGCAAGTTTGCCGAGTACCGCGTAAAGCAGGATCGCCAGCACCACCACATCCGTCTGTAAAAACTCCCGGGCATTCATCGCCAGATAGCCGATGCCGGAGCTGGCGGAGATGGTTTCGGCAACGATCAGCGTCAGCCACATGAAGCCCAGCGCAAAGCGCACACCGACCAGAATCGAAGGCAACGCACCCGGCAGGATCACTTGCCAGAACAGGCTGAAACCGGACAGGCCGTAACTGCGCGCCATTTCCACCAGCGCCGGATCGACGTTGCGGATGCCGTGATAGGTGTTGAGGTAGATCGGGAACAACGTGCCCAATGCGACCAGGAAAATCTTCGCCGACTCGTCGATGCCGAACCACAGGATTACCAGCGGAATCAGCGCCAGGTGTGGCACGTTGCGGATCATTTGCACCGAGCTGTCGAGCAGGCGTTCACCCCATTTCGACAGGCCGGTGATGAAGCCCAGCACCAGGCCGATGCTGCCGCCGATGGTGAAGCCCAGCGCCGCGCGCCAGCCGCTGATTGCCAGATGCGTCCAGATCTCGCCGCTGCGCACCAGACTGACGCCGGCCTCGATCACCGCCACCGGTGCCGGCAGGATCCGCGTCGACAACCAGCCGGCCGACACCGACAACTGCCACACCGCCAGCAACAGCACCGGCAATGCCCAGGGCGCGAGGCTGTGAATGATTTTCTTCATGGCGCGCCTCAGCTCTGCGACGCGGCTTTGGGAAGAATGTCGTTGGCCACCATCTCGCCGAACGGGCTGACATAACCGGCACTTTTTGGCAGTTCCGGACGCTCGATGTCGAGGTGCGGGAACAGCAGTTCAGCGACGCGGTACGACTCTTCTAGGTGTGGATAACCGGAGAAGATGAAGGTGTCGATGCCCAGATCCGCGTACTCCTTCACGCGCGCCGCCACAGTCGGGCCATCGCCGACCAGCGCCGTACCCGCACCGCCACGCACCAGGCCGACGCCGGCCCACAGGTTGGGGCTGACTTCGAGGTTGTCGCGACTGCCGCCGTGCAGCGCGGCCATGCGTTGTTGACCGACCGAATCGAAACGCGCCAGCGAGGCTTGAGCGCGAGCAATGGTTTCGTCGTCCAGATGCGAGATCAGCCGGTCGGCCGCTTGCCAGGCTTCGGCGTTGGTTTCGCGCACGATCACATGCAGACGAATGCCGAAGCGCACGGTACGCCCGAGTTTGGCGGCTTTGGCGCGCACCTGCTCGATCTTCTCGGCGACGGCCGCTGGCGGCTCGCCCCAGGTCAGCACCATCTCGACCTGTTCGGCGGCCAGATCCTGCGCCGCTTCCGACGAGCCGCCGAAGTACAGCGGCGGACGCGGTTGCTGAATGGGTGGATAAAGCAGCTTGGCGCCTTTCACGCTGATGTGTTCGCCGTCGTAATCGACGGTTTCACCTTCCAGCACCCGACGCCAGATCCGGGTGAACTCCACCGAGGCCTGATAACGCTCTTCGTGGTTGAGGAACAGACCATCACCGGCCAACTCTTCCGGGTCGCCACCGGTCACCAGGTTGAACAGCGCGCGACCGCCGGACAGACGATCCAGCGTCGCTGCCTGCCGCGCCGCCACCGTCGGGGAAATGATCCCGGGGCGCAGGGCGACAAGGAATTTCAGACGCTGGGTCACCGGAATCAGCGACGCGGCGACCAGCCACGAGTCTTCGCAGGAACGGCCGGTGGGAATCAGCACGCCGCCAAAGCCCAGACGATCCGCCGCTTGCGCGACCTGTTGCAGATAACCGTGGTCAACGGCGCGAGCGCCTTCGGCGGTGCCAAGGTAATGGCCGTCACCGTGGGTAGGCAGGAACCAGAAGATGTTGAGGCTCATGGAGTGGTCTCCTTGGGAATTCGATTTACTGGGCTTGGGTAACCGAGCTTTGGGCCACAGCGGCCGGTGGTGTCCAGATCACATCCTTGATGCTCAACGGCTTGGGAATCAGCTTGAGCTGGTAGAAGGTGTCGGCGATTTTCTGTTGCGCGGCGACCACTTCCGGGGTCAGGAACAGCGCACCGTAGCCCTGGCGTTTCACCGAGGTCAGGGTGATGTCCGCCGGCAGGCCGAGCAGTGGCGCGACCTGTTGGGTCACGTCTTCAGGATTGGCTTTGGACCACTCGCCGACGGCGCGCACTTCTTCGACGAGGGTCTTGATCACCTCGGGATTTTTCTGCGCGTAAGGTTTGGTCGCGAGGTAGAACTGATGGTTGTCGACGATGCCTTTGCCGTCACGCAGGGTGTGCGCTTGCAGCTGTTTCTCGGCAGCGGCCTGGTACGGATCCCAGATCACCCAGGCATCGACGCTGCCACGCTCGAACGCAGCGCGAGCATCGGCCGGCGGCAGGAATACGGTCTGGATATCGGAGTATTTGAGACCGGCGTCTTCCAGTGCGCGCACCAGCAGGTAGTGCACGTTGGAGCCTTTGTTCAGGGCGACTTTCTTGCCCTTCAGATCCGCCACCGATTTGATCGGCGAGTCTTTCGGTACGAGGATCGCTTCGCTGTTCGGCGCTGGCGGTTCGTAGGCGACGTAGAGCAGATCAGCGCCGGCAGCCTGAGCGAATACCGGTGGGGTTTCGCCGGTCACGCCGAAATCGATCGAGCCGACGTTCAGGCCTTCGAGCAGCTGCGGGCCGCCGGGGAATTCAGTCCATTGCACGTCCACGCCTTGTGCGGCCAGACGCTTCTCCAGAGTGCCTTTGGCCTTGAGCAGCACCAGCGTGCCGTATTTTTGATAACCGATCCGTAGAGTCTCGGCCTGAGCTTGAGTAATGGCGCCGAAGGACACAGCCGCAGCAAACAGAGCGACCAGACCACGACGCAAAAATACAGTGCGCATAGCGCTCTCCTTTTTGCAGTTGGGTTTTGGCTGCACCTGCTTGGCCGTTAGCGGCTGAGTAAGGTGAGTGGAGCAAATTCGGGTGAAGCTCAAATGCTCCAGCGAGCACTCAATAAACGTTCATTCAACAGGCCCGGCTCCAGCGGTTTCGGCCGGCGGGCCATGGCACTGACAAACTGATCCAGCGCTTCGTACAGACGCTGTTCCAATGCCGGTGCCAGTTGCGCCTGGGCACTGCCTTCGCCGTAAGCGATCTGGCTGTCCTCGGCGAAAATGCCCTGAAGCATTTCCTGGGCCTTCAACGCCGATAGCACTGGCTTGAGCGCGTAATCGACCACCAGCATGTGGGCGATGCTGCCGCCCGTGGCCATCGGCAGAACAATCTTGTGGTTCAGGGCGCGTTCGGGCAGCAGATCCAGTACGGTCTTCAGTGCACCGGAAAACGAGGCCTTGTACACCGGCGTGGCGATCAGCAAGCCATCGGCGTTTTCAATCTGCGCCAGCAGGTCGAGCACCTTCGGGCTGTCGAAGCGGGCGTGGAGCAGGTCTTCGGCCGGGAAGTCCCGCACCTGATAACTCACCACTTCCACGCCTTGCTCCTGCAACCAGCGTTGCGAGCGCTCGAGCAACACTCCTGAGCGGGAGCGTTGGCTAGGACTGCCACCGAGTGAGACGACCAGCATTCAGACGATTCCTTGCGTGTTACAGGCGATTCGCGGGTTGCGATCTCGCTTCGATGGGAGTGACCTTACCAGCTGATTTATATATCCATAAATCATATTTATTCATTTGGTTATGCGTTTAAGAGATATGCGATTTGCTTTGTTGCGGGCAAAAAAACAGGCCGTGAAAACGGCCTGAAATCCCCTGCTTTGTGGTTCTGAATTCTCAATTCTGTGTTGCCTTTACTGACGCCTTCGCGAGCAAGCCCGCTCCCACAGGGGAACGCATTTCAAATGTAGGAGTGAGCCTGCTCGCGATGACGGTGGTGGCTACACCGCCAATCTCACTGATTCACTTGTTCGGTTGCGGCGTCAGGCGCAGGTACGGCTTCACCGCACGATAGCCTTTGGGGAAGCGCCGCTTGATCTCGTCTTCGTCTTTGAGCGACGGCACGATCACCACCTCTTCACCGTCCTGCCAGTTGGCCGGGGTGGCCACTTTGTAGTTGTCGGTGAGTTGCAGCGAATCGATCACCCGCAGGATCTCGTGGAAGTTACGCCCGGTGCTCGCCGGGTAAGTGATGGTCAGGCGGATCTTCTTGTTCGGATCGATCACGAACAGCGAGCGCACGGTCAGGGTGTCGTTGGCGTTCGGGTGGATCAGGTCGTAGAGGTCGGAAACCTTGCGATCGGCGTCGGCCAGGATCGGGAAGTTGACGATGGTGTTCTGGGTTTCGTTGATGTCTTCGATCCACTTGTGGTGCGAGTCCACCGGATCGACCGACAGCGCGATGGCTTTGACGCCACGCTTGCTGAACTCATCCTTGAGCTTGGCGGTGAAGCCCAGCTCGGTGGTGCACACCGGGGTGAAGTCGGCCGGGTGGGAGAACAGCACGCCCCAGCTATCGCCCAGCCATTCGTGGAAACGAATCTTGCCGGCGCTGGAATCCTGTTCGAAGTCGGGGGCGATGTCGCCGAGTCTGAGGCTCATGGTGCTGCTCCTGATGAGTTGTTGGAGAACTCAACTGTAGCTCGGGATTCAACATCATGAAAAAGAATAAATAAGTAGATATTTAGAATCTAATTGAATATTAAACATCGTTCACTGGACGCTCGCCGTCATCGCGACGAACATCGTCGTCAAGGTTCGAGAAGGCCTTGAGTAGCTGCAAAAGAGGGAAATCTCGGGAAGGGCTTACGGGGGTGAGCCTGACTCGAAAACGCAAAAGCCCCGTCCGGCGCGATGCCGGACGGGGCTTTTTTACATCAGCGAATCGAGGCGCGCTATTACAGCAGCGGGATCGAGTAGCTGAGGATCAGGCGGTTTTCGTCCTGGTCGCGAACACCGGCGATGTTGGTACGCCAGGTAGCGTTTTTCCACATGAAGCCAACGTTTTTCAACGGGCCTTCCGGCACGACGTAACCGATGGTCAGGTCGCGTTCCCACTCGGAGTCACCATTGCCGTTTTCACGACCAGCGGAGTTTACGGTGTCGATGTTGTCGCCACGCAGGTAAACCACACCGGCTGTCAGACCTGGTACGCCGACTTTGGCGAAGTCGTACGAGTAGCGAGCTTGCCAGGTACGTTCACCGGCACGACCGAACTTCTGGATCTGCATATCGGTGATGGTGTAGTTCGACGAACCGTCGCCCTGGTTCAGCCAAGGGAAGTCGCTGCTGCCGTTGGAAACTTGGTAGCCGCCACCGAAGGTGTGACCTTCAACGGTGTACAGGAACAGGCCGCTGTACAGATTGTTGTCGACTTTACCGCGACCGCTGGCAACACCGCTGTAGTTACCGCTGCTGTAGTAAGCAGGCGTGTTGCCGTTGGCGCCATCGTCGGAGCTGTTGAAGTAACGGAAATCGGACTTCAGCACGCCCGGGCCGATTGCCCAGTTGTGAACCAGACCCAGGAAGTGTTGCTTGTAGAAGTCTTCCAGGTTGCCGTAGTAGTACTGGGCAGTCAGGTCTTTGGTGATTTTGTAGTCACCACCGGCGTAGATGAACTTGTTGCTGTTAACGGTGCGCGGTGCCGCGCCATTGATGGACAGCGACTCCGTGTTGCTGGAGTTACGGCCTTTGGCGTGTTCGATCTGACCACCGACCAGGGTCAGGTCCTTGATGTCGCCGGATGTGATCTGGCCGCCCTGCCAGGTTTGTGGCAGCAGGCGACCGTCGTTAGTCACGATGACCGGGTTCTTCGGCTGCAGGGTACCCAGCTTCAGTTCAGTCTGGGAAATCTTGGCTTTGGCAGTCAGACCCAGGCTGGAGAAGTTATCAACCGCTTCACCATTGGATTCGCTTGGGAAAACAGTGCCACCGTAAGCGGTACCAGGTCGGCCATTAGAAGCAACGTTGCCGTTGGTGCCGCCGCCCGAATCCAGACGTACGCCCAGCAGGCCGATGGCGTCGATACCGAAACCGACGGTGCCTTGGGTATAGCCGGAAATGAATCGCAGATCGAAGCCTTGGCCCCATTCTTCGTTGCGACTTGGCTCGGCAGTACCGCTACGGTTATCAGTGTTGATGTAGAAGTTACGCAGGCCCAGAGTGGCTTTGCTGTCTTCGATGAAACCGGCGGCGCCTGCCTGCTGCGCCATAACCCCTACGGCCACAGCCAGGGCCAAGGTGGACTTGTTCATGTAAAGCTCCTCTCGTTTCTAATTCTTGTGTTCCTGGCCCGGGGTCTGATGCCCTGGATCCTAAGATGCGCGATTAGCGCCAGACCGTGACTGACAAGTCAATCGTAACCTTGTGTGTCTACGACCAAGGTCTAATCGCAGTGATTTGGTCCGTGCAGAGTAAAGATTTCCTGATAAACCCAAAAAGAATTTATTCATTCTTTTTCATATCATTCGGGAATATGGCCACTATCTCGCCATCTTCGCCCGGATACAACGTATCGGCGACTAAGCTCATTCCTAAATGGTATTTGTTAGCCTTTTTTTAGATCGATTAGCTTTGGCGCAACCCCAGTTCGTCAAACCCTATCGAAAAGGCGACGCCATGATGGCCAAACGCGCACTATCTAGTCAATTTGTTACAGTTTGTGTGTCAGCACTGATTTGTTTTTCCGCGCAGGCTGCCAACCTCACCATCGGTTATCAAACCGGGATCGACCCGAGCAAAGTGCCCCAGGCCGACGGCGTCTACGAGAAAACCCTCGGCGAGAAAATCGACTGGCGTCGCTTCAACAGTGGCCCGGAAGTTGTGACAGCCATTGCCTCCGGCGATGTGCAGATCGGCAACCTCGGTTCCAGCCCTTTGGCAGCGGCCGCTTCACGCAATTTGCCAATCGTCGCCTTCATTGTTTCAGCGCAGATTAATGCCGCCGAAGCCTTGGTGGTGCGCAATGGCAGCGGGATCAACACCCCGCAGGATCTGGTCGGCAAGACCATCGCCACGCCCTTCGTTTCCACCTCCCACTACAGCTTGCTCGGTGCACTCAAGCACTGGGGCCTGGACACCAGCAAAGTCAAAGTGGTGAACCTGCAACCAGCGGAAATCGCCGCAGCATGGAAGCGTGGCGATATCGATGGCGCGTTTGTCTGGTCGCCGGCACTGGGGGAAATCCGCAAGACCGGCAAGACCCTGACCGATGCCGCGCAGGTTGGTCAGTGGGGCGCACCGACCTTCGAAGTCTGGGTCGCGCGCAAGGACTACGCCGAGAAGCATCCTGACGTCGTCGCGAAGTTCGCCAAAGTCACGCTGGATTCATTTGCCGATTACGCGGCGCATAAAGACAGCTGGACGGCTGATTCGGTGCCGGTTCAGAAAATCGCCAAATTGACCGGTGCCAATGCTGCCGACGTCCCGGAACTGCTGGCCGGTTCAGCCTTCCCGGATGCCAAGGCACAGCAATCCACCGCACTGCTGGACGGCGGCACGGCGAAGGCGATTGGTGAGACGGCGAAGTTTTTGAAGGAACAAGGCAAGGTCGAGACGGTGCTGCCGGACTACTCGCCGTACGTCAGTGCGAAGTTTGTAACCGAATAAAGATACATAGGTGGCGAGGGAGCTTGCTCCCGCTGGAGGCCGAAGGACTCCCAATTCCGGCAAACACCGGTTTGGGGCCGCTTCGCAGCCCAGCGGGAGCAAGCTCCCTCGCCACAAAAGTCCCTCGCTAATCTTCAGAGGGTCTTTTCGAAGATCTTCGAGTTACGCTGATAGTTGTACAGCGACGCCCGCGCCGCCGGCAGACGCTCGACGCTGCTAGGCTCGAAGCCACGTTCGCGGAACCAGTGCGCGGTACGAGTGGTAAGAACGAACAGGGTTTTCAACCCTTGTGCCCGCGCGCGGGTCTCGATGCGCTCCAGCAGCTCATCGCCGCGACCACCGTGACGGTACTCCGGATTCACCGCCAGGCACGCCAGTTCACCAGCGTCCGAATCGGCAATCTGATACAGCGCCGCACAGGCGATGATCATCCCCTCGCGCTCGACCACGCTGAACTGCTCGATCTCGCGCTCCAGCACTTCGCGCGAGCGACGCACCAGAATCCCTTGCTCTTCCAGCGGACTGATCAGGTCGAGCAAACCGCCGACGTCTTCAATCGCCGCCTCGCGCACCAGTTCGAATTGCTCCTGAGCGACCAGCGTACCGCCACCGTCGCGGGTGAACAGTTCGGTCAGCAGCGCGCCATCTTCGGCATAGCTGACGATATGGCTGCGCGCCACGCCACCACGGCAGGCCTCGGCGGCGGCATCCAGCAGTTCCGCCTGATAGTTGCTGCCCAGACGCGCCAGATGCGCAGGCACCTGCTGTGGACGCAGTTCGCGCACCAGTTTGCCGTTCTCGTCGATCAGACCGAGGTCGGCGCCGAACAGCAGCAGCTTGTCGGCACCGAGGTCGATGGCGGCGCGGGTGGCGACGTCTTCGCAGGCGAGGTTGAAGATTTCCCCGGTCGGCGAGTAGCCCAGCGGCGACAGCAGCACGATCGAACGCTCGTCGAGCAGACGATTGATGCCTTTGCGATCGACCCGACGCACTTCGCCAGTGTGGTGATAGTCGACACCTTCGAGTACGCCGATCGGCCGCGCGGTCACGAGGTTGCCGCTGGCCACCCGCAGGCGCGAGCCCTGCATCGGCGACGAGGCCATGTCCATCGACAGCCGCGCTTCGATGGCGATACGCAGCTGACCGACCGCGTCGATCACGCACTCCAGGGTCGCCGCATCGGTGATGCGCATGCCGTGGTGGTAGTGCGGGGTCAGGCCGCGAGCGGCGAGGCGGGTTTCAATCTGCGGGCGCGAACCGTGGACCAGCACCAGACGCACGCCGAGGCTGTGCAACAGCACCAGGTCGTGGACGATGTTGCCGAAGTTCGGATGCTCCACGCCGTCGCCGGGCAGCATGACGACGAAGGTGCAGTCGCGGTGGGCATTGATGTAAGGGGACGCGTGACGAAGCCAATTGACGTATTCGGGCATGAACCTGGGCCTGTAATAAATAGCAGCCGGAAAAAAGGGCGAAACGGAAAACGCACAGCAGGCTGATGGTTATCGTCGGAACAGGCTTGGCGACACGCGCGCTCTCCTCATGAATACGGGTTGGGGTGCTGGCAATTTACAGCGTTTGGTCTGACAAAACACCGTCCCCCCTGTGGGAGCGGGCTTGCTCGCGAAAGCGGTGAGTCAGTCGACATCGATGTACCTGATACAGCGCTTTCGCGAGCAAGCCCGCTCCCACAGGTGGACATCATCGTTTGTCCGGGTTCAGGCAGTAATGTTCAATCAACTGCCGCAATAGATGCACGGTAGGCTGCAAACGTGACATTTCAAGGTATTCGCCGGGCTGGTGTGCACAGGCAATGTCGCCGGGACCGAGCACGATTGTTTCGCAACCAAGGCGCTGAAGATAAGGCGCTTCGGTGCCGAACGCTACTGCTTCGGCACTATGACCGGTGAGCTTTTCAGCGATGCGCACCAATTCAGCGCCTTCGGCCTGCTCAAACGACGGCACTTCCGGGAACAATGGCTGGTAGTCGATCTTCACCTGATGCCGCTCGGCCACCGGGTTGAGCTTGCGCAGAATCTCCGCACGCAGGACTTTCGGGTCCATGCCCGGCAACGGGCGCAGATCGAACTCCAGCGAACACTGGCCGCAGATACGATTCGGATTGTCGCCGCCATGGATGCAACCAAAGTTCATGGTCGGTTGCGGCACACTGAACTGCGGGTTGTTGAATTCACGCTGCCACAACAGGCGCAAACCGCGCAGTTCGCCAATGGCATCGTGCATCGCTTCGAGCGCGCTGTGGCCCAGGCGCGGATCCGACGAATGGCCGCTCTGCCCGAGGATATCGATGCGCTCCATCATGATGCCCTTGTGCATGCGGATCGGTTTGAGCCCGGTCGGCTCGCCGATCACCGCCGCACGGCCCAACGGCTTGCCGGCCTCGGCCAGCGCGCGGGCACCGGACATCGAGCTTTCTTCATCACAGGTGGCGAGGATCAGCAGCGGTTGCTTGAACGGCTGGTCGAGCAGCGGCTGCACGGCCTCGATGATCAGGGCGAAAAAACCCTTCATGTCGCAACTGCCCAGGCCGACCCAGCGGCCATCCACTTCGGTGAGTTTCAGCGGATCGGTCTGCCACAGCGCATCGTCATAAGGAACGGTATCGCTGTGCCCGGCCAGCACCAGACCGCCGGGCCCGCTGCCAAAACTGGCGAGCAGGTTGAATTTACCGGGGCTGACCTGCTGGATATCGCAGCTGAAGCCCAGATCACCCAGCCAACCGGCGAGCAAATCGATCACCGCCCGGTTGGACTGATCCAGGCTCGGTTGGGTGCAACTGACCGACGGTGCGGCGATCAGTGCCGCGAACTGGTCTTGCATGGATGGCAAAGGCATCGCTGACTCCAACTCCCGATTTGAAGTCCATCATAGAGCCATCCGGCGCTCGGAATAAACCGCCGCAGGGCGTAGGAAGTTTGAGTCCTGTACACTGCACGGCCTTGGCAGCCACACATTCCCCCGGCTGCGCTCCCGATCCTGGATTTTCCGGCCATGCAGAAAGAAACCGAAATCAAACTCCGCGTCAGCCGCGAAACCCTCGCTGCCCTGCGCGAGCACCCGCTACTGAAAAAACGCAACAAAAATGGCTGGGAACGCCGTGAGTTGATGAACCAGTACTTCGATACCCCCGAGCGCGATCTGGCCCAGGCCAAAGTCGCCCTGCGCCTGCGCAAGGACGGTGACGATGTGATTCAGACCCTCAAGACCCGCGGCCAGAGCGTTGCCGGTCTGTCCGAGCGTAACGAGTACGACTGGAAGTTGCCCAAAGCCAAGCTCGACGTGAAGAAACTCGACGGCGAATGCTGGCCCGAGTCGCTGGCCGAGCTGGACAAGAAAACCCTGAAGCCGATCTTCACCACCGATTTTGTCCGCGAACGCGCGGAAATTGCCTGGGGCCGTGGCAAGGCCAAAGTGGTCATCGAAGCCGCGCTGGACCTCGGTCAAGTGGTGGTCGGCAAGCAGAAAGAAGAAATCTGCGAGCTGGAGCTGGAACTGCGCGAAGGCGAGCCTGCCGCGTTGCTGGAACTGGCCGCCGAACTGGCCGAAACCCTGGCCCTGATGCCGTGCGACATCAGCAAGGCCGAGCGCGGCTACCGTCTGTACGACGCCAACAGCTACTCGCTGAGCCTGCCCGCGCCGCAACTGACCCCGGAAACCCAACTCGACGACGCCTTCGCCGCGCTGGCCTGGCACTTGCTCGGCAGCAGCCAGCGTCTGGCCGAACAATATCGCTTCAACGGCCACTGGCGCCTGCTGCAGGACTGGGTCGAGAACCTCGCGGAAATGCGCGCCCTGCTCAGCAGCCTCGGCCAGGCTGCACCGCGTCCAGCGACTCACGACTTGCGCGTGGCGCTGGATGCGCTGCTGGAAGACTGGCGCCCGCTGGTTCAGGTCGGCATCGAAGACGAAGACGTGCGCAAGGCAGCGCCGGAGCAATTCCTCGAAGAGCTGGAAGACCCGCGCTGGGGCCTGTTCTCGCTGACAGTTTCGCGCTGGCTGCTGGCCCGCACCTGGGCCGCCGAGCGCAACACCCGCGGCAACCGCCAGGGCGCCGCGCAACTGCACAGCTGGCTGCCGCGCATGCTGGGCGAAGAAGCCACGTCCCTGCAATTGCAGCGCTATCAGCAGCAGCCGGAAGATCTGGCCGAGCAACTGCCGCGCATCGAACGCATCCAGGTCTGGCTGCACCACGCGCGTAACGTGCTGGAGGTCGCGGAAATGGATCGCCTGTACGGTGAGCTGAACAAACTGGCGCAACTGGCCAACGAACCGACGATCACTGACGAACTGCTCGATGCGCGCAAGCAGCAGGCGATTGCGGTTTATCAGAATCGTGCGTGGAAAATGCTGCTGCGTATGTGATGCTCAGCAACACCTGAAAACTGTGGCGAGGGAGCTTGCTCCCGCTGGAGGCCGAAGGACTCCCAATTCCTGCAATTGCAGATTTTGGGGCCGCTTCGCAGCCCAGCGGGAGCAAGCTCCCTCGCCACAGAGGCATCAGCGCAAGACTGGCAGGCTGGTCGTGGATTTGATCTCCGATAGCGCCACAATCGAGTTCACTTCCTGAATGCCCGGCACCAGCGACAGCTTCTCGAAGAAGAACCGCTCATACGCCTCGATGTCCGCCGCGACAATCCGCAACAGAAAATCTACCGCGCCCATCAGCACATAACACTCCAGCACTTCCGGAAAACCGCGAATCGCCTCGGTGAATTCGGTGAAGTTCGAACGCCCGTGGGCGTTGAGTTTGATCTCGGCGAAGATCTGCGTGTTCAGGCCGATCTTCTTGCGATCAAGCAAGGTCACCTGCCCGCGAATGATGCCCTCCTCCTTCATCCGCTGAATCCGCCGCCAGCACGGCGACTGCGACAGTCCCACCTGCTCGGCGATCTGCGCGCTGGACAGCGAAGCGTCCTCTTGCAGCAAGGCGAGAATCCGCCGGTCGTAGCTGTCCAGCTCGCTATGCATAATCAATCCTCAAAGTGATCATTTTTCGAATCGTTCTAGTCGAGCAATCCGCGAATCCGCTCATCTTAGACAAGAAATGCACGGCATCGAATGTAAAAATTCCTCCACTGACTCTGGAGACCGGACATGCCTCACCTCGAAGCCGTGAATACCCCCGCGCCCCGCGCCGATGTGTGGAACGTCAACAATGCCCACTGCTGTGCGCGTTATCAGCTGCTCGCCGAAGCAGAGCCGGATCTGTTGGTGCGGGTGCTGAACCTGTTTGCGCTGCAATTTCTGACGCCAGTCCAGGTCAACGTCGAGCGTCTGGACGACCTGCTGTCGATCGATATCACCATTGACGGACTGAGCTGGCATCGCGCCCAGGTGATTGCGGAAAAACTTCGTAACCTGATCAGCGTCTGCTCGGTGAACCTGCAAGACGCCGACACGGCGTGGTCTGCTTCGGCCCAGGCGGTCGGCTGACAAATCCGGCAACGGCTTTGTCGGGTAGTGGCCCAACGGACTGCGGGGCCACGACTATCCTTTGCGCACAGTCGTTCAAAAGGAGCCCGCATGTCCGTTCAACTCGCCACTCAGGACCGCTGGCTGGATCTCAACGATGTGTTGCGTGAGCTGGTTGCCCAAGGCTTTATCAGCCAGGATTCGGCAGAGCTGGCGCTCAACGCCCGGCGCCGCCACGCGACCCACGGCCAGCAACATCCGCTGGAGTTCATCGCCAGCCAGCAACTGGATGACCTCAGCCGTCCGGGCAAACATCTGGACCTGGAAAGCCTGACCCTGTGGCTGGCGCAGCAGGCCGGTCAGCCGTACATGCGCATCGACCCGTTGAAGATCAACGTTGCGGCGATCACCCCGCTGATGTCCTACGCCTTTGCCCAGCGCCACAAGATTCTTGCGGTAGCGGTCGACCGCGACGCCGTGGTCGTCGCCAGCGCCCAGCCCTACGTCACTGGCTGGGAGGCTGACCTGACTCACGTGCTGAAGTTGCCGATCAAACGGGTGGTCGCCAACCCGGTGGACATCCAGCGTTTCAGCGTCGAGTTCTTCCGCCTCGCCAAATCGGTCAGCGGCGCCAGCAATGCCGACGCGCAGAGCGGCAACCTCGGCAACTTCGAACAACTGCTCAACCTCGGCGCCAGCGATCAGGAGCCGGACGCCAATGACGCGCACATCGTCAACATTGTCGACTGGCTGTTCCAGTACGCCTTCCAGCAGCGCGCCAGTGATATCCACATCGAACCGCGCCGCGAACAGGGCACCGTGCGTTTCCGCATTGATGGCGTGTTGCACAATGTCTATCAATTCCCGCCGCAGGTGACCATGGCAATCGTCAGCCGCCTGAAAAGCCTCGGGCGGATGAACGTCGCCGAGAAACGCAAACCCCAGGACGGCCGGGTCAAGACCAAGACCCCAGACGGCGGCGAGGTGGAACTGCGGCTCTCAACGCTGCCCACCGCGTTTGGCGAAAAAATGGTCATGCGGATTTTTGACCCGGAAGTGCTGCTCAAAGACTTCGATCAGTTGGGCTTTTCCGCCGACGACCTCCGCCGCTGGCAGGACATGACCCGCCAGCCCAACGGCATCATTCTGGTCACCGGGCCGACCGGTTCGGGCAAGACCACCACGCTCTACACCACGCTGAAGAAACTGGCGACGCCGGAGATCAACCTCTGCACCATCGAAGACCCGATCGAAATGGTCGAGCCGGCATTCAACCAGATGCAGGTGCAGCACAACATCGACCTGAGTTTCGCCGCCGGCGTGCGTGCGCTGATGCGGCAAGACCCGGACATCATCATGATCGGCGAGATCCGTGACCTGGAGACCGCGGAAATGGCGATTCAGGCCGCACTCACCGGCCATCTGGTGCTGTCGACCCTGCACACCAACGATGCCCCCAGCGCGATCAGCCGACTGCTGGAACTCGGCGTGCCGCACTATCTGATCAAAGCCACGGTGCTCGGGGTCATGGCCCAGCGTCTGGTGCGCACCCTGTGCCCGCACTGCAAGGCGCCGCTGACCCTGGAAGAGGAAGACTGGCAGACCCTGACCCGCCCGTGGCAAGCACCGCTGCCGGGCAATGCGCAACGGGCCATTGGTTGTCTGGAGTGTCGCGATACCGGTTATCGCGGGCGCGCCGGGGTCTACGAAATCATGCAGTTGAGCGATAGCCTCAAAGCGCTCATCACCCCGGACACCGACCTCACTGCCATCCGTCGCCAAGCCTTCAAGGAAGGCATGCGCAGCCTGCGCCTGTCGGGTGCGCAGAAGGTCGCGGCGGGGCTGACCACCCTTGAAGAAGTGCTGCGGGTGACCCCGCAGAGCGAGCAGAAATAGGCCACTACGGAACCGGATTGGCGAATCGTTATCCAACGCCGTAGTTAACCCCCAGGAGTCACTCAATCATGCGTCTCAAACTTGCTGTCGCCACCCTTGCCTTGCTGTCCCTTCCCGTTGGTTCAGCGATGGCTGACAGCTTTTGGCGTAACGTCATTTCGTCCGGCGCCACCACCGGTTCGACCTATCTGACCTTCAAGGATCACAAGCTGATCGTTGCCGCACAGGACGATGCCGGCAGCTTCGTTGCCAGCGATGGCGGCATCCGTGGGCCATACCTGGAAGCAGCCATGCAGAAAGTCCGCGCCGACAACCCGGGCCTGCAAGCCACGGACATGGAACTGGCGAATGCGATTCTGGCGAAGAACGCAGTGGCATCCGAGTAAGATTGCCGCCAACAAAAATGCCGCTCGATCGAGCGGCATTTTTTTGCCCGTCATTCTCTGTTCACTCCATAAACCTCTGTAGGAGTGAGCCTGCTCGCGATAGCTGCACTCCAGACAATGCATTCGGTGACTGATGCACCGCAATCGCGAGCAGGCTCACTCCTACAATGAATCGGGGTACAGGGATCAGCGGTACTCGTCCACCGGGACGCAGGCACAAAACAGATTGCGATCCCCGTAAACGTTATCCACCCGATTCACCGCCGGCCAATACTTGTGCGCCTTGGTGTGCGCATCCGGGGTGATGCCTTGTTCGATGCTGTAAGGCCGCTCCCAGACTCCGGTGACATCCGCCAGGGTATGCGGTGCGCGTTTGAGCGGATTGTCTTCCGCCGGCCAGTTGCCATTCTGCACTTCAGTGATTTCCGCACGGATGCTCAGCATGGCGCCGATAAACCGATCCAGCTCGGCCTTCGATTCGCTCTCGGTCGGCTCGACCATCAACGTGCCCGGCACCGGGAATGACATGGTCGGCGCGTGGAAGCCGTAGTCCATCAGACGCTTGGCGACATCCTCCTCGCTGATCCCGGTCTGCGCCTTCAACGGCCGCAAATCGAGAATGCATTCATGGGCCACCCGCCCGTTGCGCCCGGTGTACAGCACCGGGAATGCACCGGATAAATGCTGCGCCAGATAGTTCGCCGCGAGGATCGCCACTTCGCTGGCATCCGCCAGTTGCGGCCCCATCATCGCGATGTACATCCAGCTGATCGGCAAAATGCTCGCGCTGCCCCACGGCGCTGCGCTGACCGCGCCGTTCTGCGGCAGTGGGCCGTCAATCGGCACCACCGGATGATTGGCAACGAACGGCGCCAGATGCGCACGAATGCCGATCGGCCCCATGCCCGGCCCTCCACCGCCGTGGGGGATGCAGAAAGTCTTGTGCAGGTTCATGTGCGACACGTCGGCACCAATGTCCGCCGGCCGCGCCAGCCCGACCTGTGCATTGAGGTTGGCGCCATCCATGTACACCTGCCCGCCGTGTTTGTGGATAACTTCGCAGATTTCGCTGATGCCCTCCTCATACACGCCGTGAGTCGATGGATAGGTCGCCATCAGGCACGACAACTTGTCCCCCGCCTCGGCCGCCTTGGTCTTCAGGTCGTCCAGATCGACGTTGCCGGCTTCGTCGCACTCGACGATCACCACGCGCATCCCGGCCATCTGCGCCGAGGCCGGGTTGGTGCCGTGGGCCGAGGACGGGATCAGGCAGATATCCCGCGCGCCCTGCTGCCGGCTCTCATGGTATTTGCGAATCGCCAGCAGCCCGGCGTACTCGCCCTGAGCGCCGGAGTTGGGCTGCATGCAGATCGCATCGAACCCGGTGATCGCGCACAACCAGCGCTCCAGTTCTTCGATCATCAAGGTGTAACCGAGCGCCTGCTCCCGAGGCGCGAACGGGTGCAGATTGGCGAACTGCGGCCAGGTGATCGGGATCATCTCGCTGGTGGCGTTGAGTTTCATGGTGCAGGAGCCCAGCGGGATCATCGACTGGTTGAGCGCCAGATCCTTGTTCTCCAGTTGCTTGAGGTAGCGCAGCATTTCGGTTTCGCTGTGATGCGCGTTGAACACCGGGTGGCGCAGGTACGGCGTGTTGCGCTGCAGGTGGTCGGGAATGCCGGAAACCAGGACTTCTGCATCAATTTCGTCGACGTTAAACCCATGATCGGCACCCAGCAGCACATCGAACAGCTTCGCCACCGTGCTTTCATCGCACGTCTCGTCGAGGCTCAACCCCACTCGGCCACGGCCGAGAATTCGCAGGTTGATCTGCGCAGCCTTGGCGCTATCGATGATCGCGCTCTGCGCGCCGCCAACCTCCAGCGTGAGGGTGTCGAAAAACTGCCGGTTGACCCGCGCAATACCATGGCGCTCAAGGCCCGCCGCCAGAATGCAGGTCAAGCGGTGCACCCGCTGGGCGATCCGCTTCAAGCCTTGCGGCCCGTGGTACACCGCGTAGAAACTGGCGATGTTGGCCAACAGCACCTGCGCGGTGCAGATGTTCGAGTTGGCCTTCTCGCGGCGAATGTGTTGTTCGCGGGTTTGCAGGGCCATGCGCAATGCAACGTTGCCGCGGGCGTCTTTCGACACGCCGATGATCCGCCCCGGAATCGCCCGTTTGTACTCTTCACGGCTGGCAAAAAACGCTGCGTGCGGGCCACCGTATCCCATCGGCACGCCAAAGCGCTGGGACGAACCGAACACCACATCCGCGCCCAGTTCACCTGGCGGCGTCAGCAGCAACAGGCTCAACAAATCCGCAGCGACGCAGGCCAGCGCCTGCTGTGCGTGCAACTGATCGATGACCGGACGCAGGTCACGGATCTCGCCGTGGGTGTCGGGATACTGCAGCAGTGCGCCGAACACCTGATGCTGCTTCAAGTTATCCACCGCGTCGATGATCAGCTCGAAGCCGAAGCCTTCGGCACGGGTCTGCACCACGGAGATGGTTTGTGGATGACAGTTCTCGTCGACGAAAAACAGGTTGCTCCTGGATTTCGCCACGCGTTTGGCCAGCGCCATGGCCTCCGCAGCGGCGGTGGCTTCGTCGAGCAACGAGGCGTTGGCCAGTTCAAGTCCGGTGAGGTCGATGGTCAGTTGCTGGAAATTCAGCAGCGCTTCGAGACGGCCTTGGGCGATCTCCGGTTGATAAGGGGTGTAGGCGGTGTACCAGCCGGGATTTTCCAGCACGTTGCGCAGGATGACCGTCGGCGTCAACGTGCCGTGGTAACCCATGCCGATCAGGCTGGTCCACACCTGGTTCTGCTCGGTATAACCGCGCAGCTTGGCCAGCGCCGCCTGCTCATCAAGGGCCGGTGGCAAATCCAGCGCCCGGTTCAGACGAATGCCCGGCGGCACCGTCTGCTCGATCAGTTCGATCCGGCTACCGAGACCGAGGCTGTCGAGCATCGCCTGCTGTTCGGCGGCGTCGGGCCCCAAATGGCGGCGCAGGAAGGCTTCGGGGTCGCGTAACTGGCTCAAGGATGGCAACTGGGACATGACGGGCTCTCTCTTGGCTGGCGCTCGGCGTCAATGCAACACGGTCAAACCAGCATAGCAGTGCCCTTGAAGATCAAAAGATCGCAGCCTTCGGCAGCTCCTACAGAGCAATGGTGTGCATTCTGTAGGAGCTGCCGAAGGCTGCGATCTTTTGATTCAAAAAAGCCCCGACGAGTCGGGGCTTTGGGGTATTGATCAGAGCTTACTCGCCAATGACAGCCTTGTAGGCAGCGGCATCGAGCAGCTTGTCCAGCTCAGCCTTGTCGGTTGGCTTGAGCTTGAAGATCCACGCACCGTACGGGTCGGAGTTCAGCAGTTCAGGCGAACCACCCAGCTCGTCGTTGACGGCAATCACCTCACCGCCGATCGGGGCGTAGATGTCGGAAGCGGCTTTCACCGATTCAACGACGCCAGCCTGATCTTCAGCAGCAAACACCTTGCCCACTTCAGTCAGCTCGACGAACACCACATCGCCCAGCGCTTCCTGCGCGTGATCGCTGATGCCCACGGTAACGGTGCCGTCGGCTTCCAGACGCGCCCACTCATGACTTTCGGCAAAACGCAGTTCGGCGGGGATATTGCTCATGCTCGGTGTCCTCAAGAAAATTGTCAGCGGTCAGGCCCGCCGGAAAGGTTAGATCAAGGTTTTGCCATGGCGCACGAAGGTCGGTTTGACCACTCGTACCGGATACCACTTGCCACGGATTTCCACTTCGGCGCGGTCGGCGGTGGCCATCGGTACACGCGCCAGGGCAATCGATTTGCTTAGCGTAGGAGAGAAACTACCACTGGTGATCTCTCCTTCGCCAACATCGGCGATACGAACCACCTGATGAGCACGTAAAACACCCCGTTCCTCAAGCACCAGGCCCACCAGTTTGTGCGCAACGCCAGCGGCTTTTTCCGCTTCCAGCGCCGCCCGACCGATGAACTGGCGCGAGGCCGGTTCCCAGGCGATGCTCCAGGCCATATTGGACGCCAGCGGCGAGACATCCTGATGAATGTCTTGGCCATAGAGGTTCATCCCGGCCTCGACCCGCAGGGTGTCGCGGGCGCCGAGGCCGATCGGCGAAATGCCGGCACCGACCAGATCGTAGAAGAACCCCGGGGCCTGATCGGCCGGCATGGCGATTTCCAGGCCGTCCTCACCGGTGTAACCAGTACGCGCAATAAACCAGTCGCCATCGACTTCGGCTTCGAACGGCTTGAGGTGATGGATCAGTGCCGCGCGGGACTGGGTTACCAGTTCGGCAATCTTGTGCCGGGCCTGCGGGCCTTGAATGGCGAGCATTGCCAGATCCTGACGCTCGTGCAGCTGCACGTCGAACCCGGCCATTTGCGCCTGCATCCAGGCCAGATCCTGATCGCGGGTGGAGGCGTTGAACACCAGGCGATAACGGTCTTCGAGGCGATAGACGATCATGTCGTCGACGATGCCGCCACGCTCGTTGAGCATCGTGCTGTAGAGCGCGCGGCCGGGGCGGTGCAGGCGCTCGACGTCATTGGCCAGCAAATGCTGCAGCCAGGCCTTGGCCTGGGCACCGGTGACATCGATCACGGTCATGTGGGATACATCGAACACCCCGCAATCGCGGCGCACCTCGTGGTGTTCCTCGACCTGCGAGCCGTAATGCAGTGGCATGTCCCAACCGCCAAAATCGACCATCTTCGCGCCGAGGGCGAGATGCAGGTCATACAGAGGCGTACGCTGTCCCATGGGTTTCTCCTTCCGGGCGTGGCGAAGGTGCGGACAGCCGCTGTACAGGGTGAAAGCCGCGAAATAGAAGGCTTTCAGCCGATTTCAGCGAACGGGTCTGTCAGACGAACCGCACCGAATGCCGCGCATTGTAGCCGCATGATTCAGGACTCACTACTAAGTGTTTCGGTGCGCGGAGCGGCGGATCAGGCCAATGACGGGCAACAGACCGACCAATACCAGGGTCAGCGCCGGCAGCGACGCCCGCGCCCACTCGCCCTCGCTGGTCATTTCAAAGATCCGCACCGCCAGCGTGTCCCAGCCAAACGGGCGCATCAGCAGGGTCGCGGGCATTTCCTTGAGCACATCGACGAACACCAGCAACGCCGCGCTCAGCGTGCCGGGCAGCAACAGCGGCAGATACACTTTGAAAAACAGTCGCGGCCCACTGACACCGAGGCTACGTGCCGCTTCGGGCAAAGACGGCCGTATACGCGCCAGACTGTTTTCCAGCGGCCCATAGGCCACCGCGATAAAGCGCACCAGATAGGCCATCAGCAACGCCGCCAGACTGCCCAGCAGCAGCGGCTTGCCGGCGCCGCCGAGCCAGCCAGTCAGCGGAATCACCAGTTCGCGGTCGAGATAACTGAACGCCAGCATGATCGACACAGCCAAGACCGAACCCGGCAGTGCATAACCGAGATTGGCCAGGCTGACACCGGAACGGATCGCCCGGGTCGGCGCCAGACGTCGGGCGAAGGCCAACAGCAACGCGACGCTGACGGTGATCAGCGCCGCCATGCCGCCCAGATACAGGGTGTGCAGGATCAGCCCGGCATAACGCTCATCGAGATCGAAGCGCCCGCGCTGCCAGAACCAGACGATCAACTGCAGCAGCGGAATCACGAACGCGCAGGCGAACACCAACGAGCACCAGCCGGTCGCCGCGAACGCCTTGAACCCGCGTAGTTGATACAGCGCCTTGACCCGAGGGCGCTCGTTGCTCGCCCGGTTGGCGCCGCGCGCACGCCGCTCGCCATAGAGCACCAGCATCACCACCAGCAGCAACAGGCTCGCCAGTTGCGCCGCGCTCGGCAGGCTGAAGAAGCCGTACCAGGTCTTGTAGATGGCGGTGGTGAAGGTGTCGAAATTGAACACCGACACTGCGCCGAAATCTGCCAGCGTCTCCATCAGCGCCAGCGCCACACCGGCGCCAATCGCCGGCCGCGCCATCGGCAACGCCACCCGCCAGAACGCCTGCCATGGCGATTGCCCGAGTACCCGCGCCGCTTCCATCAGACCCTTGCCCTGCGCGAGAAACGCGGTGCGCGCCAACAGGTAGACGTAGGGATAGAACACCAGCACCAGCACCACAATCACCCCGCCGGTGGAGCGCACGCGCGGCAGGCGCAGGCCGCTGCCGAACCACTCACGCAACAGGCTTTGCACCGGGCCAGCGAAGTCCAGCAGGCCAACGAAGACGAACGCCAGCACGTAGGCCGGGATGGCGAACGGCAACATCAGCGCCCAGTCGAGCCAGCGCCGTCCGGGGAATTCGCAGAGGCTGGTGAGCCAGGCGAGGCTGACACCGAGCAGCGTCACACCGACGCCAACGCCAAGCACCAGCGTCAGGGTGTTGCCCAGCAGGCGCGGCATCTGGGTTTCCCACAGGTGCGACCAGATCTGCTGATCGATGGTCTGCCACGACAGCAGCAGAACACTCAGGGGCAACAGCACCAGCGCGGCAATGGCGAGGACGATGGGGTACCAGCGGCGTTGGGCGGGGTGGGCCAAGGGGGTTCTCTGCAAGAGGGCCAACGCCCATTCGACGTCGACCACATGTTGTGGCGAGGGAGCTTGCTCCCGCTCGGCTGCGAAGCAGCCGCAGGAGATTAACAGTTCAATTCACGCCCGACGCAAGGGCGCCATGGGGTCGCTTCGCGACCCAGCGGGAGCAAGCTCCCTCGCCACAGAGGGCTCGCCGTGATGGACGGCTCAGTTCCAGCCCGCCCGATCCATCATCCGGATCGCCTCGGCCTGACGCTTGCCCGCCACTTCCACCGGCAAGGTGTCAGCGACGAACTGGCCCCACGCCGCCACTTCTTCCGAAGGTGCCACCGCCGGGTTGGCCGGGAACTCCTGGTTGACGTCGGCGAAGATTTTCTGCGCCTCAGGCGTGGTCATCCACTCCACCAGCGCCTTGGCTGCTTCCGGGTGCGGCGCATGCTTGGTCAGGCCGATGCCCGAGAGGTTCACGTGTACGCCGCGATCGGCCTGATTCGGCCAGAACAGTTTCACCGGCAAATCCGGCTTCTGCTTGTGCAGGCGACCGTAGTAGTAGGTGTTGACGATGCCGACGTCGCACTGCCCGGCGTTGATCGCCTCCAGCACCGCTACGTCGTCGGAGAACACATCGGTGGACAGGTTGTTGACCCAGCCCTTGAGGATCTTTTCGGTCTTCTCGGCGCCGTGCACTTCGATCATGGTCGCGGTCAGCGACTGGTTATAGACCTTCTTCGCCGTGCGCAGGCACAGGCGTCCTTCCCAGTTCTTGTCGGCCAGCGCTTCGTAGGTGGTCAACTCGCCCGGCTTAACGCGCTCGGTGGAGTAAGCGATGGTCCGCGCGCGCAGGCTCAGGCCGGTCCAGGCATGGGTGGACGAACGGTATTGCGCGGGAATATTGGTATCGATGGTTTTCGAGGTGAATGGCTGCAGGATGCCCATCTGCTCGGCTTGCCAGAGGTTGCCGGCATCGACGGTGAGCAGCAGGTCGGCGGTGGCGTTTTCGCCTTCGGCCATGATCCGCTGCATCAGCGGCGCTTCCTTGTCGGTGATGAACTTGATCTTCACCCCGGTTTTCGCGGTGTAGGCGTCGAACACCGGTTTGATCAACTCATCGATACGTGAGGAGTAGACCACCACCTCGTCGGCGGCCTGGGCGGCGGTGCTGCCGATCAGGGTCAGGGCCATTGCGGTCAGGAGACGCTTGGGTGCCAACATGGGAGTGATCTCTCGGTCGGGAAATGTGGCCAAATGATAAGGACTCACATTTACCAGCTCAATCGATCACTTGGGCAAGGAGTTACCAGATGTTGCACAAGCTGAAATTCATGGCGTCGGTTCTGGCCCCTTCGCGAGCAAGCCCGCTCCCACCCTTGAAATGCATTCCAATGTGGGAGCAGGCTTGCTCGCGAAGAGGCCATCAGCCTCAATAAAGATCTCAGAGTTTGGCCAGCGCTGGTAGGTCGCCGGTCAACCCCAGCGCCTCACGCACAAACAACGCCTTGGCCTCCGGCATCTGCTCCACCAGTTTCAACCCGACGTTGCGCAACCAGCGCACCGGCAACGGGTCAGCCTGGAACAGACGCTCGAAGCCCTCCATCGCCGCCATCAATGCCAGGTTGTGCGGCATGCGCCGACGCTCGTAACGGCTCAGCACCTTCACGTCCGCCAGCCGTTCGCCGCGTTCCGCCGCCTGCAACAGCACTTCAGCCAGCACCGCCGCATCGAGGAAACCGAGGTTCACCCCCTGCCCGGCCAACGGGTGAATGGTGTGCGCGGCATCGCCGATCAATGCCAGGCCTTCGGCTACATAGCGTTTGGCGTGGCGTTGACGCAACGGCACACACAGCCTTGGATCAGCGCTGATCACCTCGCCCAGGCAACCTTCGAACGCCCGCTCCAGCTCACCGCAGAACGCCGCTTCATCCAGCGCCATCAGGCGTTCGGCTTCACTTGGCGTGGTCGACCAGACGATCGAGCACCAGTCGTGCTGCCCGTCACGCTCCAGCGGCAGAAACGCCAGCGGCCCGTGATCGGTGAAACGCTGCCACGCGGTCATCCGGTGCGGTTTGCTGCTGCGCACACTGGTAACGATGGCGTGGTGCAGGTAATCCCACTCGCGGGTGGCGACGCCGGTCAGGCGGCGCACCGCCGAGTTGGCGCCGTCCGCCGCAATCACCAGCGGCGCACGCAACTGCCGACCATCGGCCAGGGTCAGCAGCCAGTCGTCGCCGGAGCGACGCATCTGCTCCAGTCGTGCGTTGGCCAGCATGCCCAGATCGCAATCGTGCAAGCGATCGAGCAAGGCATCCTGCACCACGCGGTTTTCGACGATATGCCCGAGCACTTCGGCATGCACACTGCTCGCCGAGAAGTGAATCTGCCCGGTGCCGCTGCCGTCCCACACATGCATGTCGGTGTACAGGCTGCTGCGGCGTTTGGCGATACCGTCCCAGACGCCGAGGCGTTCAAGAATCCGCTGGCTGGCCGCCGACAAGGCGCTCACCCGCGGCTCGAACGGCGCGTCGGCGTCGAACGGTTTGACGCTCAGCGGGCTACCGTCGAGCAGCAACACTTCCAGGCCGCTGTCCTGCAACGCCAACGCAAGGGCGCTGCCGACCATTCCGGCTCCGACAATCAGCAGATCTGCGCGCATTTCCATGCTTTAAGCCTGTCTCGCTGGCGGCATGCGCCGCCCGTAAAGGGTTCTAGCGAGCACGCCAGTTAGCGGCGCGCTGCTGAAAGTGAAAGTGCCGACCCGCCGCTCAAGCATCCGGCCGCGTCCCCAGCCCCATGGCCTGACGGGCAAACCAGCGCTTGGCCGGTGGCAGCAGATCGAGGCCGAGCAGGCCGATGTTGCGTCCCAGCGAGACCAGCGGCTGGGTGCTACCGAACAATCGCGTGACCTGATCGGAGAAGCCCACCGTGAGCTCTTGATCCAGGCGTTGCCGCTCGCGATACGCCTGCAATGTAGCGATGTCGCCCAACGGTTTATCGCTCGCAAGCAGCGCCGCGGCCAATGCATCGGCATCACGCAGGGAGAGGTTGAAACCCTGCCCGGCAATCGGGTGCAGGCTGTGTGCGGCGTTACCGAGTACGGCCAGATGCGAGCGCACCTGCTCTTCGGCCTCGACCAGCGATAACGGATACAGATGCCGCGCACCGACCTGCTTCAATGTGCCGAGGCGGTAGCCGAACACACCTTGCAGTTCGCTGAGGAAATCGCGTTCGCTCAAGTCTGCCAGACGCTGCGCGTCCATGCCCAGGCGGGTCCAGACCAGTGCGCAACGGTTGTCCGGCAGTGGCAGCAGCGCCATCGGCCCTTCGTCGGTGAAACGCTCGAAGGCCATGCCGTTGTGCGCTTCACTCGGGGTGATGTTGGCGATCAGCGCGCTCTGGTTGTACGGACGCTTGCGCACGTTGATGCCCAGTTGCTCGCGCAAACCGGAACGGCCGCCATCGGCCAGCACCGCCAGATCGCACTCGACGGTGGTTTCATCGTTGAGGGTCAGGCGATAGCCGCCGGGCAGCGGCTCCATGCGCGTGACTTCCGCCGGGCAGCGCCAGCTGATCACGTCTTTATCCAGGTGCTGCCAAAGGCACTGGCCGAGCCAGGCGTTTTCCACCACATAACCGAGTGCCGGCACGCCCTCTTCCATCGCCGACAGACGGGCGGTGGAGAAGCGCCCACGGTCGGAGACGTGAATCTGTTTGATCGGCTCGGCACGGCGGGAAATCTCCTGCCACACACCCAGCCGTTGATAGATCTGCCGCGAACCGAAGGACAGCGCCGACGAACGCGCGTCGTAACTCGGCTGCCAGCTGTCGCCGGGGGCGAACGGTTCGATCAGGACAGTTTTCCAGCCACGCGCCTTGGCCCCGGCCTGCAAAGCCAACGCCAGACTGGCGCCGACCAGGCCGCCACCGATGATTGCCAGATTGACTCGACTCATGCCGCGTGTGTCCGTGCTTGCGCCATTAGCGCTTCGATCTCGGCGACGGTCTTCGGTACGCCGCTGGTCAATATTTCACAACCGGTCTTGGTCACTACCACGTCATCCTCGATGCGCACGCCAATGCCGCGCCATTTCTTCGCTACGTTCTGGTTGTCCGGGGCGATGTAGATGCCCGGCTCCACGGTCAGCGCCATGCCGACCTCCAGCACGCGCCATTCGCCGCCGACCTTGTACTCGCCGACGTCGTGTACATCCATGCCCAGCCAGTGGCCGGCACGGTGCATATAAAAAGCTTTATAGGCTTCGGTCGCGATCAACTCATCGACCTCGCCTTGCAGGATTCCGAGCTTGACCAAGCCTGCGGTAATCACCCGTACCGTCGCTTCGTGCGCCTGGTTCCAGTTTTTGTTCGGGGCAATTTCAGCGAACGCGGCTTCCTGCGAGGCCAGCACCAGCTCGTAGATCGCCTTCTGCTCGGCGGAAAACTTGCCGTTGACCGGCCAGGTGCGCGTGATGTCGCTGGCGTAGCAGTCGATTTCGCAACCGGCATCGATCAACACCAGATCGCCGTCCTTGAGCAGCGCGTCATTCTGCTGGTAATGCAGGATGCAGCTATTGCGCCCGGCGGCGACGATCGAACCGTAGGCCGGCATCTTCGCCCCGCCCTTGCGGAATTCGTAATCGAGCTCGGCTTCCAGGCTGTACTCGTACAGCCCCGGCCGGCTGGCCTGCATCGCGCGGATATGCGCCTGAGCGGAAATCCGTGCGGCTTCGCGCATCACCTTCACTTCTGCCGCCGATTTATACAGGCGCATGTCGTGCAGCAGGTGATCCAGGGCAACGAATTCGTTCGGCGGCTGGGCGCCCAGGTGCGCCTTGGAGCGGATCACGTTGATCCAGTCCATCAGGTGCCGATCGAATTCCGGGTTGCTGCCCATCGCCGAATACACCCGATCACGGCCTTCGATCAGGCCCGGGAGGATGTCGTCGATGTCGGTGATCGGGAACGCGTCGTCGGCGCCGTAATCACGGATCGCCCCTTCCTGCCCGGCGCGCAGGCCGTCCCACAACTCGCGTTCGGCATTGCGCTCCCGGCAGAACAGCACGTACTCGCCGTGCTCGCGACCGGGCATCAGGACGATGACCGCCTGTGGCTCGGGAAACCCGCTGAGGTACTGAAAGTCGCTGTCCTGGCGGTAGACGTGCTCGACGTCGCGGTTGCGAATGGCCACCGCGGCGGCGGGCAGAATCGCGATGCTGTTGGGTTCCATCTGCGCCATCAGGGCCTTGCGGCGACGGCTGTATTCCGCTTTGGGGATATGGGTCATGGGCAGATGGCTTTCCCTGGCACGCGATTAATGCAGCGACGGCTTGGCGGCTGGTGGCACGTCGGCTTTTTTGGTTTCCGAGAACAGCAACAGCGGCGCGACGCGCAGGTACTCCATGACTTCCATGTAGTCGGTCTCGCCGTCTTCGGATTCTTCCAGAGCGTCTTGCACCTGGGAAATCGCGGCCAGATCCTGCAGCACTTCGGTGGCTTCAGTGCTGAGCATGCTGCTGTCGCGGCAGTTCAGACCGAAACCGCTGAGGAAGCCCTGGCACCATTGGCCCAGTGCGGCGGCACGGTCGGCCAGCGGTGCATCATCGGTTGGCAGCAGCAGAACGACGGTGACGTCGCTGCCGGTCAGCTCGCCCTTGACCATCTCTTGCAGGCCGATCAGGGCGTTGCGGACGTTGTCCTGGATGTCGCCTTCGAGCAGTTCGGCGGCGTCGATCAACCAGCCTTCGTTATCGAAGCCGGCACCGGCGCAGCTGCGGCCGAGCAGCAGGCCATGCAGTTCGGCAGGCGAGACGTTGTGGCCGCTGGTGGTCAGCAGGGTGGCAAAGGCTTGGTACGGGGAATTCGCAATGGTCATGGGCAGCTAGGCGCCAGACGGCGCTATGTCTAGAATGAAGGCCTTGTATCCTACATCGACAGACTCGCCAAGACTATTAAAGGCTGTCCGCCAGCTATCCCATCAGACAGACTCCGACCCAGTGGACACAATGGAAGACACCGACCTGCAAGCGCTGATGGCCAGACTCGAACTGCTGATTACCCGAGTCGAGCAACTTAAGAGTCAAAACGCACTCTTACTAGCTCAGGAAAAGACCTGGCGCGAGGAACGCGCTCACCTCATTGAAAAAAACGAAATCGCCCGGCGTAAGGTCGAATCGATGATTTCGCGCCTCAAGGCCCTGGAGCAAGACTCATGAGTTCAAGCAATAGCGTTACCGTGCAGATCCTCGACAAAGAATATTCGATCATCTGCCCCCAGGAAGAACGCAGCAATCTGGTCAGCGCCGCCCGCTACCTGGACGGCAAGATGCGCGAGATCCGCAGCAGCGGCAAAGTCATCGGCGCCGACCGTATTGCAGTGATGGCCGCGCTGAACATCACCCACGACCTCTTGCACAAAGAAGAGCGCCCGGACATCCAGGCCAGCGGCTCGACCCGTGAACAGGTGCGCGACTTGCTCGATCGTGTCGATCTGGTGCTGGCGACCGATCCGGACGTCACCAAGGGCTGATTCGCCTGGCTGCTTGAGGTATACTCGCGGCACTCCCTGGGGTGCTTGCCAGTTGACGATGTCCCTGAGCCGATTTGCACTACCCTGGAGGTTGCACGTTGGGCTGGTGTGCATGTCCGCCAGACGGAAAGCCTTAAAGTCTACTGCATCCTCCACCTTGAACTTTCGGGTTCAAGGGCTAAGTTGACAGCGGTTCATCCGGGGAGCCTGATTCGAATCCGATGCCGGTTTTTGCCGGCATCGGATTTTTTATGCGTGCGTTTTCGCCCTCACCTGCCGAAGCCGAACCATGACCGAACCTGCGCTGCTGCCCCGCCCGCAACTCCGCCGCCTGCTGCGCAAGGCGCGCCGCTCACTGACTCCCGGTGAACAGCGCCAGGCCGCCAAAGGCCTGTTCCGCCAACTGGCGCAAGACCCGCACTTTCGCCGGGCCCGACATATCTCGCTGTATCTGCCCACCGACGGTGAAATCGACCCGCGCCTGCTGCTGCGCGAAGCTCAGCGCCGAGGCAAAGCCACGTATCTGCCGGTGCTCAGCGCCTGGCCACGAACCAAAATGGTGTTCCAGCGGATTCGCCCCGGCGACAAGCTCAAGCCCAATCGCTTTCGCATCCTCGAACCGCGGGCCAATCTGGCCCATCAGCGCAAGATCTGGACCCTGGATCTGGTGTTGTTGCCACTGGTGGGGTTTGACGACGTTGGCGGACGCCTGGGGATGGGCGGCGGTTTCTATGATCGCAGCCTGGCGTACCTGGCCCGGCGCAAGAACTGGCGCAAGCCGACGTTGCTGGGCCTGGCCCATGAATGTCAGAAGGTCGAACGCCTGGCGCAGGCCAGCTGGGATGTACCGTTGCAGGGCACGGTCACCGATAAGGCGTGGTATTTCGCAGGATAGACGCCGCGCAGATCAGCGGCGTCGGGAAGGCAGTTTCAGCGCTTGAAGGCGGTCGACTGTTGAACCTGTTGCGCGACTTCAACCGGAGCATCGGTCTTGCTCGTCCACAGACTTTGCGCGTAACCGGTGGTTACGACGCCAAGGCCGAACAAAATAACCAAAGTCCATAGCAAATCCGGTTTGCGTTTCATCGATTGCCCCCCTCAAGGCACATCATCACGATGACAGCAGCGGTTTCCGTTCGTAGGCCGTGCAGCAGCGTCAAGCTTTAAAGGCCGGCATTTTGCGACAACGTGAACCCGGGCGCAAATGCTGACGTCAACCGACCGTCGGTTTGTCATAAAATTGCCCGACAACCTGCCCAATCACCGCTTGAGGAGCAAAAGACATGGCCTATTGGCTGATGAAATCCGAGCCTGACGAACTCTCGATCAAAGATCTGGAGAAACTCGGCAAAGCGCGCTGGGACGGGGTTCGCAACTATCAGGCGCGCAATTTCCTGCGGGCGATGGCGGTGGGCGATGAGTTCTTTTTCTACCACTCCAGCTGCCCGGAGCCGGGGATTGCCGGAATCGGCAGGATTATTCAGGCGGCGTACCCGGATCCCACCGCACTGGAACCCGAAAGCCATTACTTCGACCCGAAAGCCACACCCGAGAAAAACGCCTGGAGTGCGATTGATGTTGCACACGTCGAGACGTTTGCCCGGGTGCTGAAGCTCGATTACCTGAAACAGCAGACCGCGCTGGCCGAAATGCCGCTGGTGCAAAAAGGCAGTCGCCTGTCGGTGATGCCGGTGACGGCCGAACAGTGGGCCGCGGTGCTTGGTTTGCGCTGAGAACTCGCCGGTCACGGTTTTTACCGGCAAAAGGGGCTAGGCTTGGCGCTCATTTGACTGACATCAAGCGAATGGAAAGCTTGAACAGTCAGACTGGAAGTCACAGCCGCAGGATGCCCCCATGTCGACGCACAGCCGTTCTTCACTTCTATACGCCGGTTCGCTCCTGGTATTACTCGCCGTCGCTGGCGGCCTCGGTTACTGGATCTCGATCAGCAGCCGGCTGGTCGAAGGACTGTCGATGGGCAACGGGCGGCTGGAAGCCACCGAAGTGCAGATCGCCAGCAAGACCCCCGGGCGCCTCGCCGAGGTGCTGGTCGATGAAGGCGACAAGGTCAGCAAAGGGCAACTGCTGGCACGCATGGACACCCGCACCCTCGAAGCCCAGCGCAATCAGGCCGAAGCCGAAGTGTTGCGCGCCCGGGAGAATCTCAACGCCGCTCAGGCCAACGTGCAATTGCGCCAGAGTGAACTGCTGCTGGCCCAGCAGGAGCTCGGCCGCTCGCAATCACTGTTCAAGCACGGTTACGTCAGCGCGCAGATCATCGATCAGCTGCAGTCACGCATCGGCACTGGCAACGCTGCCGTTGTCGCCGCCCGGGCCCAAGTGTCTGCTGTCAGTGCGGCGATTGGCGCGGCACAGGCTCAAGTCGCACAGTTGACCAGTGAAATTGACGACAGCAGTCTGCGCGCGCCAATTGATGGCGTGATTCAGCTGCGCATGGCCGAACCCGGCGAAGTGCTGGGGGCCGGTGGTCGCGTGCTGTTGCTGATCGATCCCAACGACCAATACATGAACCTCTATCTGTCAGCCGCAGTGGCCGGGCGCCTGGCGGTGGGCGATGACGCGCGAGTGTTGCTCGATGCCTTGCCCGATAAACCGCTGCCGGCAAAAATCAGCTTCGTCGCGGCCAAATCGCAGTTCACCCCCAAAGAGGTCGAGACCCGCGACGAGCGGCAAAAACTGGTGTTCCGCGTCAAGCTGCGCCTGCTCCAGCCCAGCGCAGTGCCGCAGGCCAAACCCGGCATGCCCGGGGCAGGTTACGTGCGGATCGCCCCCGTCGAATGGCCGGCCAATCTGCAATGAGCGGCCTTGCGGTTCAAGCGACCGGTATCGCCCACCGCTACGGCAAACAGCAAGCGCTGAGCGACATCGCCTTCAGCCTGCCCGCCGGTACCCGCTGCGGGCTGATCGGCCCTGATGGTGCGGGCAAGTCCAGCTTGCTGGGATTGATTGCCGGCGTTAAGACCTTGCAACAAGGGCAACTGGACGTACTCGGTGGTGCGATCGAGGATCGCCGGCATCGCGACACACTCTATGCGCGCATCGCCTTCATGCCGCAGGGGCTGGGCGGTAATCTGTACCCGGAGCTGTCGATCCGCGAGAACATCCAGTTCTTTTCGACGCTGTTCGGCCTGTCCAAGGCTGAAAGCGAGCAGCGCATGCACAGCCTGTTGCTCGCCACGGATCTGCTGAAATTCGCCGAGCGCCCCGCCGGTAAATTGTCCGGCGGCATGAAGCAGAAACTCGGGCTGTGCTGCGCGCTGATCCATGAACCGGATCTGCTGATCCTCGATGAGCCGACCACCGGCGTCGACCCGCTCTCGCGTCGGCGCTTTTGGGAATTGGTCGACGACGTGCGACGCCAGCGCCCGCAACTGACGCTGCTGGTCGCCACGGCGTATATGGAAGAAGCCGAGCAGTTCGAGCATTGTCTGATGCTCGACGCCGGCCAGTTGATCGCCACCGGCCTGAGCCGCGAACTGGCGACCGTCACCCCCAGCGGCAAACTCGATGACGCCTTCACCCATTTCCAGGGCGACAGCCAGCATGACGCTCAGCCGCTGGTGATTCCACCGCGCGCCGGCAACAGCGGTGACATCGCCATTGAAGCCCACGACCTGACGCTGCGCTTCGGCGATTTCACCGCCGTGGATCACGTCAGTTTTGCCATTGGCCGTGGCGAGATTTTCGGTTTTCTCGGCTCCAACGGCTGCGGCAAGACCACCACCATGAAAGTCCTGACCGGGCTGATGCCGGCCAGTGAAGGCAGCGCGACGCTGCTCGGCAACCCGGTGAACGCCAAGGATCTGGCCACGCGCAAGCGGGTCGGCTTCATGTCGCAGAGTTTTTCGCTGTATGGCGAACTCAGTGTGCGGCAGAACCTCGAGCTGCACGCGCGGCTGTTCGACCTGCCCAAAACCGAGAGCGCGCAACGCATCGAGGCATTGATTCAGCGCTTCAATCTGCTCGCGGTCGCCGACCAGCCGTCCGGGGCATTGCCATTGGGGCTGCGCCAGCGTCTGTCACTGGCGGTGGCGGTGCTGCACCGCCCGGAAGTGCTGATTCTCGACGAGCCGACTTCCGGCGTCGATCCGGCAGCCCGTGATGATTTCTGGCGACTGTTGATCGAGTTGTCCCGCGAACAAGGCGTGACGATCTTCCTCTCCACGCATTTCATGAACGAAGCGCAGCGCTGCGACCGCATCTCGCTGATGCACGCGGGCAAGGTCCTCGCCTGCGACACCCCGGCGGCGCTGCAACGCCAGTTTGCCGGCGAGACGCTGGAAGCGGCCTTCGTCACTTGCCTGGAACAGGCTCAGGGCGCTCAGCCATCAGCGCCTGTGGCCGAACCGCAAATGGCGCCGCCGAGCGCAGCGACAACACCGCTGCCCCGTCACGGTTTCAGCCTCGGTCGCCTGTTGGCCGTGGCCAGTCGCGAAGGCAAGGAGCTGTTGCGCGACAAAGTGCGCATGGCGTTCGCCTTGGCCGGGGCGATTTTCATGATGGTGATCTTCGGTTACGGCATCTCGCTGGACGTGGAAAACCTCGCGTTTGCCGTGTACGACCAGGATCAGACGCCGCAGAGCCGGGCTTATCTGGAGGCGTTTCGCGGCTCCCGGTACTTCGACGAACAGCCGGCCATTCACGACCCGCAGGAACTGCACCGGCGCCTGCAACGCTCGGAAATCAAACTGGCGCTGGAGATTCCCCCCGGATTCGGCCGCGATCTGTACGCCGGGCGCCAACCCGCTGTGGCGGCGTGGCTGGATGGCGGCATGCCGTTTCGCGCCGAAACCAGCCGCAATTATGTTGAAGCCGTACACCTGGGCAATCTGCAACAGTTGGCCGAACAAAGTAGCCCGGCGCTGGCCCACCCGGCGGCGGCCAGTCTGGAAACCCGCTTTCGCTACAACCAGGACGTGGTCAGCGTCAACGCCATCGGCCCCGGGGTCATGGCGCTGATTCTGGCGTTCATTCCGGCGATGCTCACGGCGCTCGGCATCGTCCGCGAAAAGGAGCTGGGCTCGATCACCAACTTCTACGCCACGCCCCTGACCCGCCTCGAGTTTCTGCTGGGCAAACAGGCGCCGTATCTGCTGATCAGCCTGGTCAATCTCGCGTTGCTGGTGGCGATGAATCGCTGGCTGTTCGGCGTGCCGTTCAAGGGCAGCCTGCTGACGCTGGCGTTCGGCGGCCTGCTGTACGTGTTGGCGACCACCAGCATGGGCCTGCTGATCTCGGCGTTCACCCGCACACAAATCGCCGCGATCCTCGGCACCATGATCATCACCAGCCTGCCGACCATCCAGTTCTCCGGGCTGATCGTGCCGCGCTCTTCGCTTGAAGGTGCGGCAGCAGTGATGGGCATGCTGTTTCCGGCGGGGCACTTCCTCGACATCGCGGTGGGCACGTTCACCAAAGCGCTGGACTTGCGTCAGCTGTGGCCGCAATGCCTGGCGCTGTTCGGGTTCTTTGTCGGGTTCACCGGGCTGAGCCTGATCATGCTGAAAAAGCAGGAGGCCTGATGCACAAGTTCGCGCACATCCTGCGCCTGGGACTCAAAGAGCTGACCAGCCTGCGCCATGACAGCGTGTTGCTGCTGTTCCTGTTCTACGCCTTCACTGTGGCCATTTACATGCCCGCCGCCGGTTCGGTGATCGGCGTGCACAACGCCAGCGTGGCCATCGTCGACGAAGATCACAGCGCCCTCTCCCGTCAGCTGGCCCAGGCCCTGCAGCCGCCGGAATTCCAGACGCCGGTGCTGCTGCCTTATGCGCAGCTGGATCAGGTGATGGACAGCGGTGAGTACACCTTCGTCATCAACATTCCGGCGGGCTTTCAAACCGACCTGCTGGCGGCACGGCAACCGGCAATTCAGGTCAACGTCGATGCCACCGCCATGAGCCAGGCGTTCATGGGCGCCGGCTACATCAGCCGGATCTTCCAGCGCGAACTGCTCGACTATGCCGGTCAGGGCAATGCAGCCGCCAAGGCGCCCGTGCTACTGACCACCCGGGCCCTGTTCAACACCAATCTGGAGGGAGGCTGGTTTCTGGCGGTGATTCAGATCGTCAACAACATCACCATTCTGGCGATCATCCTCACCGGCACGGCGCTGCTGCGCGAACGCGAACACGGCACACTCGACCACTTGCTGGTGCTGCCGCTGACGGCGCTGGAAATCATGCTGGCGAAAATCTGGAGCAACCTGCTGGTGGTGGTGCTGTGCACCTGGCTGTCGCTGGAGGTGGTGGTCAAAGGCCTGTTGGGTGTGCCGCTGGCCGGCTCGATGAGCCTGTTTTTGCTGGTGACTGCGGTTTATCTGTTTGCCAGTACCGCGCTGGGCATCTTTCTGGCGACGCTCGCGCGTTCGACCCCGCAGTTCGGCCTGCTGGCGATTCCGGTGATCATTCCGATGTTGCTGCTGTCGGGCGGCAGCACGCCACTGGACAGCATGCCGCAATGGCTGCAATGGGTCATGCAGGGCTCGCCGTCCACGCACTTTGTCAGCCTCAGCGCCGCGATTCTGTTTCGCGACGCCGGGCTGAGCGTGGTCTGGCCGGACTTGCTGGCGCTGACGGCTATCGGCCTGCTGTTCTTCGTTATCGCCCTGGCGCGCTTTCGCAAGAGCCTGGCGTCCTGAACAGCGGCCAGCGTGGTTACTGAATGATCAGGTTGTTGAACAACAGATCTTCAACCACCGGCTTGCCGGTCTCGTCATTCATCACTTGCTGGGTCTGCTTCAGGGCTTCCTGACGCAGCTTTTCCTTGCCTTCGATGCTGCCCATCGCCTCGGTCGTCTGCTGAGTGAACAGCGCCACCAGTTGATTGCGGATCAGCGGCTCGTTGGCCTTGACCAGTTTGGTCGCCTCTTCGCCCGTTACACGCAGCGCCACGTCGGCCTTGTAGACCTTCAGCTTGGGCGTGCCGTCCAGCCCGTAGTTACCCACGAACGGCGGGCTCAGGGTGATGTAGTTGACCTTCGGCGCCTCGCCTTCTTTGGCTTCTTCGGCCAGCGCTGCCACAGGCAGAGACAGGGCCAGCAACAACATGATCCACGCTTTCACAATTCGCTCCTTATCCGGTTTGCGGCCTAGCATAACGACCCGCCGCGCAAGCACAAGCTTATGGCTGACTATCAGGGCCGGGCATGCTCGTTGACCCGTTGACTGACACACCTACACTTATCGGCCATCACTCCCAAAGGAATAGCCCTGATGAAAGCCGTGCTGTGCAAAGCCTTCGGCCCTGCCGAATCGCTGGTGCTGGAAGACGTCGCCAGTCCTGTCGCGAAGAAGAACGAAATCCTGCTGGAGGTGCACGCCGCCGGGGTCAACTTCCCGGACACGTTGATCATCGAGGGCAAGTACCAGTTCAAGCCGCCCTTCCCGTTTTCGCCGGGGGGCGAAGCGGCCGGAGTGGTCAGCGCCGTCGGTGAAAAGGTCAGTCATCTGAAAGTCGGCGACCGGGTCATGGCCCTGACCGGCTGGGGCAGCTTCGCTGAACAGGTCGCGGTGCCGGGCTACAACGTGCTGCCGATCCCGCCTTCGATGGATTTCAACACCGCCTCCGCGTTCAGCATGACCTACGGCACCTCGATGCACGCTCTCAAGCAACGGGCCAACCTGCAACCGGGCGAAACCCTGTTGGTGCTCGGCGCTTCCGGTGGCGTCGGTCTGGCAGCGGTGGAAATCGGCAAAGCCATGGGTGCCCGGGTCATCGCCGCCGCCAGCAGCGCGGAGAAACTCGCGGTGGCCAAAGCAGCCGGCGCCGATGAGCTGATCAGCTACAGCGAAACCAGCCTCAAGGACGAAATCAAACGCCTCACCGACGGCCAGGGCGCCGACGTGATCTACGACCCGGTCGGTGGCGACCTGTTTGACCAGGCCATCCGCGCCATCGCCTGGAACGGTCGCCTGCTGGTGGTCGGCTTCGCCAGCGGACGCATCCCCGAGCTGCCGGTCAACCTCGCCCTGCTCAAGGGCGCAGCGGTACTCGGCGTGTTCTGGGGCTCCTTCGCCCAGCGCCAGCCGCAGGACAACGCGGCGAACTTCCAGCAACTGTTCGGCTGGTTCGCCGAGGGCAAGTTGAAACCGCTGGTGTCGCAGGTGTATCCGCTGAGCAATGCGGCGCAGGCGATCAATGATCTGGGGCAGCGCAAGGCGGTGGGCAAGGTGGTGGTGCAGGTGCGCTGACCCTTAGCGTGTGTCAGCCGCCGGGCGATGGTGCCGCGTCGCCCGGCAACAGATGCTCCTGCACCTTCAGACTGCGAGACGGAATCAGCCGGCCCTTGTCATCAAAGCGCAGGACGATCAGCCAGTCGAAGACATCGTCCGGCCATTTTTCCTGGCCCATCAGCGCTGTGGGATCGCTGCCAAAGGCTTTCAGCAGTTTATTGATGTGGCCGTGGTGCCAGGCGATCAGCAGCGTCTGCGCCTGATTGCTCTTGCGCAACAGTTTGACCAGTTGATGCAGGTCGCCATTGGCGTAGGGCTGCTCAATCGCAAGGTTCAGGCGCTGGGCCAGCGGGGTCAGGGTCAGGCGCGAGCGCGAGCTCTGCGGGGTGTCGCCGGCAGCGATCAAACGCTGGGGCGTGAGCGTCTGGCCGTCGAGTTTCAGCGGATTGAAGTAGTCGACGTAGGCGGCCGCTCGCTGTTCGCCTCGGGCATTAAGCGCCGATCCCGTATCCGGTTTTTCCGCATGCCGAATGATCAGCACCGTGGCGTTGCGCAAACCGGAATGGGCGGGATGATCGGTGACGATCAATGTCAGCAACACGACGGCAAGTCCCGCTGCCGCCAAAAATCTTGGCACCAACATGCGAACCTTCAGTGACATTTCTTATCTCGGCTGATCAATCAGCTGAACGGGCCGCGAGTTTAAGTCACCTCATGCTCATACGTAGTGAAAACGCCCTGTTCTTACAGCTGAGCGACAGGTTCGTAAAGGAACACGCGACTTCCAACATTTTCCGCTATTTGGTCGATGCGAAGCGGTGCTATTTTCGGTAACGAAACTGTAACATTCGCATCCGCAGTCAAAACAAGAAATCTGGAGCTCTTGAATGTTTGCTTTCTTTCGTCCTGCCGCACATCAGGCTCCATTGCCTGAAGAAAAAATAGACAGTACTTACCGACGCCTGCGCTGGCAGATCTTCGCCGGTATCTTCTTTGGCTACGCGGGTTACTACCTGCTGCGCAAAAACTTCTCGCTGGCCATGCCGTACCTGATTGACGAAGGCTACAGCCGTGGCGATCTGGGTCTGGCGATGTCGGCCATCGCCATTGCCTACGGTCTGTCGAAGTTCCTGATGGGCCTGGTGTCCGACCGTTCCAACCCGCGCTACTTCCTGCCATTCGGCCTGCTGGTGTCGGCCGGGGTGATGTTCATTTTCGGTTTTGCGCCGTGGGCGACGTCCAGCGTGACCATGATGTTCATCCTGCTGTTCATCAACGGCTGGGCTCAGGGCATGGGCTGGCCGCCGAGCGGACGCACCATGGTGCACTGGTGGTCGCAGAAGGAACGTGGCGGCGTGGTCTCGGTGTGGAACGTGGCGCATAACGTCGGCGGCGGCCTGATCGGCCCGCTGTTTCTGCTCGGCATGGGCCTGTTCAACGACTGGCACGCGGCGTTCTACGTACCGGCAGCGGTAGCGCTGGGCGTGGCGGTATTTGCCTTCATCACCATGCGCGACACCCCGCAATCGGTTGGCCTGCCGCCGATCGAGAAGTACAAGAACGATTACCCGGAAGGCTACGACGCCAGCCACGAAGACGAATTCAGCGCCAAGGAAATCTTCGTCAAATACGTGCTGCGCAACAAAATGCTCTGGTACATCGCTATGGCCAACGTGTTCGTTTACCTGCTGCGCTACGGCGTACTGGACTGGGCGCCGACCTACCTGAAAGAAGCCAAGGGTTTCACCGTGGATAAAACCTCGTGGGCCTATTTCTTCTACGAGTGGGCAGGTATTCCGGGCACGCTGCTGTGCGGCTGGATGTCGGACAAGATCTTCCGTGGCAACCGTGGCCTGACCGGCATGGTGTTCATGGCGCTGGTGACCGTGGCGACCCTGGTTTACTGGCTGAACCCGGCTGGCAACCCGACCGTGGACATGATCGCGCTGTTCTCGATCGGCTTCCTGATCTACGGCCCGGTGATGCTGATCGGCCTGCAGGCGCTGGAACTGGCACCGAAGAAAGCCGCCGGCACGGCTGCAGGCTTCACCGGTCTGTTCGGTTATCTGGGTGGTTCGGTCGCGGCGAGTGCAGCGATGGGCTACACCGTTGACCACTTCGGCTGGGACGGCGGTTTTGTCCTGCTGGTGGGCGCTTGCCTGCTGTCGATGGCCTTCCTGGCTCCGACGCTATGGCACAAGCAAGTCGCCAGTCAGAGCCGTGAAGCGGTCGCTTGATCGCTTTGTGATTTACAGCGCTTGAGCCGCGCCTCCAGATTGCGGTCTGGCATGGCGTGGCTGCGCAGGGCGTGGGCGGTCTGCTCGACATAATCGCGAGTGGTGCCGTAACGCCCGCAAGCGCTTTCGAACACCTGACTCAGCACGTGATCCGGCAAATTGCCGGCATAGCTGGGCAGGTGTCGCTCCAGAACAAATCCCAATGCCTGCACCTGACTGCCATCTTCGAGCCGGCAGTTGAGCCAGTGCGGGCGATAGGACGGGAACGGCATCTCGCGTTTCCACAGCGCATACAGCGCACTGTCGAGGTTGTCTTCCGGCAGCCGATAAGCGAAGCCGCTGCACGAACCGCCGCGATCCAGACCGAACACCAGCCCGGGCATTTCCGGCGTTCCGCGGTGTTCGTGCGACCACAGGTACAAGCCACGATGGTAGCCATGGACTCGCCCGCGCACCCGCTCCACAGCCGTACATTCCGGGCGCCAGATCAGCGAACCGTAGGCGAACAGCCACACCGGGCCGCCCTTGTGGCGCGCCATGGTCGATTGCATGGAAGCGAGAAGTTGTTCGTGAGTCAGCTGCGGCCCAAGATCGAGCCGCGGAGGGTAATTCAAATTCAGAAAAGCGTTTTCAATGGCGCTCATGGCGAATAGCGTTCAGCTCCCCGCGGGTAAAGAATTACTTAATAGAACGCACCGCTGTAACAATAAGGCACATAGGTTTTAAGGCAATTTGAGTGCCATGGCACAGTTCTTAATTGATTGCCTGTTGGATATATAACCTAGCGGTATTTATGCAATTACATAAATACCGATCGGCTATATGGCGAGTTATAAAGAATCAGGAACGGGGAGCGTAAGCGAATACGTCTGCGCGCATTTGATGGGCATCCATCCCCGCTTCAACCAGCGCATCCAGCGTGCCATAGACCATGGCCGGCGAACCGCTGGCGTAGACGTGCAGGGGCTTCAGATCGGCGAAGTCTTCGCACACGGCCTGGTGCAACATCCCGCAGCGGCCTTCCCAACCGCACTGATCGCTGACGACTTTGTGCAGGAACAGGTTGGGCAACTTCAACCATTCGTCCCAATGCTCGATGTCGTAGAAATCTTCCGGACGGCGTACGCCCCAGTACAGATGCACCGGGTGTTTGAAACCGTTGGCGCGGCAATGTTCGATCAGGCTGTGGATCTGGCCCATGCCGGTACCGGCGGCGATCAGTACCAGCGGCCCGTCAGGCAACTCGGCGAGGTGGGTGTCGCCGAATGGCAGCTCGACGCGCACCATCGCGTTGCGTTGCAACTGCTCGATCAGGCTCAGTGCACTGGCTTCGCGCGCCAGCACATGGATTTCCAGATCACGCCCGCCGTGCGGCGCCGAGGCCATGGAGAACGCCGACTTCTCGCCGTTCTCACGCTCGATCATCAGGTACTGCCCGGCGTGATAACGCGGCGGCTTGCCGGCCGGCGCACGCAGGCGTACGCGCCAGGTGTCGCCGCCGACATCCCGGCATTCGATGACCTGACACGACAGGCTGCGCACCGGCAGTTCTCCCAGCGCGAGCACGCCATCCCACAGCAGGACGCAGTCTTCCAGCGGCTCGGCTATGCAAGTGTAGAACTCGCCGTGGTCATGCACCTTGCCGGCCTGCTCGACCCGGCCTTCCACCAATAGCGCCGCACACACATGGCAATTGCCGTTGCGGCAGCTTTGCGGGCAGTCGTAGCCCAGGCGCCGCGCGCCATCGAGAATCCGCTCGCCGGGCCGTATCTCAAGCACTGCTCCGGAGGGCTGCAGGGTTACACGCATCAATCTATTCCTAACTGATTCCAGATGGCATCGATCCGCTGGGTGACGGCGTCGTCCTTGACGATTACGCGGCCCCACTCGCGAGTGGTTTCGCCCGGCCATTTGTGGGTGGCATCCAGGCCCATTTTCGAGCCCAGGCCGGAGACCGGCGAGGCGAAGTCGAGGTAGTCGATCGGCGTGTTGTCGATCATCACCGTGTCGCGCTTGGGATCCATGCGCGTGGTGATGGCCCAGATCACGTCGTTCCAGTCCCGGGCGTTGATATCGTCGTCAGTGACGATAACGAACTTGGTGTACATGAACTGTCGCAAAAACGACCAGACACCGAGCATCACGCGCTTGGCATGCCCCGGATACGACTTCTTCATCGTCACCACGGCCATGCGGTACGAGCAGCCTTCCGGCGGCAGGTAGAAGTCGGTGATTTCCGGGAACTGCTTCTGCAGGATCGGCACGAACACTTCGTTCAGCGCCACGCCGAGGATCGCGGGCTCATCCGGCGGTCGGCCGGTGTAGGTGCTGTGGTAGATCGGTTTGACCCGGTGGGTGATGCGCTCGACGGTGAACACCGGGAAGCTGTCGACTTCGTTGTAGTAACCGGTGTGGTCGCCGTACGGGCCTTCGTCGGCCATTTCGCCCGGATGGATCACGCCTTCGAGGATGATCTCGGCAGTGGCCGGCACTTGCAGGTCGTTGCCACGGCACTTGACCAGCTCGGTGCGGTTACCGCGCAACAGACCGGCGAAAGCGTATTCGGAGAGACTGTCCGGCACTGGCGTCACGGCGCCGAGGATGGTCGCAGGGTCGGCGCCCAGCGCCACGGAGACCGGGAACGGCTGGCCCGGATGCTTCTCGCACCACTCGCGGAAGTCCAGCGCACCGCCACGGTGGCTGAGCCAGCGCATGATCACCTTGTTGCGGCCGATCACTTGCTGACGGTAGATACCGAGGTTTTGACGGTCCTTGTTCGGGCCTTTGGTGACAGTCAGACCCCAGGTGATCAGCGGGCCGACGTCGCCAGGCCAGCAGGTCTGCACCGGCAGCATCGCCAGGTCGACGTCGTCGCCTTCGATGACCACTTCCTGGCACACCGCGTCTTTGACGACTTTCGGCGCCATCGAGATGATCTTGCGGAAGATCGGCAGTTTCGACCACGCGTCCTTCAAGCCCTTCGGCGGCTCCGGCTCCTTGAGGAAGGCCAGCAGCTTGCCGATCTCACGCAGTTCGCTGACCGACTCGGCGCCCATGCCCATCGCCACCCGCTCCGGGGTGCCAAACAGGTTGCCGAGCACCGGAATGTCGTAGCCGGTGGGTTTCTCGAACAGCAGCGCCGGGCCCTTGGCCCGCAGTGTGCGGTCGCACACCTCGGTCATCTCCAGCACCGGCGAGACGGGAATCTGGATGCGTTTCAACTCTCCGCGCTGCTCAAGCTGCTGCACGAAATCCCGAAGATCCTTGAATTTCATTGACGATGGCACCCTCAAAATAGGCGTACATCCTACCTGCTCTGACGGGCAAACAGCACCCGTCAGTGCCCGGCATTGCTCAATTTTGGCTCGTGCCCAGCAACACCGGAGCAAACAAAGGGCTCAAGCGCGCGCTGCCCACGTCCGACAAGTGATCTTCGTCCTTGTACTGCGAATGGCCGTTGACCTCGATGCTGCAAACGCCACCGCCACACATTAGTGGCGTCGGGTCGATGACGTGTACCCCCGGATCAGCCGCGCTCATGGACACAAACAGATCGCTGAGGAAATGCTGGCGAGCCAGATGTTCCTCGAGCGGACGCCCCAGGCCTTCTGCCGAGCGTCCGATCCGCGCGAGGCTGGTCAGGCGGCTGATGATGCCTTTGCGCTGCAGCGGCACCTCCTTGAACAGCCAGACTTGTACCCCCGCCTCGCGCAGCGCCGCAACCCGTGCCTTGATCGCCGCCGCCATGCGCTGTTCGGATTGAGCCGTGTCGTCATGGGCGTTGAGCAGCACCTTCCTGTCGCCATCTTCACGGCCATACACATACAGGCTCCAGTTGGATGCCAACACCACATCCTTGATTCCCAGACTGCGCACGCGCTCCATGGTTTGCTCATTGAAGTCGCGGCAGCGCTGACGCGGCTCATCGCTGAGAATCGGCGGGCAGGCACTCATGCTGTACAGCCAGGTCGGGCGCCCTTCGCGACGGGCGGTGTTTTCGATTGCCGGCAACAGGGCCGCGGCGTGGCTGTCGCCCCAGAACAAACGAGTGGCCGGGACACCTTCGCTGGCGCCGACCAGACACGCCTTGTCCAGGGTTTTGTCCTGCGTGACCAGCATGCATTTCATCTGCCCCGCTCGCCATTCGCGTGATTGCGCATATTCGAGGGCCTTGCCGGTCAGGCGCCCGGGGACACCTTCCGCGGAACGTATGGCTGAGCCCGTGACGGCCAGCACGACAATGGCGACCAAGCCGCCGGTCAACACCGCCCTGCGTCCGGCCAGCAGGTGTTTTTCGCGGAACGGCAATTCGACGTAACGCAGGCTCAACCACGCCAGCGCCAGCGCCAGGGCTATCCAGCCGACCGCCTCCAGCGGCTGAATGCCGTCGATGGAAATGGCATTGGCATAGACATACACGGGCCAGTGCCACAGATAGAGCGAGTACGAGAGCAAGCCGACCCACACCAGTGCGCGCAGGCTCAACAAGCGTGCGGTCAGGCTGGGGCCTTGTGCGCCCGACCAGATCAACGCGGTAGTCCCCAGCACCGGCAACAACGCGGCCCAGCCCGGAAATACGGTGCTCTTGTCAAAGCCGAACACCGCCACCAGCACCGCCGCCAGACCGGCCAGTCCGACCGCCTGATAAAGCCACGTCCGCACCGCCTGTTTCGGCGCCGGCAGCACGGCGAGCATGGCCCCGCACAGCAGTTCCCAGGCCCGGGTCGGTAGCGAAAAGAACGTGAAGTCCGGTTTACGTTCGATATAGCCGATGTTCAGGCCGAACGACACCAGCAGCAGGGCGAACAGCATCCACCGCCAATGCCGGATGTAGCGCATCAGCCCCACCATCAGCAGCGGGAAGAAGATGTAGTACTGCTCCTCCACCGCCAGCGACCAGGTGTGCAGCAGCGGTTTCAGGTCGGAGGCCGGCTGGAAATAGCCATCCTCGCGCATGAATAGAATGTTGGAGATGAACAGTGACTGATAGCGCACGGTGCGCCCCAGTTCGGAAAAGTCCTTGGCCGTCAGCAACAACCAACCCAGCAGTAATGTCGCGATCAAGACCACGGTCAGGGCAGGAATGATGCGGCGGGCACGGCGCGCCCAGAAATCAACAAAGCTGAAACGCTGTGCACTGATTTCACGGAACAGGATGGTGGTGATCAGGAAGCCGGAGATGACGAAGAACACATCAACGCCGACAAAGCCGCCACTGAATGTATTGAATCCGAAATGAAAAAGTACGACGGGAATAACCGCCAGTGCCCGTAATCCGTCGATATCACGGCGATTGCCAAACGTGTGCATGAAAGCCCTTTCTCGTTTTTCGGATACAAAGTCCAAGGAAGAGCGAAAGTTATCAGTCGTACAAATTTCAATCCAGATACAAATATACCGATGCAAAAAAAAGCGCCCTTGCGGGGCGCTCTTTTTAAACAGCTTTCGTCTTACTTGCGCTTCATCGACAGGAAGAACTCGTCGTTGGTCTTGGTCGTTTTCAACTTGTCGACCAGGAACTCGATGGCAGCCACTTCATCCATCGGGTGCAGCAGCTTGCGCAGGATCCACATGCGCTGCAGTTCGTCATCGGCGGTCAGCAACTCTTCGCGGCGGGTGCCGGAGCGGTTGATGTTGATGGCCGGGAACACACGCTTCTCAGCGATCTTGCGATCCAGAGGCAGTTCCATGTTGCCAGTACCCTTGAACTCTTCGTAGATCACTTCGTCCATCTTCGAGCCGGTTTCAACCAGCGCGGTGGCGATAATGGTCAGCGAGCCGCCTTCTTCGATGTTTCGTGCAGCACCGAAGAAACGCTTCGGTTTCTCCAGGGCGTGAGCATCGACACCACCGGTCAGCACCTTGCCGGAGCTCGGAATCACGGTGTTGTAGGCACGGGCCAGACGGGTGATGGAGTCGAGCAGGATCACCACGTCCTTCTTGTGTTCGACCAGGCGCTTGGCCTTCTCGATCACCATCTCGGCAACCTGCACGTGACGGGTCGGCGGCTCGTCGAAGGTCGAGGCAACCACTTCGCCGCGCACGGTACGCTGCATTTCGGTCACTTCTTCGGGACGTTCGTCGATCAACAGCACGATCAGGTGAACTTCAGGGTTGTTACGCGCGATGTTCGCCGCGATGTTCTGCAGCATGATCGTTTTACCGGCTTTCGGCGGTGCAACGATCAGACCGCGCTGGCCTTTGCCGATCGGGGCGCACAGGTCGATCACACGACCGGTCAAGTCTTCGGTGGAACCGTTACCGGCTTCCATCTTCATGCGCACGGTCGGGAACAGCGGGGTCAGGTTCTCGAAGAGAATCTTGTTCTTCGCGTTCTCCGGACGATCGAAGTTGATCGTGTCGACCTTGAGCAGAGCGAAGTAACGCTCGCCTTCCTTCGGAGGGCGGATCTTGCCAACGATGGTGTCACCGGTGCGCAAGTTGAAACGACGGATCTGGCTCGGCGAGACGTAGATATCGTCCGGGCCGGCGAGGTAGGAAGCGTCAGCGGAGCGCAGGAAGCCGAAGCCGTCCTGGAGAATCTCCAGCACGCCATCACCGGAGATTTCCTCGCCGCTTTTCGCGTGCTTTTTCAGCAGGGAGAAAATCACGTCCTGCTTGCGCGAACGGGCCATATTTTCTATGCCCATCTGTTCGGCCAATTCGAGCAGTTCGGTAATCGGCTTTTGCTTGAGTTCAGTCAGATTCATATAGGAATGACGTAATCATTTATGGAGGGGGGAAATTAAGCTTTTGGCTTAATGAGGCCGCGCCGCGGAGAAGGCGACAGGATCGCGAACTTGTTCGAAAAGGAGTGCGTCGGCGACGGCTAGCAGGGGGCAGTGGAGAAACAAGTGCGGGGCCGAATGTACCACCTGAGTTTCGGAGCGTCTAGCCCTGAATACGCAAAAAGCCCCGCAAATTGCGAGGCTTTTTTTCGGCGATTTACTGCGACGCTTAGATGTTGGCGTCGAGGAAAGCAGCCAGTTGCGACTTCGACAGGGCGCCGACCTTGGTCGCTTCAACGTTGCCGTTCTTGAACAGCATCAGGGTCGGGATACCACGCACGCCGTGCTTGGCCGGGGTTTCCTGGTTTTCGTCGATGTTCAGTTTGGCGACGGTCAGCTTGCCTTTGTAAGTCTCGGCAATCTCGTCCAGAACCGGAGCGATCATTTTGCAAGGGCCGCACCATTCAGCCCAGTAGTCGACCAGTACAGCGCCTTCGGCCTTGAGTACGTCGGCTTCGAAGCTGGCGTCGCTAACGTGTTTGATCAGATCGCTGCTCATGGAATTCTCCAGGTTGTAAGCAAAAAAACGTGGCCCATCATAGCCGCCCTTCCCCTGTTCAGGAAGCCGCAGTTGATTGAGTCTTGCTATGGCACTCGATGAGTCTGGGTATAGCCCAAGTCACGCCGTGGCGGGGGCAATGAAGGCAATTCCGGTGCGCAGGGCGGCGTTGCGCACATGTTCCTGCATGGCCTTCTGGGCCGCAGCGGATGCCCGGCGCGCGAGGGCACGAAGGATCTTGCGGTGTTCCTGCCAGGTTTCCATCGCCCGTTCGGCGCGGATGAACGGTAGCTTCTGGCTCTCCAGAAAGATCTCGGCGCTGGCGGTGAGGATGCTTAGCATCGCCTGATTGCCGCTGGCCAGCAGAATGCGCCGGTGGAATTCGAAGTCGAGTTTCGCCGCGGCCTCGAAGTCGCCGGCCTTCAATTGCTCACGCATCGCCGCGACGTTGTCCTCCAGCGCATCCAGATCGAACGTGCTCAAGGTCACCGCCGCCAGCCCGGCGGCAAAACCCTCCAGCGCATAGCGCAACTGAAAGATGTCCAGCGGCGAGGCCTGCGCTGCAAACGGCCAGCCCTGCGCATTGTCACCCTGCGCAATTTCCACCGGCGCCTGTACGAACACGCCTTTGCCTGGCTGGATGCTGACCACACCCAGCGCACTGAGCGACGACAACGCCTCACGCAATGACGCCCGACTGACCCCCAGTTGCACCGCCAGATCCCGTTGCGACGGCAACGCATCACCCGCACCAAAACCCTGTTCGGTGATCAGTTTGCGTATGGCTTGCAGCGCCACTTCGGGTACGGCGCGGGAGATCGAGTTCATGGTTTTTCAGACGAGCCAGGCCAAGGTGCGGCTAGTTGTAAAGCTATTCGCCGGTTCCGGCAAGTCGTGCCCCAGCAGGGTTCGGCGCCCGCTGCCGGTGCGCTATCGGGGTGCGAAATACAACCTGACTGTTCAGACCAGTAAGACCGAACAAACCCGGCAAACCCGTGGCCTGCCGGGGATAAAACCGGGTATTGGCACGGCGCATGCTCTGTCCGATCGCAGAAATCACTTCCCGTCGATCCGGAGATTTGCCATGACCCTGCGTTACCGAGCCCTCCTCGCCGCTCTGTTTTCCAGCTTGATGCTGAGCCAGATCCCCGCCCACGCCGATGGCCTGGAAGACGTGGTCAAACGCGGCACACTGAAAGTCGCCGTGCCTCAAGACTTCCCGCCGTTCGGCTCGGTCGGCCCGGACATGAAACCCCGTGGCCTGGACATCGACACGGCAAAACTGCTGGCTGACCAGCTCAAGGTCAAACTTGAGCTGACGCCGGTCAACAGCACCAACCGCATCCCGTTCCTCACCACCGGCAAGGTCGATCTGGTGATCTCCAGCCTCGGCAAAAACCCGGATCGCGAGAAAGTCATCGACTTCTCCCACGCCTACGCACCGTTTTATCTCGCGGTGTTCGGGCCGCCCGATGCCGCCATCACCACGCTCGACGACCTCAAGGGCAAAACCATCAGCGTCACCCGTGGCGCCATCGAAGACATCGAGCTGAGCAAAGTCGCCCCCGAAGGCGTGACCATCAAGCGCTTCGAGGACAACAACTCGACCATCGCCGCCTACCTCGCAGGCCAGGTCGATCTGATCGCCAGCGGCAACGTGGTGATGGTCGCGATCAGCGAGAAGAACCCGAAACGCGTGCCGGCGCTGAAAGTGAAGCTCAAGGATTCGCCGGTCTACGTCGGCGTGAACAAAAACGAGCCGGCGCTGCTGGGGAAGGTCAACGAGATCCTCGCCACCGCCAAGGCCGACGGCGCGCTGGAGAAAAACTCGCAGACCTGGCTCAAAGAGCCGCTGCCGGCCGATCTCTGATCGACTGCGCGGGAGACCTTCATGGCTTATCAATTCGATTTCATGCCGGTGGTGCAAAACACCGACCTGCTGCTGCGCGGCGCCCTGTTCACCCTGGAACTGACGGCCATTGGCGCAGTGCTCGGAGTCGGCGTGGGCATCGTCGGCGCGCTGGTACGAGCGTGGAACATCCGCCCGTTCTCGGCACTCTTCGGCGTCTACGTCGAGTTGATCCGCAACACGCCGTTCCTGGTGCAGTTGTTCTTCATCTTCTTCGGCCTGCCGTCGCTTGGGGTGCAGATATCCGAGTGGCAGGCAGCGGTGCTGGCGATGGTAATCAACCTCGGGGCCTATTCGACCGAGATCATCCGCGCCGGCATCCAGGCGATTCCGCGCGGGCAACTGGAGGCTGCTGCCGCACTGGCGATGAGCCGTTTCGAAGCGTTCCGCCACGTGATTCTGTTGCCGGCCTTGGGCAAGGTCTGGCCGGCCCTGAGCAGCCAGATCATCATCGTCATGCTCGGCTCGGCGGTGTGTTCGCAGATCGCCACCGAGGAGCTGAGCTTCGCTGCCAACTTCATTCAGTCGCGCAACTTCCGCGCCTTTGAAACCTATGCGCTGACCACGCTGATCTACCTGTGCATGGCGCTGCTGATCCGCCAATTGCTGAACTGGGTCGGCCGCCGCTATATCGCGAGGAGCAGCCGATGAGCGACTTCACCTTCTGGGACATCCTGCGCAACCTGCTCACCGGCCTGCAATGGACGCTGGCGTTGTCGCTGGTGGCGTTCATTGGCGGCGGGATCGTCGGGCTGCTGATTCTGATCATGCGCATCTCGAAAAACCCGTTGCCGAGCAATATCGCCCGCACCTGGATCGAGCTGTTCCAGGGCACACCGCTGCTGATGCAGCTGTTTCTGGTGTTCTTCGGCGTGGCGCTGGCCGGAATCGAGATCTCGCCGTGGATGGCGGCAGCCATTGCCCTGACATTGTTCACCAGCGCCTACCTGGCGGAGATCTGGCGCGGTTGCGTCGAAGCGATCCCCAATGGCCAATGGGAAGCCTCGTCGAGCCTGGCGCTGAATCCGCTGGAGCAGTTGCGCTACGTGATCCTGCCGCAGGCGCTGCGCATCGCCGTGGCGCCGACCGTGGGCTTCTCGGTGCAGGTGGTCAAGGGCACTGCGGTGACCTCGATCATCGGTTTCACCGAGCTGACCAAGACTGGCGGCATGCTCGCCAACGCCACTTTCGAACCGTTCATGGTCTACGGCCTCGTCGCCCTCGGCTATTTCCTGCTCTGCTATCCCCTGTCGCTCAGTGCGCGCTACCTGGAAAGGAGACTGCATGCCTCTGCTTAGAATTTCCGCCCTGCATAAATACTACGGCGATCACCACGTGCTCAAAGGCATCGACCTGAGCGTCGAGGAAGGCCAGGTAGTGGCGATCATTGGCCGCAGCGGCTCGGGAAAATCGACCCTGCTGCGCACGCTCAATGGCCTGGAGTCGATCAACGACGGGGTGATCGAAGTCGACGGCGAATACCTCGACGCCGCCCGCGCCGACCTGCGCAGTCTGCGGCAGAAAGTCGGCATGGTGTTCCAGCAGTTCAACCTGTTCCCGCACCTGACCGTCGGCGAGAACGTGATGCTCGCGCCGCAAGTGGTGCAGAAAGTACCGAAGGCCAAAGCGGCCGTACTGGCGCGCAAGATGTTGGAGCGCGTCGGGCTGGGGGAGAAGTTCGATGCCTTCCCGGATCGGTTGTCTGGCGGGCAGCAACAGCGGGTAGCGATTGCCCGCGCGCTGGCGATGTCGCCGAAAGTGTTGCTGTGCGATGAAATCACCTCGGCGCTGGATCCGGAACTGGTCAACGAAGTGCTCGCCGTGGTCAGGCAACTGGCCAAGGAGGGGATGACGCTGATCATGGTCACCCACGAAATGCGCTTTGCCCGGGAAGTCGGCGACAAACTGGTGTTCATGCACCATGGCAAGGTGCATGAGGTGGGGGATCCGAAGGTGTTGTTTGCCAATCCGCAGACGGCGGAGCTGGCGAACTTCATTGGCACGGTGGAAGCGACAGCCTGAAGGTTATTCAGGGACTTTAGCGGCCCCTTCGCGGGCAAGCCCGCTCCCACAGGGTTCTGCGGCGGAACATGATTGTGTGTTCGACACAAAACCCTGTGGGAGCGGGCTTGCTCGCGAATGGCCGCGCCACGGTCTCAAGCTTTTATGCGCAGGATCAACGGTTTGAACCATGCGCGTTGGCGTCAGCGTTTGATCGTGGCACGATGGCGGGGTTATCGACCGAGACCCCCTGACCATGCCGCAATCCAAAGCCAAGAATCTGTCCCTGATCGCCGCAATCGACCTGGGCTCCAACAGCTTCCACATGGTCGTGGCCAAGGCCCAGAACGGTGAGATCCGCATCCTGGAGCGCCTCGGAGAGAAAGTGCAGCTCGCCGCCGGTATCGACGATGAGCGCCATCTCAACGAAGAATCGATGCAGCGCGGCCTCGACTGCCTCAAGCGTTTTGCCCAACTGATCAACGGCATGCCACTGGGCGCCGTGCGGATCGTCGGCACCAACGCCCTGCGCGAAGCGCGCAACCGCCTGGAATTCATCCACCGCGCCGAAGAAATCCTCGGCCACCCGGTGGAAGTCATCTCCGGTCGTGAAGAAGCGCGGCTGATTTATCTGGGCGTTTCACACACCCTCGCCGACACCCCGGGCAAGCGTCTGGTGGCCGACATCGGCGGCGGCAGTACCGAATTCATCATCGGCCAGCGTTTTGAACCGCTGCTGCGCGAAAGCCTGCAAATGGGCTGCGTCAGCTTCACCCAGCGTTACTTCAAGGACGGCAAGATCACCCCGGCCCGTTACGCCCAGGCGTACACCGCGGCGCGGCTGGAGATCATGAGCATCGAGCACGCCCTGCACCGCCTGACCTGGGATGAAGCCATCGGCTCCTCGGGCACCATCCGCGCCATCGGTCTGGCGCTGAAGGCCGGCGGGCATGGCACCGGCGAAGTCAACGCCGAAGGTCTGGCCTGGCTCAAACGTCGCCTGTTCAAACTGGGTGACGTCGACAAGATCGACTTCGAAGGCATCAAGCCTGACCGTCGGGCGATTTTCCCGGCGGGCCTGGCGATTCTCGAAGCGATCTTCGACGCCCTCGAACTGCAACGCATGGATCACTGCGAAGGCGCGCTGCGTGAAGGCGTACTCTACGACCTGCTCGGCCGCCATCATCACGAAGACGTGCGTGAACGCACCCTGACTTCGCTGATGGAGCGCTATCACGTCGATCTGGAGCAAGCGGCGCGGGTAGAACGCAAAGCCCTGCACGCCTTCGATCAGGTCGCCGCAGACTGGGAGCTGGATGACGGCATCTGGCGCGAATTGCTCGGTTGGGCAGCGAAGGTCCACGAAGTCGGCCTCGACATCGCGCACTACCACTACCACAAGCACGGCGCCTACCTGATCGAGCACTCGGACCTCGCCGGGTTCTCCCGCGAGGACCAGCAAATGCTCGCCCTGCTGGTGCGCGGCCATCGCCGCAACATCCCCAAGGACAAGTTTGCCGAGTTCGGTGACGACGGCGACAAGCTGATCCGCCTGTGCGTGCTGCTGCGCTTCGCGATCCTGTTCCACCACATCCGTGGCACCCAGGCGATGCCGCAAGTGACGCTGCATGCCAAAGGCAACACCCTCGACGTGGAATTCCCGGAGAACTGGCTGGATGAGAATCAGCTGACTCAGGCCGACTTTGGCCTCGAAGCCGACTGGCTGACGCGGGTGGGCATCGTGCTAACAGTCCACTGATAACCTTGTGGCGAGGGAGCTTGCTCCCGCTGGGGCGCGAAACGGCCCTTCCTTTGAAAGCATAGGCCTGCTGCGCAGTCCAGCGGGAGCAAGCTCCCTCGCCACAGGTGGGTGAACGACAGGCACAAAAAAGGCGATCCCATGGGATCGCCTTTTTTATTGGGCTGAAGGTCAGCTGCTCACCGGCAGAATCGGGCTGCCCAGTCGCTCCAGCAACGTCGCCTGCGCACTGCGCGGGTTCTGGTTGCCGGTAGGCGTGTTGCGGATGTAACGGCCATCCGACTGCAGGCTCCAGCTGTGAGTGTTGTCGGTCAGATACAGCTCCAGCTCTTTCTTCACGCGGGTCAGCAGCTTCTTGCCTTCCACCGGGAAGCAAGTCTCGACGCGCTTGTCGAGGTTGCGTTCCATCCAGTCGGCGCTGGAGAGGAACATCTGCTCCTCGCCGCCGTTGAGGAAGTAGAACACTCGCGTGTGTTCAAGGAAGCGACCGATGATCGAGCGCACATGGATGTTGTGCGAAACCCCGGCGATGCCCGGACGCAGGCAGCACATGCCACGCACCACCAGATCGATACGCACGCCGGACTGGCTGGCCTTGTACAGCGCGCGAATGATCTTCGGATCGGTCAGCGAGTTGAACTTGGCGATGATGTGCGCCGGTTTGCCGTCGAGGGCGAACTGGGTTTCCCGGGCGATCATGTCGAGCATGCCCTTCTTCAGGGTGAACGGCGCATGCAACAGCTTCTTCATACGCAGGGTTTTACCCATGCCAATCAACTGACTGAACAGTTTGCCGACGTCTTCGCACAAGGCGTCGTCGGACGTCAGCAGGCTGTAGTCGGTGTACAGACGCGCATTGCCGGCGTGGTAGTTACCGGTGCCGAGGTGCGCGTAACGCACGATCTCGCCGGCCTCGCGACGCAGGATCAGCATCATCTTGGCGTGAGTCTTGAAACCGACCACGCCGTAAATCACCACCGCACCGGCCGCTTGCAGACGGCTGGCCAGTTGCAGGTTGGACTCTTCGTCGAAGCGGGCGCGCAGTTCGATGACCGCGGTCACTTCCTTGCCGTTACGCGCGGCGTCCACCAGCGCATCGACGATTTCCGAGTTGGCGCCGGAACGATACAGGGTCTGGCGCACGGCCAGAACATGCGGGTCTTTCGCCGCCTGACGCAGCAGGTCGACCACCGGGGTGAACGACTCGAACGGGTGCAGCAGCAGGATGTCCTGTTTGCTCACCACGCTGAAAATGTTCTCGCTGTTCTGCAGCAGTTTCGGGATCTGCGGGGTGAACGGCGTGTATTGCAGCTCCGGGTGGCTGTCCAGACCAGTGATGCTGAACAGACGGGTCAGGTTGACCGGGCCGTTGACCTGATACAGCTCGGTCTCGCTCAGGTTGAACTGCTTGAGCAGGTAGTCCGACAGGTGTTTCGGGCAAGTGTCGGCGACTTCCAGGCGCACTGCATCGCCGTAACGCCGCGAGAACAGCTCGCCACGCAGGGCACGCGCAAGGTCTTCGACATCTTCGGAGTCGAGCGCCAGGTCGGCGTTTCGGGTCAGGCGGAACTGGTAGCAGCCCTTGACCTTCATGCCCTGGAACAGGTCATCGGCGTGGGCGTGGATCATCGACGACAGGAACACATAGTTGTCGCCCGGGCCGCCGACTTCTTCCGGAACCTTGATGATCCGTGGCAGCAGGCGCGGTGCCGGGATGATCGCCAGACCGGAATCGCGACCGAAGGCGTCGATACCTTCCAGTTCGACGATGAAGTTCAGGCTCTTGTTCACCAGCAACGGGAACGGGTGCGTCGGGTCGAGGCCGATCGGGGTGATGATCGGCGCGATCTCGTCGCGGAAATAACGGCGCACCCAAGTCTTGATCTTGGTCGTCCAGTGACGGCGGCGGATGAAGCGCACCTGATGCTTTTCCAGCTCCGGCAGCAGGATGTCGTTGAGGATCGCGTACTGGCGGTCAACGTGACCGTGCACCAGCTCGCTGATCCGCGCCAGCGCCTGATGCGGTTGCAGACCGTCGGCACCGGCCTGTTCGCGGGCGAAGGTGATCTGCTTTTTCAGGCCGGCGACGCGGATTTCGAAGAATTCGTCGAGGTTGCTGGAGAAAATCAGCAGGAACTTCAACCGCTCCAGCAACGGATAGGACTCGTCCAGCGCCTGTTCCAGCACGCGGATATTGAACTGCAGTTGCGAGAGCTCGCGGTGGATGTACAGGCTGCTGTCATCCAGGCCCGGGATCGCAATCACTGGCGCCGCCGCAACGGCTTCGGTGACCGGCGCGGGTGGCGCAGGCTCGAGTTCCGGCGGGGTTTCGGTGATTTGCTCCACCACCGGTTGAGCTTCTTTTACTGCAACTTCAGTGAGTCCTTCGGTATTCATCGAATGTTCCTGGGAGGGCTATTTCTGCTCTCGTAACAATTGAGCGGCACGGACAGCAAAGTAAGTCAGGATGCCATCAGCGCCGGCACGTTTAAAGGCGGTCAGTGATTCAAGAATTACCGCCTCGCTCAACCAGCCATTCTGGATCGCCGCCATGTGCATGGCGTATTCGCCGCTAACCTGATAGACGAAGGTCGGCACTTTGAAGGCATCTTTTACCCGCAAAAGAATGTCCAGGTACGGCATGCCGGGTTTGACCATGACCATGTCCGCGCCTTCAGACAAGTCCGCGCCGACTTCGTGCAGCGCTTCGTCGCTGTTGGCCGGGTCCATCTGATACGAGGCCTTGTTGGCCTTGCCCAGATTCGCCGCCGAACCCACGGCATCGCGGAACGGCCCGTAATAGGCGCTGGCGTACTTGGCCGAGTAGGCCATGATCCGCACGTTGACGTGACCGGCAATCTCCAGTGCTTCGCGGATCGCCTGGATGCGGCCGTCCATCATGTCCGACGGCGCCACGACCTGAGCGCCGGCTTCGGCGTGGGACAAAGCCTGTTTGACCAGTGCGTCGACAGTGATGTCGTTCTGCACGTAGCCTTCTTCGTCGAGAATGCCGTCCTGACCGTGGGTGGTGAACGGATCGAGGGCGACGTCAGTGATCACACCCAGTTCCGGAAAACGCTCACGCAACGCGCGAGTGGCGCGCTGGGCAATGCCTTCAGGGTTCCAGGCTTCGGCAGCATCGAGGGATTTCAGTTCGACAGGCGTGACCGGGAACAGCGCCAGCGCCGGGATTCCCAGCTCGACCCATTTCGCCGCTTCTTCAAGCAGCAGGTCGATGGTCAGGCGCTCGACACCGGGCATCGAGGCCACGGCTTCGCGACGGTTTACACCATCGAGCACGAACACCGGCAAGATCAGATCATCGACCGTCAGCACGTTTTCCCGCACCAGCCGACGCGAAAAATCATCACGACGGTTGCGACGCAGGCGAGTGGCAGGGAACAGACGATTGGCAGGGGTAAAGCTCACGGCGGACTCCTGAGCCCGCGCAAACGGGCGAGCGTGACAGTTATAGACGGCCATTATGACCAACAGATTACAGTTGTGCGTACCCCGTGACATGTAGCCGCATTCCATTGTTAGCGTAGGAATTGTTCACGTCGAGACACATTTGGACACTTTCATGAATGTGTCCGAAGGGTTAGGCTGCGCGTTCATTTCGCCAGCACCCAGACAATGCTCCAACAATTTCTGCATGACTTTGGCTACTTTGCCTTGTTCCTCGGCACGTTCTTCGAAGGCGAAACCATCCTGGTGCTCGCAGGCTTCCTCGCGTTCCGTGGATACATGGACATCAACCTGGTGGTGGTCGTGGCTTTCTTCGGCAGCTATGCCGGCGATCAGCTGTGGTACTTCCTGGGGCGCAAGCACGGGCGCAAATTGCTCGCGCGCAAACCGCGCTGGCAGATGATGGGCGACCGCGCGCTGGAACATATCCGCAAACATCCGGACATCTGGGTCCTGAGTTTCCGCTTCGTTTATGGCCTGCGCACGGTGATGCCGGTGGCGATCGGCCTGTCGGGTTACCCGCCGGGACGTTACCTGCTGCTGAACGGCATCGGCGCGGCAATCTGGGCAACCGCGCTGGCGGCCGCCGCCTACCACTTCGGTGCGGTGCTCGAAGGCATGCTCGGCAGCATCAAGAAGTACGAGCTGTGGGTGCTCGGCGCGCTGCTGATTCTTGGCGTGGGTCTGTGGCTGCGCCGCCGCTTCAAGAATGCGCGGCTGGCCAAACAGGTTTACGCCGACGAGCAGGCAGCAAAAGCGGCACTGCTGAATCAAGCCGAAGTGGCCAAGCCTGCCGAACCGAAGACGCCAGCCGAATAACTCGCTGGCGCCTGGCGTACAGCCCTGCGCAAAGCCCGGGCTGGCCGGCTCTTTTAGTCATTTATCCCCTCTGCGCCAGCGGACTCCCGTTCGCCAGCGGCGTTCTCACGCGAAAAATCTCCTGTTCGTCACGAAGCAGGCAACCGCAAATAATGAACACCCCGCCGTTGTTGCGATCCATGTAGAAAGCGCTCCATGCAGGTGCAGCCACCACTTGGGCCTATGGCAACGCGCGATAAATTAGTGGACATTTAGCGCCATGAATCTGGAGAGAAACCCATGAGCAAAAAAGTTGCAGTGATCCTGTCCGGCAGTGGCGTGTACGACGGCGCCGAGATCCACGAGAGCGTCATCACCCTGCTGCGTCTGGATCAACGCGGCGCGCAAGTGCAGTGCTTCGCCCCGAACGTCGCGCAATTGCATGTGATCAATCACCTGACCGGTGAAGAAATGCCCGAGACGCGCAACGTGCTGGTGGAGTCGGCGCGCATTGCCCGCGGCAACATCAAGGACATCCGCGAGGCCGACGTCGAAGACTTCGACGCGCTGATCGTGCCCGGCGGTTTCGGTGCCGCGAAAAACCTCTCGAACTTCGCCGTTGAAGGCGCCGGCTGCACGGTGCAGCCTGAAGTGCTGGCCTTGGCGGAAGCGTTTGCCGAAGCGGGCAAACCGGTGGGCCTGATGTGCATCTCGCCGGCGCTGGCGGCGAAGATCTACGGCCCGGGCGTGACCTGCACCATTGGCAACGATGCCGACACCGCCACCGCGATGAACAAGATGGGCGCCACCCACGAAGACTGCGCGGTGACCGACATCATCGAAGACAAGGCACGCAAACTGGTAACGACTCCGGCTTACATGCTGGCGCAGAACATCAGTGAAGCGGCTTCGGGGATCAACAAACTGGTGGATCGCGTTCTCGAACTGACCCACGAAAACGATGTTTGATCTCTGACCGCCTGCGGAGCGAGATGTGGGAGCGGGCTTGCTCGCGAAAGCGGTGTGTCATTCAAATCAATGTTGTCTGATTCGACGCCTTCGCGAGCAAGCCCGCTCCCACAAGGGAATGGTGATTATTTCAGGGTTTGCGGGTCAGGCGCGTCAGGATCCGGTCCAGCGCATTGGCAAACGCCTGCTTCTCACGCTCGCCGAACGGCGCCGGGCCGCCGCTGATCTGGCCCTGTTCACGCAGGTCGGTGAACAGGTTGCGCACCGCCAGACGCTCGCCCATGTTTTGCGCATCGAACTCCTTGCCGCGCGGGTCCAGCGCTGCCACCCCCTTCTTCACCAGACGATCGGCCAGCGGAATATCGCTGCAGATCACCAGTTCACCGGGCACCGCGTGCTCGACCAGATAATCGTCCGCCGCATCCGGGCCGCTGGGCACCACAATCAGCTTGACGATGGCCAGCCCTGGCTTGGTCTGCGGCTGCCCGGCCACCAGCACCACTTCGAACCGGCGCTTGAGGGCAAACTTCACCACCAGTTCCTTGGCGGCCCGGGGGCAGGCGTCGGCATCGATCCATACACGCATCATTTTTTCCTCTTCTAAAAGCATCGCGGGCAAGCCACGCTCCCACAAGGTTAACGCTAAACCTGTGGGAGCGTGGCTTGCCCGCGAATGTGCGCGCAGCGAATGCAGTTAAGCAGTGACCCGCTTCTTCTCGGCCATCCGGCTACGCCCGTACAGCACAACAATCGCCAGAATCGCCACCGCCTGCGCCGTCAGCGAATAGGCATCGGCATGGATCCCCAGCCAGTCGAAGTCAAAGAACGCCACCGGCCGTGTGCCGAAGATCCCGGCTTCCTGCAACGCTTTCACGCCATGCCCGGCGAACACCACCGACAACGCACAGAGCAGACCGGCGTTGATGCTGAAGAACAGCGTCAGCGGCAGTTTCGCAGAGCCGCGCAGGATCACCCAGGCCAGACCGATCAGCAGCACCAGCGCCGTCGCTCCGCCGGCCAGCACTGCGTCATGCCCGGCGGGGCCAGCCTGCAGCCACAGGGTTTCATAGAACAGGATCACTTCGAACAGCTCGCGGTACACCGAGAAAAACGCAAGGATCGCGAAGCCGAAACGCCCGCCGCCGCCCACCAGACTCTGCTTGATGTAATCCTGCCAGGCCGCCGCGTGGCGCCGGTCGTGCATCCACACGCCGAGCCACAGCACCATGACGCTGGCGAACAGCGCCGTCGCGCCCTCAAGCAGTTCACGCTGCGAGCCGCTGACGTCGATCACATACGCCGCCAGCGCCCAGGTGCCGAGGCCAGCGAGCAACGCCAAGCCCCAACCGATGTTGACGCTGCGCACCGCCGACTGCTGGCCGGTGTTGCGCAGAAACGCGAGGATCGCCGCCAGCACCAGAATCGCTTCGAGGCCTTCGCGCAGCAGAATCAGCAGGCCGGAGATAAAGCTCAGCGACCAGCTCAGGCCATCGCTGCCGAGCAGTTCGGCAGACGCTTTCAACTTGCGCTTGGCCGCGTCCAGACGCTGTTCGGCTTGCGCTACCGGCAAGCCATCCTGCAACGACTGACGGTAGGCCATCAGCGATTTTTCGGTGTCCTTGCGCACGTTGGCGTCGACGTTATCCAGCGAGCTTTCGACCAGTTCGAAACCTTCCAGATACGCCGCCACCGACAGGTCGTAAGCCTGATCGTGATCACCGGCACGGTACGCGGCCAAGCTCTTGTCCAGCGTGGTGGCGGTGTAGTCGAGCAGCTGCGCCGGGCCACGCTTGACCTGCGGCGGCTGGGCGCGCTGGGCACGGAAGCTTGCGGCGACCTGCGGGCCTTCGGCGGCCTGCACTTCCGCCGGCGTCTGGCGCGCCAGATCAGCGATGTTGAAGGTCTTGTCGGCCTTGGCTGCGGCCGGGTCGGCACAGAAACCGGCGATGTAGGTCGCCAGATCCCAACGCTGACGGTCGTCCAGTTGATCGGCGAAGGCCGGCATGTCGGTGCCTTCAACGCCTTGGCCGAGGGTGCTGTAGATCGCGTACAGACTCAGATGGTCGATGCGTGCGGCATCGCGCAGGTTGGCCGGAGGCGGCGTCATGCCGAGGGCCGCCGGGCCGTCACCGGCGCCGGTTTCACCGTGGCATACCGAGCAGTTCTGCGCGTACAGCGGCGCGCCCCGGGTCGGATCGGGAGTGATGATCGGCGCCTGGCTGACTTCATACGCCACCGCCAGTTTCGCCCCCAGTTGCCGGGCCTGACGCGCGACTTCAGCGCCGTCCTGTTTCGCGGTGATGGCGGCGTGCAGCGCTGCGACGCCCTGCTCCAGCGCAGCCTTCTCCGGTTTGGCCGGCAGAGCTGCGATCAGCCCTTGCAGCACTTGGGTGAATTCCAGTTGCTCACGGTACTCGCCGTCATCGACGACCTTGCCCGCCGCGACCGTCGGTGGATAGTCGGCGCTGATGTAATCAAGCAGGTGCAGCGCCTGCGGCGCGCCTTCCACGGTGTCGGCCAGCAGGTTGAAACTGCTCAGGGCGAACAGAGGGAACACCAGCCAGGCCAGGAATCGGGACGCGGCAGTCATGAATGAGTCTCAAATGGAAATGCGAAGTTACACATTGTTCACTTCGAACGCCTTTCACTCAAGCTTTGTCGACGTAGAACCGGTTTAGCGCAGGGGCGCCAATGCCTGGCAGTAGTGTTCGAGCATGAATTCGACAAAGACCCGGACGTTGAGCGCCACATGCCGGGCATGCGGATACAACGCGTAATAGTGGCGCTGGCCGAGGCTGCAATTGGGCAAAATCTGTACCAGTCGGCCATTGAGCAGATCGTCCTGCACCGTGGCCCGAGTGAACGCGGCGATGCCGACTCCGGCCAGCGCGGCGGCGTGCAGCGAACTGATCGAATCGGCCTTGAACCGCCCTTGAGCCCGCACCGACGTAGTTGCCCCGCGTGCATCGGTCAGTGCCCAGTCGCTGCCACCGGCAAATGCCAGCAACTGATGCTCGGCGAGTTCACGCACCTGTCGCACCAGACCATTGCGCGCCACATACACAGGCGAAGCCACCAGCAACATATCCGAGACAGTCAGCAACCGCGCCACCATGGATGAATCGGCCAACGGCCCGCAGATGCGCAGGGCCACATCGAAACCCTCGGCGATCAGATCGACAAAACGGTCATCGCAGGACAGGTCCACCTCAATCTCGGGATAGCGCTGCTGAAACGCCGGCAGCCAGCTCCCCAGTTCCAGCGTACCAATCACCATTGGCGCGCTGATGCGCAGCACACCGCTGGGGCTTTCATGGGCCTGCCCCACCGCCAGTGCGGCTTGATCGAGGCGTTCGAGGATGTCCACGCACGCCGCGTAATACTGCTGCCCCGCCGTGGTCAGGTTGAAACCCCGGGTGTTGCGGTTGATCAGCCGCGTGCCCAGCTCGCTTTCCAGTTGCTGCAACTGGCGGGAGATCGTTGAGTGAGTGGTGTCGAGGCGCTCGGCGGCGGCGCTGAACCCGCGACACTCGACGATGCAGCGAAACGCGCGCATGGCTTGCAGTTGATTCATTAAAGCCCCGGATCTGTTGAGCGCTGAGCGCGCAAGCCTAGCGCAATCCTTGTCCACCCGGCAGCAGCAAAGCGCCCCTATAATGCGTCACCTCCGTGCTTTTGCCGTTCAAGGAAGAACCCGTTTCCATGCGCCATTGTCTGCCGTTCTGCCTGCTGCTTAGCCTCATCATGCAACTGAGCGGGTGCGCCGCTTACCGCAATTACGATCAGGAAATGCAGCAGACCATCGATCAGATGGCGCAAGGCAATCTCAACGAAGCGCTCTATCTGATGGAGCTGCACAATCCTTGGGAAAACAAGGATCTGCTGTATTTCATGGAACGCGGCGCGATCCTCAGCGCCGGCACCAACCTGCCAAAAAGCCAGGAAGCCTGGCGCAGTGCCGACCGGATGATTTTTCAGCGCGAAGAAGCCGTGCCCTCCGCGGGCATGAAGTTGCTGACCCGTTTCGGCAATGAAATGGGCACCATGCTGGTCAACGACAAGCTGCAGCGTTACGAGGGCTACGACTACGAAAAAGTCATGCTGACCACCGAAATGGCCCTCAACCAACTGGCGGAAAACGATTTCGACGGGGCCCGCGCCGACATCAAGAAAACCCACGAGCGCGAAACCCTGATCGCCCGCCAGCGGGAGCAGCAATACGAAGACGCGCAAGAACAGGCCAGGCATCAGGGCATCACCCTGCATTACAAGGATCTGGAAGGCTATCCGGTGGCCATCCTTGATGCCCCGCAAGTGCTTGAGCTGAAGAACGGCTATCAGAGTGCGTTCAGCCATTATCTGGCCGGCTTCACTTATGAAGCGTTGGGCGAACGCGCGCTCGCAGCGCCGGGGTATCGACAGGCGATCGAGTTGCGCCCGGGCTTGCCGCTGCTCGAAAACGCTTTGCGCAACCTGGACAAACCCGGCCCGGCAGCCGATGAAAGCGAGATCCTGATCGTGGTCCAGGCCGGTTTCGCCCCGGCACGCAGTTCGGTACAAGTACCAATCCCGGTGCGGCTGAACGAAAACCTGACGATTGTTGCCCCGATCTCGTTTCCGGTGATGGTGCCCGACACCCTCACCCCTGCCGTGACCCAGGTCGTCGTCGACGGTAAAAAGCACCCATTGACCATGATCAACAGCGTCTCTGACATGGCCATCCGCACCTTGCGCGATGACATGCCGGCGATCATCTCTCGCGCCATGTTCCGCGCCAACATGGCCGCCATCAGCCAGGCGCAAAAGAACGAGCGCGATCCGTCCAAGGCGTCGTTGGTGGTGACCGATCCTGATCCTTTTGAAGAGGCTGACACCCGAACCTGGCGCACGCTGCCGGACAAAACCCTGGTCGCCCGTCTGCGCCTGAAAAAAGGCCTGCACCGGGTGCGCTTTCCGTATTTTCGTGCAGAAGACGGGTTCACGGTACGCGTCGACCGCAGCCATCAAGTGTTCAACCTGAGAGTATTCATGGGCCAGAACTATTACGTGGGATCGGCATTGGTCCTGCCCGAAACGCCATGAACGAAGGCTGTCCGGTAAAGCAGAGAGTAATGGCACCAAACTAACAAGTGCGATTAAAAAGCTATTACATGGCCAGCATCGCCCGCTTATAATGCCGCGCCCGCGCTATCGCGATGCGGCATAAAAGCTCCTCTGGTTATGAGGAATTGGCAGGAGGCCAGCGCCACTGTCGATGGGTCACACCAGCCCGACCAGCATCGGCGGCTGATGCAGTTACTAGCTCAGGGAAGAAGTACCCCATGGCATTGCGCACTCCCACCTTGATCGCGCTCAGCGCAATCACTTTACTGTCCGGCTGTTCGGCGTTTCGCAACTACGACTCGGAACTGGCCCAGACCAACCAGCAACTGGCCACCGGCAACGTCGACGCCGCGCTGACCCTGCTGGAAAAGAACAACACCGGCCCCGACAAAGACCTGCTCTATTACTTCGAGAAAGGTGAGTTGCTGCGCGCCAAGGGCGACCTGTCCGGCAGCCAGAACGCCTGGACCAGCGCCGATCAGGTGGTTGGCCAGTGGGAAGATTCGGTCAAGCTCGACACCGGTAAATACCTGGCTCAGTTCGGCAGCTTCCTGGTCAACGACAAGGTGCGTCGCTACGAAGGCTACGACTACGAAAAAGTCATGCTGACCACGCAGATGGCCCTCAACCTGCTGGCGGTGAATGACTTCGACGGCGCCCGCACCGCGATCAAGAAAACTCACGAACGTGAAGCGGTGATCGCCGACCTGCGCGACAAGGAATACCTCAAGAGTGAGGAAGAGGCCGAGAAAGAAGGCATCAAGACTCAGTACAAGGATCTGCAAGGCTACCCGGTCGCCAGCCTCGACGCGCCGGAAGTGGTCGGCCTGAAAAACAGCTACCAGAGTGCGTTCAGCCATTACCTGGCCGGTTTCGTCTACGAAGCCCTGGGCGAAAAAGACCTGGCTGCACCGGGCTACCGCAAGGCGGCCGAACTGCGCCCGAATACCCCGCTGCTGGAACAGGCGCTGGTCAACCTCGACAAGCCGAGCAAGTCCGACGACAGCGATATTCTGATCGTGGTGCAAAGCGGTCTGGCACCCTCGCGTGACTCGATCCGCGTGCCGCTGCCATTGCCGATCTCCAACAACGTGGTGATCACTCCGCTGTCGTTCCCGATCATCAAGCCTGACACCTCCACCGCGCCGTTCGCGCAGATTGGCGTCGATGGCCAGCAAGTCAACCTGACCGCCCTCAACAGCACTACTGCCATGTCCCGCCGCGCTCTGCGCGATGACATGCCGGGGATCATCCTGCGCACCACCGTACGCGCGATCACCAAAGGCGTGGCGCAGAAGCAGATCAACGAAACCAATCCGCTGGCCGGTCTGGCCGTGGGTATTTCTTCAGCTGTGCTGGAAGGTGCCGATACCCGTACGTGGCGCACCCTGCCGGACAACACCCAAGTGGTGCGTCTGCGCTTGAAGAAAGGCGAGCACCAAGTCAGTCTGCCGAGCGCCGTCGGCGGTTCGCTGGTCAAGGTCACCGTCGATCAGCGTTATCAGGTGATCAGCCTGCGCGCCGTAGGCAATCAGGTGTTCGCTGGCGGTCTCGCCGCCCACGTGATCCCGAGCGCTGCTGCGACCAACGTCGCCAGCCTCAAACAACCTTAAGAACGGAGTCTTTGCATGCGCTTCAAACTCATCGCCATCGCCGCCCTCGCCGTGCTGGTCAGCGGCTGCGCCACCCCGCCACCTCCTGAGCCGGGCAGCGCCGCGAGCAAGGTCGTGGCCATGGGCCCGCAAAAGCACATCGTCGTCGGCGCCATGCGCGTCGCTCGCGAAAACGGCTTCATGACGGTCAACGTGCAGTTGAGCAACACCCTCAACAGCAACAAGATTTTCTACTACCGCTTCGCCTGGCTCGGCCCTGAAGGCTTCCCGGTCGCGGAAGAAGAAGTCTGGAAAAGCCAGATGATGTACGGCGCGCAGACCAGCTTCATCCAGGGCATCGCCCCGACCCCGAAAGCCGTGGATTTCCGTCTGGAAATCAAGACGCCTTAAGCCCGCCACCCTATTCCTGTTTTAGAGAGCAATCCCATGTTTGCACGCTTTTCCCTGATCGCTGTCCTCGCCCTGCTGGCCTCCGGTTGCGCCAACACCTCGCCGACCCTGGGCAGCAAGAACATCAGCTACGGCGACACCAAAGCGGTTGAAACCGTGACCAACGAATTCGGCTCGACCGACCTGCAAATGATCGCCGAATCGATGACCCGCTCGCTGGCCCAGTCCGGCATTCTGCAGGGCCGCCCGGTGGTGCAGGTCTACGACGTGAAGAACAAGACCAGCGAGTACATCGATACCCGCGAAATCACCACCAGCATCAAGACTCAGCTGATGAAGTCCGGCACCGCCCGCTTCGCCAGCGACAACACCGCGATGCAGAGCCAGGTCGACCAGCTCAAGCTGCAAAACCAGAGCGGCCTGTACAAGAAGAGCACCGTGGCCAAGACTGGCAACATGATCGCCGCCAAATACCGTCTGGAAGGCTCGATCAGCTCGATCGTCAAGCGCAGCAGCGACTACAAGGACGTCTTCTACAAATTCAGCCTGCAACTGATCGACGTCGAAAGCGGTCTGGCCGAGTGGATGGACGAAAAAGAGATCCGCAAAACCACGGAGCGTTAAGCAATGCGCGCATGGATTGGCATGATGGCCCTGGCTTGCGCGTTCAGCGTGCAAGCGGCCCCAAAAGTCGCGGTAACGGATCTGGCGTATCAGGAGCGTGTGGAGCAGTACATCCACATCGTTTCGGCGCAGAACAATTATCGCGAGGGTTACTACAGCTCCAGTGGTTCCTCGAGCTACAACGAGCTGGAAGCGACCACCAGCTACATCGAACAGGGTGAACTGCGTAAATTCACCGGCGACATCAAGGGCGAGATCCTGCGCACCGGGATGTTCCAGCTGGTGCAGGGCACGCCGTACACCGCGTCGTCCAAGGGTGACGTCTACGACGTGATCAAGCGCATCAAGGCCGGTAGCTTCAAGGGTGCCGACTACGTGCTGTTCGGCACCGTGTCGGACATCGACTTCACCCAGGACATGAACGAGCTGGCGCACACCGACAGCTATTCGGCGGTGCTGGGCCTGACGCTGGTGGCGGATTTCAGCCTGATCAACACCAAGACCTACGAGATCACCTCGGCCTTCACGGCGATGGGCGAAGCGCAGGACACCAAACTGGTGAATGGCCGCGACATCAAGATCTCGCTGAATCGCCCGCGGGTGGTGCGTGAAGTGTCCAAGGCTTTGGGTGAGGACGTTGCCGGGCAGCTGAGCCAGCAGCTCGGTGGCGGCGGGTACGAGCAGCCGCGCGAAGCGCCGCAGCGCAACAACTTGCCGCGTGATACCGCGCCGGTGATCTTGCGCTGACTCTTGGCTGAACGCGTTCTGTGGCGAGGGAGCTTGCTCCCGCTGGGCTGCGAAGCAGACCCAAAAGCTTGTGAGCGCTGCGCACTCAAGCGGGAGCAAGCTCCCTCGCCACAATTGAGCGTCACTCCAAAGTCTTGGTGGATAAAAAAAGGCGACCTCATCAGGTCGCCTTTTTTCTGCCGGCAGGTTTTACACCGCCGCTTTACGCAACGTCGCCATAAATGCCGCCGCACCGATGAACAGCCCGGCAAACGTGCGGTTCATGCGTTTCTGCTGCTGCGGTGTACGCAACAGGCGCAGCACCTTCGACGCCAGTCCGGTGTAACCGGCCATGACAATCAGATCCACGCAGATCATGGTCGCACCGATCACCACATACTGAATCAGCAACGGTGCGTGGGGATTGATGAACTGCGGCAGCACCGCCAGCATGAACACCAGTGCCTTGGGGTTGCTGATGTTGACCAGGAAGCCGCGAAACACCAGCGCCAGCGGCTTGCCGATCGGCCGTACCGCCGCGTCATCGCTCATGTCCATGGGCAGCGCGCGCCATTGCTTGATCGCCAGATAGACCAGATACGCCACACCGAACCATTTGATCGCATGGAACGCGGTGGCCGAGGCGGTCAGGATCGCGCCGACACCGGCGCCGACAATCGCGATCTGCACCGCCAGGCCGATCTGCAGGCCGAGGGCGTTCCAGTAACCGCGCCAGAAACCGTATTGCAGGCCGCTGGACATCGACGCAATGGCGCCAGCACCCGGGGACAGACTGATCACCCAGCAGGCGGCAAAGAATGCCAGCCATGTTTGAAGCTCCATCGCACACCTCGACTCATGCTCGTGACAAGACGTCAAAGCTAATGCTGTTTGGGGCGAATGACTACCGTTTTTTGCTGGATGGTTTGGGCGCGGCTGAGGGCCCCTTCGCGAGCAAGCCCGCTCCCACATTGGATCTGTGATCGACACAAATCCAATGTGGGAGCGGGCTTGCTCGCGAAGGCGTCAGATCAGACGCCCGCGGACTACTTTTCGAAACCGCTGGAAGGAAACACATCGCTGCCACGCCAGCGCCGCACCGAACGCTGGAAGAACAGGCTGTTCGGCACTTGCACCATGGCGCTGCCCGTCCCGAGTTCTTCAGCCTCGATCAACGTGGTGTAGAGCAGATTGATCGCCACCACCCGGCCTTTGACGCCGGGCTTGTCGGTGGTATCCACCAGCTCGACCACATCGCCCAGGCGGAACGGGCCGACGGTGAAGATCAGAATCGCGCAGAGCAGGTTCGACAGCACACTCCACATCGCGAAGAACGCCACCGCCGCCACCGCGACGAAACCCGACAGTGCCGTCCACAGCACCGTGGCCGATACGCCAAGGCGTTCCAGCACAAAAATCACCGCGCTACCCATGATCAGCCAGCGCAGGACACCTCGCAGCGGCATCAGCAACTGCGGCGGAAACGGATAACGCTCACCCAGACGCGTGAGGAATCGGGCGACGACGCGCTGGGCGAAGTAACCGGCCAACAGGATCAACAGAATCTGCGCACCGAGCCAGAGCGGCTCGACCCACACCGCCGGCAATGGCAGCTTGAAAGCCTCCATCAAGACAACGCCTCCAGCTCCACCTGCATGCTTTCCAGCGTCTCGAGCGCTTCCATCCAGGCCTCTTCCAGCTCGGCTTCGCGCACTTTCAATTTGGCCTGCTCGGCCAGCAGATCACGCAACTCGTTCTTGCGCGCCGGCTCGTAGATGTCGCTGTCACCGAGGCTGGCGTCGACCTTGGCGAGTTTTTCGTGGAGTTTGCCCAACTCGGCTTCGAGCTTGTCGGCTTCACGCTTGTGCGGCGCCAGCTGCTGACGCAACGCGGCGGCGGCCTGGCGCTGGGCCTTCTTGTCGGTCTTGTCCGGGTTGACCGGGGTGTTGCTGACCGGGGCGTTACGCTGACGGTATTCCACCAGCCAGCGCGCGTAGTCTTCGAGGTCGCCATCGAACTCTTCGACCTTGCCGTCAGCGACCAGGTAGAAGTTGTCGGTGGTGCTCTTGAGCAAGTGCCGATCGTGAGACACCACCAATACCGCGCCGCTGAATTCCTGCAGCGCCATGGTCAGCGCCAGGCGCATTTCCAGGTCGAGGTGGTTGGTCGGTTCGTCGAGCAGCAACAGGTTCGGCCGTTCCCAGGCGATCAATGCCAGCGCCAGACGCGCTTTCTCGCCACCGGAGAAATTCAGCACCGGCTCGTCGATGCGTGCACCACGGAAATCGAAACCACCGAGGAAGTCACGCAGGGTCTGCTCGCGTTCGGTCGGCGCCAGACGCTGCAAGTGCAGCAACGGGCTGGCCTTGGCATCCAGCGAATCGAGCTGATGCTGGGCAAAGTAGCCGACCACGGTGTTCTCGCCACGGGTCAGACGTCCGGCCAGCGGTTCAAGCTCGCCGGCGAGGTTCTTGATCAGGGTCGATTTACCGGCGCCGTTCGGCCCGAGCAGACCGATCCGCGCACCCGGGGTCAATTGCAGCTTGACCTTCTCCAGGATGGTTTTGTCGCCGTAACCCAGGCGCGCATCGGACAGGTCGATCAGTGGACTGGAGATCTTGGTCGATTCGCGGAACACGAAATCGAACGGCGAATCGACGTGGGCCGCCGACAGCTCTTCCATACGCTCCAGGGCCTTGATCCGGCTCTGCGCCTGACGGGCCTTGGTGGCCTGGGCCTTGAAGCGGGCGATGTAGCTTTCCATGTGCGCACGTTGCGCCTGCTGCTTCTCGTAGGCCTGCTGCTGCTGGGCCAGACGTTCGGCACGGGCCCGTTCGAACGCGGTATAGCCGCCCCGGTAGAGGGTCAGTTTGCGTTGATCGACGTGGGCCACGTGGTCAACCACTTCATCGAGGAAGTCGCGGTCGTGGGAAATCAGCAGCAAGGTGCCCGGGTAACTTTTCAGCCACTCTTCGAGCCAGATGATCGCGTCGAGATCCAGGTGGTTGGTCGGTTCGTCGAGCAACAACAGGTCCGACGGACACATCAAGGCCTGCGCCAGGTTCAGACGCATCCGCCAGCCACCGGAGAAATCTCCTACCTGACGATCCATCTGCTCGTTGGTGAACCCGAGGCCTGCCAACAGTTTGCGGGCGCGAGCGTCGGCGGTATAGCCGTCGGCGCTGTCGAGTTCCGCGTGCAGGCGGGCCAGAGCCGTGCCATCGTGGGCCGCTTCGGCCGCCGCGAGGTCACGTTGCACCTCGCGCAGACGCAGGTCGCCATCGAGCACATAGTCGACCGCCAGGCGCTCGAGGGTGTCGACCTCCTGGCGCATGTGCGCGATTCGCCAGTCGGCCGGCAGCAGGCAATCGCCCGAGTCCGGGTGCAACTCGCCGCGCAGCAAGGCGAACAGGCTGGATTTGCCGGCGCCGTTGGCACCGATGAGGCCGGCTTTGTGGCCGGCGTGCAGGGTCAGCTCGGCGTCTTCTAGCAGACGTTGCGGACCACGCTGTAAAGTCAGGTTCTGAAGTCGGATCATAATGGCGGCGGAGTCTACCAGCTTCGCTCACAACTGGCGCGAGTAGCACGATGTCCTCTGACCTGTGGAGCTTTTCCCTTGCCACCTACGCCCGACCGGGCGTGGAACCTGCCTGCCTGCAACTGCAAGCGGCGGGGGCCAATGTCTGCCTGCTGCTGTGCGGTCTGTGGTTGGAACAACGTGGGGTGGCCTGTAACGAACAGCGCGAAGAGCAACTGGAAGAGCTGGTGAGACCTTGGGATCGGGAGGTGGTGCAGCCACTGCGTGCGTTACGCACTCAATGGAAAACCCTGGCCGAAGACGATCCGGTACTCAAGGGTCTGCGAGAACAAATGAAAGCATTGGAGCTGGAAGCCGAACGGCACCTGCTGTGGCAACTGGAACAGGTTGCGCAGGACTGGCCACACAATGACGCCTCAGCGTCGGGGCAATGGCTGGAGAGTCTGGCGGGATCGACCGCCAGCCCGAACCGCGACGCGCTGCAAGTGCTGCGCGTCGCGGCAACCGGCGCTTAGGAAGCGCTGGTCGGGTTGCTGCTGACGCTCGACGCAGCGGCTGGCGTTGGCGCCGTCGTAGTGGTCGAGGTGGAAGCGGCTGGAGCAGGTGCGGCGGCCGGCGCTGGAGCGGCCGGCTTGGCAGCCGGTGCAGTCGCAGGTTTAGCGGCAGCGGGTTTGGCAGCGGCCGGTTTTTTCGCGGCAGGTTTGGCAGCCGGCTTGGCAGCCGGCTTGGCGGCTGGCTTGGCGGCTACGGGTTTGGCAGCAGGCTTGGCCGCAGCAGTTGCAGGTTTTGCTGCTGCAGGTTTGCTAGCTGGTTTGGCAGCGGTTTTAGCGGCAGGCTTGGCCGCTGGTTTGGCAGCAACCTTGGCAGCAACCTTGGCAGCAGGTTTTGCCGCGACCGGTTTGGCCGCAGTCTTGACTGCCGGTTTTGCAGCAGCGGTTTTCGCAGCAGGTTTTACCGCTACCTTGGCAGCAGGTTTTGCTGCGGCGGTTTTTGCCGGAGCGACTTTGCGCGCAGCAGGTTTGGCCGCTGGCTTGGCAGCCGGTTTTGTCGCTGCAGGTTTGGCAGCGGCAGTACGTGCGGCCGGTTTCGCAGCGCTCGCCGCAGCCGGTTTTTTCACTGCGGTTTTTGCAGCAGGTTTGGCGGCTGTTTTAGCCGGTGCCTTGGCTGCTGGTTTTGCCGCTGGTTTGGCTGCTGCGGTTTTCGCCGGAGCTTTTGCCGCAGCTGGTTTGGCTGGCGTTTTTTTCGCTGGAGCTGCAGCAGGTTTGGCAGCGCGGGAGGACAGCGCCTTGCCTGCAGCCTCTTGCACACGGCCAACACCCTGGGCCAGTTTCAGGCTTTCCTGGGCATCGCGCTTGAGTTGCAGAATGTAGCCGCGAGTGTCGGACTGACGATCCTTCAGCGCATCGAGCAGGTCTTCAAGTTCTTTGACGGCAGCCTTGGCCTTGTTCTGTGCCTTGGCTTTACCGGCAGCAGCGGCGTCCTGCAATTTGGTGCGGGACTTGTGCAGTTTTTCTTGCGCCTTGCCGCGTTGCTTTTCCAGTTTGGCGAGCAGTTTTTCAGCATCAGCCAAGGCTTGGGAGCAAGCGTTTTCCAAATGCTCGAGCAGGCTGCCCGAGAGTTGTTGGAGTAAGTGCAACGGAGTGTTTACAGGCTTCTTGGTGGCCGACATGGTTTACCTCCTGGCTGACGTGAGTGCGGCTCATACTAGACCTCTGCAGTTACCGCCGCTAGGTCATCTTGACAGTAACGAAACCGTTGCGTTGCAACGAAGCGAAAATGTTCTGCGCAAAGACAAAAGCAGTTCACCGTTGCAGACGTTCGCGCTGGCATAATCGCCCGCATCTCAGGACGGAGAGTGCCCATGTCGCGCTACCTTTTTTTATCCCTCTGGATGATTTTTTCCGCCGCTCACGCCGAGGAAAAAACCACCGCGAACGACGCTCACGATCTAGCCTACAGCCTCGGCGCCAGCCTCGGTGAGCGGCTGCGCCAAGAGGTGCCGCAATTGCAGATTCAGGCATTGGTCGACGGTTTGCAGCAGGCCTATCAAGGCAAGCCGCTGGCGCTGAGTGAAGCGCGGATCGAGCAGATCCTCGCCGATCATGAATCGCAGAACGCCGAACACGCTTCGCGGCCTTCGAGCGATGCCGCGATCGAAAACGAACAGCGTTTTCTCACCGCCGAAAAGGCCAAACCGGGCGTGAAGGAACTGGCCGACGGCATCCTGCTCACCGAGCTGACACCGGGCACCGGTGCCAAGGCCGGCCCGGATGGGAAAGTCCAGGTGTTGTATGTCGGTCGCCTACCGGACGGCACCGTGTTCGACCAAAACACTCAGCCGCAATGGTTCAGCCTCGACAGCGTGATTGCCGGCTGGCGTACCGCTCTGCAGAACATGCCGGTTGGCGCGAAGTGGCGACTGGTGATTCCATCGGATCAAGCCTATGGCGCCGACGGGGCTGGGGATCTGATCGCGCCGTTTACCCCGCTGGTGTTTGAGGTCGAGTTGCGCGGCGCAACAAGCTGATCGCAGCCGATTCGCAGGCACAAAAAAACGCGGAGCGCTTTCGGCGCACCGCGTTTTTTATACCTGCGAGAAACCTGTCAGGCCTGAACCGGATCTTCCTGCTTGTGTGCCGTGTGCAGCACTTCGATGAGGCAGTCTTCCAGTTCGAAGCGTTCGTGCAGCAGGCCACCGAGCTCCTTGAACTTCTCGGCGACGCATTTGCCTTCATCGCAAAGGTCGTTGAACGCGAGGAGTTTTTCGGTGATGACGTCGATGCGCGGGTAGAGCGTTTCGGCCAGTTCCAGACCGCGCGTGTCACCGAACGCCTTGGCTTCGCCGGTCAGCTGTTCATAGATTTCGAAGTGCCCGGCCGAAACGTAATCGACCAGCACGCCGCAGAATTCCAGCAAGGGTTTACGGTTCTCGGACAGAGCCTGTGGTTTGTCACCCAACTTGTCGTAGGCGCCGATCAGTTCTTCACGCTCTTGCAACCAGCGGTCGATCAGCAGATGAACTCCACCCCAGCGTTCCTGAGCATTCTGACAACTTTCGAGCATGGCGATCTCTCTTCCCTTGTGGGTCATGCTGCTCTACACCCGCGCCCCTCTTCTGGCTGTTATCGCTTGGAGGCCGACCGGGCAGAGCGTCATCGAGCAACATAAATCCAATGACACGTGCGGGCCAGATTATGCCCGCACGCCTATGGCTTCAAGGTACGCAGGAGATAAAGTTCATACAAGTGTTTAATCCCTGACCAGCGTGCGGTGCGACGCTTCGCCGCTGAGCGGTCGCTGCAGAGCGCTCCAGACCAGCCGCAGCAATTGATAGACCGCCAGGATCGACATCGCCACAAAGAACAGCAGGCTCCATTCCGGGATGCTCAAATCGAACAGCGTCCAGGAAATTTCTGCGCAATCTACACCGCCCCTAAGCATCCGCAACGTTGCACACAACCACGGCAGGTTGCTGAACAACGCTTCGGCATCAGGCGCGCAACGCGTCATCTGCATCAACGGGTCACTCTGCAACAACACCTGTCGCCAGGCCGCCGTAGTCCCGCCCAGGCTCAGGCCAAGCGCGGCGACCCAGTACAGCGACAGGCCGACACGCCGTGGGCCGTGGACCGCCGCCAACCCGCAACAGAACGCCAGCAACGCCATGAAAAACCTTTGCGCCAGGCACAGGCTGCAGGGCGTCAGCCCGACCGCATATTCGAGATAATAGGAAGCTCCCAGGGCCATGGCCCCTGCAGTGAAAGCCGTGAAAAACAAGGAGCGTGAACAGGCCAACGACATGGCTTTTCCGTAACAGTGGAGACAGGCAGTTACGGTAGAGGAAAGCTTGTCAGCCTTTCAAGGCGGGGCCTTGGCGACAGTTCACCAGAAGTGTAGGGAAAACCCGACAGGTGCGAGAGGAATAGGTGTAGTCCGTTGTAGGACTTTGCCCAAGACGCCCGCCACAGGTAATTTTTCGCTCACTGAACGTTAACGAGGGAGCATGCTCCCTCGCGTTATCAGGCGTGAACCGGCACCGGCAACGGCGCGGCAAGCAGACGCTCATCCAGCAATCCGAGACCCTCCTGGAACAGCTGGTTACTGCGCTCGGTGTCACCCAGTTGCGCGAGCAGACGCGCCAGCTCGGCGCAGGCTTCAGGGTTACGCTGCACTCGCAGACTGCTTTCCAGGTAATCCCGCGCCTTGCCCCACAAGCTGGCTTGCAGACAGAGACGACCGAGGGTCAGCAACAGGCTCGGGTCAGCAGGATGTTCCTTGAGCCAACCTTCGGCGGTCTGCAACTGGCGCGCCGGATCGCTGCCGCGCACCAGGCCATACAGACGTGCGAGATGGCTGTCGTACTTGCGCTTGAGGGCACTGCGCAGGATTTCTTCAGCTTCGACCTGAGCACCCAACTGACGCAGTTGCTCGGCGTATGCCAGCACCAGCGCCGGCTCCTGACGCTGCGCGGAAGTCAACTGCTCCCAGGCACGGGTGAGCGACTGCAGACCGACCTTGCCGTCCTCGTCACGGTGCGCTGCCAGAGACAGGTTGTTGCCCCAGGCACGCCGCTCCAGTTCAGCCAGTTCGGCCGCAGGCAAAGCTTTGTCCTTGCGTAGCTCCGGCAACAGGCGAATCACCGCCGACCAATCGCCGCGCTGCTGATGCAGACGCTGCAACTGACGCAGGGTCTGCACGTTATGCGGATGCCGTTCGTGCATCGCCTGCAGGGTCACCAGAGCGCCGTCGGTGTCACCACGATCGGTCTGCAACTGCGCATGACTCAAGGCAATCGCCAACTCGGCTTGCGGCTGGCGCTCCAGCGCACGCTCAAGCAGGTGATCACACTCTTCGTACTTGCCTTGTTCGTTGGCCGCGCGTGCCGCGCCGAGGTAATACAACAGCGGCTGGCGCTCGGCCTCAGCGGCGCGATACAGATGGCGTTGCGCGCTGGCCCAGCGACCTTCGGCCAGATCCAGCTGACCGTGTTCGATCGCCACTTGCACCCGACGGCTGCGGTTGCGCCGCGACCACGGGTTGACCACGCCACTAGAGGCCATGACCAGCTCGACCAAGGCCTTGATGCCCCAGATCAGCAGCCACAACACCGCAATTACCGCCAGTGTCGCCCACAGACTCGATTCATAGCGAAAGCTCTTGTAGGCAATCAGCACGTAACCCGAGTGCTGGGCAATTGCCAGGCCCAGCGCCGCCGTCGCCGCGATCACCAGAAACACGATCACATACAGGCGTTTCATGGCGTGGCCTCCTGCGCGGTGCTGGCGGCAGGTTTGGCGAACGGTTTGACCGACTCCTCAGCGTTGACGTTACGTCGCTCCAGATAAGCCTGCACCGCACTCAGCGTGCCGGTCAGGTCCGGCGTCTTGACCGTGACCGGTTGCTTGCTCAACTCGACAACCTGTTCGAGCATGATTTTGCTCTGCGGATTGTCCGGGTTGAAATTGCCCGTGAGCACATCCCGCGCTTCGGTCAGTGCCTGGGTGTAGACCGGTGCCTGGCCATTGAGCGCCGCCCATTGCGCTTGCTCCAGCGCGAGGCTCAGGGCCAGGCGCACCTGGCTCAGACTTTGCCCGGCCAGCAGCGGCTTCACGTTCTTGTCGGCATTGAAATCGATGCGGATATAACGCGACACCTGATCCCACCACTGCGCCCAGCGACTGGCACCATCGCCATCAGCGGTCAGGCCCAGCAGCGATTCGCCGCGATCCTTGTACTCCGGCGCCAGCTCGGTCAGCTCGATGACCTGATCACGCAAGGCACCAATGCGCAGGAACAAACCGGTGCGATCCGGCTGCTCGGTGCTGCGCAGGGCGACGAGGGTTTTCGCCACTTGCTCACGGGCGGCGAACGAGCCGGGATCGTTCTGCTCACGCAGAATTTCGTCGGCACCCTGCACCAGCGCCTGGGCGCTGCTGATGTCCTGCAAGGCCGACAGACGCAGGCTGGCCAGACGCAGCAGATGCTCGGCCTCGGCCAGACGCCAGTCCTTGCGGCTGGCGCCGAGAACGGTTTCCAGACGTTGATTGAGGCGCTGCTGATCACCCTGCAGTTGCGTCACCAGACGCTGGCGCTCGGCAAGTTCGTCGGCACCGGGCAATTGCGCGAGGCGCTCGGTCAGGCGCTGTTCGTTGAGCTTGAGGCTCTGCGCCTGATCGTTCAGTGCCTGCACTTGGCCTGACTGTTGTGCGGTGTTGGTCTGCAGGTGACGCACCTGCCAGACACCCCAGCCACCGATCGCCACGCCGGCAGCGCCGAGCAACAGGGCGACAATGGCCAGTCCGTTGCCCCGGCGCGGCTCTTTGGCCGGCGGTGGAGTTTCAACCTGGGCATCGATCACAGGCTGGACATCATCTTTAGGCAAGGCTGTTTCGCTCACGTATCCATCCTTTGCATTAGAGAACGGGCACGGGATGCTCCCGTAACGCCGTCAGCAAAGCCGCGGCACTCGCGCCGCGGCAATCCACAACTGTTCGGGCCCCGGCGGCACGTGCCAGCTCGGCGACCCTTGGGCTTGGCACAAACAACGGCAACTGCGCAATTGACGGCCAGGCATCGCCGGCCATCTGGCGCAAGTGCTCAAAACCCTGTCCACTGCTGACCACCAGCCCGTTCAAGCGTTCCGCTGCGATGCGCCGGGGCAGCTCTTGCGGCGGGTAGGCCGGCAGGTCACGCCGATACAACTCCAGATACTCGACACTAGCACCAAGCGCGCGCAGGCGCTCGGCGAGCAGCTCGCGACCACCCTCGCCACGCAGGATCAGCACCTGCGCGCCGGGCCCGGTGACCGCCTCGCGCAGACGCGGCAATTGCAGCAGGGCTTCACTGTCATCGCCGTCGGCGGGAAAGTGTACGTCGAGACCGTAATCGCGAAGAATCTGCGCGGTCGCCGCACCGACGCTGAACCACGGCATCGACAGCGACTGAAGCCCATGAGCGTCCAGCAGAACAAGCGCAATCCGCGCCGCCGGCTTGCTGACCACGATGACCGCGCTGCAACCCGAAAGCTGCGCCAGTGCCTGACGTATCTTGTCAGAGACCGGCAGCGGCACGATGTCCAGAAGCGGCAGGCAGCTGCTGGAAATCCCCTGCCCGGCCAACACCTCGGCCAGCGCCGCGCAGTCATCCGCAGGGCGCGTCAACAGCAGGCGCCAGCCAGTCACTCGTGACCTGCCTCGCCATACACCGCTTTGAGAATGTCGTCGGCACCCTGACCGAGCAAGGCTTCAGCGACCTGCACGCCCAACGCTTCGGCATTGGCACGCGGCGCACGCGCTTCGGCGCTGAGCAGCTTGCCACCGCTCGGCTCGCCCACCAGACCACGCAACCATAGCTGTTCACCTTCGAGCACGGCGTAGCAGGCGATCGGCACCTGGCAGCCGCCATTCAAGTGTTTGTTGAGGGCACGTTCAGCGATCACGCGCGAAGCGGTATCGGCGTGGTGCAACGGCGCGAGCAAGGCGTGGATTTGCGTGTCGGCACTGCGGCATTCGATGCCGACAGCGCCCTGGCCACCAGCCGGCAGACTGTCGTCGACACTGATGGCCGAGGTGATACGGTCTTCGAATCCGAGACGGATCAGGCCGGCCGCCGCGAGGATGATCGCGTCGTACTCACCGGCATCGAGCTTTGCCAGGCGAGTATTGACGTTGCCGCGCAGGAAGCGGATTTCCAGATCAGGACGACGGGTCAACAGTTGCGCCTGACGCCGCAGGCTGGAGGTGCCAACGATGGCGCCGGCAGGCAGCGCATCGAGGCTGGCATAAGTATTGGAAACGAAAGCATCGCGCGGGTCTTCGCGTTCGCAGATACAGAACAGGCCAAGGCCTTCGGGGAAGTCCATCGGCACGTCTTTCATCGAATGCACGGCAATGTCGGCTTCGTTTTCCAGCAGCGCGGTTTCCAGCTCCTTGACGAACAGACCCTTGCCGCCGATTTTCGACAGCGGCGAGTCGAGCAGCTTGTCGCCGCGACTGACCATGGGCACCAACGTCACCAGCAGACCCGGATGGGCCGCTTCCAGACGGGCTTTGACGTATTCGGCCTGCCAGAGGGCCAGCGCACTTTTACGGGTGGCGATGCGGATTTCGCGAGAGGACATGGATCAATCCGTACTGAATAGATACGGCGGATAATAACAGCTCAGCCAAATCCACTTTGACTTGAATCAGAAACGGCGCGGCCTCCCTGGCCTGCAATGCCCGGTAGAAGAAAGTGAAACTGTGCGCGAACGCCGATTCAGAGGCCCTGCATCATCTTGCGCACACCGGCCACATGCCGACGGCTGACGATCAGCGCATCACCATTGAGGCCTTTGAGGAACAGCTGAAAATGCCCCAACGGTGTGCGTTGCAGACGCTCGATGCGGTCGCGGGCGACCAGCGCGTTGCGGTGGATGCGCACAAAACGCTCGCCGAATTCGTCTTCGAGGGCTTTCAGCGGCTCGTCCAGCAGCACTTCACCGCTCTCATGGCGCAAGGTCACGTACTTGTGATCGGCAATGAAATAGACCACCTGATCCAGCGGGATCAGCTCGATGCCTTTGCGGGTGCGGGCGCTGATGTGACTGCGCGGGCCATTACCGCTTTCGGCGGCGGGACGGGTCAGGGCCGAGAGTTGGGCCCGGTTGGGACGTTCAGCCCGTTTCAGGGCGTCATGCAGATGTTCGGTTCGCACGGGTTTCACCACATAGCCCACGGCGCTGGCCTGCAGGGCTTCCACGGCAAATTCATCGGGGCCGGTGCAAAACACCACGGCCGGTGGCGTTTCGCGCTCGCACAGACGGGCAGCGACCTGCAGGCCATCGAGGCCTGGCATGCGGATATCGAGCAGCACGATATCCGGCTTGTGGCTGTCGATCAGCGCCAACGCCTCTTCGCCATTCGTGGCGCTGGGCTCCAGGACTGTATAACCCTCGAGCTCGCTTACCATTCGGCTTAGGCGCTCGCGAGCCAGTGGTTCGTCATCAACGATCAGGACATTCATATTGCGCTGGATTCCTGCGTGAGTCTCGCACAAGGATAGCGTAGACAGGTGAAGTGACGTCCGTCACCGCGATCCACGCTAAGACTAGCCCGAGCGCCAAAAAGTGCCGTACGTCGGCCAGCAATATTTGCCAGTGTCCGGGTCGTACTGCTCAAAGCCCGCTGTTTCCTGCGTTTTTCACGGGGTATGCCAAAGGACAAATCCACCCACCCCCTCTTCTTATAGTCGGCGTCCGGACCTTTGTGCGATCCGCAGTCGCGCCGACCCTTATGTCCAACTGTAGACGCTTGCCGGGCCGATATTGCTCAATCGAAAAATATCCTTGCGCAAATCCGCTGCAGACGGCGCCGACTATGAATGAGCACATGAGAAAAAAACGTATCGACCGGTGTCAGCGACAGGATTGGCAACCCTGTTATTATCCGCGCCAGCGTTTCACGCCTTCTTTCTTCAAGCCGATACGAGCGAATTCATGAGCACTGACAAGACCAATCAGTCCTGGGGCGGCCGCTTCAGTGAACCCGTCGACGCCTTCGTCGCCCGCTTCACCGCCTCCGTCACCTTCGACCAGCGCCTGTATCGCCACGACATCATGGGCTCGATCGCCCACGCCACCATGCTGGCCAAGGTCGGCGTGCTGACCGATGCCGAGCGCGACAGCATCATCGACGGCCTGAAGACCATTCAGGGCGAAATCGAAGCCGGCCAGTTCGACTGGCGCGTCGACCTCGAAGACGTGCACATGAACATCGAAGCACGCCTGACCGATCGCATCGGTATCACCGGCAAGAAACTGCACACCGGGCGCAGCCGCAACGACCAGGTCGCCACCGACATCCGTCTGTGGCTGCGTGACGAAATCGACCTGATCCTGGCCGAGATCACCCGCTTGCAAAAAGGCCTGCTGGAGCAAGCCGAGCGCGAAGCCGCGAGCATCATGCCCGGCTTCACTCACTTGCAAACTGCTCAGCCAGTGACCTTCGGGCATCACATGCTGGCCTGGTTCGAAATGCTCAGCCGCGACTACGAGCGTCTGGTCGACTGCCGCAAGCGCACCAACCGCATGCCGCTGGGCAGCGCCGCGCTGGCCGGCACCACCTACCCGATCGACCGCGAATACACCGCGCAACTGCTGGGTTTCGACGCCGTGGGCGGCAACTCGCTGGACAACGTTTCCGATCGCGATTTCGCCATCGAATTCTGCTCGGCCGCGAGCATCGCGATGATGCACCTGTCGCGCTTCTCCGAAGAGCTGGTGCTGTGGACCAGCGCGCAGTTCCAGTTCATCGATCTGCCGGATCGGTTCTGCACCGGCAGCTCGATCATGCCGCAAAAGAAAAACCCGGACGTGCCGGAACTGGTACGCGGCAAGACCGGCCGCGTGTTCGGCGCACTGATGGGCCTGCTGACCCTGATGAAAGGCCAGCCTCTGGCCTACAACAAGGACAACCAGGAAGACAAGGAACCGCTGTTCGACGCCGCCGACACCCTGCGCGATTCGCTGCGCGCGTTTGCCGACATGATCCCGGCGATCAAGCCGAAACACGCGATCATGCGTGAAGCGGCGCTGCGTGGTTTCTCCACCGCTACCGATCTGGCGGACTACTTGGTGCGCCGTGGCCTGCCGTTCCGTGACTGCCACGAAATCGTCGGTCACGCGGTGAAATATGGCGTAGACACTGGCAAGGATCTGGCCGAGATGAGCCTGGAGGAACTGCGTCAGTTCAGCGACCAGATCGAGCAGGACGTGTTCGCCGTGCTGACCCTGGAAGGCTCGGTGAATGCCCGTGACCATATCGGCGGGACTGCGCCGGCGCAGGTCAAGGCAGCGGTGGTTCGCGGTCAGGCCCTCATCGCCAGTCGCTAAAGGTCAAAAGCTTCGCGAGCAAGCCCGCTCCCACATTTGGATTGATGTTGAACACAACATTGTGTGACCAACAAAAATTTCCTGTGGGAGCGGGCTTGCTCGCGAATGCGGCCTTCAGAACGCCAAAAAACTCACTTCTTGGCAGCGATCATCGCCAAAAACGCCGGCATCGCTACTTCTTTGTCCGCCGCAATCTTCTGCACATGCGGATTCTGCTCAAGCCGCTCCAGCAGCGCTTTGGCTTTCGGCATCTCCGCCAGCAAGTCGATCCCGAACAGCTTTTGCCCGACCGCACAGGCCAGCGGCACGCTGTAGAGGAAGTACAGATCCGCGATGCTCAGGCTGTCGCCCCCCACATATGGGGCGAATTTGCCGTGGCGACCCAGTGCCGCGAACCCCAACACCAGCTCGGCTTTGGTTTTCTCCTTGATCGCCTCCGGCACCGGTGAGCCGAAGAACGCCTCGCCATAGCAGGCGCGGCCCGGCAGTTCGATGTACAGCTCGATTTCCTTGGCAATCGCCAACACCTGCGCGCGCTCGAACGGATCGCTCGGCAGCAGCGGCGTGCCCTTCTGGGTCTGTTCGAGGTATTCGAGGATGATCGCGGTTTCGTTGATGAAACCGGCGTCTACGCCGAGCACCGGGACCTTGCCGCGCGGGCTGATGGCCAGAGATTCCGGTGTCTGCGCCGGATAGAACGTGACCTCTTCGAACGGCAGGCCTTTTTCCAGCAGCGCCAGTTTGACCATGTTGTAGTAGTTGCTGACTGAGAATCCGTAGAGCTTGAACATCACATAGCCTCCAGGCCGTGCGGGGTGGGCAGTCACTGTTTATAGATCGCCCGCCACGATCCTGCCAGCAGCATCACGCCGCTGAATGCGGGTAAACTGGCGCCTTTCCATGAGGAGCCTGCCATGAGCGAGCCGACAGACATCGACAACGACGAAGAAGAGTTCACCGAGGCGACGTTGATCGAAGCCATCGAGAACCAGATCGAAAGCGACAACCCGCCAGCGGCCAAGGCGACGTTCAACAAGTTGACCCTGGTGGGCACTCCGCGCGAAGAGATCCTCAATCTGATGGCGCATGTGCTGGCTTACGAGATTGACGCGATGCTCGATGAAGACCGCGCGTTCGATACCGAGTGGTATGAAACCGCACTGCGTGCACTGCCCGAGTTACCACCGGAAAAGCAGTAACTGCACATTTCCCCTGTGGGAGCGGGCTTGCTCGCGAAGGCGGTGGATCAATCGACGAACAGGGCGACTGACCCAACGCCTTCGCGAGCAAGCCCGCTCCCACAAGGTTTGTAACGTATCCATCCAGCCTCCTCTTCCACCCGGGCTACACTGGAATTCGCCTCAAGACAAAATCCCTGATCTGAGCACTGGACATGCCGCAAAAGCGGGTTCACCTTAGGGACGCTGTCGTCCAATTCCTAGAAAGTCTGGAGTCCTTATGTCGCTTACCCCTGAGTTGGTTGCCGAACTGGAAGTCCTCGCACTCTTTCCCCTGGACAGTTCCCAGGAAGGTTTGAAAATTCATCAGACCGCTGCCCCAAAACACATTGCCGCTGCCAAACGCCTCTTTGAAAAAGAACTCACCGACCAGCCCGATGGCGGGTATCTGACCAGCCTCGGTCGCGATGCTGCACAAAATGTGCAGACCGTGCTGACCATTCTGAAAGAGCAGGAAACCGCCTGATTTTTCCCGTCCTTGCCCACGGGAACTCCTGCCACGGGATTTCCGCGGGCCCGCCTGATCGCCCCCCGCTAAAAATCTGACGTCAAAAAACAAATTCAGCTTAAAAGTCCCGCTGCGCAAAGGCTAAACTGCCTCCCATTCCGAGACCCTCTTCGTCCGAGCCTGCGAGCCGGTTTGAGCTGACATGACGCGCACCCATGAAATCCGCCCCGATCTGGACGAAGGCATCGACCGCAAGGTGCTCAGCCAGTTGCGCGCGCGCTTTCTCAAACTCAATGAAGGTCGCCTCGGGCGTGCCCTTGAAGGGTTGTCGACACGCCAGCAAAGCGTACTGACCCTGCTGCCGCTGTTCTTCCACGTCAATCACCCGCTGTTGCCGGGTTATGTTTCCGGCAGCACGCCAGCCGGGCTGTCCAACTATGAACCGGACGCCACCGCCCTCGCCGAAGCACAGCGCCTGACTCGCTCGTTTTCCTACAAGCCGCGCCACGGCAGCAACCCGCCACGACCGATTCACGGTTTGTTCCTGATGGGCAGCCTCGGCACCCTGGCCCAGGCCGATCAGAGCGACATGGATGTGTGGGTCTGCCATGCGCCGGACCTGAGCGACAACGAACTCGCCGAGCTGCACAAAAAATGCCAGCTCCTCGAAGCCTGGGCCGCGACCCAAGGCGCCGAGGCGCATTTCTTTCTGATCGACCCGGTGCGCTTCGTCAAAGGCGAACGCGACACCCAGCTCAGCTCCGAAAACTGCGGCAGCACGCAGCACTATCTGCTGCTGGACGAGTTTTATCGCACGGCAATCTGGCTGGCCGGGCGCACGCCGATCTGGTGGCTGGTGCCGGTCTACGAAGAAAACGCTTACGACCTGTATACCCACACTCTGCTGTCAAAGCGCTTCATTCGCGCCGACGAAACCCTCGACCTTGGCCACTTGGCAACGATTCCGCCGGGCGAGTTCATCGGCGCCGGCCTGTGGCAGTTGTTCAAGGGCATCGAGTCGCCCTACAAGTCGGTGCTCAAGCTGTTGCTGACCGAGGTTTACGCCAGCGAACACCCGAACGTGCAGTGTCTGAGCCTGCGCTACAAGCGGGCCGTGTTCGCCAATCAGCTGGATCTGGATGAGCTGGATCCGTACATGGTCGTGTACCGACGCATCGAGGAATACCTCAGCGCCCGCAACGAACCGGAACGGCTGGAGCTGGTGCGACGCGCACTGTACCTCAAGGTCAACCGCAAGCTCACCGGCAACAGCCGCACCCAGAGCTGGCAGCGCTCGCTGCTGGAACGCCTGGCGCACGAATGGCATTGGGATCAGCGGCAACTGGCCTTGCTCGACAGCCGCAGCCAGTGGAAAGTCCGCCAGGTCAGCGCCGAACGCCGCGCGCTGGTCAATGAGCTGAATTACAGCTACCGCTTCCTGACCCAGTTCGCCCGCACCGAACAGACCGTCAGCCTGATCAACAAGCGCGACCTGAACGTACTCGGTCGTCGCCTGTACGCCGCGTTCGAGCGCAAGGCCGACAAGGTCGAATTCATCAATCCCGGCATCGCCCCGGATCTGGCCGAAGACACCCTGACGCTGGTGCAATCGCCGAATAAAAAAGAGCCTGGGCAAACCCAGTGGGGCTTGTACAACGGCAGCCTGAACGCGCTGGAGTGGGAGCACTTCGCGCCGATCAAGCGCAGCCGCGAGTTGCTCGAACTGCTGACCTGGTGCCATCGCAACGGTGTGATCGACAGCAGCACGCGACTGGCGCTGCACCCCGGCACCAGCGACATGAGCGAGTTCGAGTTGTTCAACCTGCTCGGCAGCCTGCAGCAGTGCATCGCCCTGCCCTTGCCGACCGTTGCCGAAGAACCGTTGCTGCGTGCTGCGGTGCCGAGCGAAGTGCTGATGCTGGTCAACGTCGGTGTCGATCCGCTCAAGCACCACCGCGACCTGAACATCCTGATGACCACCGAGCGCACCGACTCGCTGAGTTACGCCGGGGTGCGCGAAAACCTCGTGCTGACCCTCGATCAGGTCACGCTCAACAGCTGGAACGAAGTGCTGGTCAACCGCTTCGATGGCCCCCACGCATTGCTCGATTGCCTGCGCGACTATCTCAACAATCTGCCGCGCGGCCCGCAGCAGCCGTCATTGAAGGTGCGCTGCTTCTGTCACAACCGCGCACAGTTCATTGCCCGCCGCGTCGAAGAAGTCATCGACACCGCGCAGACCCTGCTGCTCAGCGAGCTCAATCACCGCTACCTGATTCAGGTGCAACAGCACTATCACGTGCTGGAACTGGTGCCGGGCCAGGTCAACCATGTCGCTCTCGCCACCCTGCCGGCGCTGCTCGATTATCTGGGCGAAGAACAGCCGCGCTACAGCCCGCTGCACCTGGACCCGATGGCGCTGGAGGATCACGACCTCGCGCTGATCCTGCCGATGGGTCAGCCGGAATCGATTCAGGTGTTCTACCGGATCACCGAACAACAGGCCGAACTGTACGTGCTGGATGAGTTCAACGCGTTGTGGCAACAGCATTTGCCGTACCACGATGAACAGAGCCTGCTGGTGCCGCTGCAGCGTTTTCTGCAATCGATCCAGTATCGGCGTGATGCGCTGTTACCAATGGATGGCAGCCCGGCGGTCGGCCTCGAAACCCTGTATTACCAGTTATTGCCTTCTGGCCCCGGGCGCGCGCGCCGGGTCGAAGCACGACCGGCGCCGCAGACACCGGTCAACAAACCGTTCTACGACGTGCAGGCGATCGTCGGCAAAGCCGCACCGCGCGAGGTGCAAGTCACCTTGTATTGCAATCAACGGGAATTCAGCGAGCTGGAACATGGCGACCAACTGTTTCGCGTGGTCGCCCGGGAGATCGTCGAGCAGCGCCGCGAGACCGAGCGCTATCGTTGCTACATCACCGACCTGGACCTTTCGGGCCTGCTCGGTGATGGTCAGAGTTCAAGCAATCTGTATCTGCGCTACAAGGCCGACCTGGAGCGCGCCCTGAACGAGGCGCTCGAACAGGTCTGAGGCGGGGTCACTCGGGGAATTCACCGCCGTTGGCAGGCTGTGATTCGACTTCCAGCAAGGTCAGTTTCAGGGTCTTGCCACCCGGAGCCGGCCAATCGATGTGCTGACCGACTTTCAGGCCCAGCAACGCGCTGCCGACCGGCGCGAGGATTGAGATCTTGCCTTCGTCGGCATTGGCATCCTTGGGATAGACCAGCGTCAGGTGATAGTCCTTGCCGCTGCCTTCTTCGCGGCAGTGCACGCGGGAATTCATCGTCACGACATCAGCGGGCACTTCATCGTGGCCGACCACGGTGTCGGCGCGATCCAGTTCGGTTTGCAGCGCGATCACGCCCGGCGCAGCCTGGTCTTTCTCATTCAGGTTGTCGATCAGGCGCTCCAGACGTTGTACGTCCAGACGGGTAAGGGTGATGGAAGGTGCGGTCATGATCCGGGCAGACTCCTTTCTTCTGCACACAAAAAAAGCAAAACCCCGCCAAAAAAGACGGGGTTTTCACCAGGCCTCGATGGGTTGAGGCGTGTTCGGACACTATCACAGCTCAAAAAATATACAAGTCACCTTCCAGACCGGAGGAGACCCTTGTGGCGAGGGAGCTTGCTCCCGCCGGGGCACGTAGCGGCCCTGAAATTCCTACGACTGCTGCGCAGCCGAGCGGGAGCAAGCTCCCTCGCCACAGATCGGATCAGGCATGTGATTTTCGTGCGGCAGCCTGCTGGCAGATGATCCGGCGGCGTTGATCGTCCGCCGAGCGCCATTCGCGAATATCCTCGACATGGCGGAAGCAGCCGAGGCAAACCTTCTGTTCATCCAGCCGGCACACCCCGCTGCACGGCGACGGCACCGCCGGGCTGACGTTGCTGTAGAGCGGCTTCGGAGGCCGGACGGGAGCGGTATCAGTCACGAAATCACAGACCTTCGAAGTCGAATTCGACGCCGGCCTGCTGCTTGACGATGCGCTCGAGCATTTCGCCCAACTGCTCTTCGCTCTTGTCGCACATCCAGCGTTCGCTCTCTTCGTCGTAGTCGAAGTGGAAACCACCGGACACCGCCGCCAGCCACAGCTGACGCAGGGGTTCCTGACGACTGAAGATCAGTTGCGAGCCGTTTTCGAACTTGACGGTCAAGACACCTGCCGAGCTTTCCAGGTCGATATCCAGGTCACTTTCATCAAAGATGTCTTCCAGTTTTTCCTGGGTTTCATCGACCAGATCATGGAAACGCGCTTCGGACAAACTCATTGTGGCAACCTCAAAAAATGTCTGATCAGGCTCAAGCGCCGCAAGATACGGACGCTGCCGGCCGATTGCAAAGATTAACGACCAAGCACATCAATAGCACTGTAAACACTGTACCGGTGGGAGCGGGCTTGCTCGCGAAGAGGCCGGCACATCCAGCAATTCTGCCAGCAGAACCACCGCTTTCGCGAGCAAGCCCGCTCCCACAGGGCTTGGTGCGCCTATAACTAGCCCCGCCGGACGGGAGGGCCATCACATAGGCAAGCTGCCGGGTGGCCGGTATACTCCGGCGCAATTAACGCATTTTCAAGGATTTCGCCATGAAGCGCCTGATCTCTTCCCTTGCTGCGCTCGTCGCGGTTGCCTGCCTCGTTTCGGCCTGTGGTCAAAAAGGCCCGCTGTACCTGCCGGATGACGATCAGGACCCGGCCGAGCAAGCCCAGTCTTCGCAGAAGCAGCCGTCCAAAGCACACAAGCACGACGTTTACCAATAAGGGATCGCCATGGACGCTTTTAACTACCGTGGCGGGGAGCTGTTCGCGGAAGGTGTGGCGCTGTCCGCCATCGCCGACCGCTTCGGCACGCCCACCTATGTCTACTCGCGTGCGCACATCGAAGCTCAATATCTGGCCTACGCCGACGCGCTGGCCGGCATGCCGCACCTGGTCTGCTACGCAGTCAAGGCCAACTCCAACCTTGGCGTGCTGAATGTCCTGGCCCGTCTCGGCGCCGGTTTCGACATCGTTTCCCGTGGCGAGCTGGAGCGTGTGCTGGCCGCTGGCGGCAGCGCCGACAAGATCGTGTTCTCCGGCGTAGGCAAGACCCGTGACGACATGCGTCGCGCGCTGGAAGTCGGCGTGCACTGCTTCAACGTCGAGTCCACCGACGAGCTCGAGCGCTTGCAAGTGGTCGCCGCCGAGCTGGGTGTTCGCGCACCGGTCTCGCTGCGCGTGAACCCGGACGTCGACGCCGGCACCCATCCATACATTTCCACCGGTCTCAAAGAGAACAAGTTCGGCATCGCCATTGCCGACGCCGAAGACGTGTACGTGCGTGCCGCGCACCTGCCGAACCTGGAAGTGATCGGTGTCGATTGCCACATCGGCTCGCAACTGACCACCCTGCCGCCGTTCCTCGATGCCCTCGACCGCCTGCTGGATCTGGTCGACCGCCTCGGCGATTGCGGCATCCACCTGCGCCACATCGATCTCGGTGGTGGCCTGGGCGTGCGTTATCGCGATGAAGAGCCGCCACTGGCCGGCGACTACATCAAGGCCGTGCGCGAGCGTCTGGACGGCCGTGACTTGGCGCTGGTGTTCGAACCGGGCCGCTTCATCGTCGCCAACGCTGGCGTGCTGCTGACTCAGGTCGAGTACCTCAAGCACACCGAACACAAGGATTTCGCCATCGTCGACGCGGCGATGAACGACCTGATCCGCCCGGCGCTGTATCAGGCCTGGATGGACGTCACCGCGGTCAAACCGCGTGACTCCGCTGCGCGCAAATACGACATCGTCGGCCCAATCTGCGAAACCGGCGATTTCCTTGCCAAGGATCGTGAGCTGGCGCTGGAAGAAGGCGACCTGCTGGCCGTGCATTCGGCCGGTGCCTACGGCTTCGTGATGAGTTCCAACTACAACACCCGTGGCCGTGCCGCTGAAGTGTTGGTAGACGGTGATCAGGTTTTTGAAGTGCGCCGCCGCGAAACCGTGGCCGAGCTGTTTGCCGGCGAAAGCCTGCTGCCGGAGTAACCCATGCTGCTGCGTTTTACCAAAATGCACGGCCTGGGCAATGACTTCATGGTTCTCGACCTGGTCAGCCAGCACGCGCATATTCAGCCCAAGCACGCCAAGCAATGGGGCGACCGGCACACTGGTATCGGTTTCGACCAATTGCTGATCGTCGAAGCGCCGAGCAACCCGGACGTGGATTTCCGTTACCGGATCTTCAACTCCGATGGCTCGGAAGTGGAACAGTGCGGCAACGGTGCACGCTGCTTCGCGCGCTTCGTGCTCGACAAACGTCTGACGGCCAAGCGGCAGATTCGCGTCGAGACCAAGGGCGGCATCATCGAGCTGGACGTGCGTAACGACGGCCAGATCGGGGTGAACATGGGTGCGCCGCGTCTGGTGCCGGCGGATATTCCGTTCGACGCACCGGCGCAGGCCAGCAGCTATCAGCTGGAAGTCGACGGCACCACGGTCGAACTGGCCGCTGTGTCAATGGGCAACCCCCATGCGGTGCTGCGCGTACAGGACATCAACAATGCACCGGTGCATGAACTGGGGCCGAAAATCGAACACCATCCGCGCTTCCCGGCGCGGGTCAACGTCGGTTTCATCCAGGTCATCGACCGCAACCGCGCGCAATTGCGCGTCTGGGAACGCGGCGCCGGGGAAACCCAGGCCTGCGGCACCGGCGCTTGTGCCGCTGCAGTTGCGGCCATCAGCCAGGGGTGGATGGATTCGCCGCTGTTGATCGACCTGCCCGGCGGGCGTCTGTCCATTGAATGGGCAGGCCCTGGCCACCCAGTGCTGATGACCGGCCCGGCAGTGCGTGTATACGAAGGACAAGTGCGTCTTTGAGTGAGCAGAAGCCATGACCGATAAGCCTCAGGTACCCGCCCGACAGTCCGACGAATCAGCGTCCGAGAGCCTGGAGGCGGCAGCGGTTGCCGCATACCTGGAGGCTCATCCGGACTTCTTCGTCGAGCACGAAGAACTGCTGCCCGCCATGCGCATTCCCCACCAGCGCGGCGACACCGTATCGCTGGTCGAACGGCAGATGAGCATCCTGCGCGACCGCAACATCGAGATGCGCCATCGCCTCTCGCAGTTGATGGACGTCGCCCGCGACAACGATCGCCTTTTCGACAAGACCCGCCGCCTGATCCTGTCCCTGATGGACGCCGCCAGCCTGGAAGACGTGGTGATCAGCGTCGAAGACAGCCTGCGCCAGGATTTTCAGGTGCCTTTTGTCAGCCTGATCCTGCTCGGCGACAACCCGGCACCGGTTGGCCGTTGGGTCACTCATGCCGACGCGCAAACCGCGATCGGCGGTCTGCTCACCGAAGGCAAGAGCGTCAGCGGCACTCTGCGGGAACATGAGCTGGACTTCCTGTTCGGCGAAGAACAGCGCAAGCAGATCGGCTCGACGGCGGTGGTTGCGGTCAGTCATCAAGGCATCCACGGCATTCTGGCAATCGCCAGCCGTGATCCGCAGCACTACAAGAGTTCGGTCGGTACGCTGTTCCTCAGCTACATCGCCGAAGTCATGGGCCGCGTGCTGCCACGGGTCAACAGCTCCCTGCGCTCGGTACGCTGAGCATGGAACGACAACTGGACGCTTACTGCGAACACCTGCGCAGTGAGCGACAGGTGTCGCCGCACACCCTGTCGGCCTATCGCCGCGACCTCGATAAAGTCCTCGGCTGGTGCCTCAAGCAGAACATTGGCAGTTGGGCGGCGCTGGATATTCAGCGCCTGCGCAGCCTGATCGCCCGCCTGCATGCCCAGGGCCAGTCGTCACGCAGTCTCGCCCGGCTGCTTTCGGCGGTGCGCGGGCTCTATCACTATCTGAATCGCGAAGGCCTGTGCGACCACGACCCCGCGACCGGTCTGGCGCCACCGAAAGGCGAACGGCGCCTGCCGAAAACCCTCGACACCGACCGTGCGTTGCAACTGCTGGAAGGTGCGGTCGAGGACGATTTTCTCGCCCGCCGTGATCAGGCGATTCTCGAACTGTTCTACTCCTCGGGCCTGCGCTTGTCCGAGCTGACCGGGCTCAATCTCGATCAGCTGGATCTGGCGGACGGCATGGTTCAGGTGCTCGGCAAGGGCAGCAAGACCCGCCTGCTGCCGGTCGGCAAAAAGGCGCGCGAAGCACTGGAGCAATGGCTGCCGCTGCGAGCCATGACCAACCCGGCCGACGACGCCGTGTTCGTCAGCCAGCAAGGTCGGCGCCTCGGCCCACGGGCGATTCAGGTGCGAGTGAAACTGGCCGGCGAACGCGAACTGGGGCAGAACCTGCACCCGCACATGCTGCGGCACTCCTTCGCCAGCCACTTGCTGGAATCCTCGCAGGACCTGCGCGCGGTGCAGGAACTGCTCGGCCACTCGGACATCAAGACCACACAGATCTACACCCACCTGGACTTCCAACACCTGGCGGCGGTCTACGACAGCGCCCACCCACGGGCCAAACGCAGCAAAGGCGACGATTCATGAGCATCCAGTTGATCACCTTCGACCTTGACGACACCCTGTGGGACACCGCCCCGGTGATCGTCAGTGCCGAAGCGGTATTGCGCGAATGGCTGAGCGAACACGCACCGAACCTGGGCGCAGTGCCGGTGGAGCATTTGTGGGGGATTCGTGAGCGGGTACTGGCCAGCGAACCGGGCCTCAAGCACCGCATCAGTGCGTTGCGCAGGCGTGTGCTGTTCCACGCGCTGGAAGAAGCCGGGTACGCCCACGGCGAAGCTGCGGATCTGGCCGACAAAAGCTTTGAAGTATTCCTGCATGCGCGGCATCAGATCGAGGTGTTTCCGGAGGTCAAACCGACTTTGGAAATCCTTGCCAACCATTACGCCCTCGGCGTGGTCACCAACGGCAACGCCGACGTGCGTCGGCTGGGCCTGGCGGACTACTTCAAGTTTGCCTTGTGCGCCGAAGATATCGGTATCGCCAAGCCGGATGTGCGGCTGTTTCACGAGGCGTTGCAACGCGGTGGTGTGAGTGCGGAAGCGGCCGTGCACATTGGCGATCATCCGGGCGATGACATTACCGGGGCGCAGCAAGCGGGCATGCGCGCGGTCTGGTTCAACCCGGCGGGCAAGGTCTGGGAAGCGGAGCGACTGCCGGATGCTGAAATCCGTAGCCTGACCGACTTGCCAGCGGTGCTCGCACGCTGGAATGCCCTCTCCACCTGACACACAACCGCTTTTTGTGGCGAGGGAGCTTGCTCCCGCTCGGCTGCGCAGCAGTCGTAAAACCAGCCAACACAATATTCCTGAAAAGCTGCGCCTGCAGATTTGGGGTCGCTTCGCGACCCAGCGGGAGCAAGCTCCCTCGCCACAATGTCGCAGTGAACGAGCGCTTTTGTTTCAGGCATGAAAAAGCCCGCAGCGACGGCGGGCTTCTTCAGCAAGCAAGCGGCACGCCTCAGATAGGGCGGCTGCCGTACTTGTTGTCCGGCTTTTTGGGCGGATCGGCGACCACGTTGGCCTCCACTTCCTGCACCTTGCCGCCGCGCGCAAGGAATTCTTCCATGGCCTTGGCCAGGGCGTCGCGCTCCTTGTTCTTGGCTTCGATGCTCGGCAACTCGTCTACCGACACCGCAGCCTTGGCTTTGCCTTTGGCAGCCGGGGCCGGCGTATCGTCACCGCCATCGTCTTCAGCAACGTCTTCCGCTGCTGCTCCCAGTTCTTCCTCGGCCTCGTCTTCGTCGCCTACTTCGAGGTCGTCGTTTTCCAGATCATCGTCGCTCATGTTCTACCTCATGACTTGCGAAAAGCAGATTAGTTATAGACCAGCTTTGGCGACTGTCGAAAGCCGCCGGAAAAAAATCGGTAACCATTGGTGACCAACGGTTTACGCCCCTTCACCGTGCAAGGTGGCGAGGACTTTACGGGCACCGCCATGATCACGGTGCTCGCCCAGATAAACACCTTGCCAGGTGCCCAGTGCCAGTCGCCCTGCCGAAACCGGCAGACTGATCTGGCAGCCAAGTACGCTGGCCTTGAAGTGCGCCGGGAGGTCGTCCAGGCCTTCGTCGTTATGCTCATAGCCGTCTGTTCCTTGTGGGATCAGACGATTGAAAAATCGTTCGAAGTCGCGACGGACCGCCGGATCGGCGTTCTCGTTGATGGTCAACGACGCCGAGGTATGCTGCAGCCACAAATGCAACAGACCGACCCGGCACGCCTTGAGTTCAGGCAGGCCGGCGAGTAACTCGTCCGTTACCAGATGAAAGCCCCGGGGCCGTGCCCGCAGGGTTATCAGAGTCTGTTGCCACATACAGTTCTCCGCACGTTCGGGGCGCATTCTAGCGCGCTCTGGGAAAAAACAAAGGCCCTAATATTCCTGCAATGATGTAAGCGATTGGCCGCAGAAAAATGCCCGTCGTAAACACGACCAAAGCCGTACGAAAAATCCTTTCAGCCTTCCTTTCAATGACAAATTCCAGACAAAAAAATGCCCGGCGAACCGGGCAAGTTTTTAATGCGCGTACTTACAGGTTGTAGCCGCGTTCGTTGTGTTGTGCCAGATCCAGACCCACCGACTCTTCTTCCTCGGTCACGCGCAGACCCATCACGGCGTCCAGGACCTTGAGGATGATGAAGGTGACGATCGCGGTGTAGATCACCGTGAAGCCGACGCCTTTGCACTGAATCCATACTTGAGCGGCGATGTCGGTGACGGTGCCGAAGCCACCCAGCGAAGGTGCAGCGAACACACCGGTGAGGATCGCACCGAGGATACCGCCGATACCGTGTACGCCGAATGCGTCCAGAGAGTCGTCATAACCGAGTTTGCGTTTCAGGGTGGTGGCGCAGAAGAAGCACACCACGCCCGCTGCCAGACCGATCACCAGTGCGCCCATCGGGCCCACGGTGCCAGCAGCCGGGGTGATTGCCACCAGACCGGCTACCACACCCGAGGCGATGCCCAGTGCACTTGGCTTGCCGTGGGTGATCCACTCGGCAAACATCCAGCCCAGTGCAGCCGCAGCGGTAGCAATCTGAGTGACCAGCATCGCCATACCGGCGGTGCCATTGGCCGCAGCAGCGGAACCGGCGTTGAAGCCGAACCAGCCGACCCACAGCATCGCCGCGCCCATCAGGGTGTAACCAAGGTTGTGCGGAGCCATCGGGGTGGTCGGGAAGCCTTTGCGCTTGCCCAATACCAGGCAGGCAATCAGACCGGCCACACCGGCGTTGATGTGCACCACGGTGCCGCCCGCGAAGTCGAGTACGCCCCAGTCCCACATCAGGCCGCCGTTACCGGACCAGACCATGTGCGCGATCGGTGCATAGACGAGGGTGAACCAGATGCCCATGAAGATCAGCATCGCGGAGAACTTCATCCGCTCGGCGAATGCACCGACGATCAGCGCCGGGGTGATGATCGCGAAGGTCATCTGGAAGGTGATGAACACCGCCTCAGGGAACAGCGCCGCAGGGCCGGTCAGGCTCGAAGGCGTGACACCGGCGAGGAATGCCTTGCCCATGCCGCCGAAGAACGAGTTGAAGTTGACGACGCCCTGCTCCATGCCGGTGGTGTCGAACGCAATGCTGTAGCCATAAATGACCCACAGGATGCTGATCAGACCGGTAATGGCGAAGCACTGCATCATCACGGAAAGAATGTTTTTCGAGCGAACCATGCCGCCGTAAAACAGCGCCAGGCCCGGGATGGTCATGAACAGCACGAGGGCTGTCGAGGTGAGCATCCAGGCGGTGTCGCCGGAATTGAGGACCGGGGCCGCCACTTCGTCTGCCGCCATTGCAAGGCCGGGCATTACGATGGACAACAGGGCTCCTAGCCCTGCGAATTTACGCAGAGTCATATTGTTTTCTCCTGGGGCGTTGGGGTTTGTGGCGGCTTAAATCGCGTCGGTATCGGTTTCGCCGGTACGGATGCGGATCGCCTGTTCCAGATTGACCACGAAGATCTTGCCGTCACCGATCTTGCCGGTGTTGGCAGCCTTGGTTATCGCCTCGATAACCCGATCCAGATCCTTGTCGTCGATGGCCACGTCGATTTTCACCTTGGGCAGAAAATCGACCACATATTCCGCGCCGCGATACAGCTCGGTGTGACCCTTCTGCCGGCCGAAGCCTTTGACTTCAGTAACGGTAATGCCCTGCACGCCGATTTCGGACAGCGACTCGCGCACGTCGTCCAACTTGAACGGCTTGATGATGGCAGTGACTAGCTTCATGAAACTCTCTCCCGAATTGGTGGACTTGCCCCAGGAAAACAAACCCGACTCAAGTCTAAGCGCAGTGCCTGGCTTTGTAACGCATCGTCGGCCTTACCTGCCCGACTGACGCCAGCTAACCGCTGCCGACGAAACTCCCCGCTCCGCCTGCCGCACTGCATTCGTCACAGCGACTGCATCAGTGCATGGGTCACTATCGACTAAGCAGAAAGCTTGCCATCTCGCCAAATTCCACTGATTTCAATCCCTTGGCCGCTGCCACAGGCGTTTGCCCGAAAAACGCCGGACGGTTACGCACAACAACGGTGCGCTGCCGTCCGTCCGCCTGCGCGAAAAGCGTGCATCCCTGCCTGCGAGATTGACTATAGACACTGCGTGATACACTGCCGGCCATTGTTTACAGGACACTTCCCATGCTCGCGCCCAAAGACTTCCTCGACGCCCTGAGCGGCACCGCCTCCCGCCTGTTCAGCGGCGACACCCCGCTGCCGAAAGCCGAAATCGAAAGCCAGTTCAAGATGCTGCTGCAGAGTGCGTTCAGCAAACTCGACCTGGTCAGCCGTGAAGAGTTTGATAGCCAGATGGTTGTGTTGGCGCGTACCCGCGCCCGCCTCGAAAGCCTTGAGGCGAAAGTCGCAGAGCTGGAAGCGAAGCTGACACCGCCGGCCGAGTAAGACTGCAGACCCTGAGCCAAGATGCCTTGAAGTTTGCGAAAAGAAATTAAACCGCTCCTCCCGAGGCAGGAGCGGTTTCCGTCAGATCAATCCTCTACAACGAATTTTCCAACGGTCTCGCAGAAACTCGTACAGGCGAAAAGCCCATAACGCGATTCTGACGAGGCGCCACATATGTTTAAGAAACTTAGACATACTTTGGCCCTTCTTGCGTGGGGCCAAACCTCCGATGCACTTTCCGGCGTACGAACACCTTCGGGACTACACGTGAGTATGTCCGCTAAGGCGGCCGGGTGTGGGTTCCCCGAATACAGCACCGGCACGGGTCTCACACCGTGTCGAGGAACATGAAGTCTTTACGCTCCCGGCCACACTTCGCGAATACTTCATGAGTGGGCATCGTCATTGCGGATTTTATGACCGCCCTTAGAAAGCGATTTAAACAACTTGTATCAAGTCGTTAGGAGGCGCTAGCAACAGGACCGTTGCCCCCTTTCAAGCCCATCTGATACTTGCGCCAATGAGCAAACATGCATAATCTGACCGCACGTGAGTGTGTCCGCAAAGGATACGCAGGCCTAGGCCTCACCGAAGCCTGCAAAATGAAAACCGTCTCCTCAAGGCGGTTTTTTTTCGCCTCGAAATTTGTTGACCACTTTCCCGCAACATCCAGTGAAAGTTCGCCCCCGCCTGATCGCCCTTCCCCAACTAACCTTCAAAAACCCGCAGGAAGCGGCTCCCCGATTCAGCTCAAGGAACGACCATGTCCCTCTCCATCGTCCACAGTCGCGCCCAGATTGGCGTGGATGCTCCCGCCGTTACCGTCGAAGTCCATCTGGCCAACGGTCTGCCGTCGCTGACCATGGTTGGCCTGCCCGAAGCGGCGGTGAAGGAGAGCAAGGATCGGGTGCGCAGCGCGATCATCAATTCCGGGCTGCAGTTTCCGGCGCGGCGGATCACCTTGAATCTGGCGCCGGCGGATCTGCCCAAGGATGGCGGGCGCTTTGATCTGGCGATTGCCCTGGGGATTCTGTCGGCGAGTGTGCAGGTGCCGTGTCTGACGCTGGATGATGTGGAATGCCTTGGTGAATTGGCGTTGTCCGGCGCTGTGCGGCCGGTACGCGGGGTGTTGCCGGCGGCGCTCGCGGCGCGCAAGGCCGGGCGGGCACTGGTGGTGCCGCGGGCGAATGCCGAAGAAGCGTGCCTGGCCTCGGGTTTGAAGGTGTTTGCGGTGGATCATCTGCTGGAAGCGGTGGCGCATTTCAACGGGCATACGCCGGTCGAGCCTTATGTCTCGGACGGGCTGATCCATGCGGCGAAACCTTATCCCGACCTCAACGAAGTACAAGGGCAGATGTCCGCGAAACGGGCGCTGCTGATTGCGGCGGCAGGCGCGCACAACCTGTTGTTCAGTGGGCCACCGGGAACCGGCAAGACCTTGTTGGCAAGTCGCTTGCCCGGGCTGCTGCCGCCGCTGTCCGAATGCGAGGCGCTGGAAGTGGCGGCGATTCAATCGGTCGCCAGCGGCGTCCCACTGACCCATTGGCCACAACGGCCCTTTCGCCAGCCGCACCACTCGGCCTCCGGGCCGGCACTGGTCGGTGGCAGCTCGAAACCGCAACCCGGCGAGATCACCCTCGCCCACCACGGCGTACTGTTTCTCGATGAGCTGCCGGAGTTCGATCGCAAGGTACTGGAGGTGCTGCGCGAGCCGCTGGAATCCGGGCATATCGTGATTGCCCGAGCCAAGGATCGCGTACGCTTTCCCGCGCGTTTCCAGTTGGTGGCGGCAATGAATCCTTGTCCTTGTGGATATCTTGGCGAGCCGAGCGGCAAGTGCTCGTGTACACCGGACATGGTGCAGCGCTACCGCAACAAGCTATCGGGGCCGTTGCTGGATCGGATTGATCTGCACCTGACGGTGGCGCGGGAAGCGACGGCGTTGAATCCGGCAGTGAAGCCGGGCGAGGACAGCGCCAGTGCGGCAGCCGTGGTGGCCGAGGCACGCGAACGACAGCAAAAGCGTCAGCGTTGTGCCAATGCGTTTCTCGATCTGCCAGGCCTGAAGCGGCACTGCAAGTTATCCACAGCCGATGAGAAATGGCTGGAATCAGCCTGTGAGCGGCTGACCTTGTCGCTGCGCTCAGCCCATCGTTTGCTCAAAGTCGCCAGAACCTTGGCAGACCTTGAGCAAGTCGATGCAATCAAGCGCGAACATCTGGCCGAGGCGTTGCAATACCGGCCAGCGACGCCTTAATGCTCGGTCAGATCAACCAGCGGCGTCTGCCGCACTTCGGTTTCACGCCCGGCCTGAATCTCGGTCACGCGCTTCAAGGCGTTATCCACAGCGCCTTTGTTTGCGAGCAGGCTGTAGCTGATCTGAAACTGTTGGCTGGCCTTTGGCGCAATGGTCGGCACCAGATTCAGCGGACGCTGATAGCGGCGGTTGTAAGAAAAACTGGTGCCCGGCTCAAGCCCAGTGACATAGCCCTGCCCTTGGGTGTCAGTGTTTTTCCACAGGGAAAACACCGGCAACTGCTGAGTGTTGAAGCCAACGGAGACACCGAGGCTGCCGGCCTTGTTGTGCAAAACGGTCAGGGTTTCGCCTTTGGCGTCGGCATAGGGCACGACGTTGTAGACGGTTTCGTCGTAGTCCTTGGTCGGTGCGCGGTAGGTCTGCCAGTCGGGCAAGTCGCCCTTGGCCTTGTCGTTGAATGGCGAGACCTGTTTTACCGGCGCAGCAAAACGGGCGCCCTGCTCGAGGAACGGCGTACTGAAATTGCTGTGATACAGCGCCTGATATTCCTTCGGATAATCGCCGTTGTTGGTCAGCGTATCGTTGAGGGCAAAGCGCACGCTGCCCGGCTCGGTGACCAGCTCGGTGACGACCGAGAAGTGGACTTTCTTGAAGGCCTGCTCCTTCAGTTCGCCGCGCAGGCTGATGGCGTACGGCGGCTTCTCATCAATGTGCAGGGTAACGCTGCTGGCCGGAATGTTGGCGGCGCGCCCGTGCAGAGTCAGCAACTCACCATTGTCCATGCCGGGATGGCCGACCCATTCGTACCCGCAGCGGGTCACCAACTCGTTGAAGCCCTCCAGCCAACCCAGGCCACCGCGTCCATTGAGTTCGATGAAGGCCGGGTTGACCACTTCCTTGACCGGCGAATCCCAGCCCATGCGCACATTTCCTACAGTCGCCTGCAGGACATTCATGCCACGGGTCGGTACCACCGAGAGTTTCATCGTGCCGTTATCGATATCGACGATGCTGACACCTTCCTGTCGTCCGCCGTGCAAGGTTCGCAGACTCACGGAGAACGGCTTGTCGGTTTTCACCCCGAGCTGCTCACTGGTGATGCTCCAGTTTTGCGCGGGCTTGTTGTTATCGAGGAGTACGTAATCCCAGGCCATGGCGTGGGAAGCAGCAGAGAGTGCGCCGAGTGCAACGGCGAGTTTGAACGGGGTCATGGCAGCAGCCTTTATTGGAGTTGTGCCATTTTTATAGCGCTGCGGAAACGTTTCAGCAAGTCCAGAAGAGTATGAGATCGAGTGCTTTATCCAGGATTGGCAGTGATGCATTCGCGAGCAGGCTCACTCCTAGAGGGATCTTCAGTGATCACAAATATTGTGATCGACCAATACACCTGTAGGAGTGAGCCTGCTCGCGATAGCTATTTCAGCTGCGCATCAACGAAAACGATCAACCTCAGAACGCAAGTCCGCCGCCAATTTCTCAAGCTCCTTGGCGGTCACGGCCAAGTTAGAAACAACCTCACGCTGTTCGCTGTTGGCCAACGCAATGCTCTGCAGATTACTGCTGAGCAAAGTCGCCGTGCTGCTCTGCTCCTGGGTCGCGGTGGTAATCGCGGCAAACTGCTGCCCTGCCGAACGGCTCTGCTCATCGATCCGCGCCAGCGCCGAGGCGACATTGGCGTTACGCGACAGGCCTTCCTGCATCAGCACATTGCCCTGCTCCATGGTGCTGATCGCGTTGCCGGTTTCCTGCTGGATGCTGTGGATCATCCCGGAAATTTCATCGGTGGCCTGACGGGTGCGCGACGCCAGGTTGCGTACCTCATCGGCGACCACGGCAAAACCACGGCCCTGTTCACCGGCGCGGGCCGCTTCGATGGCCGCGTTGAGCGCCAGCAGGTTGGTCTGTTCGGCGATCGAGGTGATCACGCTGACGATCCCGCCGATTTCCTGGGATCGCTGACCGAGGGTGTTGATCACGGTCGCGGTGGTGTTCAGTGCACCTGCGATCTGCTCCAGCGAGGACGAAGCTTCTTCCATCGAGCTACGACCGATTTGCGTCTGCTGGGCATTTTCCTGCGCCAGACGCTGAGTCGCGCCCATGTTGTCGGCGATGTTCAGCGAAGTGGCGCTGAACTCTTCCACCGCGCCAGCCATGCTGGTGATTTCGCCAGACTGCTGCTCCATGCCTTCGTACGCACCGCCGGACAAACCAGACAGCGCCTGGGCACGGCTGTTGACCTCTTCCGAGGCGCGGCGGATGTGCTCGACCATGGTCGACAGGGCCTGGCTCATCTGGTTGAACGCGCGGGACAGCTGGCCGATCTCGTCATTGCTCGACACGTTCAGGCGCACGCTCAGATCACCCGCGCCCAGCGCTTCGGCCTGGCGCACCAGATCACTCAGCGGCGCCAGTTTGCTGCGCAGCAACCACACCACCGAACCCACCGCCAGCAGCATCGCCAGCAGACTGCCGATGGCCAGTTGCGTGCCGACGCTCCAGGTCACCGCGCGAATTTCGGCTTTAGGCATGCTCGCCACCACCGCCCACGGGCCACCGTCGAATGGCACGGAAACGCTGTAGAAATCTTCGTTCTTGTCGCTCCAGAACTGCCCCTTGCCCGGGGTTTTGGCCAGGCCGCCGATCACCGTGACCGCCTGATCCAGTGCCTGGACACCCGCCGGCGCCACCAGCCATTTGTTCTGCTCATCCAGCAGCGCCAGCGAACCGGTCTGGCCGATGCGGAAGCGCTTGAGGTTGTCGAATTGGGCGTTCTGCGCGTCGGTGTAGTCAAAACCAACGAACAACACCGCAATCACCTTGCCGCTGCTGTCGCGCACCGGGGTGTATTGGGTCATGTAGGAGCGATCAAACAGCAACGCGCGGCCGACGTAGCCTTGCCCGGCCATCAACTTCGCATAAGCCGGGTGCGCATGATCGAGCAAAGTGCCGATGGCGCGCGTGCCGTCCTGTTTGGTCAGCGAGGTGCTGACCCGCACGAAGTCTTCGCCACTGCGTACGAACAGCGTGGCAACCCCAGCGGTCATTTGCTTGAACTCGTCGACTTCCTTGAAGTTGTTGTTCAGCACTTCGCTGCCCAGGTGCAGGCCAGGAGTCTGGGTACCGGCCACCGCCACCGGTGCATCCGGGTGAATGCTCAGACCGGCGCTGAAGCGCTTCTCGAACAGCCCGCTCAGGCGCTGGGTGCTTTCACGCAGCGTGCCGTGGAAGGTGCTCAACTGGTCGGCCAGCAGCCGCGCTTCACTGGCGAGGTGTTCTTCACGGGTGGCGAGGTTGGCGGTATCCAGCGAACGCAGAGCAAAGACAGTACTGCCGCTGATGACAATCGCCAGTATCACGGCGAGCGCGAGGCCCAGCTGCGAGGCGATCCGAGCGCGAGGTTGAGACATGGACAGCTCCTGGCCGAACTTGCCGATCCTCCTTGATCGCAGCTCGGATAATTTTCTAATGGGGGTGAATCGTGGATACCTGCACGACGGTTCCACATGCACGTATTCGGCGGTAAAGCCGAATACTTGAGCGAACAGCAGGGTTATGGCATAAGGCCGGCATTGTGCGGGCTCGAACGTTTCAGCTCAAGCGCTTGACCACCGGCAACGCCATGGCCCGCACTTCGCCTTGCAGGAAGTCGCTGAGACGGCGCAAACGTTCACCTCCCGGACGGGTTTTCGGCCACACCAAGTAGTAATTCAGGCCGCTGGCGACGGCAGTCGGCCACGGTAGGCTCAGTCTTCCTTGCGCCACATCCTCGGCGACCATCAGCAAATCGCCCATCGATACCCCGTAACCACGCGCCGCGGCAATCATGCCCAGCTCCAGGGTATCGAACACCTGTCCGCCCTTGAGCGAAACCTGATCGGACAGCCCCATATGTTCCAGCCAACTGCGCCAGTCGCGCCGGTCCGGGGTCGGGTGCAGCAACTCGGTGGAGGCCAACCGCGTCACATCCCAAGGCTGATCGTTCAGCAGGTTCGGCGCGCCGACAGGAATCAATTCCTCGGGAAACAGCAGGCTGGCCTCCCAGTCCGGCGGGAAGTGCCCATCGCTCAGCAGCACCGCGCAGTCGAAGGGCTCGTTGTTGAAGTCCACCGAATCCACGTCCATCCAGGCACTGGTCAGTTGCACTTCGTTGCCGGGCTGTAGGTGACGAAAACGGCTGAGCCGGGCCAGCAGCCAGCGCATGGTCAGGGTCGACGGCGCTTTCATGCGCAGAATGTCGTCTTCGGCGCGCAAGGTGTTGCAGGCGCGCTCCAAGGCTGCGAAACCATCACGAATGCCGGGCAAGAGCAGCCGCGCCGACTCGGTGAGTTGCAGGTTGCGTCCGCTGCGGTGAAACAGCTTGCAGGCAAAGTGTTCCTCCAGCGTCTTGATGTGCCGGCTGACTGCACTCTGGGTAATCGACAATTCCTCGGCCGCCCGGGTGAACGAGCTGTGCCGCGCCGCCGCTTCGAATGCGCGCAGGGCATACAAGGGAGGAAGACGACGGGACATACACAAAGCTCCTTTGGCGGCATCCGGCCACCCCGGCGAGTTTTTCTCATATGAGTTTTAATCATGCTACCCATCCTTTTTATCCTTTTGTGCAAACCTTTCCAAGCGCCGAGAATCGACGGTCTCTTGTTCCCTCTGATTGATGGGTGGTGATGACCATGCAGCATCCTGTGCGTACCGAACTCTGGGCCATCCTGCGGCTGGCGGGGCCGTTGATCGCCTCACAGTTGGCGCACATGTTGATGGTGCTGACCGACACCCTGATGATGGCGCGCCTCAGTCCCGAAGCCCTGGCCGGCGGCGGACTGGGCGCGGCGAGTTATTCGTTCGTGTCGATTTTCTGCATCGGAGTGATCGCCGCGGTCGGCACGCTGGTGGCGATCCGTCAGGGCGCTGGCGACATCATCGGCGCGGCCCGCCTGACTCAGGCCGGGTTGTGGCTGGCGTGGCTGATGGCGCTGGGCGCCGGGTTGCTGCTGTGGAATCTGAAGCCGGTATTGCTGCTGTTCGGCCAGACCGAAACCAACGTCAACGCTGCTGGACAATTTTTGATCGCTCTGCCCTTCGCCCTGCCCGGCTACCTGAGCTTCATGGCCCTGCGCGGTTTCACCAGTGCGATCGGCCGGGCAACCCCGGTGATGGTCATCAGCCTCGGCGGCACCGTGGCCAATTTCCTGCTCAATTACGCGCTGATCACCGGCATGTTCGGCCTGCCGAAGCTGGGGTTGACTGGAATCGGTCTGGTCACCGCGATTGTCGCCAACTGCATGGCGCTGGCCCTCGCCTGGCACATTCGCCGGCACCCGGCCTATGACGCCTACCCATTGCGCGCCGGCCTGTCACGGCCAAATCGTCAGTATCTGAAAGAACTGTGGCGCCTCGGCCTGCCGATTGGGGGTACCTACGCGGTGGAAGTCGGCCTGTTTGCCTTCGCGGCGCTGTGCATGGGCACCATGGGCAGCACGCAATTGGGCGCACACCAGATCGCCCTGCAGATCGTTTCGGTGGCGTTCATGGTTCCGGCGGGGATGTCCTACGCGATCACCATGCGCGTCGGCCAGCACTACGGCGCCGGGCAACTAAGCGATGCGCGGATGTCCGGGCGAGTCGGCATCGTCTTTGGTGCGGTGGTGATGCTGGGTTTCGCCATGGTGTTCTGGCTGTTGCCGAACCAGTTGGTCGGGTTGTTCCTCGATCACAACGATCCGGCCTTTGCCGAAGTAATTCGTCTGGCCGTGAGTCTGTTGGCGGTGGCGGCGTGGTTCGAGCTGTTTGACGGCACGCAGACCATCGCCATGGGCTGCATCCGTGGACTCAAGGACGCAAAAACCACCTTTTTGGTCGGCCTCGCTTGTTATTGGCTGATTGGCGCCCCGGCGGCGTGGTGGATGGCGTTCCATTTGAACTGGGGACCGACTGGCGTCTGGTGGGGGCTGGCGCTGGGGCTGGCATGTGCGGCGGTGAGCCTGACGCTGGCGTTTGAATGGAAGATGAAGCGGATGATTCAGCGCGAACCTCTGTCATCAAACCAGTACACAGTCGCTCAGGCAGACTGAGATTCAGTTGTGGGAGCGGGCTTGCTCGCGAAAGCGGTGGGTCAGGCAGCCTATGCTTTGACTGACACGACACCTTCGCGAGCAAGCCCGCTCCCACAGAGATTCATGCCTAACCCGGAGATTGCGTTCAACTGACGATTTCGAGGGCTGGCTGCTGGCTAGAGCCAAAGGTCAGGTACTCCACCAGCTCGGCCAACGGCAACGGCCGGCTGATCAGATAACCCTGCACCTGATCACAGCCAAACCCGCGCAATAACTCCAGTTGTTCAGGCGTTTCCACCCCTTCCGCCACTACTTCCAGATGCAGGTTATGCGCGAGGTTGATCATCGCGTGCACCAGTTTGCGGTTCTCTTCGCGCTGCTCCATGCCGCCGACGAAGCTCTTGTCGATCTTCAGCAAGGTGATCGGCAGGCTGTTCAGATGCACGAACGAAGAGAACCCGGTGCCGAAGTCATCCAGCGAGAAACGCACACCGAGACGGCCAAGGGCGTCCATGGTCTGCTTGACCAGATCGCTGCGGCGCATGACGGCGGTTTCGGTCAGCTCGAATTCCAGCCATTGCGCCTCGACGCCACGTTCGGCAATCAGTCGGCTGAGCGTCGGCAGCAACTGGCTGTCCTGAAACTGGCGGAACGACAGGTTGATCGCCATGTGCAGCGCCGGCAGCCCGTATTCGCGCAGCGCCTGCATGTCGCGCAGGGCCCGGGAAATCACCCAGTAACCCAGCGGCACGATCAGACCGCTCTGCTCGGCCAATGGCACGAATTCGCTTGGCGGCAACAAACCGCGTTCGCCATGGCGCCAGCGCACCAGGGCTTCGAGGCCGACGATCTGCCCGTCTGCAAGATTCAGCCGTGGCTGGTAGTGCAGCTCCAGCTCATCGCGGCGCAAAGCCCGGCGCAGCTCACTTTCGAGGTCGGCCATGCTCCGGGCGTTGCGGTTGATGCGTTCATTGAAGATATGGAAGGTGCAGCCCTGAGTGCTCTTGGCCTGCTGCATGGCGATGTGCGCGTGCCACATCAGCGGGTCGGCGCCACCCTGCGCACGGGCATGGGCGATACCGAGGCTGGAGCCGATCAACAGGCTTTCGCCATCGACCCAATACGGTTCCGCCAGGGCCTCGGTAATGCGTTCGGCCATCCACTCGGCGCGTTGCGGCGCGCGGCGGGTGTCGATCAGCAAGGCAAATTCGTCGCTACCCAGCCGCGCCAGTTGATCCCCGGCCTCCAGCTGACTCTTCAGCCGCGCGACGACTTGCAGGATCAAGCGATCGCCGGCCTGATGACCGAGGGCGTCGTTGGCGTGACGGAAGTTGTCGAGATCGAGATGCCCTAGGGCCAGACCACGGCCGTCGTTTTCCGCCAGGCGCGCCGCGAGCAGAGTCTGGAAACCCTGGCGGTTGGCGATGCCGGTCAGCGGGTCCTGTTCGGCAAGGCGTTGCAGGGTGTTTTCGAGGACGCCGCGTTCACGCACATGGCGCAGACAACGGCGGAGCATGCCGGCGTCGAGGGCGTCGAACACCAGCCAGTCGCTGACGCCAACGGGGGCGGTGGCCGGCTCGTGATCCAGCAGCAACACCGTCGGCAGGCTGCAACGGCCGGGGGCTGGCTGCAATGCGGGAAGGGTCAACAGCACCGCGTGGCGATTGTCTTCGAACAAACTGCTGACCGAATCCCAGCTCGGCGCACTGATCAGCACCGCCGCGCTCCCCATCGGAGCCAGACACTCGCGCAATAACGCTGTCCACGCTGGCTCTTCGGCCAGTAGCAGCAAACGCAAGGGTTCGACAGGCGTAGACAAGCTAGCTCCCTAGACTCTGCAATGATGTGGGCGGGGCATTATGCCGTTGCGATGTTCAATGACCAAATGACAACGGTTATCAAAACGTTATTTTGTGTCACGAATGAGAACATTAGCCGCAAAATCACCGTGCATCCTCCGCGAAAGTAACAAAACCGGCAAATTTGAATCGCGTGGTGCGTCACAAGTCGGACAGAGCAGCACAAATCGCTGAGCCTGTTAAAATGCCGGCCCATTTCGTCAACGACTCCCGAATTTTCGT
>NZ_JBXAKK010000002.1:0-180747 GCF_058798255.1 Pseudomonas sp. GW823-FHT01D03
GTCGGATCAGGCAACCTCAATCCGGCTGAAACGGCGAAGCACTGAGAATCACCCCGGTCTCCTCCACATATTTCTGCCAATGCCCGATCAAGGTGCTGAGCTTGTCCGGCTGACTCGACGCCAGATCATGAATCTCCCCCGGATCGCTGCTCAGGTCATAAAGCTGCCAGGTCGCCGGCCCCACCGGCCCGGGGATCCACACCGCTTTCCACGAGCCCTGACGAATCGCCCGCCGCCCAAACAACTCCCAGCCAGTCACGGTGTGCTCGTCATGCACCTGCGCCGTCTCGCCAGACAAAAAGCCCAGCCATGATTTACCGCGCAGCGGCGCCACCGGTTTGCCGTGCCATTGCTTGCCCGGATGGCGCACGCCGGCCAGATCGAGAATGGTCGGGGTGATGTCCATCACCGTGCCGAAGCCGTGGCTGATCTGCCCTTTGATTGGCAATTGCGGATAGTGCAGCAGCGCCGGTACGCGGATCCCGCCCTCGGTGGTAAAGGCTTTGAACAGCCGTGACGGCGCGGTCGCCACCTGCGCCCAGCTCGGTCCGTACCAGACGTAGGAATTGGCGCGGCCGATGTTGTCGAGGCTGTTGTCGTAATGCTGATTGAGGTAAGTCAGCAGTTCCGGGCCGAACTTGGGGAACGCCTCCAGCAGTGCGCCCTCGGCACCGTTATCGGACATGAACAGGATGAAGGTGTTATCGAGTTGGCCCTGCTGGCGCAGGTAATCGACCACCCGGCCGATGTTCCAGTCCATGCGCTCGACCATGGCCGCGTAGACCTCCATGGCCCGCGCGGAAATCTGTTTTTGCTCGTCGCTCAACGCAGCCCATTGCGTGTTCAGTTGAATCAGTGGATGCGGTTCGACATCCGGCTCGATCAGCCCCAGCGCCTTGAGTTTTTCCAGGCGTTCGAGGCGCAATACTTCGGGGCCGGCGTCATAACGGCCACGGTATTTTTCGACGATGTCGGCCGGTGCCTGCAACGGCCAGTGTGGTGCGGAGAATGGCAGATAAGCGAAGAATGGCCGGCTCTGATCGCGCTCCTTGAGGTATTGCAGCAGCTTGTCGCCGAAGGCGTCCGACGAGTAGAAATCCTTGGGCAGCTCATCGATAAAGGTGTCGTCTTCGATGTACAGCGCCGGGGTCGATTTCAGCAGGCCAGGGGTGTGTTCATCGTAGGTCGGCTCGAAGCCATAGTGGTTGGCCGCACCCGGCAGCAGCGAGAACGAACGCTCGAAACCGCGGGCCTGTGGCGCCAGTTCAGCGGTGAGGCCGAGGTGCCATTTGCCGCTCATCAACGTCTGATAACCGGCCTCGCGCAGCAGCTCCGGCAGGGCGACGACGCGGTCGTTGAGATAGCCCTCGTAACCGGGTTTGCCGATCAGCTCCGGGGTCAGCGCTTCGGCCATGGTGCCGATGCCGGCGATGTGGTGGTCGGTGCCGGTCAGCAGCATCGAGCGGGTTGGCGAGCAGGTCGGTGCGGTGTGGAAATCGGTCAGGCGCAGGCCGTTGTTGGCCAGGGCATCGAGGTTCGGCGTGGCGATTTCGCCACCGAAGGCACCGATGTCGGAGAAGCCGAGATCGTCGGCCAGAATCACCAGAAAATTGGGGCGTTGCGGCATCGAAAAGCTCCTCTCAGCAGGCAATGAACGACAGCGGCAGATCGCGGATCTGGACCGGCAGGCTCGGTTGGTAATGGTCGTCACTGGTCAGTTCGTGCAGCAGCTCTTCGCGCAACTGATGGAAGTCGAAACTGCTGCGCTGACGCGGGTGCGGCAAGGCGATGTCGACCACTTGCTTGATCCGTCCCGGACGCGGCTCCATCACCACCACGCGGTCGGCGAGAAAGATCGCTTCTTCGACGTCGTGGGTGACGAGGATCGTGGTGATTTTTGCCCGGTCGCGGATCGCCAGTAGCTCGTCCTGCATCTGCTGGCGGGTCAGCGCATCGAGTGCGCCGAAGGGTTCGTCGAGCAGCAGAATCCGTGGGCTGGCGACCAGCCCGCGAGCAATCGCCACGCGCTGGGCCATGCCGCCGGAGAGCTGGTGCGGATAGGCGCGGGTGAAATCGCGCAGGCCGACCAGATCGATGAAATCGTTGATGCGTTGCTGCTTTTCGGCGGCGCTCAGTGGTTCGTTGACCAGGCCCAGACCGATGTTGTCGGCCACCGTCAGCCACGGAAACAAGCGATGCTCCTGAAACACGATGCCGCGCTCGCCGCCGATGCCGCCGACGGCTTTGCCATCGACGCTGATCTGCCCGCGAAACTGCGTATCCAGACCCACCAGCAAACGCAGCAAGGTGGATTTGCCGCAACCGCTGGAGCCGACGATGGCGACGAATTCGCCCTCGGCGATGTCGAGGTTGAATTCGCGAATCGCCTCCAGTTCGAAACCGTCGACGTCGAAGGATTTGCCTACGTGGGTGAAGCTGACAATCGGTGCGTTCATGCGTGTCTCCAGCGAGTGGCGCGAATTTCCAGGCGTTGGCCGATGAGGTTGAGCAGGGCGCCGGTGAGGCCGACCAGCAGCATCCCGGCCATGATCAGATCCATGCGCAGCAGTTGTTGGGCGCCGATCATCTGGCTGCCGATGCCGCCGTTGGATGGCATGAAGTATTCGGCGCCGATGGTGCCGAGCCAGGCGTAGATCAGGCTCAGCCTGAGCCCGGCAAAAATCCCCGGCGCCGCACCCGGCAGCACCAGACGACGCAGGCGCTGGCCGAGGCTCAGGCGCAGCACCTGCGCGGCTTCGTTGAGTTGTGGCGAGAGGTTGGCGACGCTGCGTTGGGTGGCGATGAACAGCGGGAAAAACGCGGCGAGGGCGACGAACACCCACTTCGCCAATTCACCCAAACCGAACCACGCGGTGAGCAGCGGCACCCAGGCGAAAATCGCGATTTGGCGGATGGCGGCGAGGGTCGGGCCGAGTAGCCGTTCGCTGGTGCGCGACAGACCCAGCAACAGGCCGAGGGTGAAACCGAGTCCGCCGCCCAGCAGCAACCCGCCAAGGGTACGACCGAGGCTCAAGGCCATGCCGCTGATCAGCGTGCCGTCGAGCAGACCGTTCCTGGTCGTTTCCAGTACCGCCAGCGGGCTGACCAGAATGTTCGCATCGACCCACTGCTGATCGCTCGCCACTTGCCACAAGCCGATCAGGCTCAGCGGCAACAGCCACGGTTGCAGCCGTTGCCAGCCTTCATAGCGCGGGCCACGGCGGATTTCTGCGGTCGCCGGGTGCGGCCAGTGCACCAGTTTGCGGTCGAGAAAACCGATGCCGCGATCCATCGCTACACCGAGCACACCGATGACCACGATGCACACGAACACGATGTCGAGCATGAACAGTTGCCGTGCCCAGACCATCAGGTAACCGATGCCTTCACTGGAGGCCAGCAGCTCCACCGCCAGCAATGAAGTCCAGCCCGCGGCCAGGGCCAGACGCACGCCGGCCATGAACGCCGGCAGTGCGGCAGGCAGCACCAGACGCCGGATCAGCAAGTACGACGGCAGGCGCAATACGGCGGCAGCTTCGCGCAGTTTCGGTTGCGCATCACGAACGCCGACCAGGGTGTGCAGGGTCACCGGAACCACGATGGCCTTGATCAGCACCACCAGTTTCAGCACTTCGCCGATGCCGAAAAACACCATGAACAGTGGAATCCACGCCAGCGTTGGTACCTGTGCCAGACCGGCGAACGTCGGGAAGATCAGGCGTTCGAGGCGCCGACTGAAGCCCAGCGCGGCACCCAGCAACGCACCAGCTGAGATCCCTGCCAGCAAGCCCCAGAGCAGACGTTGCAGGCTGATCCACAAATGACTCCACAACTCGCCCTGGGACAGCTCGATGGCGCTGTTCCACACCAGCGATGGCGCTGGCAGGATCTGCTCGCTCATCCATTGATTGCGTGCGGCCAGCCACCACAGAGCGAACAGGCTGATCGGCAACAGCCACGGCAACAGACGTTGGTTAAGGCTCGGCCACGCCCGTCGACTTTTCAGGGGTGGCGCGGGCAGCGGCAGGCTGAGCAGGGAATCACGGGCCATGGGTGACCTCCGTTGTCGGGTTGCATGGCGAACCGCTGTGCCTGTGTGGGAGTGGGCTTGCTCACGAAGACGGAGTGTCAGGCACCGGTGATGGTGAATGACTCGGCCTCTTCGCGAGCAAGCCCGCTCCCACAAATGACTAGCGGTGTATGCAAAATCGATCTATAAAAATTCAAATTAATTCTATTGAGAGATAAGCCAGACCATTTAAGGCCTGCAGCGCGACGCGCATCCAATGCATTCGAAGAATATTTTCGATGCTGTTAATGCATACGGCGCTGCAGCCCGCGTTGTTGCTCGCTTAGCGCTAAAAGCTATAAAAATGTGCATTTATAGTATTTAAGCGAAGGTCACGCTTCGGCCTACTTTCGGCTCCTCAACGCCTGTCGTGATCTAGGAGCCGTACCCATGAACCGTCCCTTCAAACGAGTCTTCAGTCTGTTTGCCATTCCGGCACTGGCGGGCCTGCTGGCGTTTACCGCGCAGGCCGACGAGCTCAAGGAAATCAGGATCGCCGTGCCTGACCTGAGCGCCGGCACCCAGCACAGCGGCGGCGGTGTGGTGGACGTGCTGCGAGATCAGCAGATCTTCGAAAAAGCCTTCGCCGATCAGGGCATCAAGATTCAGTGGAGCTTCTTCAAGGGCGCCGGGCCGGTGATCAACGAGGCGTTTGCCAATGGTCAGGTCGATCTGGCGTATCTGGGCGACTTGGCGGCGATCATCGGCAAGTCCAATGGCCTCGACACGCGGCTACTCAGCGCCAGTGCGCGTGGGGTGAAACAATATCTGGGCGTGGTGCCGGGGTCGGGGATCAAGACCCTGCAGGATCTGAAAGGCAAGCGCGTGGCGATCTTCCGTGGCACCGCCACGCAGTTGTCGTTTGATGCGGCGCTGGCCAGTCAGGGCTTGAGCGAGAAGGATCTGAAAGTAATCAATCTCGACTTCAGCGGCGCGGTCGCGGCACTGGCGGCGAAACAGATCGACGCGTCGTGGGGCAGCTCAGGGCTGACGGCGCTGCAAGCCAAGGGGCTGGCGGAATTGCCGCTGAACACCAAGGATCTGGGTGGTGCCGGTAGTGTGCAATCGGTGCTGGTCGGCACCGGCAAGTTTGTCGACGGGCACCCGGAGGTCGTGGCCAAACTGCTCAAGGCGCAGCAGCAGGCGGTGGAGTGGCTGACCCAGGACAGCAACAAGGACGCTTATGTGCAACTGGTGTCGGGGCTGGCGAGTTATCCACCGGTGATCCTGACCCAGGATCTGGCGGATCAGAAACTCAGCGAGGTGTTCCCGTCGACGCTGGACCCGGTGTTCCTCGGCAAGTTACAGGACTCGGTGGATCTGGCGGCGCAGCAGAAGCTGATTCGCAAGCCGTTCAAGGTCAGTGATTGGGTGGCGCCTGAACTGGCGGCGGCCAAGCTCTGAATCTCCAGTGTCTGGACGGGCCTCTTCGCGAGCAAGCCCGCTCCCACAGGGATCTTCAGTGAACACAGATTTTGTATTCACAACGATCCCCTGTGGGAGCGGGCTTGCTCGCGAAGGCGTCCTCAAACCGCGACGCTGACCTCCTGTTTATCCACCGCCACCAGCGTCTCGATCATCGCTCTTGCTGCCGGCGACAAGCGAAATCCTGTGCGACTGACAATCCCGCAGCGCGCGTTCATGCTCTCCAGATTCTGCGGCAGGTTGCGCCAGTGCAGCAGCGCCAGTGACCCTTGGGCAATGTCCTCGTAAAACGCCTCTTCCGTACCGATGCCAATCGCATTGGATTGCAGCACCACTTTCACCAGCGCCGGGAAATGCTCGGTCTCGATGGTTGGCGAAAAGTCGATCCGGCCGCTGAGGTTCGCCAGCAATTTGCGAATTCCCGGCGGGATCAGCGTGGTCGCCAGTGGGTAGTCGAACATGTCGTTGGTCGAAAGGCTTTCCTTGGCCAGCAGCGGATGTCCGGGCCGGCAGAAAAACACCCCGCGCTTGGGCGTCAGGGCCTGGGTCTGGAAGTTCGGGTCGGCTTCGAAGTGGCGGATGTCGGCGATGAAGAATTCGATTTCTTCGCGGCTCAGCGCACGGCTGAGTTTTTCCCAGTTATCCACTTGAAAACAGGTGCGCACTTTCGGGTGCGCGTTGATGAATTGCGCCACCGCATCCGGCACCAGTTTCACCGCCGGGGCCGGGCCGCAGCCGAAGTGCAGTTCACCGGCATCGAGCTTGGTCATCTGCGTCACTTCCGCGCTGAGCAGCGCCGCGCCTTGCACCAGGGTCAGGGCGTGTTGCAGCACCACCTGGCCTTCGGGCGTCGGGCGCAGATCCTTGTTGCCGCGATCCACCAGCACGCAGCCGAACTCCTGCTCCAGCCCTTGAATGCTGCGGCTGAATGCCGGTTGAGTGATGCCCATCGCGTCCGCCGCACGGACAAAACTGCGGTGTTCATTGAGGGCGATGAAGTAGCGCAACTGGCGAAGATCCATATGCTTTTCCGGCATCCTAAAAATAGCTCGAAGGCATTTGCGACGAGGGTTGCTTGAGGTTTTAAATGCAAGCTCTTATTCCGTCAACGAAGCATGTGAATATCTATTAGATGTAAATGGAATATAGATAGAGCGATGTTTCGCTGCCGCCTAACCGCAAGCAGTCGATGAGGGTCTACCCATGAGCAATGCCGCACTCGCTGTAAAACCCGCTGTTCACGCGCTGGAAATCCACCCGGTGGCCGGCCGTATCGGCGCCGAGATCCGTGGCGTGCACCTGTCCGGAGAACTGGACGCCGCTACCGTCGAAGCCATTCAGCAGGCGCTGATCCAGTACAAGGTGGTGTTCTTCCGCGAGCAGACCCAGCTCGACGATCAGCGCCAGGAAGCCTTCGCCCATCTGCTCGGCGAGCCGGTGGCGCATCCGACCGTACCGGTGCGCGAGGGCACACGTTATCTGCTGGAACTGGACGGCGCCGAGGGCCAGCGCGCCAACTCCTGGCACACCGACGTGACCTTCGTCGAGGCCTACCCAAAAGCCTCGATCCTGCGCTCGGTGGTGGCCCCGGCCTTCGGTGGCGACACCTTGTGGGCCAACACCGCGACCGCCTATAACGAACTGCCGAGCGAGCTGCGTGAATTGGCCGACAAACTGGTCGCCGTGCACAGCAACGAATACGACTATGCCGGGGCCAAGCCGGACGTGTCGCCGGAGAAGCTCGAGCGCTATCGCAAGATCTTTACCTCGACCGTCTACGAGACCGAGCACCCGGTGGTGCGTGTGCACCCGATCAGCGGCGAGAAGAGCTTGTTGCTGGGGCACTTCGTCAAACGCATCAAGGGCTATTCGCAAGCCGATTCGGCGCACCTGTTCGGCCTGTTGCAGAGCCATGTGATCCGTCAGGAAAACACCGTACGCTGGCGCTGGAAGGCGGGTGATGTGGCGATCTGGGATAACCGTTCGACCCAGCATTATGCGATTGATGATTACGGCACCCAGGATCGCATCGTGCGGCGGGTGACGCTCAAGGGTGAGGTGCCGGTCGGGGCTTCGGGGCAGCGTAGTCAGACCATCAAAGGGCTTGATATCGGCGGCGTGTGATCGGGCCTCTTCGCGAGCAAGCCCGCTCCCACAGTGGAGGTGTGTTGAGCACAATGGATGTGAACAACATATGGCCCTGTGGGAGCGGGCTTGCTCGCGAAGCTTTTGATTCACCAAACGCCAATCTGCACGACTTTCTCGGTCTCTGGCTCGCCATAGCGAAACCGCTGTCCGCGCAGATCAATTTCCTGATGACTGATCGTGGTCCGCCGCTTCAACCCGCGCACCCACTCGAACAGATACCCCGCATGCTCCTCGCGCACCGCCGCGTAGGCCGGATCCTCACCCAGATCGCGCAGCTCCTGCGGATCATTCAACAGGTCAAACAACTGTGGCCGGAAGCCGTCGTACACCAGGTATTTCCAGCGCTCGCTGCGCACCATGGTCATGCGGCAACGGTCGATCGGCTGGCCAAGTCGCTCGCGTGCCGGGGCCTGGAAGGCGTAGTCGTATTCGCTGATCGCGTAGCGACGCCAGTCGGGATTTTCCCCGTGTAAAAGCGGGATCAGCGAGCGTCCTTCCAGCCGATGTTCGGCGCCCGGCAAGCCCAGCGCATGGAGAAACGTCGGCAACGCATCAATGGTTTCTGCCAGCCGCTCATCCACCGTGCCCCGAGTGATGTCCGCCGCATCGCGCGGGTCGCGCACGATCAGGGGCACGCCTACTGCCTGTTCCAGCAAAAACTCCTTCTCGCCCAGCCAGTGATCGCCGAGAAAGTCGCCGTGATCGCTGGTAAACACGATCAACGTGTCATCCCAACGTCCGTTGCTCTGCAGAAAATCGAACAGCCGCCCGAGTTGATCATCCACCTGCTTGATCAGGCCCATGTAAGTGGGGATTACATTCAATCGTACTGAGTCACGGGAGAAGTTGAGGCTTTCCTCATGCTGGCGAAACGCAGTGTATACGGGGTGTTTGCTCGCTTCGGAGGGCGTCGCGCGGACCGGTTCGAGAATCGATTTCGTACTGTACAGAGCGTGGTATGGCGCCGGTACGATGTAGGGCCAGTGCGGTTTGATGTAGGAAAGGTGTAAACACCAGGATTTCTCACCTTGCTCGGTGATGAAGTCGATGGCTCGATTTGTAGTGTAGACAGTCTCTGAGAACTGCTCGGGAATTCGCGCTGGCAAATGCGCATGACGCATCTGCCAGCCGCTGAGGATTTCGCCGTTCTCGCCTTCGGCGGCGTTGGCCCAGTCGTGCCAGGGGTTGCGCCCGTCGAAGCCCTGCTCGCGCAGGTAATGGGTGTAGGGCGCGGATTCGCGTTTGTCGTCGAACAGCGGGTCGTCGGGGAAGATCCCGTCGTGGCGGAAGTACGGCTCGAAACCGACCTCGTTGAGCACTTCGGCCTGCGCGCTGTACGGGTTGATCGCCAGACGCTGCAGGGCGTCGACATTGGCCGTGGCATGGGTCTTGCCGACCAGCGCAGTGCGAATGCCGTGCGGGCGCAGATAATCACCGATCGTCAGTTCTTCCAGCGGCAACGGCACAGCGTTCCATGCGACCTGATGGCTGCTGACGTAGCGCCCGGTGTAGGCCGACATCCGCGACGGCCCGCAAATCGTGCCCTGGGTGTAGGCGTGGTTGAAGCGCACGCCGGCGGCGGCCAGGCGATCAATGTTCGGCGTATGCAGATGCGGATGGCCGTAGCAGGACAGGTAATCGCGGCGCAGCTGATCGCACATGATGTACAGCACATTGCGCACGGAGTTTTGCGGGTTGGACATGGTGTTCACCGGTCAGAAAGACAGGCGAGGGTTTTCGCTTTCGGCGGGGGTGTTCGGCAAGTGCATTTGGGGAATGGGTTTTATGCAGTGGATGCATCGGTGCCTGGGCTGGCGCCATCGCGAGCAGGCTCACTCCTACAATTGGAATGCGATCCATTGTAGGAGTGAGCCTGCTCGCGATATCGATTTATCAGACTGCAAAATTCTCCAGCGAACACACTTCCTCATCCACAGCATCAATTGCCTTGATCTGCTCAATCATCGCCTCGGCCAACGGCGACAACCGATACCCCGCGCGACTGACAATCCCGTAGCGCGTGTACAGCTCCTCCAGATCATCCGCCAGGCCGTCGATCCGCAAACACACCAGCTCACCCTTGGCCTGATGCAGCGCATCGGAATACGCCCCGACAATGCCGATCGCATCCGAACGCAGCACCACGCTGAGCAGACTTGAGCTGTTTTCGCATTCGACATTGGGGGTGAAGTCCGGGCGGCCGCTGAGGTCGACGATGACCTTGCGCAGGTTCGGCGGACGAATGCTCACCGCCAGTGGATAGCTCATCAATTGTTCGGCCGAAACCCGTTCAAATGCCGCTAACGGATGCCCGGCACGGCAACAGAAATGCCATTTGCGCGGCCGCAAGCGATACGTCAGGTAATCCGGATCGGCTTCGAAGTGCCGGGTGTCGGCGACGAAGAACTCGAACTCCTCGCTGAGCAGGCGTTTGCTCAGGCTTTGCCAGTCATCGACCTGAAATTGCACCCGCGCTTTCGGATAGCGGCCGATGAATGCGCCGATCGCGCGCGGGATCAATCCGGCGGCCGGCGCCGGGCCGCAACCGAAGCGCAGCTCGCCGGCTTCCAGACCATTGAACTGACTGATCTCGTTGGCCATCTGCTGCGCGCCGCTGACCAGTCGCCGTGCATGTTCGAGCAGCACCTGACCCTGCTTGGTCGGCGGCAGATCCTTGCGCCCGCGATCGACCAACTGACAGCCGACGCTGTGTTCCAGCGCCTGAATGCTGCGGCTGAACGCCGACTGCGACAGGTTCACCGCCTGCGCGCCGGCGACGAAGCTGCGTTGTTCGGCGAGGGCGATGAAGTGACGAAGTTGGCGCAAGTCGATATGCATTTTTCACATAAAAAATATCCGGGAAATGCATTGGATATGCATTAGGTCGACTCCTTATAAAGGCAATCTCTTATGCAGTAAATATTTGTAAATCCATAAATAAATAACTGAAAAGAATATGCAGCGCTGAAGATGTCTGTGTGTTTTTTGACCAGGAGCCGCGCCATGAGTCCGTTGAACCTTGCGTCACCCTTAACGCCACGACGGCTCAAACGCCTGCCTCTGGCCCTGTTGCTGGCGGGGAGCGCCAGCTGGACTCACAGCTACGCCGCCGAGGCCGAAGCCCCGCCACCGGCGCCGGCCGGCAAACCGGCGGCCAACAGCTCGCAGCTGGAAACCGTGACCGTCACCACGCGCCGGCGCGAAGAAAGTTCGCAAGACGTGCCGACGCCGATGAGCGTGGTCAGCGGGCAGAATCTGGAGACGCAGCGGGTCTACCGGATTCAGGATTTGCAGCAACTGGTGCCGAGCGTCAACGTCGCCTACATGCATGCGCGTCAGTCCAGCGTGTCGATTCGCGGTCTGGGCAACAACCCGGCCAGCGACGGTCTCGAAGGCAGTGTCGGTCTGTACATCGACAACGTGTATCTGGGCCGTCCGGGGATGGCGGTGTTCGACCTGATGGACATCGAACAGCTCGAAGTCCTGCGCGGGCCGCAAGGCACGCTGTTCGGCAAGAACACCACCGCCGGGGTGATCAACATCAGCACCCGCGCGCCGACCTTCACCCCTGAGCGCAGCATCGAAACCTCGTTCGGCGAGGACGGCTACTTCCAGACCAAGGGCACGATTTCCGGGCCGCTCAACGATCAACTGGCCGGACGCTTTTCGGCCTATCGCACCCGCAGCGACGGCGACATCAAGAACGAATACAACGGCCATGACCTGAACGGTGGCTCGCGCGATGGCTTCCGTGCGCAGTTGCTGTTCAAGCCCAACGAAGACTTCAACCTGCGCTGGATCGGCGATTACAACGAAGAGGATTCCAGCGCCGGCACCCGCGTGCTGTACAACACCGGGCCGACCATCAACGGCGTCAATCTCTACCAATCGCGGGCCAATGCCGCGGGTGCGACGCTGGTCAACGGCTCGCACCGCAAGGTTAATCTGGACAACGACCAGCACGTCACCGTGCATCAGGGCGGTACGTCGGTGGAGGCCAACTGGACGTTGCCGAGCGATTTCACCCTGACCTCGATCAGCTCGTATCGCTTCTGGAATTTCACTCCGGCCAACGACGATGGTCTCAACGTCGCGGCGACTTACAACGCCGGGGTTTCGGTCGAAGACAAACAGTACTCGCAGGAATTTCGCCTGGCCTCGCCCAAGGGCGAGTTCTTCGATTACGTGGTGGGCGCGTACTACTTCGGCTCGGATCTGGACAACAAATCCTTCGCCTATTACGGCCCGCAGGCCGACATCTGGAACGGCACGCCACGCGGTGCGCTGGCCAACGTCGGCAGCGTCGGCAACGGCCACATCAAGACCGACAGCTTCGCCCTGTTCGCCCAAGGCACGTGGCACCTTACCGAACGCCTCGACTTCACCGCCGGGGTGCGCGGCACCTATGAAGAGAAGAACGCCTGGGTCACTCGCGATGCTCCGGTCGGTGGCGCCACTGTCACCGGCGCAGCGGCCACGGCACGCCGCGGACGCACTGGTGCCTATGATTCCGGCGATCTGAATCAGTACAGCTCCAGCCCGTCCGGGTTGCTCAACCTCAGCTATCGCATCACCGATGATCTGCTCGGCTATGCCACGCTGTCCCACGGCGAAAAATCCGGTGGGGTGAACCTCGCGGTGGGTTCGGCGCCAACCGCTGGCGCCGACTCGCTGCTGATCGGCACCGAGCGCGCCAACAACGCCGAACTCGGTTTCAAAAGCACCTTGTGGGACCGGCGTCTGCAACTCAACGCCAACGTTTTCTGGACTCAGGTCAACGCCTACCAGACCAACGCCTACGACGACATCAACCGCGTGCAGTACCTGACCAACGCCGGCTCGGTGCGCTCGCGCGGCGTCGAATTCGAAAGCACGGTGATCCCGTTGCGCGGCCTGACGCTGAACTTCAACGGCTCGTACAACGACGTCAGCTACCTCTCGTACAAAGATGCGCCATGCCCGCCGGAAGTCAGCCAGGCACCGGGCGCACCGGCGTCCTGCGACCTCAGCGGCCATCAAGTGGTCGGCGCCTCGAAATGGATCGGCAACGCCAACGGCGAATACAAATGGAGTCTGGCCAACGGCTTCGAACCCTACGTCACCGCCAGCTATGCGTTCCGCTCCAAAGCGGTGGGCACGGTCGAAGATTCCGACTACGGGCAGATCCCGAGCTACGCGGTGGTCAACCTGTCCACCGGTCTGCGCGGCGATTTCAATCAGGGCCAGTGGGACGTTTCGCTGTGGCTGAAAAACGCCTTCGACAAGACCTACTACACGACCCTGTGGACCGGCGGCAACGGCGCTTATGAAGGCCTGCTCGGCACGCCGCGCACCCTCGGCGTTACCGGTCGCTACGACTTCTGATCTGTCATTCAAGGAGCTGCATCATGTTGCCAGGCAAAACCGCTTTAGCGCTGTTGTTATCCGGCGCAGTCTCAAGCAGCGCGGCGTTCGCCGCCCCCAGCGTGTACCCGACCGGCGTCACCCGTTACGACCCGGACAAGGCGTTCAACCAATACGTGATTTTCAGTGGTGCCGACAAGCAGACGCACCTGATCGACATGAACGGCAACGAGGTGAAAACCTGGGCGCAGGCGGGCTTCCCATCGGTGATCATCGACCCGCAACTGGTCGGCGGCGAGCGCGGGCATGTGCTGTTGCAACTGAGTGACAAGGATCCGGGCAAGCTCGGCTCCGCCGGCAACGGCCTCGGCAATCAAAGCGTCGGCGAGCTGGACTGGAACGGCAAGGTTATCTGGCAGTGGGGCGACAAGGCGCCCGGTGGCGCCGCGCAGCAACACCATGATCAGCGGCGCCTGAGCAACGGCAACACCGTGGTGCTGGCGAACAAGGTGCATAAGGTCAAAGGCTTCAAAGTCCCTGAGGTGATCGACGATGCGATCTATGAAGTCAGCCCCGACGGGCAGGTGAAATGGCAGTGGCTGGCCTCGGAACACCTCAACGAATTCGGCTTCACCCCGGAGCAACTGAAGCTGGTGCGCGCCAGTGACAACCCGGATTACCTGCACATCAACAACCTCAGCGTGGTCGGGCCGAACAAGTGGTTCGATGCCGGGGACAAGCGCTTCAATCCAGACAACCTGTTGCTCGATTCACGCAACGCCAACTTCATCGCGATCATCGACAAACACAGCGGCAAGGTGGTCTGGCGCCTCGGCCCGAACCTGCCGCTGATCAACCCGAAAACCGCGCAGAAACTGCCGCGTCCGGTGGATCAATTTGTCGGCCAGCACGACGCGCACATCATCCCTGCCGGGTTGCCCGGCGCGGGCAACCTGCTGGTGTTCGACAACCAGGGTTCGGCGGGGTACCCGAATGTCACCCTCGGGCTGATTTCCGGCTCGCGAGTGCTGGAAATCGACCCGCAGAAAAATGAAATCGTCTGGCAGTACAGTGCGGCGAATTCGAAGCAGCCGGGGTGGGCGTTCTATAGCTCGTTCATCAGCAGCGCGCGACGTTTGCCCAACGGCAATACGCTGATCGACGAAGGCATGAACGGGCGGTTTTTCCAGGTCACGGCCAACGGCGAAAACGTCTGGGAATACGTCAGTCCTTATCTGGGTAAAGCACCGGGCAGCGACGCGATCAGCAACTGGGTCTATCGGGCGTTGCCCGTGAGTTACGACTGGGTGCCGAAGGGTACGCCGCGCTCCGAGACTGCCGTGATTGCCCCGACATCGGCAGTGCAGCAGACCAGTGCCAGTCGTTAGTTGAAAAGGAATTAATGCTCGAATGAATGGCGATAAGTTATGTGCGGTTTGAATACTGCTTATTGCAATTTCGTTGAAAAGTCGCGTGGACAATAAGTGAATGGCCAACCATCCTGAGTGTCGTGAGTTTCCAGGAGGGAACTTGCTCTCATCGGAAGACACTTATCCAACGATAAAGGAAATCACGTTATGTCGAGCATTAATGGCAATTATGTAAACGCTAACGCTGGCGCCAAACTGACGATTACCGATGGCAACGATTCCAACGGCACCTTCAGCGGCAAGTTCAGTCAGAACGGCGTGAACTACGACATCGCTTACGGGCATTACCATTTCCAGAACAGCACCGGGCAGCCTACGATCATCACCTTCGCGGCTCTGAATGACGGCACCGGTTATCAATCCTGGACGCTGTTCTCACCGGATCACAACTACTCAAAAGTTCGTGCGGTGGGTTCGCGCACCAACTTTGATGGTGATGTTGTTGGCCTGGCTGGAGAGTTTGTTAAACAGTAATTTTGTGTCACAAAAAAGCCGTCATGCTATTGCGCCTGGCGGCTTTTTTCTTACATGAAATAAGTCATTTTCATGTTGGTTGTGTTTCCTGTGGATGACAGCGTTTTCTGGCGTCTGATTCTAAGCTCGCGGTGAACTCAATCATTCGAGCAGGACGCTTGCATGCAAAACGCGCTTTATTCCAACACCCTCGATGGGCCCTCCCTGACCATTGTCGATTCCGATGACCGCACCGGGGTCTTCGCCGGCACGTTGCATCACCAAGGCATCAGCTACGGCATCGTCAATGGCCGTTACGCCAGCCTCAACGGCTACCAGCCGCCAACCGTGGTCACGCTGATTGCCAATAACCAGGATCACGGTTATTTCGCCCTGACCCTGTTCTCGCCAAGTCGCGGCACTCATGAACTGCAGGGGCACTGCGTGCGCGTTACCTATGACGGCGTGGTCAGCAGCCTGCCGGGCGACTTCGTTCGCCATGCATGAGGCGCAGCCCGCGCCAGGTTTCTCTCTCTCAAAACACCCAGCAAGGATGCTGCACATGTCCAAGATCAACGGCGTTTATCGTCATGAACCTTCAGATACAACCTTGACCCTGACCGAAGGCGATGACCGCACCGGCAGTTTCACCGGAACCCTGTCGCTGTCCGGCATCGAGTACCCGATCGCATTTGGCAATTTCCATTTCAGACATGGTTTTTCAACAGGCCCGGTTGCTATCTCTTTCAATACGCTGACGGCCGATGGCACGGCGCAAGCCTGGGTGATGTTCTCGCCCGATCAGGCCTACACACGCTTGCGGGCACTGGGCAGCGCGGCGGACATGATGGGCAACATCGGGTTGAATGGCCTGGAATTCATCCGGCAAAACCGCTGAAGAAGCGCGAAATGAGTGGGTTTCGCATGCCTTCGCCGAATAATTTTCATGCTTGAAAAGCATTGTAAATTCAGCCCTCGGCGCCAGCCCTTGCAGGCCGTGGCTTTGCGACAATCTACGAAACCTATATTCGTAAAAAAACTAAACACATCGATAAAAGTTACTTTCGGAGATAAGCGATTGCTCCAATGATTCACCCAACGACCGGTCGCCCGGGGGATGTTTGCGGCGACCTGTCGGGTACTTCGCAAAGAGACCGCAGGGAGTGAATCAATGGGCAATGTCCAGACCGCCGCCAGCGCACAGGAATTGCTGTGGCGTCAGACGCCGAGTGGCGAACTGGTCGATCTCGGCCGGCCGCATCGTGTGCCGCTGGGGCTGCTGCGTTTGCAGCGTGCGCCCAAGGGCATTCTGAGCCGCCGTGAAACCATTCTGCTCGGCGTGCTGGCGCTGTTGGTGCACGGCGCGGTGATCTATTGGATCAACCAGCATCCGACGCCGGCGTTGCCAATCGTGCCGCCGGAAATTCCGCCGATGACCATCGAGTTTTCGCGGCCGGCGCCACCCGCGCCACCAGTGGTCGAACCGCCGCCACCGGCACCGGTGGTTGAGCCACCGCCGCCGGTTGAAGACGAGTTGGCGGTGAAGCCTCCGCCACCCAAACCGATTCCCAAACCCAAGCCGAAACCGGTGGCCAAACCGGTGCCGAAACCGGCACCCAAAGCAGTCGAACAGCCTCCGGCGCCGCCCCAACCGGCCGCTCCAGTCGCCGCCCCGGCACCGCCCGCGCCACCGGCTCCCGCGCCAGTGACACCGGCCTCGGCCAACGCGGCGTACCTGAAGAACCCGGCGCCGGAATATCCGTCGCTGGCCCAGCGTCGCGGCTGGGAAGGCACGGTGTTGTTAAGGGTGCACGTGTTGGCCAATGGCAAACCGGGCGAGATCCAGATTCAGAAAAGCAGTGGTCGGCAACAGCTCGACGATGCGGCACTCAATGCCGTCAAACAGTGGAGCTTCGTGCCGGCCAAGCAGGGTGATGTCGCCCAGGACGGCTGGGTCAGCGTGCCCATCGATTTCAAGATTCATTAAACCGAAACCTATTCGCGCTAAATGTTTACACGAGGGAATACATCATGACGTTACTGGCCTCTCCACTGGAATCCATCGAAAGCGCGGTGATCTGGCTGCTGGTGGTTTTTTCCGTTGCCACCTGGGGACTGGCGCTGCTCAAGGCTGTGCAGTTCGGTCGTCTGAAGGCGCAGGATCGCAAGTTTCATAAACGCTTCTGGGCAGCGTCGAGTCTGGATTCCGCCGCCGAGTTGAGCGAAACCCAGCCTGGTGCCGCGGCCCGGGTGGCACAGGCCGGTTACGCGGCGATTCAGGTGGGTGAGGCGCCGCAGGCCAATGACCTGAGCCAGGCGATCAACCATCAGGATCGTCTCGAACGTGCCTTGCGCCAGCAGATCGTCCGCGAACGGCGTTCGCTGGAAACCGGTCTGGCGGTGGTCGCGAGTATTGGTAGTACGTCGCCGTTCATTGGTCTGTTCGGCACGGTGTGGGGAATCATGGAGGCGCTCAAAGGCATCAGCGCGGCCGGTTCGGCGAGCCTGGAAACCGTCGCCGGTCCGATCGGCGCGGCACTGGTTGCCACCGGTGTGGGGATTGCCGTCGCGGTGCCGGCGGTGCTGGTTTACAACTACTTTTTGCGGCGTCTGAAACTGACGGCGGCGGACCTGGATGACTTCGCCCACGACTTCTACAGCCTGGCGCAGAAGAGCTCGTTCCGCGTGCTGATCCATCCAACGGCGCACAAGGTCGCGGCACCGGGCAACGCGACAAAAGTGAAGGAGGCGTCCTGATATGGCCTTCTCCACGCAAGACAGCGACGAGGTACTGAGCGAGATCAACGTGACGCCGCTGGTGGACGTGATGCTGGTGCTGCTGGTGGTGTTTATCGTCACCGCGCCGCTGCTGACCAACGCGATCCCGATCAACCTGCCGAAGACCGAAGCGGTGGCGCCGGTCGAGCAAAAAGATCCGCTGGTGGTGAGCATCGACGGTGCCGGCAAACTGTTTATCAACAAGGATGAAATCCAGCCGGACTTGCTGGAATTCAACCTCAAGTCGGCCAAGGCCAAGGACCCGGAAGTGCGCGTGCAATTGCAGGCCGACGATGGGGTGAACTACGGCGAAGTGGCGCGGGCCATGGCTTCGATTGAACGGGCGGGAATTACCAAGTTGTCGGTGATCACTGCGCGGTAACCAGATTTTCGTTTTTCCGGGGCCGTCTCCTTGGCAGGGTGCGGCCCTTTTTTTATTCCGCAAAACCAGCCTCACCACCGACCGATTGTGGGAGCGGGCTTGCTCGCGAAAGCGTCAGCTGCATCGACATCAATGTTGACTGAGGCACCGCATTCGCGAGCAAGCCCGCTCCCACAGGTGTGTGTCTAATATTCTTTTCTGGTCTTAATAAATAGCTTCTTATTCCTTAACGAATATAAATCCCGTCCCTATACTCGATCAGGAACAGACACGACGCAGGAGAGCTCCCCCATGCGCAACGAATCAATCCGCTACCTGATTGTGCCGGGCTGGCAAGGATCGCCAGAAGATCATTGGCAAACCCACTGGCAGCACAGCCTGCCCAACAGCGCACGCGTGGAGCAGGCCGACTGGCTGACACCGCGCCGTGAAGACTGGGTTGCGGCGCTGGCCGAAGCGATTGCCGCCGACAGCACACCGGTGATCCTGATTGCTCACAGTCTGGGTTGCATCACCGTTGCGCATTGGGCTGCCACCGCGCCCGTGCAATACCTGCGTCAGGTGCGCGGTGCGTTGCTGGTCGCACCGGCCGATGTCGAGCGTCCGGCCTGCGCGCCGGCACTGCGCAATTTCGCCCCGATCCCGACCGACCTGCTGCCGTTCCCGAGCCAGGTGGTCAGTTCCGACAACGACGCCGCCGTCAGCGCCCCGCGCGCCCTCGAGCTGGCGCGCAACTGGGGCGCCGAAGCGGGGATTCTTGCCGGAGCCGGGCATATCAACGTCAAGTCCGGGCATCAGCGTTGGGAGCAGGGTTTCGCTTATCTGTATCGCCTGCAGAATCGCATGGAACACCACGCCCGGCGTCGCGCTTGAACCTTTTTCTTTTTTGAACGCCCCCGTCTGCCGGCGGTTCTGGGCGGGAGTCTGCCATGAGTTTCGAAACGTTCGGTCAGCCGTTGCTGACCTTTCCCGATGCGGAAAAAAGTCCCCTGAGCATTCGCGCCAAGGCGCTGGTGTTCGTCGATCCCCGCTCCCGCCAGTTGCGCGAGGAGCTGGAGCACCTGGCGCCGCGAGCCATTTCGGTGTTGATTCGTGGCGAGACCGGCACCGGTAAAGAGCTGCTCGCGCGCCATATCCATCGTGCCAGTGATCGCAGCGGCCTGTTCGTCTCGGTCAATTGCGGCGCGATCAGTCCTACTTACGCCGATGCCGAGCTGTTCGGTTATGCCGCCGGCAGTTACACCGGTTCGGCGAGCAGTCGCGCCGGTTGGTTCGGTTCGGCCAACGGCGGCACTTTGTATCTGGACGAGATTGGCGACTTGCCGCTGCCGATCCAGATCAAACTGCTCGCCGCCTTGGAAAACCACGAAGTCACCCGCGTCGGCGCACATCAGCCAAGCCCGGTGGATGTGCGACTGGTGGCGGCAACCAGCATCGATCTGGCACAGGCGGTGGACGCGGGGAAATTTCACGAACGGCTCTACCACTACCTCAGCGAAGGTCAGCTGGAATTGCCGGCCCTGCGCGAGCGAATCGGCGACATCCTGTCGCTGGCGGAATATTTCCTCGGCATCTACAGCCAGCGCCTTGATCTGCCGGTGCCGTTGATCAGCGAAGCGGCGCAGCACCTGCTGGAGCGCCACAGTTGGCCGGGCAACACCCGTGAGCTGGAAAACGTCATTCACTTTGCGCTGCTGGTCAGTACCGGCGATGAAATCCTGCCGGAGCACCTGAATCTGCCCGAAGTGTCTGAGCCGCAGCTTCAGATCGAACGACTGGTGGCACAAATCAACATCGGCGGCAGCGTCGACGAACGTAAGGCTTTGAAAGATCTGCTGATTGGTTTGAGCCAGCAGATGTAGCCGTCAGGTTATGTATGAACGAAATGGAATATCAAAGTGAATAAACGTTATTGTCAGGGAATAAAAAATCCCGGTATTGTCCGCTTCACGCCAGAGATAGCACTTCACTGGCACTCGTATTAATAGCCGTCGCCATTCGCGACCGTGATTCTCGATAAGGACACTGCATGAAAAAGGTTCTGTTGTTTACCGCATTGGCGGCTGCTCTGACTGCTTCCCTGGCCCAGGCCGGCGAGAAACTGGTGGTGGCGGCGACTCCGGTGCCGCACGCGGAAATTCTCGAGCTGATCAAACCGACCCTGGCCAAAGAAGGCGTGGATCTGGAAATCAAGGTCTTCACCGACTACGTGCAGCCGAACGTGCAGGTTGGCGAGAAGCGTCTGGATGCCAACTACTTCCAGACCAAGCCTTACCTGGACAGCTTCAACGCCGGCAAATACAAGGACGACAAGTCCAAGTACCTGGTGACCGTGCAAGGCGTCCACGTTGAACCGTTCGGTGGCTACTCGAGCAAGTACAAAACCCTGGCTGAACTGCCGGACGGCGCAACCATCGCCATCCCGAACGAAGGCAGCAACAGCGGCCGTGCCCTGATCCTGCTGCAGAAGGCTGGCCTGATCGAACTGAAAGATCCGAAAAACGCGCTGGCGACCCCGAAAGACATCGCCAAGAACCCGCACAACTTCAAGTTCAAGGAACTGGAGTCGGCCCTGTTGCCACGTGTGCTGAAGGAAGTTGATCTGGACATGATCAACACCAACTACGCGCTGGAAGCCAAGCTGAACCCGACCAAGGATGCGCTGGTGATCGAAGGCGCTGACTCGCCTTACGTGAATTTCCTGGTGGCCCGTGAGGACAACAAGAACAGCGACGCGATCCAGAAACTGGCCAAAGCCCTGACCAGCCCGGAAGTCAAAGCGTTCATCGAGAAGAAGTACAACGGCGCGGTGCTGCCGGCGTTCTGATCCGAGGCTTGATACACCCCTTCAAGGTATGAAAACGCCGATGGCCAGTGATGGGCATCGGCGTTTTTGTGGGTGCTCGATTTATGGGATCGACATTCCTGTGGCGAGGGAGCTTGCTCCCGCTGGAGGCCGAAGGACTCCCAATGGCGTGCCCGGTTTGCGACTGCTGCGCAGCCGAGCGGGAGCAAGCTCCCTCGCCACAAAATATCAAAAGCCAGATCGGGTTCAGGCCACTTGAGTCTTCAGCGCCCGGCGCAACGCCACGAGCAATTTCACGATGTCCTGCGGATCCAGTCGCTGCGGCACTTTTACGTCCATGTTTTCTTCCTTGTAATGGTTTGGCCGGGGGAGTCTGGCCAAAAGCTGTTCGTCCTTGGAGGGCTTTCATGCAAAAAAGATCCTTCCTACAGCGCAAGGGAAAATAGCCTTCTTATTCCTTCCCGGCAAACCCACAGGATAGTTTTTTGCGTGATATCAATATGCTTTAACGGTATTTAAATTCTTGTTTTTATACCTATAAAGTCAGCGCCTGCCGGACAGTTACCCGCTGTCCATGGACTGCATGACCGTCGCTTACCGAGCGACGTCCAGGATGCTTCATGACTTTCGATTACGCATTTATCCTCAGTACCCTGCCGGCCTTTCTCAAGGCCGTGGGCGTGACGCTGCAAGTCGGTTTCATCGCCATCGGCACGTCGCTGCTGGTGGCGCTGCTCAACGCGACGATCCTGGTGTTCCGCACACCGTACCTGCAAAAACTGGTGGGCCTGTATGTGGAACTGGCGCGCAACACGCCGCTGCTGATTCAACTGTTCTTCGTCTACTTCGCCTTGCCGGCCATCGGCATCCAGGTTTCCGGATTTACTGCGGCAATCATCACCATGACTTTTCTCGGCGGCGCCTACCTCACCGAGGTGCTGCGCGCCGGCGTCGATGCGGTACCGCAGGCGCAACTGGAATCGGGTCGCTCAATCGGCCTGTCCCACGGCCAGTTGCTACGCTACGTGATCCTGCCGCAGGCGGGGATTCTCAGCCTGCCGTCGCTGTTCGCCAATTTCATTTTCCTGCTCAAGGAAACCACCGTGGTCTCGGCGGTGGCGGTACCGGAAATCCTCTACACCACCAAGAGCTACATCGCGCTCTACTACAAAACCTACGAAATGCTCGCCGTGCTGACGCTGATCTGCGTGCTGCTGTTCTTGCCGCTGTCGCTGCTGCTCAGCCGTCTGGAAAGGAGGCTCCAGCATGGCCAGTTCGGGTCTTGAACTGCTCTGGGTGTCGTTGCCGCAACTGGCAAAAGGCGCCGGGCAAACTCTGTCGATCTCGTTTCTGAGCATCGCCATCAGCACTGTCGGCGGCGTGCTCTACGGCGTGTTGCGCACGCTCAACGTGACATGGCTGAACGCGATTTTGCGCGTGTATCTGGAACTGTTCCGGGCGATCCCGGTGCTGGTCTGGTTGTACCTGCTGTTTTTCGGCCTGCCGATTTTCTTCGGCCTGAGCCTGCCGAGCTTCTGGTGCGCGGTGCTGGTGCTGTCGCTGTGGGGCGCCAGCGAGGTCGGCGAAGTGGCGCGCGGTGCGTTGCATTCTTTGCCGCGCGGGCAGCGTGAAGCAGGGCTGTCGATCGGCCTGAACGCAGCGCAACTGTACGGCTACGTGCTGCTGCCGCAGGCGCTGAAACGCATGACGCCGCCGACCATCAACGTCTACACGCGAATCATCAAGACCAGCTCGCTGGCGGTGCTGATTGGCGTGGTCGATGTGATCAAGGTCGGCCAGCAGATCATCGAGCGCACCTACGAATCGGTGCTGATCTACGGCGCGCTGTTTCTGTTTTTCTTTTTCATCTGCTACCCGCTCTCGGCCGCCTCGCGCGTGTTGGAGAGGCGCTGGACGCAAGCATGAGCGCATTGATCGAGTTTCAGGGTTTCAACAAATTCTATGGCGAGCAGCAGGTGCTCAAGGGCATCGACCTGCAAGTGCGCAGCGGCGAAGTGATCGTCATCCTCGGCCCCAGCGGTTGTGGCAAAAGCACGTTGCTGCGTTGCCTCAACGGGCTGGAAAGCGCACACAGCGGCAGCCTGAAATTTGCCGGGCGCGAGCTGCTGGACAAGGTCACCGACTGGCGCGACGTGCGCCAGCAGATCGGCATGGTGTTCCAGAGTTATCACCTGTTCCCGCACATGAGCGTGCTCGACAATTTGCTGCTCGGCCCGCTCAAGGTGCAAAAGCGTCAGCGCCGTGAAGCACAGCAGCAGGCCGAAGCCTTGCTCGAGCGGGTGGGCCTGGCGGACAAGCGCGATGCGTTTCCACGTCAGCTCTCTGGCGGTCAGCAGCAACGCATCGCCATCGTCCGCTCGTTGTGCATGAACCCACGGGTCATGCTCTTTGATGAAGTCACCGCTGCCCTTGATCCGGAGATGGTCAAGGAAGTGCTGCAAGTGATTCAGGGCCTGGCCCGCGAGGGCATGACCCTGCTGATCGTCACCCACGAAATGGCCTTCGCCCGCGCGGTGGCCGACCGCATCGTGTTCATGGATGCCGGACGCATCCTTGAGCAGAACCCGCCCGAGATTTTCTTTACGAACCCGCAAACCGCACGCGCGCAGCAGTTTCTGGAGAAGTTCTCCTTCGTTGCAACACTGCCTCAAACGAATCCGACAAAGGAACTGGAACTGTTATGAAAACTGCCGCTTTATTACTGCCTCTGCTCAGCCTTGCCTTGCTTGCCGGTTGCAGCAGAACCGAAGAACCGCCGAAGCCGAAAGTCGCCAGCGAAAGCGCTGCGCCGGCCAGCTACCTGGACAAGATCAAGGCCCGCGACAAACTGATCGTCGGTGTATTCACCGACAAGCCGCCGTTCGGTTTCGTTGATGAGGCCGGGCGCTACGTCGGCTTCGACACCGACATCGGCCGGCGCTTCGCCAAGGATCTGCTGGGCGATGAAAACAAGGTCGAGTTCGTGGCCGTAGAGCCGGCGAGCCGCATTCCGTTCCTGCAGAGCGACAAGGTCGACCTGATCCTCGCCAACATGACCGTGACCCCGGAGCGCAAGGAAGCGGTGGAATTTACCAACCCGAACCTCAAGGTCGCGGTGCAGGCGCTGGTGCCGCAAAGCAGCACGGTAAAAAAGCTGGATGACCTGGCCACTCGCACCACCATCGTTACCACCGGTACCACCGCCGACATCTGGCTGACCAAGAATCATCCGGACTGGAAACTGCTGAAGTTCGAGAAAAACTCCGAGTCGCTGCAAGCCCTGGCCAACGGTCGCGGCGATGCCTACGCGCAGGACAACCTGGTGCTGTTCAGCTGGGCCAAGCAGAACCCGGGTTACCGCGTGCTGGACGAAAAACTCGGCGCCGAAGCACCGATTGCTCCGGCGGTGAAGAAGGGCAACGTCGAGCTGCGTGACTGGGTGAATACCGAGCTGGCCAAGTTGGGTGAAGAGAAATACCTGCTCAAGCTGTACGACCAATATGTGCGTAAAGAACTGAGCGATGACACCCAGCCTGAGAGTGTGATTGTCGAGGGTGGCAAGTGGCAGGGGTGATTGGCCGTTAAATCTGCGCTGACCTGAAGGTCCTCTTCGCGAGCAAGCCCGCTCCCACAGTTGAATGCGTAGCCCTGTGGGAGCGGGCTTGCTCGCGAAAGCGGTGGTTCAGGCACCGCTCAATCCGGCCAGTTCCACGCCGGCTCATCCAGCACCCGCTGCCCGACAATTCCGGTCTGGCCCAGCGTTTTTTCGAGCACGATGCAGTTGCATTCGGGATCTTCCTGCAACGCCGAAATCAACCGTCGCGCATGGGACACCACCCACACCTGACACGCCTGCGATGCGCGAATGATCAAGCGCGCCAGCGCCGGCAACAGATCCGGGTGCAGACTGGTTTCCGGTTCGTTGAGCACCATCAATGACGGCGGGCGTGGCGTCAGCAGCGCGGCGATCAGCAACAGATAACGCAGCGTGCCGTCCGACAGCTCCGCCGCCGACAATGGCCGCAGCAACCCCTCCTGATAAAACTCGATGGCAAAACGTCCGCCGGCCAGCGGTGCGATGTTCAGCCGTGCGCCGGGAAACGCGTCGCTGATCGCCGCCTGCAACGCCTCGGGGTCGCCGATTTCATTGATGGTCTGCAGGGCTGCTGCGAGGTCGCGGCCGTCGTGGTGCAGCACCGGCGTACGCGTACCCAGTTGCGGTTGGCGCACCGGGGCGTCGGCGTCGCTGCGAAAGTGATCGTAGAAGCGCCAGCGGCGAATGAACTCGCGCATCTGGAACACTTCCGGCGAACTGCGCAGACTGCCGATCTGATCGAACAGGCTGTCGAAATTCGGTGTGTGCTGCGCCAGCACGTCCCAGCTGCGCCCTTCGCGGGCGCGAATCATCGGGCCGTTGCGATCCACCAGCAGGCTGGCCGGGCGATAGAGCGGCCCGGCCCAGATGCATTCGCGCTTGATCTGCGGATCGAGGCTGAAGCGCGAGGGGCTGGGATGACTATCCCCCGGCAGCATGAAATGTCCGTTGGAATCGGGCAATCCGAGGCTGATCGAATAGCTGAAATCCTCGCCGGCAAACCCCAGGCGCAGCCGTTTGACGCCCTGACGCACCGTCGGCTCGATCGCCACTTCGCCGTTGCGCATGCGCCGGCTGATGGTTTCCGGGCCGGCCCAGAACGTCGAATCCAGCCCGCCCTCGCGGGCCAGCGCATTGACCACGCCACCCTGGGCGGTCTCCGCCAACAGGCGCAGGGCGCGATAGAGATTGGACTTGCCGCTGCCGTTGGGGCCGGTGATCAGGTTCAGCCGGCCCAGCGGAATCACCAGTTTGTTGATCGAGCGGTAATTGGCCACCGCGAGGGTCTTGAGCATGGGCGTTTCCTTTGCCGGAGCTGATAGTGTGCCGTGCCTGTACCCCTGTGGCGAGGGAGCTTGCTCCCGCTGGGCTGCGAAGCTGCCCCAACCTCCGATTCGACAGGTTTTGCGCCTGCTGCGCAGTCGAACGGGAGCAAGCTCCCTCGCCACAAAAATCCTTCTGAAAATGCATTATTCCCGCGAGCGAAGGTTGAACCCTGTTCTAAGCTCACAGTCGTATCGTCACTTGCACGTTCGTACACAGGAAGGAGTCTGCATGGCGAGTCCCGGATTGAAAACAGTTGTCGTGCTGAGCCTGCTCACATTGCTGACCGCTTGCGGCGAAAAAAAGGCTCCTCAGGAGTACCTGCCACGGGTCTTCGTGCAAGAGGTCAAACCGGCCGATTACGCCGCTGCCGTGACCCTCACCGGCGATGTGCAGGCGCGGGTGCAGACCGAACTGTCGTTCCGGGTCGGCGGCAAGATCATCCAGCGCATGGTGGATGTCGGTGACCGGGTCAGCGCCAAACAGGTACTGGCCAAACTCGATCCCAAGGATTTGCAGACCAACGTCGATTCCGCGCAAGCCCAGGTCATCGCCGAACAGGCGCGGGTCAAGCAGAGTGCGGCGGCGTTCGTGCGTCAGCAGAAGCTGCTGCCCAAGGGCTACACCAGCCAGAGCGAATTCGATTCCGCACAAGCCGCGTTGCGCAGCAGCCAGAGCGCCCTGAGCGCGGCGCAGGCGCAACTGGCCAATGCCAAGGATCAACTCAGTTACACCTCGCTGATCGCTGATGCCCCCGGGATCATTACCGAGCGCCAAGCCGAAGTGGGCCAGGTGGTCCAGGCCACCGCGCCGATTTTCAAACTGGCCCGCGATGGCGATCGTGATGCGGTGTTCAACGTTTATGAGTCGTTGCTGGCTGAGCGTCCGGCGGAGCGTTCGATTGTCGTCAGCCTGCTCGACAACCCCAACATCAAGACCACCGGCACGGTGCGTGAAATCACCCCGGCGGTGTCGGCGCAGTCTGGCACGGTGCAAGTCAAAGTCACCCTCGACAGCCTGCCACAGGGCATGCAGCTCGGCTCGGTGGTCAGCGCCACCGCCAAGGGCAGCGGCAAGTCGGCGGTGGAATTGCCGTGGTCGGCGCTGACCAAAAACATCAGTGATCCGGCGGTGTGGATGGTCGACGACAAGGGTGAAGCGCAACTGCACAACGTCACCGTCAGCCGCTACCTGATCGGCAAGGTCATCATCAGCGACGGCCTCAAGGGCGGTGAGAAAGTGATTGTCGCGGGTGGGCAATTGCTGCACCCGGGCATGAAAGTCGAAATCGCCGAAAACACCTACGAAGGTCTGCAACCGGGAGCGCAGCCATGAAGCGTCTGGGGCTGTTGTCCATCGGCGTGCTGCTGGCCGCCTGCTCGAAAAGCGAGCCACCGCCGGAGCCAGTGCGGCCGGTGCTGTCGATCAAGGTACAGGCGCTGAACGAAGAAACCCTCGGGCGTTTCGCCGGGAGCATTCAGGCACGTTACGAGAGCAACACCGGGTTCCGTGTCGGCGGTCGTATTGCCAGTCGCAACGTCGATGTCGGCGCCGAGGTGCAAAAGGGGACGCTGCTGGCGACCCTCGACCCGTCCGATCAGCAGAACCAGTTGCGCTCGGCCCAGGGCGACCTGGCCAAGGTCCAGGCGCAACTGATCAACGCCCAGGCCAATGCCCGTCGGCAGCAGGCGCTGTTCGATCGCGGGGTTGGCGCGCAGGCGCAACTGGACATCGCCACTACGGATCTGAAAACCACTCAGGCCTCGCTCGATCAGGCGCGGGCGGCGGTTAACCAAAGCCAGGATCAACTCGCTTACACCGAACTGCGCGCCGACCACAAAGCCGTGGTCACCGCGTGGAATGCCGAAGCCGGGCAAGTGGTGACAGCAGGTCAGCAAGTGGTGACTCTGGCGCAACCGGACATCAAGGAAGCGGTGATCGATCTGCCGGACACGCTGGTCGACGAGATTCCTTCCGACGTGGTGTTTCTGGTGGCCGGGCAACTCGACCCGAGTATCAACACCACCGCAACCATTCGCGAAATCGAACCGCAGGCCCAAAGCGCCACGCGCACCCGCCGCGCGCGGCTGACCCTGGCCAATACGCCGGAGGGTTTCCGTCTCGGCACGGCGATCAGCGTGACGCTCAGTTCGGCGATCAAGCCGCGCATCGAATTACCCGCCACCGCCCTGCAGGAAACCGACGGCAAGACCCGCATCTGGGTGATCGACACCCAAAGCAAAACCGTCGCGCCCCGTGACGTCAGCGTGATCAGCCGTACCGACGGCACGGTGGTGCTGGCCGGCGGGGTCAAGTCCGGCGAGCAAGTGGTCACCGCAGGCGTCAACAGTCTCAAACCCGGACAAGCCGTGAAACTCGACGAGGACAGTCAATGAAAGGCTCTTTCAATCTCTCCGAATGGGCCCTCAAGCATCAGTCGTTCGTCTGGTATCTGATGTTCGTCGCGCTGCTGATGGGGGTGTTTTCGTACTTCAATCTGGGGCGCGAAGAAGACCCTTCGTTCACCATCAAGACCATGGTCATCCAGACCAAATGGCCGGGCGCGACCCAGGAGGAAACCCTCAAACAGGTTACCGACCGCATCGAGAAAAAACTCGAGGAGCTCGACTCCCTCGACTACGTGAAAAGCTACACACGCCCCGGTGAATCTACGGTCTACGTGTACCTGCGCGACACCACCAGCGCCAAGGACATCCCGGAGATCTGGTACCAGGTGCGCAAGAAGATCGATGACATTCGCGGGCAGTTTCCCCAGGGCATTCAAGGCCCCGGGTTCAACGACGAGTTTGGCGATGTGTACGGCTCGGTCTACGCGTTTACCGCCGACGGCTTGACCATGCGCCAGTTGCGCGACTACGTGGAGCAGGCCCGCGCCGAGATCCGCAACGTCCCGGGGCTGGGCAAGATCGAAATGATCGGCCAGCAGGACGAAGTGATTTACCTGAACTTCTCCACCCGCAAACTTGCCGCGCTGGGCATCGACCAGCGTCAGGTGGTGCAGAGCCTGCAATCGCAGAACGCCGTGACCCCGGCGGGGGTGATCGAGGCCGGCCCGGAGCGCATTTCGGTGCGCACCTCGGGGCAGTTCGCTTCGGAGAAGGACCTGGCCGAGGTCAATCTAAAACTCAATGACCGCTTCTATCGCCTGGCAGACGTTGCCGACATCAGTCGCGGTTACGTCGACCCGGCCACCCCGGAATTCCGTTTCGACGGCAAGCCGGCAATCGGTCTGGCGATTGCCATGCAGAAGGGCGGTAACGTCCAGGAATTCGGCAAGGCGCTGCACCAGCGGATCGACCAGATCACCGCTGATTTGCCGGTTGGCGTCGGCGTCCATACGGTGTCCGATCAGGCCGTGGTGGTGGAAGAGGCGGTCGGCGGTTTCACCAGTGCGCTGTTCGAAGCGGTGGTGATCGTGCTGGTGGTCAGCTTCATCAGCCTCGGCGTGCGCGCCGGGCTGGTGGTGGCGTGCTCGATTCCGTTGGTGCTGGCGATGGTCTTCGTGTTCATGGAATACAGCGGCATCACCATGCAGCGGATTTCCCTCGGGGCGCTGATCATCGCCCTCGGCCTGCTGGTGGACGACGCGATGATCACCGTGGAGATGATGGTCACGCGCCTGGAAATGGGTGAGACCAAGGAACAAGCGGCGACGTTCGCCTACACCTCGACGGCGTTCCCGATGCTCACCGGTACGCTGGTGACGGTCGCCGGTTTCGTGCCGATTGGCCTCAACGCCAGCTCCGCCGGCGAGTACACTTTCACCCTGTTTGCGGTGATCGCGGTGGCGATGCTCGTGTCGTGGGTGGTGGCGGTGTTCTTTGCGCCGGTGATCGGCGTGCACATCCTCAGCACCAACGTGAAACCCCATGAAGCCGAGCCGGGCCGCATCGGTCGGGCGTTCAACGGTGGTTTGCTGTGGTGCATGCGCAATCGCTGGTGGGCGATCGGCATCACCGTGCTGCTGTTTGTGCTGGCGGTGTTCTGTATGCGCTTTGTACAGAATCAGTTCTTCCCGTCGTCAGATCGCCCGGAAATTCTTGTCGACCTGAACCTGCCGCAAAACGCCTCGATCGACGAAACCCGCAAGGCCGTGGACAAGCTCGAAGCCACGCTCAAGGGCGACCCGGACATCGTGCGCTGGAGCACCTACATCGGTCAGGGTGCGATCCGTTTCTACCTGCCGCTCGACCAGCAATTGCAGAACCCGTACTACGCGCAACTGGTGATCGTCAGCAAGGATTTCGAGGCCCGTGAGGCGTTGAGCCAACGCCTGCGCGAGCGCTTGCACAAAGACTTCGTCGGCATCGGCAGTTACGTGCAGGCGCTGGAAATGGGCCCGCCGGTGGGACGTCCGATCCAGTACCGGGTCAGTGGCAAGGACATCGATCAGGTGCGCAAGCACGCCATCGATCTGGCGACCGAGCTGGACAATAACGAGCACATCGGCGAGATCATTTACGACTGGAACGAGCCGGGCAAAGTCCTGCGCATCGACATCGCCCAGGACAAGGCGCGCCAGCTCGGGCTGTCCTCGGAAGACGTGGCGAAACTGATGAACAGCATCGTCAGTGGTGCGCCGCTGACCCAGGTTAACGACGACATCTACCTGATCAACGTGGTCGGCCGGGCGGTGAACTCGGAACGCGGCACGCCGGAAACCCTGCAGAACCTGCAGATCGTCACACCCAACGGCACGTCGATCCCGCTGCTGGCCTTTGCCACCGTGCGTTATGAGCTGGAGCAGCCGCTGGTGTGGCGTCGCGACCGTTTGCCGACCATCACCATCAAGGCTTCGGTGCGTGACGAGATCCAGCCGACCGACCTGGTGAAATTGCTCAAACCGTCGATCGACGCCTTCGCTGAAAAACTGCCGGTCGGCTACAAAGTCGCCACCGGCGGTACGGTCGAGGAAAGCGGCAAGGCCCAGGGGCCGATTGCCAAGGTCTTGCCGTTGATGCTGTTCCTGATGGCGACCTTCCTGATGATCCAGCTGCACAGCGTGCAGAAGATGTTCCTGGTGGCCAGTGTCGCGCCGCTGGGGCTGATCGGCGTGGTGCTGGCGCTGGTGCCGACCGGGACGCCGATGGGCTTTGTGGCGATCCTCGGGATTCTGGCGCTGATCGGTATCATCATCCGCAACTCGGTAATCCTCGTGACGCAGATCGATGAGTTCGAGCGCAACGGCTCCGCGCCGTGGGATGCGGTGGTGGAAGCGACCGAGCACCGGCGTCGGCCGATCCTGCTGACCGCGGCGGCGGCGAGCATGGGCATGATCCCGATTGCCCGGGAAGTGTTCTGGGGGCCGATGGCCTACGCGATGATTGGCGGGATCGTGGTAGCGACGTTGCTGACGCTGTTGTTTCTGCCGGCGCTGTATGTGGCCTGGTACAAGATTCGCGAACCGCAGAAAGAGACCCGCTAAAAGCGAGTGCTGCGCACTCATCGCGAGCAGGCTCACTCCTACAGGGGAGCGCATTCCAACTGTGGGAGCGGGCTTGCTCGCGAAGGCGTCAGAACTGACTACGCAGATTTACGCCAGACGCTGGCCAGCCAAGGCTGCTGCTCGCGCGGCAATCCCGCCGGCCGGTAGTAATGCTCAATCTCGACAAACCCCGCTGCCGTGAGCAACCCGCGCCACGCGTCCAGGTCGTGATATGAGCCGTAGCGTGGCCCATTCCAGCCCTCACGGTTATCCCCGCGCGGATTGGAACTGAACAACACCCCGCCCGGTTTCAGCGTGCCATGCAACTGCTTGAGCACTCTCGGCAATTCCTGCAACGGCACATGAAACAGCACCGCATTGGCGAAGATCCCGTCGAAGCGTTCGGCCGGCAGATCGAGTTTCAGAAAGTCCTGACACCACACCTCGCAGCCACTGTCTTCGCGGGCCATTTGCGCAAATTTTTCCGCGCCATCCAGACCGACCGCGACATGGCCCAGGCGGGTGAACGTCTGCAAGTCGCGCCCCGGGCCGCAGCCGAAATCGAGAATCGTGAACGGCGCAGTGCCGTGTATATGCCGTAGCAGCGCTTCGATGTTCTGGCTGACATCGTGATCGCGGGTGCCTTCGCGAAAATCTTCGGCCACCGAGTTGTAGTGGCCGAGGGTGGTGGCGGTGATCTGTTCCAGATCGGTGGGGGTTTGCTTCATGGTCGAGGGCTGCGCGGCAGTTGGGATTTGTCGAATATACGCCAACCAGCGGGGCCGCTGCGCAGCCCATCGCGAGCAGGCTCACTCCTGCATTTGAAATGCGTTCCCCTGTAGGAGTGAGCCTGCTCGCGATAGCGGTTTCAGAGGCGCGGCATGCCTTAACGCTTGTTCAGGCCCCGCGCCAGACGATCTCCACCCAACTGAATCACCGCCACCAACGCCACCAGCAACACAATCACTGTCAGCATGATCTGGCTGTCAAAGCGCTGATAGCCGTAGCGGTAAGCGATATCGCCCAAACCGCCGGCCCCAATCGCCCCGGCCATGGCTGACGAGTTGATCATCGTCACCAGCGTAATCGTGAACCCGCCAACAATCCCCGGCAGCGCTTCAGGCAACAGCACATGCCAGACGATGTGCCAGCGCCGGCAGCCCATGGCCTGCGCCGCCTCGATCAAGCCGTGATCGACCTCACGCAGACTCACTTCGGCAATCCGCGCAAAGAACGGCGTCGCGGCAATCGTCAGCGGCACCACCGCGGCCCACACCCCGTACGTGGTGCCGACAATCAGCCGGGTGAACGGAATCAGCGCGACTATCAGAATCAGAAACGGGATCGAGCGGAACAGGTTGACGAACGCGCCCAACGCCCGGTTGAGCAGCGGCGCCTGATAGATCCCGCCCTTGTCGCTGGTGACCAGAATCACCGCCATCGGGATCCCCACCAGCAAGGCGATCAGTGACGACACACCGACCATCAGGAAGGTGTCGATGAAACCCTGGAGCAAACGATCAAACCACATAACCCAGCACCTCCACCCGTTGCGCCCACTGCCCGGCACGTTCGCGCAATTGTTCGGCGCTCAGGGCCGAGCCGCTGACCGCCAGCAACAGTTGTCCCAGCGCGTGGCCCTGAATCCGCTCGACGCCGCCCTGCAGCAACTTCACGCGTCCGCCGAGAGCGGCGAACAGCGCCGCCAGATCCGGCTCGTCGGCGGCGCCACCGGTGAACTGCAAACGCAATACCACCGCCGCGCTCGGGGAGCGTGGCTGGGCATGCAGACGGCTTTGCAGTTCTTCCGGCAGAGCGTGTTGCAGCGGCGCGAGCAAGGTCTGGCTGACTTCGTGCTGCGGATTGCCGAACACTTCCCAGACCGGCCCCTGCTCGACGATCCGCCCGTGTTCCAGGACCACCACGCGGTCGCAGATTTCGCGGATCACCGCCATTTCATGGGTGATCAATACGATGGTCAGGCCTAGGCGTTGGTTGATCTCGCGCAGCAGGCCGAGGATCGACTGCGTGGTCTCGGGATCGAGCGCCGAAGTGGCCTCGTCGCACAGCAGAATGTCCGGGTCATGCACCAATGCGCGGGCGATGCCGACACGCTGCTTCTGCCCGCCGGAAAGCTGCGCCGGATAGGCCTTGTGCTTGGCTTGCAAGCCGACCAGTTCGAGCAGTTCACGAACCTTCTGCTCACGTTGCGGCTTCGGCACACCCGCGACTTTCAGCGGCAGTTCGACGTTCTGCCACACGGTCTTGGCCGACATCAGGTTGAAGTGCTGGAAGATCATGCCGATGCGCCGCCGCAGCGTGACCAGACGATCCTCATCGAACTTGCCGATGTCGACCTGATCAATCAGTACGCGCCCCGCAGTCGGTTGTTCCAGACGATTGATCGTGCGGATCAGCGACGACTTGCCGGCGCCGCTGCGGCCGATGATGCCGAACACCTCGCCGCGCTGGATCGCCAGATCGATGCCTTGCAGGGCCGCGACCGGGCCTTGCCGACCCTCGTAGGTTTTACCCAGGCCGATGAAGCGCACGTGGGCGCGATTCAGCTCGGGATGCAGTTCGGTTTTTTCAGCATTTTCTGGCTCTGGAATCTCCAGTCGCCGTTGGATCGCGGCTGTCATGTTCAGCTTTCCCAACCGGCCTGATACAGCTTGCCGTGGGCCTTGTCCAGAGCGGCGCGAACGGCCGGCGAGTGCTGGTAGATGTCGACGAATTTGATCAGGCGCGGGTCGTCCTTGCTCTTCGGCTGGATGACGAACTGAATCACGTATTCCTTGTGGTCGAGGCCGTCAAACAGCAGCGCCGAGCCGGCGTCGAAGGTCTTCGCCAGACGGATGTAGGCCGGGTAGCCCTGGACCAGATCGGCGTCATCGTAGGCGCGCACCAGTTGCACGGCTTCAACTTGCAGAATCTTGATCTTCTTCGGGTTGGCGACGATGTCGTCTTCGGTGGCCTTGTAGCCGACCCCCGGTTTCAGGGTGATCAGACCGGCCTTGGCCAGCAGTTGCAGACCGCGACCACTGTTGATCGGGTCGTTGGCGATGGCCACGCTGGCGCCTTCAGGCAACTCGTCAAAGCTTTTGTATTTTTTCGAATAGAGACCGACGTTGTTGATGATCCCCGGGGCGAACGGCACCAGGTCAAAACCGGAGGCGGCTTTGGCGTTTTCGAGGAACGGGATGTGCTGGAAGTAGTTCACGTCGATGTCGCCGGCGGCGAGGCTGACATTTGGTGCAATCCAGTCGGTGAACTCCACCAGCTCGACTTTCAGGCCTTGTCTGGAGGCCTCTTCGACGGCGGCTTCCAGTGGAATGGCGAAGGCGGCGGTGGTGCCGATTTTCAGGGGTGCATCGGCGGCGAACACCGCCGAACTGAACAGGCCGAAGGCCAGGGCCAGTGCTTTGACTGGGTGGGACAGGCGTTTCTTGATCATGGTGTGGTTTCCAGTCAGTGCATAAGTTTGTGGTGTCTAGTCGGGCCTCATCGCGAGCAGGCTCACTCCTACATTTGGAATGCGTTCCCCTGTAGGAGTGAGCCTGCTCGCGATGCTTTTAGCGGCGGTACGAAGAGCCGGTGTGTTGCTCGGGCAAATGTGCCTCACCGTGAAACAGCTTCTCGCGCAAGCTGCCACTCTCATACGCGGTCTTGTACGACCCACGCCGCTGCAACTCCGGAATCACCAGCTCGATAAAATCGACATAGCTTTCCGGGGTCACGATGCGCGTGAGGTTGAAGCCGTCGAGCCCGGTTTCAGCGATCCACGCTTCCAGTTCATCCGCCACTTGCTCAGGCGAGCCGACCACGGTGATATAGCGGCCACCGAGGGCGTGCTGATCGAGCAATTTGCGTCGGGTCCAGTCGTTGTTCTGCAGGTTTTTGGTCGCGGACTGGATGGCGTTGCTCTTGACGTACTGGATCGGTTCGTCGATTTCATACCGGGAAAAGTCGATGCCGGTGGACGCCGAGAAATGCGCGACGCCGGCTTCGGCGCTGGCATAACTCAGGTACTCGGCGTGCTTGGCCCACGCGGCTTCCTCGGTCGCGCCGACGATCACGTTGAGGCCCATGAACACCTTGATGTCTTCGGGATTGCGCCCGGCTTCGACGGCGCTGGCGCGGACCTTGTCCACCTGCACCTTGGTCGATGGCTTGTTCTGGCCGCTGATGAACACGCACTCGGCGTGACGCCCGGCGAACAGCAAACCGCGGTCCGAACTGCCAGCCTGGAACAGCACCGGCGTACGCTGCGGCGACGGTTCGCAGAGGTGATAACCCTCGACTTGATAGAACTCGCCGTGGTGCTCGACCTTGTGCACCTTCTCCGGCTGCGCGTAGATGCGCTGCTCGCGGTCATTGAGCACCGCGCCGTTTTCCCAACTGCCCTCCCAGAGTTTGTAGAGCACTTCGAGGTACTCGTCGGCCTGATCGTAGCGACGGTCATGCTCGACCTGTTCGCGCAGGCCCATGGCCTTGGCGGCGCTGTCGAGATAACCGGTGACGATGTTCCAGCCGACCCGACCCCGGCTCAGATGATCGAGCGACGACATGCGCCGGGCGAACAGATACGGCGGCTCGTAAGTGAGGTTGGCAGTGAGACCGAAGCCGAGGTTTTTCGTCACGGCGGCCATCGCCGACACCAGCAGCAACGGGTCGTTGACCGGCAACTGGATCGACTCTTTGAGCGTGACGTCCACCGAGTTCTGGTAGACGTCGTACACGCCGACGATGTCGGCGATGAACAGCCCGTCAAACAGCCCGCGCTCCAGCAACTGCGCCAGTTCGGTCCAGTATTCGATTGTGTTGTAGCGGGTCGAGGTGTCGCGCGGATGCGTCCACAGGCCATGGTTGATGTGGCCGATGCAGTTCATGTTGAACGCGTTTAGCAGGATCTTTTTCTTACTCATCAAATGGTGCCCCGCAGTGGCGGCTTTTCATCGTTGAGGTAGTAATTGCCCACCGCGTGATACTTCCAGCGCACCGGGTCGTGCAGGGTGTGCACCCGGGCGTTGCGCCAGTGACGGTCGAGGCCGTGCTCGATCAGGGTCGCCTGACTGCCGGCCAGTTCAAACAGAGTGCTGCCGGCCGCCAAGGAGATTTCGGTGCTGATCGCCCGTGCTTCGGCGACGGCAATCGAGGCGGCAGCGACGGTTTCGGCGTTGGTCTCGGCCTGGGCCTTGTCGAGGAATTCGCCGGAGCGTTCCAGCAGTGCTTCGGTGGCGTGCAGACGAATGCTCAAGTGGCCGAAGCTCTTCAAGGTCAGCGGGTCCTCAGTAGCCTTGTCGTTACCGGAGTCGATCCATGGCCGGGTCTTGCTGCGCACGAAGTGCAGGGCATCTTCGTAAGCGGCGCGAGCGATGCCGGTGTCGATGGCGGCGTGAAGGATCTGTGCCAGCGGGCCGACCGTGGTCGGACGCTCGAAGGCGCTCTGGAACGGGATCACGTCCTCGGCGGCAACGTAGACGTCTTCGAACACCACAGAACCGCTGCCGGTGGTGCGCTGGCCGAAGCCGCTCCAGTCGTCGATGACCGTCAGGCCTTGGCTGTCACGCGGGACGAAGGCCAGTTGCTGCACGCCATTTTCATCGACCACGGACGTCGGGATGCGCTGCGCGTAGATCGCGCCGGTCGCATAAAACTTGCGCCCGTTGATGCGATAGCCGTCGCCGTCACGCTTGAGGCTGGTGACGCGGTCGTGAGCGGTTTTGGTACCCAGTTCCGCCAGAGCATTGCCGAAGCGCTGGCCGGCCAGCACCTCGGCATACAGCCGCTGTTTCTGCTCGTGGCTGCCATTAACGCGCAGCACTTCGAGGGCGTAGAAATGGTTCTGCGGAATCTGCCCAAGAGAGCCGTCGGCCTGAGCGATCAGGGCGATGACTTTGGCCAGGGTCACGTTGGACACACCGGCGCCGCCGTATTCCTTGGGCACGCTGATGCCCCACAGGCCGGAGCGGGAAAACACGTCGAGTTCCGGCAGTGGCAGGCGGCGTTCACGGTCGCGCACGGCACTGTCGCGTTTGAAATCTTCGGCCAGGTCGCTGGCGACGATCAGGGCTTGCTCATCGCTGGTGATGATCGCGACGGGATGGGAAAAAGTCATGGTTCTCTCCAATGCCTTTGAGAAAGTGTGCGGTCATCAGATCCAGGAATGGCGGGCCGGCAAAGTACCGTTCAAGCGATAAGCGCCGACCGCGTGATACTTCCAGCGCACCGGGTCGTGCAGTGTGTGCACGCGGGCGTTGCGCCAGTGGCGGTCGAGGTTGAATTCGGCGAGGGTCGCGCGGCTGCCGGCCAGTTCGAAAAGCTTCTCGCTGGCGAGCAAGGAAATCTCGGTAGTCAGCACTTTGGCTTCGGCCACCGCAATTGAAGCGCGGGCGGCGGACTCGGCGGTCAGCGGCGCGGCGTGGACTTGGTCGAGCACTTTGCCGGCCTTGCGCAACAGTGCTTCAGCCGCGTGCAGTTCGATTTTCAGTTTGCCGATGTCGGCGATCACGTAAAGGTCATCGCTGGCGCGTTCGACCTTGGCGTCGATCCATGGCCGCGCGCGGGTTTTGACGAATTCGATGGCGTCGTCGATGGCGCCACGGGCGATGCCGGCGTCGATGGCCGCTTGAATCAGCTGCGACACGGCGCCTTGAGTGTTGGGCTTTTCGTTGATCTTCCAGTTATCGACGACCAGGCTCGACTCGACGCGCACGTTGTTCAGCAGAATCGTGCCGCTGGCAGTGGTGCGCTGCCCGAAGCCCGACCAGTCATCAACGATGCGCAGGCCCGGGGTGCCACGGCGGACGAAGGCCAGCACCTGCTTGCCGTCGTCATTGAGCGCCTTGACCGCCACCCAGTGCGCGAACAGCGCGCCGGTGGAGTAGAACTTCTGGCCATTGATCACGTAGTCATCGCCATCGGCGGTGATGCGCGCTTTCAATTCCAGGGTGTTTTTGGTGCCGCGCTCAGGGCCGGCATTGCCGATCCGCCAGCCTTCCAGAACGCTCTGGAACAGCTGTTTTTTCTGCGCTTCGGTGGCGCTGCCGAGCACCAGATTGATGATGCCGAACTGGTTCTGCGGGATCTGTCCCAGCGCCGGGTCGGCTGCGGAAATGATCGCGAACACTTCGGCCAACGTGACGAACGAAACCTGTGGGCCGCCGTACTCACGCGGGATGGCAATACTGCCGAGGCCGCTGCGGGTGAACTGTTCGATTTCCGACCACGGCAGCTTGCGCTGACGATCACGTTTGGCGGCCTGCACGCGGGCGACTTGCGCCAGATCGTGGGCAGCCTTGATGGCTTGGGCGTCGTTGCGCAAGACCTGCGCGGGCAACAACAACGGGGCGATGTCCAGATCCGACTGGACGTTTGCGTCTGCCAGACTGGACATCAGTGCCGCTCCTTGGCTGCACGCAATGCCCTGGCGATCTGCACTGGGGTGATTGTGTTCCGGACCATACTACCTACCTCACATCTCATGAAAAACGCCGCAAAAGTGCGGCGAACGAAAGAATGTCCGGTGGTCCGGTTCATATACCCTAAGCGTGTATAAATATTAAATAAACTAACTTTTAGGAATATGTATAGAAGGGTGAGTGGCCCGCCTGGTTAACAACTTTTTTGTTTCGGCGACTGAAGTCTGTGGCAAGGGAGCTTGTCGACTCGTCGCACCGTCCCGCTCGGCTGCGCAGCAGTCGCGAAACCTGATCCACGTTTCAATTGAACAAACGCAGTCTGCAGGTTCTGGGGGCGCTTCGCACCCCAGCGGGAGCGAGCTCCCTCGCCACAAAGTTCAGCGTTCTTCTTTGCGCGATTCAGCAGCCTTCAGCGCTTGGCGCAGCGGCACCTTCAGATAAGGATTCACGCAACCGATCTTCAGCGTCCGTGGCGGTGCCCAGCGTGAGTTGTTGCCCACCCAGTCGATGACGCAGTAGGTCACGTCCAGGCGCAGGTCCTCACCGCCCTCGACGATCACTGCCGGTGGTACCCAGACCTGAATCGGCAGGCCGACATCCGCTGCGGTGATCGGTGCCAGGTCCATGCGCACGTCGCCCCAGCGCAAGGTAATGGCGTCGTCCTCGGCCATGTTCAGGTAGGGTTCGATGGTCAGTGGCACACCGCGTTTGATCTGATTGGGGTTCACGCCCTGACGGCGAATGGTGTCGGGCAGCGAGACGGGGGCCAGTTGCTGATTCTCGTCACCGCAGAGCGGCGAAGGCTGGCCGCCGGGGCAGTCGAGCTTGACCTGCACCCGCGTGGCCGCCGACAGCGCCGGCCCCTGACCGACTTGCATCACTCGATAGTGAATCCGTGCGGTGCCACTGGCGATAAAGCTTTCCGGCACCCGCAGGCTGATTGAGGCGCCGACGTCTTCGCTGGTCAAGACTCGCGAGGCGACGTAGCAGTTGTTCCAGAACAGTTCGATCAGATCACCGGCGTCCATGCCGGAGTAGGGCAGGACATCGATCAGCAAATGCGCGGCAGCGGCCAGATTGATGGCGTTTTTGGATGCGGACGCCAGATTCGGCGCTGCCAGTTCGGGGGCGTGCGAAGTGCGGGTCATCGGGTTCTCTCCTTGAAGTCTTGCAGCGAATTCCGTTTCTTGAAACAACAAAAGGCGTGATGAATCGGTAATACAACCGTGAACTTCTGTTCGGGCTGAGTACGGATTGATTCAACTAATGGATGCCGGTTGGCGACTAGATAAGAGCGTGCCGGAAAGAGTGTCAATAGAGCGGTTTAGTTAATCCGTGAATTACCGGTTAATCAGAAGCGTCCTACGCTGATGAGGCATGCTGCCTAGCGGTAATGGCGAATCGAGCTACGGTTTTTCGCGAATTTTTGTGATTTTGTGCTGGCCCGTTTAGATCATTTCACAGGCACGAAAGCGCGCTGAAGATAACTTTTATCTGTTGCAGAACATATATGTATTGTTTTGACAGGTTTTAAGCTGGAAGGATTTAAAAGTTATTCAGGTGGGGGAGATAAAACTTCCGTCCATGGAAGTTATGATTCAAGGTAATAAATACCTCAGGCGTGATTCAGGAACTTGCTGAGAAACTGTCTGGTGCGTTCTTCTTTCGGGTTGGCAAACAACGCCTTGGCTTCGCCTTGCTCGACGATCACGCCCTTGTCGAAAAACACCACACGGTTAGCCACGTCGCGGGCGAAACCCATTTCGTGGGTGACGATGACCATGGTGCGTTTTTCTTGCGCGAGACCGCGAATGGTCGCCAGTACTTCGCCCACCAGTTCCGGGTCGAGGGCCGAAGTCGGCTCGTCGAACAGGATCACTTCCGGCTCCATCGCCAGCGCCCGGGCAATCGCCACGCGCTGTTGCTGACCACCGGACAGACGACGCGGATACGCCTCTTCCTTGCCGGCCAGACCGACCTTGGCCAGCAGCTTCATGCCCAGGGCAACGGCTTGCTCGCGCGGCATCTTCTTGACCACGATCGGCCCTTCGATGACGTTTTCCAGTGCAGTGCGGTGGGGGAACAGGTTGAAGTTCTGGAACACGAAACCCACGTGCTGGCGCAGGTTGCGCACCAGGCTCTGTTGCTGGTTCAGCGGGCGGCTGGTATCGATTTCGATATCGCCGACCTTGATCCGGCCGCTGGTGGGCTCTTCAAGGAAATTCAGGCAGCGCAGGAACGTGGTCTTGCCCGAACCGCTGGGGCCGATGATGGCCACGACCTCGCCTTCCTTCACCTCAAGATCGATGCCCTTGAGCACCTCTTGACCCTTGAACTGCTTTGTCAGTTTTTCCACGACAATCATGGGTCAGGACTCCTGGTCGTGCCGACTGGCCCGCTCTTCCAGCTTGTTCTGCAGGTGCGACAGCACCGTGGCCAGAATCCAGTAGATCAGCGCGGCGGCAAGATACATGGTGAAGACTTCGAAAGTCCGGGCGGTAATCAGTTGCGCCTGGCGGAACAGTTCCGGCACCTGAATGGTGGCGGCCAGTGCCGTGTCCTTGACCAGCGAAATGAAGCTGTTGCCCAGCGGCGGCAGGGCCGTGCGCATCGCTTGCGGCAGGATGGCCCGGCGCAAGGTCTGCGCACGGGTCATGCCGATGCTCGCAGCGGCTTCCCACTGGCCGCGCTCGATCGAACCGATCGCGGCCCGCAGGATTTCACAGGCGTAGGCAGCCATGTTCAGCGAGAAGCCGATCAGCGCCGCTGGCAGTGGATCCAGTTCCAGACCCAATTGCGGCAAGCCGTAATAGATCACGAACAGTTGCACCAGCAACGGCGTGCCGCGAAAGAACGACACGTAGATGCGGGCGATCCAGCTCACCAGTTTGAAGCGCGACAGGCGCATCAAGGCCAAGCCGAAGCCCAGCAGCAAGCCGAAGAACATGCCGCCCAGGCTGAGGATGACCGTGTAATACGCGCCCTTGAGCAGAAAGGGCGCGGAGTCCAGTGCGAGTTGGAAAGCTTCTTCCATTATTTGGTGACGTCAGCGTTGAAGTATTTCTTCGACAGCTTCTCAAGGGTACCGTCGGCACGCAGCTCGTCGAGCGCCTTGTTCACCGCAGCCAGCAGCTCAGGCTCGCCCTTGCGCAGGGCAATACCGGATTCCTGACGGGAGAACGCTTCACCGGCAGCCACGGTTTTCGGGGCTTTCTTGGCGTATTCCAGTGCGGCCAGACGGTCGATCAGGATGGCGTCGGTGCGGCCGTTGTTCAGGTCGGCGAACTTGGTCGGATCATCGTCGTAGGTGCGCACGTCAGCGCCCGGCACGTTGGCGCGAACCCATTGTTCGTAGTTGGTGCCCAGGCCGACACCGACTTTCTTGCCGGACAGGTCGGCAGCGGTCTTGATGTTCAACTTGGCTTCCTTGTCCTTCAGCACCAGTGCCTGGATCCCGGAAACGGTGTACGGCTCGGAGAAGTCATATTTCTTCTTGCGCTCGTCGGAGATGGTCACTTGGTTGACCACGACGTCCAGACGCTTGGATTCCAGCGCAGCGAGGATACCGTCCCACTTGGTCGGCTGAATCTTGGCTTTGACGCCGAGTTTCTGCGCCAGGGCTTCGGAGAGCTCGACTTCGAAACCGGACAGTTTGCCGTTCTCGTCAACGAAGCTGAACGGTGGGTAAGTGCCTTCCAGGCCGACGTTGATAACGCCTTTGTCCTTGATCTGTTGCAGCTGCTCACCGGCGGTTGCCTGGCCGATCAGGCCGGCGCTCAGTGCAAGGCCCAGCGAACCTACCAGCAGATTGCGACGTAGTGCGGAAAAATTCATGACAAGCCCCTGTGTTTTCTTATGGAAGACGCTTAAGGAAAGTTGGCGAATCCGGGAGTTGAACGACTGCGTTATCGTGCCCTAAAGCAGCTTATGCGTCTTGCCCGAAATTCGCCTGCGGCGAGACTATAAGATGTCTGCTTTAGACTTGAAAATACTTAATGTCTAATTTGATATTCATATATGGAATATGAGGACTTGACCTGTGGCGAGGGAGCTTGCTCCCGCCTGACTGCGCAGCAGTCCGCAATACCTGACGCCAGTGTTCAACTGAAAAACGCGGAAGCAGGTTTGGGCGCGCTGCGCGCCCCAGCGGGAGCAAGCTCCCTTGCCACAAAAGCGCTTCAACCGCACAAAACATCCCTGTAGGCAAACAACGCCGGCGCCCCACCGGTATGCAGGAAGATGATCGGGCCCTCGTTGAAACGCTGGCGGCCGATCCCGTCGAGCAAGCCGGCCATGGCCTTGCCGGTATAAACCGGGTCGAGCAGTACCGCGTCCTGACTGGCCAACAGTTTCACCGCCGCCAGTGTCCCGGCACTCGGCTCGCCGTAACGCGGGCCGAAGTATTCGTCCCACAACTCGACCTTGAAGCTCTCCGGCAATTTCACGCCCAACAGCTCCGCCGTGCGCTCGGCCAGCCCCTGCACTTTCGGGCGCTGATCTTCTTCGCTGCGCGAGACGGTCACGCCGATCACCGGCAATTGCGGCAGCGCTTCGCTCAACGCCAGCGCCAGACCGCTGTGGGTCCCGGCGCTGCCCGTGGCCAGCACCACGGCGGCGAATTCCAGGCCGGTGTCCTTGATCTGCTCCGCCAGTTCGAGACCGGCACGTACGTAGCCCAATGCACCGAGGGCATTCGAGCCACCGATCGGCACCAGATACGGTTTCTTGCCATTGCTGCGCAGGCGCACGGCGAGTGCGGCCAGTTGTTCGTCGGCGTTGTCGAGGTTATCCACCAGCTCGACCTTGGTGTCGAACAGGTCGAGCAGCAGGCGGTTGCCGTTACCGGTGTAGTTGCTGTCGTCGGTGCCCAGCGGATTCTCCAGCAGCGCCACGCAACCCAAGCCAAGTTTGGCCGCCAGCGCGGCGGTCTGGCGCACATGGTTCGATTGCAGGGCGCCGGCGGTGATCAGCGTGTCGGCGCCCTGGGCGAGGGCGTCGGCAGCGAGGTATTCGAGTTTGCGCAGCTTGTTGCCGCCCATGGCCAACGGCGTCAGGTCATCGCGCTTGATGTACACATCGCGGCCCAGCCAGGCGGACAGGCGTTCGAGTTTTTCCAGTGGCGTGGGTTGGCCGAGCAGGTCGAGACGGTTAAAGCGATCCAGCTGTTGTTTGATCATGAGCCCGTACTGGCGGAGGAAGATGACAGGACTATAGGCAGGCCGTTTTAGCGGGGCAACCGGGAATTGCTTATAGCCAAATGTGCTTAGGCCAGCACTATCGGTTCTTAATTCGCGCTCGCGGGCATGCCGTAAAGTAGTCGCCGTTGACGCGGCCCGACCGTCCGGCCGCCCGTGAGGAGTCTTTACCGTGAGCGAGCGTTCCAGCCATTGGCAATTGCAGACCATCGTCAGCCAACTGCGTACCGCGCGGGATCAGTGGCGTACCCAGAATGGCCGGGCCAGCGGCGAGCAGGGTGGTCGCGAGTTACCGTCCCGCGCCGCGATGGCCGAGATTCTCGAGGCGCTGTGTGGTGCGTTGTTCCCGATGCGACTGGGGCCGGTGGATCTGCGTGAAGAGAGTGAGGATTTCTATGTCGGCCACACCCTCGATACCTCGTTGAATGCCTTGCTGGTGCAAGCGCGGCTGGAATTGCGATATGTCGCCCGGCACAGCGCTCAAGGCGATGCCGACGTCGAAGCTCAGGCGATCCGTATCATTCAGGATTTTGCCCTGGCCTTGCCGGGCCTGCGCAGCCTGCTCGATACCGATGTGCTGGCCGCCTATCACGGCGATCCGGCGGCACGAAGTGTCGATGAAGTGCTGCTGTGCTATCCGGGGATTCTGGCGGTGATTCACCATCGTCTGGCGCACCATCTGTATCGCGCCGGGTTGCCGTTGCTGGCGCGGATCAGTGCGGAGATTGCGCACTCGGCCACCGGCATCGACATCCACCCGGGCGCGCAGATCGGCCGCAGTTTCTTCATCGATCACGGCACGGGTGTGGTGATCGGTGAGACCGCGATCATCGGCGAGCGGGTGCGGATCTATCAGGCCGTGACTTTGGGCGCCAAGCGCTTCCCGGCGGATGAAGACGGGCAGTTGCAGAAGGGCCATCCACGCCATCCGATTGTCGAGGACGACGTGGTGATTTATGCCGGCGCGACGATTCTGGGACGGATCACTATCGGCCAGGGGTCGACCATCGGCGGTAATGTGTGGCTGACGCGCAGCGTGCCGGCAGGGAGCAACCTGACTCAGGCCAATCTGCAGCATGATGACGGGACGCAGAAGTAAGATTTCCAGTTCGTTTGTGGCGAGGGAGCTTACTCCCGCTGGAGGCCGCAGGACTCCCAATTGCGACTGACGCCGGATTGGGACTGCTGCGCAGTCCAGCGGGAGCAAGCTCCCTCGCCACAATTTGCCCATCGAATCAGGTTGATGGCATTCAGCCAATTCTCCATTGAACGAATCCCCTCAAACCCGCGTCATACCCCTCCTTGGGCTACTGTAGGAAAACTACCGCCTGGCCCTGCGATTAGTCCTTATCACCCTATCCATGTTTAACTTGAACGTTCATTCAAGTTAAACCGGTGGTTCGCTGCCCGCTCACAACAGGAGGCTTGCCTTTGCTGAGTCCGATCATTTCAGCCACGTTTCAACCCCTCGAGGTGCACGTTTCATGAGTGCATCGTCTATTCCCACCAGCGGCCTGGTACGCATGAATCCGCCGGTGTTCTACTTCGCCGCGACGGTGATTCTGCTGTTTGGTCTGGTTGTCATCGCCATGCCGGAGCAGGCCGGAGCCTGGTTGCTGGCTGCGCAAAACTGGGCGGCCAATACGGTCGGCTGGTACTACATGCTCGCGATGACCCTGTATCTGGTCTTCGTGGTGGTCACCGCGTTATCGGGCTACGGCAAGATAAAACTCGGTGCCGACCACGACGAACCCGAGTTCAGTTACCTGTCCTGGGCCGGTATGTTGTTCGCCGCCGGGATCAGCATCACGCTATTTTTCTTTTGCGTATCCGAGCCCCTGACGCACCTCGCCCAACCGCCACAAGGCGAAGCCGGCACCGCCGATGCGGCGCGGCAGGCGATGCAGATTCTGTTTCTGCACTGGGGCCTGCACGGCTGGGGCGTGTTCGCCTTTGTCGGCATGGCGCTGGCCTATTTCGCCTACCGGCATAACCTGCCGCTGGCCTTGCGTTCGGCGCTGTACCCACTGATCGGCAAGCGCATCAACGGCCCCATCGGTTACGCGGTGGATGGCTTCGGCATCATCGCCACGGTGTTCGGTCTGGGTGCCGACATGGGCTTCGGCGTGCTGCACCTCAACTCCGGTCTCGACTACCTGTTCGGCATCGCTCACACCCAGTGGATTCAGGTCGGCCTGATCACGCTGATGATGGGCGCGGCGATCATCGTCGCCGTGTCGGGTGTGGACAAGGGCGTGCGGGTCATGTCCGACATCAACATGCTGCTGGCCTGTGCGCTGTTGCTGTTCGTGTTGTTCGCAGGTCCCACCCAGCACCTGCTCAACACGCTGATCCAGAACCTCGGCGATTACCTCGGCGCCTTGCCGATGAAGAGTTTCGACCTCTACGCCTACGACAAACCAAGCGACTGGCTCGGTGGCTGGACGGTGTTCTACTGGGCCTGGTGGATCGCATGGTCGCCGTTCGTGGGCCTGTTCATCGCACGGATTTCCCGTGGCCGGACCATCCGTGAATTCGTCTTCGGCGTGCTGTTGATTCCACTCGGTTTCACCCTGGCGTGGATGTCGATCTTCGGCAACAGCGCGATCGATCAGGTGCTCAACCACGGCATGTCGGCACTGGGCATGTCAGCCCTCGACAATCCGTCGATGAGCCTTTACCTGCTGCTGGAAACCTACCCGTGGAGCAAGACCGTCATCGCGGTGACGGTGTTCATCAGCTTCGTGTTCTTCGTCACTTCCGCCGACTCCGGTACCGTAGTGCTTTCGACCCTGTCGGCCAAGGGCGGCAACCCGGACGAAGACGGGCCGAAATGGCTGCGAGTGTTCTGGGGCGCGATGACCGCGTTGATCACCAGTGCGTTGCTGTTTTCCGGCAGCATCGATGCGCTGAAATCGGCGGTAGTGCTGACCTCGTTGCCGTTCTCGATGATTTTGCTGCTGATGATGTGGGGCCTGCACAAGGCGTTCTATCTGGAGTCGCAGAAACAGATCGCGCAGTTGCATTCGCTGGCACCGGTCTCCGGTTCGCGGCGTGGCACGGGCGGCTGGCGCCAGCGCCTGAGTCAGGCGGTGCACTTCCCGTCACGCGACGAGGTGTACCGCTTCATGGACACCACGGTGCGCCCGGCGATCGAAGAAGTGACGGCGGTGTTCGTCGAGAAGGGCCTGAACGTGGTCACCCAGCCGGATCCGGCGCACGACAACATCAGCCTGGAAATCGGTCACGGTGAGCAGCATCCGTTCATCTACCAAGTGCAGATGCGCGGTTACTTCACACCGTCCTTTGCTCGGGGTGGCATGGGTTCCAAGCAACTCAACAACCGCCGCTACTACCGCGCTGAAGTGCACTTGAGCGAGGGCAGTCAGGACTACGATCTGGTCGGCTACACCAAGGAACAGATCATCAACGACATCCTCGACCAGTACGAACGCCACATGCAGTTCCTGCATCTGGTGCGTTGATCGGCAACTGAGCGCCGGGACGTTTCACGACCCGGCGCTCAGCGCCATGAACAACACCATTGCCGCTATCGGCACTCCAAACACCGCACTGCCCACCGCGATCTCCGAACCCAGCGGCTGCCCGGCATGCACCACCCCCACCGCGCCATTGATCACCGTCAACGCCAGCCACAGCGCAGCGAAGCTGTAGGCCAGGGTCTGCCGGCTGAAGCCAACGCGCTCGCCGATGTAGAGCATCAGGGCGAGCAGGACCAGACCGAAGAAGATGATGATGGCGGTGTGCATGATCGGGATCTGCCTGGTAGGGATGTGTTGTATGGCTGGGCCTCATCGCGAGCAGGCTCGCTCCCACAATGGACCTCGATTGTTCACTGATTCCGTGTTCACAGCTGATCTCTGTGGGAGCGAGCCTGCTCGCGATAGGGCCAACTCGGTGTTTTTTAGAGCATAGCCAATTCAGCCCACATCAATTCAAGCCAGGCTCAATTGTCGGCATAACGAAGACACTGTAGGAGCTGCCGCAGGCTGCGATCTTTCGCTTTTAGAAGCCAGAATCAAAAGATCGCAGCCTGCGGCAGCTCCTTGTATCTCGACTATCGCTCCGTCAGGAGCGATAGTTCTCGACTGATCATCGAGGGAGGGACTTGGAAGCCGTGCAGCTCCTTAGGCTTTTTGCCTGTGATGTAGATCGTGCTCCAGCCCTCCACACTCACTCATATAGTTCGAACGGTATCTTGGGCCCGTCTCTGGCGAGAGCTCGCATTCGCAAGGTTGGACAGAGTGCAGTGATGATCGAAAACGGATCAATGGAGAGACAGTCATGTCCAGTTTCGTCGGTGTCGATGTCGCTAAAAATACCTTTGATATCGCCACGCACTTGCCGAACGGCAAGCACAAAACCAAGGCCAAGCTGCCTAATAACTCGAAGGGTTTCAAAGAATTTGAAGCTTGGTTGAACAAGCAGGTCGAGCCTACAGCCTTGATCGTGATGGAAGCCACCAGCATCTATCACCTGGAACTTGCCGAGTTCGTCTACAGCAAGGGTTACCGGGTCTGTGTCGTCAATCCGGCCACGACCCATGCTTACGCCGACAGCGAGTTACGCCGGATCAAAACCGATAAAAGCGACGCCAAACTGATCGCTGATTTTGCTCGGGAAAAGGCTGAAAAGCTTCAGCTTTGGGCACCGGAGCCACTGAAATACCGCCAACTGAAGGCGATGGTGCGTCGGCTGGATGATCTTCAGGAAATGGAACAGATGGAGCTCAATCGTCTGGATGTGTCCGACGAAAAGGTCAAAGACTCGATCAACTCCGTTCTGCGCCACATCGAAAAAGAGATCGCTGAAACGCACAAAGCGATCAAGAAACACATCGACGATGATCCGGACATGCGCCAGATGCGCGACTTGATCGTGACCATCGACGGTATCGGGCAGAAAACCCTTGAGCGGCTGCTGGCCGAACTGGGCGACCTGCGCAAATATGACGACCCTCGCAAACTGGTCGCTGCTGCGGGGTTGAACCCAAAGCTGCAGGACTCGGGAAAGCTCAAAGGCAGAACAGTGATTTCCAGGATCGGATCGGCTCGCGTCCGCGCGGGTCTGTACATGCCAGGCCTGGTAGCGCTGAAGCACAACGAGGCGATCATCGCCATGAAGGAACGCTTGAAGGCCAATGGCAAGGCGCCCAAACAGATCATCTGTGCAGCCATGCGCAAGTTGCTGCACTTCGTTTACGGAGTGCTCAAATCGGGCCAACCATTTGACCCGAAATTGGCACTTGCCCGGTAAGGGGCAAGACGGTATCTACAGAGGTTGTTGAATCATGTACTTTCGCGCTCGATCAACTGGCACTGCAACAGATTCAGCCGCTGCACATCATCACTCGGCAACACCCCAAGGCTTTCCAATACCCGCGTCGCCGCCAGCACGCCAATCTCCAGTGCTGGTGGCTTGATCGTGCTCAGGCTCGGCAACAGCATCTCGGCGAACGGGTAGTCGCCGAAGCCGAGCACGGCGCAGTCTTCGGGGATCTTGATGCCGGCGCGTTGCCCGGCGAGCAGGCCGCCGGCGGCGAGGTTGTCGTTGGCGAAGATGATCGCGTCGGGGCGGGCAGCGGCGTTCATCAGTGCTTCCATCGCTTGCTTGCCGGCCTCGAACGGTGCGCGGTCGGCGTTCGGGACGAACACCCACGGCTCCAGCCCGAATTGGCGCAGGGTAGCGGCGTAACCGTCGCGGCGTTCCAGTGCACTGAGGTCGCCGGCGGCGCTGTTCTGCACAAAGGCGATGCGGCGATAGCCTTTGTCATGCAGATAACGCGCAGCGGTCACGCCGACTTCATAGTGCGAAAAGCCGATCTGCATCGGCGCGCGATCCGGCTGGTAATCCCAGGTTTCGATCACCGGAATCTCCGCTTCGGCGATCATCTTTTCCGTGCCCGAACTGTGGAAGTGGCTGGTCAGCACCAGCGCCGCCGGCGACCAGCCGAGAAACGCGCGCACGGCGTTTTCTTCCTGTTCGGTACTGAAGTAACTCGACGCCAGCAGCAATTGATAACCGTGGCGGTTGAGGGTGTCGCTGAAGCCCTGAATGGTGTTGGCAAAGATCGGTCCGGAGATGTTCGGAATCACCATGCCGACAATTTTGCCCCGCGCCGACGCCAGTCCGCCGGCCACCAGATTCGGCACGTAACCCAGCTCGGCGACTATTGCTGCAATGCGCTCGCGGCGCTCCGGCGAGACCGATTCCGGCTGATTGAAATAGCGCGACACGGTAATCGCCGAAACGCCAGCCTCGCGCGCCACCGCGTTCAGGGTCACGCGTCCGGCGCCACGGCGTTTGCGGGGCTTTTCCTGGCTCAAGGCTCGATCCTTCTTAAAAACCAAAACGCATATAAAAGTAATTTTTCAGTATTGGACGCTCTATGCCGAGCTTGCCAATACTGGCGATGTTAGCGCTAACAAAGCGCATTGTCTGCTACTCGCTCGAGCGAATGCCCAAGACACCGATTCAGGCGCTGTCGTCGCAGAACGGCAGCGGTTCAGGGCCAATTTCGAGCGGGCAATCATGCACAACATCCCTGGGGCGACACACAAACTGGCGCAGTCGATTCGCGCCGCTGGCTGGATCTTTACCGGGCTGGCGGCGTTGCCGCTGCCCACGGCTTTCGCCGCCGACAGCAGCGAACAAGAGCCGACCCTCAAGTCCGTCACAGTCACCGCCACCCGCCGTGAAGAGTCGCTGCAGAAGGTGCCGGTGGCAGTGTCGGTGATCGACGGCGAACAACTGGAGCGCGACAACCGCAACGGCGTGGCGAGCATCGTTCAGCAAGTGCCGTCGCTGAATTTCCGTACCGGTGCGTCGAACAAGGACACCTCGTTGTTCGTGCGTGGCGTCGGCACGATTTCCACCTCGCCCGGCGTCGAGCCAACGGTGGCCACGGTGATCGATGGCGTGGTCTATGCGCGTCCCGGCCAATCCACTCTCGACTTGCTGGATCTGGAGCGCGTCGAAGTGCTGCGTGGCCCGCAAGGCACGCTGTTCGGCAAGAACGCCTCGGCCGGTGTGCTCAACATCACCAGCAAGGCGCCGACCAACGAGACCCACGGTTACATCGACCAGTCGTACTACAGCGGCAACGAAAGCCGCACCCGCTTCGGCATTGGCGGCAGCCTGATTCCGGACACGCTCAAGGGTTCGATCAGCACCCTGTTCGGCACTTACGACGGCAACGTCGATAACCAGCACAACGGCCAGGAGGTCAACGGCTACAACCATCGCGGCGTGCGCGGCAAACTCGAGTTCACCCCGAACGACGACGTGACCTTCACCCTGATCGCCGACTACATGCAGTCCCACGACGACGGCCCCAACGGCGTGGTCAGCAAGTCGCTGACCCCGGCATTCGCCAACGCGTTGAGCCCGGTCTACGCCAGCGGCCACAACCGCGACATCAATACCGACACCCGCAGCCACGTCGAGGACACCAACAAAGGCCTGTCCGGCCAGCTCGACTGGCAACTGGGCGATTACACCCTGACGTCGATCACCGCGTGGCGCGGCTGGGACAACACCCAATATCAGGATGGCGATCGGCTGAGCACGATCACTGCAGCGTTCCCCGGCACCGCCGACAAGGGCGAGCTGGCCTTCGACCAGTACTCGCAAGAGCTGCGCCTGGCCTCGCCGAAAGGTGAGTTCCTCGAATACGTTGGCGGCCTGTTCTACATGCACGGCAAGGATGACGAGACCTATCAGCGCACCTTGACCACCACCACACGCACCGACCGTGGCGTCGCCGATTACAGCACCACCAGCGACAGCTACGCCGCGTTCGGCGAAGCCACGCTGAACTTCACCTCGGACTTGCGTGGCATCGCCGGCCTGCGCTACACCCACGATGATCTTGAATACGATCACCGCCGCATCTCGACCTCGGCGACCACGGTCAGCGGCATTCAACCGGCCACCAGCAGTTCCGGTTCGGTAGACGAGGACGGCTGGTCCGGCCGGCTCGGCGTGCAGTACGACCTCAGCGATGCGGTCACCACGTATCTGACCTATTCGCGCGGCTACAAAGGCCCGGCGTACAACGTGTTCTTCAACATGCAGCCGCGTGACACCGAAGCGCTGAAGCCGGAGACCTCGAATACTTGGGAGGCGGGGATCAAGGCCACCAGCTGGAACAACCGGCTGACCACCAACCTCGCGGTGTTCCACAGCGATTACGACAACTACCAGGCGAACTTTTTCGACACCGTCGCCGGGCAAGTGGTGACGCGTCTGATCAACGCCGGCAGCGTCAGCACCGAAGGCGTCGAACTCGATTACGCCTTGCAGGCGACCCAGCAACTGAAGTTCTCCGGGGCGCTGGCCTACACCCGCGCGCGCATCGACCAATTCAGCTGCCCGGCGGGCGCGGCGGCGTCGTGCAACGTCAATGGCAAGCCATTGCCGTTCAGCCCCGACTGGAAAAGCTACGTGCGCGCCGACTACAGCATCCCGCTGGATAACGGCCTCGATATCGAACTCGGCACCGACTACAGCTGGCAGAGCGAAGTGCAGTACGACATCAGCCAGAATGCCGACACCAAACAGGGTGCCTACGGCATCTGGAACGCCAGCGTCGCGCTCGCCGATTACAGCAACGGCTGGCGCGTGGCGCTGCTGGGCAAGAATCTCGCCGACAAGTCCTACTCACCGTTGCTGGCCAGCGGTGGCAGCTACATCTACCGCGCCGTGCCACGGGATGACGAGCGCTACTTCGGCGTGCAACTGCGCAAGGATTTCTGAGATGAGCAGACAGCTGAAACTTGGCGCCTTTCTCATGGCCACCGGGCACCACGTCGCCGCGTGGCGGCACCCGAAAGTGCCGGCCAATGCCGGTCTGGATTTCGCCCACTACAAGCGTCTGGCGCAGATTGCCGAGGCGGCGAAGTTCGACACGCTGTTCGTCGCCGACAGTGTGGCCGCGCCGACGCAGGACATCGCCAGCCGCATGGCGCGCTCCGATCACTTCGAACCGCTGACCTTGCTCTCGGCCCTGAGCGCGGTGACCGAGCGCATCGGCCTGATCGCCACGGCGACCACCAGCTACAACGAGCCTTACCACGTGGCGCGTAAATTCGCTTCGCTCGATCATCTGTCGGGTGGCCGCGCCGGGTGGAATCTGGTGACCTCGGACAACGCCGCCGAGGCGCTGAATTTTGGTCGCGACGAGCACATCGGCCACGCCGAACGCTACAGCCGTGCCCGCGAGTTTCATCAGGTGGTCACCGGGCTGTGGGACAGTTGGGAGGACGATGCCTTTGTCCGCGACAAGGCCAGTGGCGCGTATTACGACCCGTCGAAGCTGCACGTACTGGATCACGTCGGCGAGCATTTTCGGGTGAAAGGCCCGCTGAACGTGGCGCGCTCGCCGCAGGGGCAACCGGTGATTGTGCAGGCCGGCTCGTCCGAGACCGGGCGTGAACTGGCGGCACAGACCGCTGAGGTGGTGTTCACCGCGCAGACTTCGCTTTCGGGCGCGCAGGCGTTCTACGCCGATCTCAAGGGGCGCCTGGCCAAGTACGGGCGCAGTGCCGACTCGCTGAAAATCATGCCCGGGGTGTTTGTCGTCGTCGGGCAGACGGAGGCCGAAGCGCAGGAAAAATGTGAAACGTTTCAGCAATTGGTCGAACCGGAGGTTGGCGTGGCGTTGCTTGGGCGTATGCTGGGCAACTTCGACTTGTCGAAGTACCCGCTGGACGGACCGCTACCGGAGTTGCCACTGACCGACAGCGGCCAGCAGAGCCGGCAGAAATTGCTGACTGAACTGGCGGGCCGGGAGAATCTGACCCTCGCCGAATTGGGCCGCAAGATTGCCGGTGGGCGCGGGCATTACAGTCTGGTGGGCACGCCGGCGCAGATCGCCGATCGCTTGCAGGAGTGGTTCGAACAGCGCGCGGCGGACGGCTTCAACGTGCTGGTGCCGCACCTGCCGGGCGGGCTCGAAGACTTCGCCCATGGCGTGGTGCCGGAACTGCAACGGCGCGGGCTGTTCAGAACCGAGTATGAGGGCCGGACCTTGCGCGAAAACCTGGGCCTTGCCCGACCGCGAAACAGATTTGTGTAGATCACTTTTGTGGCGAGGGAGCTTGCTCCCGCTGGTCTGCGAAGCAGACCCAAAACCTGCAATCGCATTCAGACAGGCATACCACGCTGGACGGTTTGCGGTTGCTGCGCAACCGAGCGGGAGCAAGCTCCCTCGCCACAGGGTTGGGATTCACCCTCAATTTGCTGTTCATCAAACAAGAGAGGATTCGATGACTTACACCGCTGCCGAAAACCGCTACGACTCCATCCCTTACCGCCGCGTCGGCCGCAGCGGTCTGGTGCTGCCGGCGCTGTCGCTGGGCCTGTGGCACAACTTCGGCGACAGCACGCCGATCGACACCCAGCGCGCCCTGCTGCGCACCGCGTTCGACCTGGGCATCAACCACTTCGACCTGGCCAACAATTACGGCCCGCCGTACGGCAGCGCCGAGATCAATTTCGGTCGCCTGCTGCGCGAAGACTTCAAGCACTACCGCGATGAACTGATCATTTCAAGCAAGGCCGGTTGGGACATGTGGCCCGGCCCGTACGGTCAGGGCGGCGGCTCGCGCAAATACGTGCTGGCCAGTCTCGACCAGAGCCTGCAGCGCCTCGGTCTGGACTATGTGGATATCTTCTATTCGCACCGCTTCGACCCGGACACCCCGCTGGAAGAAACCGCCAGCGCCCTCGCCACCGCCGTGCAGCAGGGCAAGGCGTTGTACATCGGTATCTCGTCGTACTCCGGGGTAAAAACCCGCGAGATCGCTGCGCTGCTCAAGGAATGGAAGGTACCGCTGCTGATTCATCAGCCGGCGTACAACCTGCTCAATCGCTGGGTGGAAAAAGACCTGCTCGACACCACCGACGAGCTCGGTACTGGCGTGATCGCCTTCACCCCGCTGGCGCAAGGTCTGCTGACCGATAAATACCTCAACGGCGTGCCGGCAAATGCGCGGGTCAATCGTCCGGGCGGTGGTTCGTTGCAGGCGTCGCATCTGTCCGAGGCCAACATCGCGCATGTGCGCGCACTGAACGAGATCGCCAAGCGTCGCGGTCAGAGCCTGGCGCAACTGGCACTGGCCTGGACCCTGCGTGATCCGCGAGTGACCTCGGCACTGATCGGCGCGAGCCGGCCGGAGCAGATCATCGAGAACGTCGGGGCGTTGAAGAATCTGAGTTTCAGTGCCGAAGAACTGGCGGAGATCGACCGGTTTGCCCAGGAGGGCGGGATCAATCTGTGGGAGAAGCCTTCGACTGCTGAATAAGTCACTGGCGCCGAATTATTCGGCGCCTGCTCTGACGCTTTCGCGGGCAAGCCCGCTCTCACAGGTAATTGCGTTCCTCCTGAAGAAACACGATCAAACTGTGGGAGCGGGCTTGCTCGCGAAGGGGCCTTTGAAAACAACACAGCAATCAGGCCTTATTTGAAGAACGGCACATCCCCCAACACCGTCGCCCGCTGCATCACCCGTCGTGCCGGGCGGTAATCATCCACCGCGTAATGTTGGGTCACGCGGTTGTCCCAGAAGGCAATATCGTCCTGCTGCCAGCGCCAGCGAATGGTGAATTCCGGCCGCGTTGCGTGGGCGAACAGGAACTTCAATATCGCCTCGCTCTCGGTATCCGACAGCTCGTTGATCTTCGAGGTGAAGCCTTCGTTGACGAACAACGAACGGCGTCCGCTCACAGGATGGGTGCGGATCACCGGGTGCGACAGCGGCGGATTCTTGCGTCGTGCCTCTTCCCACTGTGCCAGGGCTTGCGGCGTGTTGCCGTAACGCTCCAGCGGAAACGAACGGGTGAAATCGTGAGTCGCGGTCAGCCCTTCGAGCAGCTTTTTCATCGGTGCCGAAAGCGCTTCATACGCGGCAATTCCGCTGGCCCACAGGGTGTCGCCGCCAAATTCCGGCAACAGCTTGGCGCTGAGCACTGCCCCCATCGCCGGGGTCGGCAGGAAGGTCACGTCGGTGTGCCAGATCGCGTTGTCGCGCACGTCGGTGACGGCGGTGTCGAGGATCAGCACTTCGGGCTGCTCCGGCACATTCGGGTAGATCGGGTGAATGTGCAGGTCGCCGAAATACGCGGCGAAACGTGCCTGTTGCGAAGGCTCGATCGGCTGGTTGCGGAAGAACAGCACCTGGTACTTGAGCAGCGCCTGCTCGATGGCGTCGCGCTGTTCCAGGTTCAACGGCTGGCTGACGTCGACGCCGCTGATCTGCGCGCCGAGGGCCGAGCTTAATGGGGTGATGGTCAGGCTGCTCATGGTCTTACTCTTCGAATTCGGGGATAGAGCTTTTGTAGGAGTGAGCCTGCTCGCGATTGCAGGCTGGCAGTCAATGCTGGGGTGAATGACACACCGCAATCGCGAGCAGGCTCACTCCTACAGGGGATTCACATCAAATATGTCAGTGCGCCTGGCCGTGCCACGGCACCAGTTTGCGCTGCAGGGCGCGCAGGCCCATTTCCATGGCGAAGGCAATCAAGGCGATTACCAGAATCCCCAGCACCACCACATCGGTGACCAGAAATTGCGCAGCCGACTGCACCATGAAGCCCAAGCCGCTGGTGGCGGCGATCAGTTCGGCGGCGACCAGGGTCGACCAGCCAACGCCCAGACCAATGCGCACACCGGTGAGAATGTCCGGCAGGGCACTGGGCAAGATCACATGGCGAATCAGTTGTGCACGGGTTGCACCAAGCGACTGCGCAGCGCGCAATTTCGCCGGGTCTACAGTGCGCACACCGGTGGCTGTTGCGATGGCGATCGGCGCAAAAATCGCCAGGTAGATCAGCAGCACTTTCGACAACTCGCCGATGCCACACCAGATCACGATCAGCGGCAGATAAGCCAATGGCGGAATCGGCCGGTAGAACTCGATCAACGGATCAAGCACACCACGGGCAATACGGTTGGCGCCGATGGCGATGCCCACCGGCACTGCGGTCAGAATCGCAAAGCCGAGACCCAGACCGATGCGGCTCAGGCTCGCGCCCAAGTGCTGCCACAGGGTGGAATCCATGTAACCGGTAGTCGCCAGCAACCAGCCCTTTTGCAGCACGGCGGACGGTGGCGGCAGGAATAGCGGTTCGATCAAACCGCTGGCGGTCACCGCCCACCAGATCACCAGCAAGGTCAACAGGGTCAGCAGGCTGATCCACCGCGTGCTGAGGCTGCGCCGCACGGGAATCACCACTGAAGGGCTTTTCACTGCCGGGGCGGAAACGTCGTAACTGCTCATGCGCGCTCCTGCCGTTGTACGGCGCTGCGTTGCGAGAACACTTTGCTCAACACGTGCTCGCGGGTTTCGATAAAACGCGGGTCGGATTTGATCGCCCGCGCCGACTCACCGGCAGCGTAACGCTGACCGAATTCCAGATGCAGGCGCTCGACGATCTGCCCCGGATTCGGTGCCAGCAGAATCAGGTCAGTGGCGAGGAACACCGCTTCTTCGATGTCGTGGGTAATCAGGAACACCGGTTTGGCGGTGCGCTGCCAGACTTGCAGCAACAGCTCCTGCATCTGCTCGCGGGTGAATGCGTCAAGGGCGCCGAAGGGCTCGTCCATCAGCAGCACACGCGGGTCAGCGGCGAGGGCGCGGGCCAGGCCGACGCGCTGTTTCTGGCCGCCGGAGAGTTGCCAGATGCGGCGATTTTCGAAACCGGAAAGGTCGACCAGCGCAAGCATTTCCCGGGCGATCTTTTCGCGTTTGTCCTTGGCAACGCCAGCCAGTTCCAGACCGAAAGCGACGTTGGCCAACACATCCTGCCAAGGCAACAGCGCGTCGTCCTGAAACACCACGCCACGTTCGGCGCTCGGGCCTTTGACCGGCACGCCGTCGAGGGTGATGCGCCCGGCGCTGGGTTCGACGAAGCCGGCAATCAGGTTCAACAGTGAAGTCTTGCCACTGCCGGACGGGCCGAGGGCGACCAGCAATTGCTGAGGCCCGAGGGTCAGGGAAATGTCCGCCAGCACCGGTTCCGGGCTGCCGGGATACTGTGCGCTGATGCGCTCCAGCTGTAGCAAGGCCATCGCAGTCCACTCCCGATCAATTGGTGATGTATTTGGCGCTGACGTACGGCGCGTAGTCCGGCAGTACGGCCTCGACCTTGCCCTGCTCCTTGAGGAACGCGGCGGTGTCGGTGATGGCCTTGGTGGTCGGCGCGCCGAGTGTGATCACCTGATCAGCCGCCAGCGGGTAGACGTTGCCTTGCAGCAGCAATGGAACGTCGCTGGCCTTGGCGCCGGAGAGCTTTACCAGTTTGTCGACGTGGGACTGGTCGGCGAGCCAGGCTTGTGGATCCTTGCGGTAATCGGCGTAGGCGTCGAGGGTGACCTTGGCGAACGCGGTGACGATTTCCGGGTGCTTCTCGGCGAAGTCCTTGCGCACGATCCAGGCATCGAAGGTCGGCGCGCCGAACTTGGCCAGTTCGCCGGAGGTAATCAGCACTTTGCCGTTTTCCTTGGCCACACCGAGGGCCGGATCCCACACGTAAGTGGCGTCGATATCACCGCGTTTCCACGCGGCGATGATCGCTGGCGGGGCGAGGTTGAGCACGGTGACTTTCGACGGATCGATGTTCCAGTGCTTCAGCGCGGCGAGCAGGCTGTAGTGACCGGTGGACACGAACGGCACGGCGATTTTCTTGCCGATCAGATCCTGTGGGGTCTTGATCCCGGAACCGTCACGAGCGACCAGTGCTTCGGCGGCGCCGATCTGGGTGGCGATGAGGAAAGTTTCCACCGGAACCTTGCGGGTGATCGCAGCGGTCAGCGGGCTAGAACCGAGGTAGCCGATCTGCACGTCACCGGAAGCGATGGCAGCGATGATGTCGGCGCCGTTATCGAACTTGCGCCAGTTGATGTCGGCCTTGGTGGCTTTTTCGTAGGCGCCATCGGCCTGGGCGACTTTCGCCGGGTCGACGGTGGTCTGGTAGGCGACGGTGAGGTCGGCGGCCTGCGCCAGAAAGCTCGCAGCAGCCAACGAGGCCACGGCCAGCAGGCGAAGCGGGAAATTCAGTTTCATGGGGAGTGCTCCAAATCAGGCGACCGACGATCGGCGTCAAAGGAGACTAAATGATCTAAGAATCCAAAAATAAATAACTTTTTAGACTTAGCTTATGAGCGGAAAAATCTAAGCGGAGGGATTGCTGGTGAGGCCATTGTGGCGAGGGAGCTTGCTCCCGCTGGAGGCCGGAGGACTCCAATATCAATTCATCACGGTGCTTCTTATGCACCGGGGGACTGAAATTGCGGCTGCTGCGCAGCCGAGCGGGAGCAAGCTCCCTCGCCACAGGTAATAGTGGTTAGTTGCTGATCGCCAGAATGCTCGCCTGATACGACCCGACAAACACGTCGAAATCACCGACCTCGTTCTGCTCCAGCTCCGCCTGTTGCGCCAGCGACGAGCGCGCCAGCTCTTCAAACTTCGCCTGTTCATCAGCAGCCAACCGCTCGCTGCGGAAGAACTCGGCATGCACCTGGCTCTGGCGCAGGGAGAATTGCGCGAAGCTTTCCTTGTGCTCGGCCATGGCCGCCAGCACTTGGGCCGACGGGGTCAGGGACGAATCCTTGACCTTGGCCAGTTGCGCATCCAGCGCCTTGCTGTGCGCGTCGCCGCCATGGCTCTGATCGAGCAACGCCGCCAGCGGTGCGATTTTTTCCAGCAGCTCGGCTGCCCAAACCTTCAACTCGACCGCTTCGCCGTCACGCTGCAATTGCAGGCCCGGACGCCGACCTTCCTTGACCACGCTGAGGAAGTTCGAAGTGGCATTGCCGCACGAAGTGTTGGTCAGCAGCGGACTGTCGTTCAGCGCGCAGTACAGCAGGAACGCATCGAGGAAGCGCGATTCAGTGACGTCGATGCCCATCGGCAGGAACGGGTTGATGTCCAGGCAACGCACTTCGACGTACTGAATGCCGCGGGCCATCAGCGCCTGGATCGGCCGCTCGCCGGTGTAGGTCACGCGTTTCGGACGGATGTTGGAGTAGTACTCGTTTTCGATCTGCAGGATGTTGGTGTTGAGCTGTACCCACTCGCCATCCTGGTGCGTGCCGACTTCAACGTACGGCGGGTATGGCGTGGCCACGGCCTTGCGCAGGCTGTCGGTGTAGCTCGCCAGATCGTTGTAGCACGGTGTCAGGCCGGCCTGGGCGTTGCTCTGGTAACCAAGGTCGCTCATGCGCAGGCTGGTGGCGTACGGCAGGTACAGGGTGTCCGCATCCAGTTGTTCCAACTGATGCGAACGGCCGCGCAGGAAGCCCGCATCCAGCGCTGGCGACGCACCGAACAGGTACATCAGCAGCCAGCTGTAGCGGCGGAAATTACGGATCAGTGCGATGTAGGACGACGACTGGAAATCGCGGTCAGTGCCGACAAAACCCTCGGCCTCGCGCAGCAGCGGCCAGAGCTTTTCCGGCAGGGAAAAGTTGTAGTGAATCCCGGCGATGCACTGCATGGTCTTGCCGTACCGCAGGGCCAGGCCCTTGCGGTAAACGTACTTGAGCTGACCGATGTTGGAGGTGCCGTAATAGGCGATCGGGATGTCTTCCTCGGCCGGCAGCGGGCACGGCATCGATGGACTCCACAGGTACTCGTTGCCGAGCTTGCTGTAGGCAAAGCGATGAATCTTGTCCAGGCTCGCCAGCGTATCGGCAGGATCGGGCAGGGCGGGGGTGATGAATTCCAGCAGCGACTCGGAGTAGTCGGTGGTGATCTGTTCATTGGTCAGCGCGGAACCCAAGGCTTCCGGGTGCGGCGTTTGCGCCAGACGACCTTCACTGGTCACGCGCAGGCATTCACGTTCGATACCGTGGAGGCACTGTTCGAGCAGAGAGAGGTTGGCGCGCTCGCCGAGCAGAGCCAGGCGGCGGTTGAGAAGTTCGCTCAATTTGGATTCCTTCACGCGTCAGTCGCCCCAATATGGGGGTGGGCAGGACGGTCTACAAGGGTGAAGTTGAAACTGGCGTTATCGCCTGGTTTTTCGGGCTCACGAAGCCCCTTTCGAACCGCCGACTTCAATCCCTGAATCTGGCAGATGCACGCGAAGACTATGCGATCCCTGTGGGAGCGGGCTTGCTCGCGAAGAGGGCGTGTCAGTCAACATCAATTTGCCTGACACACCGCCTTCGCGAGCAAGCCCGCTCCCACAGAAAAGCTCGACGCTGCGATCACAGCGCCGAAATTAACTCAAAATGATGAACAACATCTACAGGACAGCGAACGTGCCTTGCGCTTTTGCGACCAGTTTGTCGCCTTGCATCACGTCGGCCTCGACCACCAGCGTGCGGCGGCCCGGGTGGATGACCCGCGCCGTGCACAGCACCTCGCCGTCGGATACGGCGCGGATGTAGTTGATCTTGCACTCGATGGTCGCGCTCTGCTGATCGAAGCCGTGGGTGCTGGAACAGGCCAGACCCATGGCGATATCGACCAGACTGAACAGCGCGCCACCGTGCAATTTGCCGCCGCGATTGCGCAGTTGCGGTTCCAGCACCAGGGCGACTTGCGCCACCCCGGTTTCCAGGCTGTGCAGGCGGCAGCCCAACAGCTTGAAAAACGCGCTCTCGACGAGCCCGGCCGGAATTTCCATCAGCGTTTCTTCAATTGCTTGGCGTTGGCGAACAGTGAAGCCATGGCGTTGTTCACCGGCGCGGCTGTGGCCGTTTCCTTGCGTGGCGCGTTGCCCGAAGACTGGCGCGGTGCCGAGCCCGGACGCGAACCACGGGCACCGTCGATCTTCTCGCCCGGGGTGTCGCTCATGCGCATCGACAGACCGACGCGTTTGCGCGGGATATCGACTTCCATGACCTTCACTTTCACCACGTCACCCGCCTTCACTGCTTCGCGTGGGTCCTTGATGAACTTCTCCGACAGCGCCGAGATGTGCACCAGGCCGTCCTGATGCACGCCGATGTCGACGAATGCGCCAAACGCGGTCACGTTGGTCACCACGCCTTCGAGGATCATCCCCAGTTGCAGGTCTTTCAGGTCTTCGACGCCTTCCTGGAACTCGGCGGTCTTGAACTCCGGACGCGGGTCGCGACCGGGTTTTTCCAGTTCTTGCAGGATGTCGGTGACGGTCGGCAGACCGAAGGTCTCGTCGGTGAACTTCTTCGGATCCAGACGCTTGAGGAACGCGGCGTCGCCAATCAGCGAGCGAATGTCGCGGTCGGTTTCAGCGGCGATGCGCTGTACCAGCGGATAGGCTTCCGGGTGAACAGCCGAGGAATCCAGCGGATTGTCGCCGTTCATCACGCGCAGGAAGCCTGCGGCCTGTTCGAAGGTTTTCTCGCCCAGACGCGCAACTTTCTTCAGCGCCGCACGGGTTTTGAAGGCGCCGTGCTCGTCACGGTGGGCGACGATGTTCTGCGCCAGGGTCGCGTTGAGGCCGGAGATCCGCGCCAGCAAGGCCACCGAGGCGGTGTTCACATCGACGCCGACGGCGTTCACGCAGTCCTCGACCACCGCATCCAGACCACGCGCCAGTTTTAGTTGCGAGACGTCGTGCTGGTACTGGCCGACACCGATGGATTTCGGATCGATCTTCACCAGCTCGGCCAGCGGATCCTGCAAGCGGCGAGCAATCGACACCGCGCCACGGATCGACACGTCCAGATCCGGGAATTCCTTGGCCGCCAGTTCCGATGCCGAGTACACCGAGGCGCCGGCCTCGGACACCATGACCTTGGTCATCTTCATTGCTGGGTATTTTTTGATCAGCTCGATCGCCAGTTTGTCGGTTTCGCGGCTGGCGGTGCCGTTGCCGATGGCGATCAGGTCAACCGAGTGCTTGGCGCACAGGGCGGCCAGAATCGCGATGGTCTGATCCCATTTGTTGTGCGGCACGTGCGGGTAAACCGTGGCGTGATCGAGCAGCTTGCCGGTAGAGTCGACCACCGCAACCTTGCAGCCGGTACGCAGGCCCGGGTCGAGGCCCAGGGTGGCGCGCGGGCCGGCCGGCGCGGCCAGCAGCAGGTCGTGCAGGTTGTGGGCGAAGACGTTGATCGCCTCGGTTTCGGCGCCGTCGCGCAGCTCGCCGAGCAGGTCGGTTTCCAGGTGCGTGTAGAGCTTGACCTTCCAGGTCCAGCGCACCACTTCACCGAGCCATTTGTCGGCCGGGCGATTCTGATTCTGGATGCCGAATTGCTGGCCGATCATGCCTTCGCACGGGTGCATGGTGCCCGGCAGTTCGTCGCCGACTTTCAGCGCGGAGCTGAGGATGCCTTCGTTGCGGCCACGGAATATCGCGAGTGCGCGGTGCGACGGCATGCTTTTCAGCGGCTCGTCGTGTTCGAAGTAGTCGCGGAACTTGGCGCCTTCTTCTTCCTTGCCGGCGATCACGCGGGCGCTGATGGTCGCTTCCTGCTTGAGGAAGTTACGCAGCTTTTCCAGCAGGCTGGCGTCTTCGGCAAAACGCTCCATCAGGATGTACTTGGCGCCTTCAAGCGCAGCCTTGACGTCGGCTACGCCTTTTTCGGCGTCGACGAAGCGTGCGGCTTCGGTTTCTGGCGTCAGGTTCGGGTCGTTGAACAGGCCGTCGGCCAGCTCGCCGAGGCCGGCTTCCAGGGCAATCTGGCCCTTGGTGCGGCGCTTCTGCTTGTACGGCAGGTACAAGTCTTCGAGGCGGGTCTTGGTGTCGGCGAGCTTGATGTCGCGCTCGAGGGCAGGGGTGAGTTTGCCTTGCTCCTGGATGCTGGCGAGGATGCTGATGCGCCGTTCGTCGAGTTCTCGCAGGTAGCGCAGACGCTCTTCCAGATGACGCAACTGGGTGTCATCGAGGCTGCCGGTGACTTCTTTCCGGTAACGGGCGATGAAAGGAACGGTAGAGCCTTCATCGAGTAGCGCGACGGCCGCTTCGACCTGTTGCGGGCGTACGCCGAGTTCCTCGGCGATGCGGCTGTTGATGCTGTCCATAAAACCACCTGACATATTGTGAAAGCAGGCTCGCAGGCACGGAAATAAAGGCCCGGAGTCTGGTTGAGCGGCTAGAAAATTGCCGCTGCCTGGGTCAAAAGGCACCCCATTGACCCGTGAAATCGAATAATTACTGCGCAGGCCCGGAAAATATCGCGGCCACCTGCGGTAACGATTCAGACGTTGCCTGGCACAAAACGCCGCGCATTATAACCAGCGTTCTGTCATTCGGGGGTGTAGCAGTCTGTAGGTAGAAACCCCGGTTTTCTGGCAGTGAAGGAAAAATCTGCTAACAATGCACACGGTGCGTATAACGGCAGCTACGCCATAATGCGCGCCGAGCTAAAAGGAGCATCCAATGAGCAGCACTGCAAACAATGCTGAAGGCGAAAAAATTCTAATTGTTGACGACGATCCGGGGCTGAGCAGCCTGCTGGAACGCTTTTTCGTCAGCAAGGGCTACCGTGCCCGTGCCGTACCGAACACCGAGCAAATGGACCGTCTGCTGTCGCGTGAAGTGTTCAATCTGGTCGTCCTCGACCTGATGCTGCCGGGCGAAGACGGCCTGACCGCATGCCGTCGCCTGCGGGCGGCGAACAATCAGATTCCGATCATCATGCTCACCGCCAAGGGCGATGAGATGAGCCGCATCAAGGGCCTGGAACTGGGCGCCGATGACTACCTGGCCAAGCCGTTCAACCCGGACGAGCTGATGGCTCGGGTCAAAGCCGTACTGCGTCGCCAGGCTGCGCCGGTGCCGGGCGCGCCGGGCAGCGAAGACGAAAACGTCACCTTCGGTGATTACGTGCTGTCGCTGGCCACCCGCGAGCTGAAGCGTGGCGAAGAAGTGCATATGCTCACCACTGGTGAGTTCGCGGTACTCAAGGCGCTGGTGATGAACGCGCGTCAGCCGCTGACCCGCGACAAGCTGATGAACCTGGCCCGTGGCCGCGAGTGGGATGCGCTGGAGCGCTCCATCGACGTGCAGATTTCCCGTCTGCGCCGGATGATCGAACCGGATCCCTCGAAACCGCGCTACATCCAGACGGTCTGGGGCGTGGGCTACGTGTTCGTACCGGATGGCGCCGCTACCAAGTGATCGGCGATTTGTAGGAGCGGGTCTGCGCAGACCGGGTTGATCGACCCTCTACGCAGACTCGCAATCCGCAATATGCGAGCATGGCTCGCTCCTGCAAGTGTGTAACGGTTATCGATGAAAACCCCCGTCTGGTTCCCCCAAAGTTTTTTCTCCCGCACCCTGTGGCTGGTGCTCATCGTCGTGCTGTTTTCCAAGGCGCTGACCCTGGTTTATCTGTTGATGAACGAGGACGTGCTGGTGGATCGCCAATACAGCCACGGCGTAGCCCTGACGCTGCGCGCCTACTGGGCGGCCGATGAAGAAAACCGCGCGAAGATCGCCGATGCCGCGACCCTGATCCGGGTGGTCGGTGCCGGTGTACCTGAGGGCGAACAGCATTGGCCCTACAGTGAAATCTATCAGCGGCAGATGCAGGCGGAGCTAGGCGCCGACACCGAAGTGCGCTTGCGCATGCACTCGCCGCCGGCGCTGTGGGTGCGTGCGCCAAGCCTCGGTGACGGCTGGCTGAAAGTGCCGCTGTACCCGCATCCATTGCGCGGCCAGAAAATCTGGAACGTACTCGGCTGGTTCCTCGCCATCGGCTTGCTGTCCACCGCCTCGGCGTGGATTTTCGTCAGCCAGCTCAACCAGCCGTTGAAGCGTCTGGTGTACGCTGCGCGGCAACTCGGTCAGGGCCGCAGCGTGCGTCTGCCGATCAGCGACACACCGAGTGAGATGACCGAGGTGTATCGCGCCTTCAACCAGATGGCCGAAGACGTCGAACAGGCCGGTCGCGAGCGTGAGCTGATGCTGGCGGGGGTCTCCCATGACTTGCGCACACCGTTGACCCGCTTGCGTCTGTCGCTGGAACTGATGGGCGATCGCAACGATTTGACCGACGACATGGTGCGCGACATCGAAGACATGGACGCGATTCTCGACCAGTTCCTCGCGTTCATTCGCGACGGTCGTGACGAGTCGGTGGAGGAGGTCGATCTGAGCGATCTGGTGCGTGAAGTGGCCGCACCGTACAACCAAAGCGAAGAGAAAGTGCGTCTGCGTCTGGAACCGATCCAGCCGTTTCCGCTGCGCCGGGTGTCGATGAAACGCCTGCTGAACAACCTGATCGGCAACGCCCTGAACCATGCCGGCAGCGGCGTCGAGGTCGCGGCTTATGTGTCCGGCGATACCAGCGCGCCGTATGTGGTGCTGAGCGTGATGGACCGTGGCGCGGGGATCGATCCGTCGGAGCTTGAGGCGATCTTCAACCCGTTCACCCGTGGCGACCGTGCCCGGGGCGGGAAAGGTACCGGGCTGGGGTTGGCGATCGTGAAGCGGATTGCTTCGATGCATGGCGGCAATGTCGAGCTGCGCAACCGCTCCGGGGGTGGACTGGAAGCGCGCGTTCGATTGCCGTTGGGGCTGATGTTGCCGCGGGATGCCGTCTGACAGTCGGGATATTCAGCGGGGCTGATGGCCCCTTCGCGAGCAAGCCCGCTCCCACAGGGGAACGCATTCCAAAATGTGTGAGCGGGCTTGCTCGCGAAGGCGGCCTGTCAGCCGCCACATTTCCAACGGATCAACCTTTGCCTTTGGTCCGGGTCATGTTCGGCCCGCCATTCTTCTCAAGGTGTTCGATGATGATCCCCGCTACGTTCTTGCCGGTGGTGGTCTCGATCCCTTCCAGGCCCGGCGACGAGTTCACTTCCATCACCAGCGGCCCGTGATTGGAACGCAGGATATCCACACCCGCTACTGACAGGCCCATGACCTTGGCCGCACGCAAGGCGGTCATGCGTTCTTCCGGGGTGATCTTGATCAGGCTGGCGCTGCCGCCTCGGTGCAGGTTGGAGCGGAATTCCCCAGGTTTGGCCTGACGCTTCATCGCTGCGATGACCTTGTCGCCGACTACGAAGCAACGGATGTCGGCACCGCCGGCTTCCTTGATATATTCCTGGACCATGATGTTCTGCTTCAGGCCCATGAACGCCTCGATCACCGACTCGGCTGCGGTCGCGGTTTCGCACAGCACCACGCCGATACCCTGGGTGCCTTCCAGCACCTTGATCACCAGCGGCGCGCCGTTGACCATGTCGATCAGGTCGGGAATGTCATCCGGCGAGTGAGCGAAACCGGTGACCGGCAGGCCGATGCCACGACGCGACAGCAGTTGCAGCGAACGCAATTTATCCCGCGAACGGGCGATGGCCACCGATTCGTTGAGCGGAAACACCCCCATCATTTCGAACTGGCGCAACACCGCGCAGCCATAGAACGTCACCGACGCACCGATCCGTGGAATCACCGCGTCGAAGCCTTCCAGCGGCTTGCCGCGATAGTGGATCTGCGGCTTGTGGCTGGCGATGTTCATGTAGGCGCGCAAGGTGTCGATCACGACCATTTCATGCCCGCGTTCGGTGCCGGCCTCGACCAGACGACGGGTGGAATACAGACGCGGATTCCGCGACAGCACAGCGATCTTCATGCAACACCTGTGGAGGAGGTAGATACCGGGAACACCGGCTTGTCTTGTACATATTTGATGCCCGGATTGACCACCAGCTGGCCATCGATCAGGGCTTTGGAGCCGAGCAACAGGCGATAGCGCATGGACTTGCGACAGGCGAGGGTGAACTCGACTGCCCAGACCCGATCACCGAGGGCCAGGGTGGTGCTGATCACATAGCGTACCTGCGCCTGGCCGTTGGAGCTTTTGATGGTTTTACGCGTCACCAGCGGTGCTTCGCAGCGCCGGTGACGCAACTGCACCACCGTGCCCAGGTGCGCGGTGAAACGCACCCACTTCTGGCCTTCGCGTTCGAACGGCTCGATGTCGGTGGCATGCAGGCTGGAGGTGCTGGCGCCGGTGTCGATTTTCGCCCGCAGGCCGGCGACTCCCAGATCAGGGAGCGCCACCCACTCGCGCAGACCGACAACGGTCAAATGGTCAAATGTCTTCAAAGGTACTCAACCGGCAGAAACCGCTCGGGCCGCGTACGGCCGAATTCGCGGTATTCACGCAGAATAAGGGTTAAAAGGCGACAGATATCTACGGCCCGGATCGCCGACCCCTCAAGCAGGTGTCGGCTGGTGTGCATTGTAATCCGGGACGGGGTCATTCATGGCACGACAGAAACGGTAGTACAGTTCATCAACATTTCAGAATGAGGAAATTCCATGGCACAAAAAAGCGAAGAGGACGACAAGGTCCGTCTCGATAAATGGTTGTGGGCGGCGCGCTTTTACAAAACCCGAGCCTTGGCCAAAGCTGCGATCGAGAGTGGCAAGGTGCATTGCCGAGGCGACCGCTGCAAGCCTGGCAAAGAGCCACGCATTGGCGATGAGTTCGAGATTCGTACCGGCTTTGAAGAACGCACCGTGAGGGTCGAGGCCTTGTCGATCGTGCGTCGCGGCGCGCCCGAAGCGCAGACGCTGTATACCGAGACGGAGGCGAGCATTGCCAAACGTGAAGCGGCTGCGGCGATGCGCAAGGCCGGGGCGTTGGGCGTGAGCACCGACGGCAAACCGAGCAAGAAGCAGCGGCGGGATCTGTTTAAATTTCGTGGGAACAGCAACAGCGATTGACCGGCACGGCACACCATTGTGGCGAGGGAGCTTGCTCCCGCTGGAGTCCGAAGGACTCCCTATCCAGTCGATCATGTATTTCAAAGTACAACCGAGTCGACTGGTTCAGTGACTGCTACGCAGCCAAGCGGGAGCAAGCTCCCTCGCCACAGGTTTGCGCAAAGTGTCAGTTTGCGGCAGACACCACACTCATCCGCGATACCACCGGCAGCTTGCCCAGCAAAGCGAAAATCGGCGCAGTCACCTTCAGCCAGAAGTTGGTGGCGTGATAGGCAAACGGTGTGTAGTAACCCCAACCCAACGCCCACACTGCCAGCAGCATGCCGCCGATGTAATCGTCCTGACCCCAATGCGCGCCGGCCACCAGACGTGGCAGCATGAACAGCAACGCCAGGCCCCAGACCGTCAGGAACTGGCCGACTGTGCGGCTGAATACACCCATGAACAGCGCCCAGATCAGCAGCACCGATGCGTGATCACCGGGGAAGCTCTGGCTCGAGCGATCCTTCAGCTCCCAGGCTTTTTCCAGATGCGGGAAGTAGTCACTCAGGTGCACCGCGCCTTCCAGCACCATCGATGGACTGCTGTGCTGCCAGTCCATGTAGTCGGCGAATTTGGAAAACAGCGCGCGGATCACCACCATCAGCAGCAGAATCGAGAAAAAACCGAAAAAGGCGCGACGCACGTCAATCGCCTTGAACACCCAGTCGCCCTTGATCAGCAGCGTCAGCAGGATCAGTCCGACGACAATGTCAAACGGCCGCAGACTTGCAATTGTCCAGATGTGGAGCCATATGGAGTTGCTGGCCAGTGGCGCATTGAGCGAGCGGAACAGCCACTCGTCGAAAATCACACACAGCGAGTTGCCCGTAGGCCATAACCAGAAAGCCAGTAGCGCCAGTGGCACTACGTTGCACAGAACCAGCCGGCCGAGGTTCCACCTTGATTGGAACAAACCCGGATTGTTCATAAAATGCCTCCCATGGCTTAGCGCTGGCACCAAAAAGAGTGCCAAGAAGCGCAAATTTTCACGTCTTGTAACCATTTTGTCACCACATTCAGATACCCAAAATTATGACCGACCTAGCGGATACCGATTTCACTCAACGTTTCATCTTCGATGACAGCGACACGCGCGGCGAACTGGTTGCGCTTGAACGCAGCTACGCCGAAGTCCTCGCCAAGCACCCGTACCCGGAGCCGGTCGCGCAGTTGCTGGGCGAACTGATGGCGGCCGCTTCGTTGCTGGTGGGCACCCTGAAGTTCGACGGCTTGCTGATTTTGCAGGCACGCTCCGAAGGGCCGATTCCGCTGCTGATGATCGAATGCTCCAGCGAGCGCGAGATCCGTGGCCTGGCGCGTTATAACGCCGAGCAGATCGCCGCGGACGCGACCCTTGCCGACCTGATGCCGGGCGGTGACCTGACCCTGACCGTCGACCCGACTGTCGGCCAGCGTTACCAGGGCATCGTCGATCTCGACGGCGAAACCCTGTCTGAGTGCTTCACCAACTATTTCGTCATGTCGCAACAGGTCGGCACGCGCTTCAAGCTGTTCGCCGACGGCCGCCGTGCCCGTGGCATGCTGCTGCAGCAACTGCCGGCCGACCGTCTGAAAGACGAAGAAGACCGCGCCGCCAGCTGGCAGCACATCACCGCCCTGGCCAGCACCCTGACCGCCGATGAATTGCTCAGCCTGGACAACGAAACCGTCCTGCATCGCCTCTACCACGAAGAGCAAGTGCGCCTGTTCGATGTGCAGAACCTGCGCTTCCGTTGCAGCTGCTCGCGGGAACGCTCAGGCAATGCGCTGGTCAGTCTGGGTCTGGAAGATGCGCAGGCACTGGTGGCCGAGCGCGGTGGTGAAGTCGAGATCGATTGCCAGTTCTGCAACCAGCGTTACCTGTTTGATGCGGCCGATATTGCTCAATTGTTCGCTGGCGCAGGCGTCGACACGCCGTCAGATACCCGGCACTAAAACGGTTCAGCGCAGGTAAATTCACTGCGTAACGACGGAATTTCGCCGTTACGACGGGAGGACCCTACTCTTTTTGGGCTTTTCTGGCATAATCCGGCCCACTTTTTTCGCGGTAGTAGTGCACGACTTTCTACTACAAAACGTTTGGAGCACACTCGGCCACTGGCCGACGGGGAACCTCATGACGCAAGCCAATAACGCCGTGTACACCGATCTGAGTGTTGATGATCTGGTAAAAGAAGCCCTGCAACGCGGTGAGGGCGAGCTTGCCGATACCGGCGCTCTGGTCGTTCGTACCGGTCATCGCACCGGTCGTTCGCCAGTCGATCGTTTCATCGTTGAAGAGCCTTCCACCCAGGCCGCTATCGCCTGGGGCCCGATCAACCGCAAGTTCCCGGCCGACAAGTTCGACGCGCTGTGGGCTCGTGTCGAGGCGTTCAACAACGCGCAAGAGCACTTTGTTTCCCACGTGCATGTAGGTGCGGCTGAAGATCACTACCTGGCCGTCAAAATGACCACCCAGACTGCCTGGCAGAACCTGTTCGGTCGTTGCCTGTTCATCAACCCGGCCCAGTACAACCCGGCCGGTCGTGACGAGTGGCAAGTGCTCAACGTGGCCAACTTCGAGTGCGTGCCTGAGCGTGACGGCACCAACTCCGACGGTTGCGTGATCATCAACTTCGCGCAGAAGAAAGTGCTGATCGCCGGCATGCGTTACGCCGGTGAAATGAAGAAAGCCATGTTCTCCGTGCAGAACTTCCTGCTGCCGGCCGCTGACGTGCTGCCAATGCACTGCGCTGCCAACATCGGCGAAGAAGGCGACGTGACCCTGTTCTTCGGTCTGTCGGGCACCGGTAAAACCACCCTGTCGGCCGACGAAAGCCGTTACCTGATCGGTGACGACGAACACGGCTGGGGCGAAGGCGTTGTCTTCAACATCGAAGGCGGCTGCTATGCCAAGTGCATCGACCTGTCCGAGAAGAACGAGCCGGTCATCTGGAAAGCCATCAAGCACGGCGCTGTGCTGGAAAACGTGGTCATCGACGACGCCAAGCACGCCGACTACGCCGATGTCAGCCTGACCCAGAACAGCCGCGCGGCCTACCCGCTGGAGCACGTTGCCAAGCGTTCCGAGAAGAACCTGGGCGGCGAGCCAAACGCTGTGATCTTCCTGACCTGCGACCTGACCGGCGTGCTGCCGCCAGTGTCGATCCTCAACGAAGAGCAAGCGGCCTACCACTTCCTGTCTGGCTACACCGCGCTGGTGGGCTCGACTGAAATGGGTTCGGGCAGCGGCATCAAGTCGACCTTCTCCACCTGCTTTGGCGCACCGTTTTTCCCGCGTCCGGCCGGCGAATACGCCGAACTGCTGATCAAGCGCATCCGCGGCTTTGGCTCCAAGGTCTACCTGGTCAACACCGGCTGGACCGGCGGCGGCTACGGCGTCGGCAAACGCTTCAACATCCCGACCACCCGTGCGGTGATCGCAGCGATCCAGAGCGGCGCGCTGATCGGTGCCGCCACCGAACACCTGGACACCATCAACCTCGACGTGCCACTGGCCGTACCGGGCGTTGAAACCAACCTGCTCAAGCCACGCAACACCTGGGCTGACAAGGCTGCGTACGACGAAGCTGCCAAGGCGCTGGCCGGTCTGTTCATCGAGAACTTCAAGAAGTTCGAAGTGAGCGATGCGATCAAGGCTGCGGGTCCTAAGTTGTAAGGCTTAGTTCTGGTGAATGAAAAAGCCGCCTCTTAGGGGCGGCTTTTTTGTGGGTGTTCATTTTCTCAATGAGCCAATGCATTCAAAACATGAACCGGGTCGTTATGAATGGCCTTGAGCAAAGCTTTTGCCGGCCCGGTTGGCTCGCGACGGCCTGTTCCCAATTTCGTAGAGTGCCGAGTTGGACGTCGATCAGTGCTGCAAATTTGGTCTGGGTCAAACCGGTAGCTTTACGAATTTCTTTGACCTGCAATGCATCAACATGGAATTCGCGAGAAGGTGTGCGCTCGCCTCGTACGATCTCGTCCATCTCTTGCACACTTTCCATCAGCTCATCAAAAAATTTGCTCATGGTCATCTCCATTTTTCGATCAAGACCTTGAGTGCTTTACGCTCATCGCTGGACAGATCGTGTTGTTCATTTTTAGGGTAGATCATCAATAACCCGATTTGTGATGCCGAAACGAATTTGAGTAGATCACTGGTAAGTGATCGTTCTCACGTCGAACATGGGAACGATCTGATCACTCAACCTCAGACTGGAGCTTTCTGGAGCTTTCCAGTTGAGCATTCATTGTTGGGCGACCTGCAACAGGTCAAAGCCGTCTTTGGTCAGCAGGTAAAGAGCGTGGGTGATGTGGGGAATGTCTTCGTTGTCGGCTTGTTTGAAGCTGAGGCAGTAGAGGGTTTTCAGCAGGTCGCTTGAGGCGCGCAGGCGCTGGACGGCGCATTCGAGGATGTCTTGCGGGTTGGCCTGTGTGTCGATGATCAGGGGCTTGGTGTCGGTGAGGTTGGATTCGAGTGAGTAGTAGCGATCAGCGGCTAATTGATTCCATGTTTTCATTTTGTTGATCCTCAAATGCTTCAAGCGAAGCCACCACATCGTGACCAAGCGACAGGAGGCGACTGTGTTCGGGTTGGTCAACCGGTGAGGATCGTGCACAGACCCGGCACACCCGAAGGTGTCCCAAACACAGCCACCATAAACTGCAGGCAATTGAGTGCCGGCAGCATACAGCGGACGCGTATGCACGATCCATTCAGGTGACCAAACCCGAGCCGCTGATTTGCCAGCGACAGCCACGACTATAGATTTGTGCCCTCAAGCCGCGATAGGCGACAAAGAGTCGTGGCGTGTAGGAACGGGTTGAAAATTTCATCGGATGTTCCTACCTTTTTTTCATAATTTTTCAACGTAAATGCTGATACGCCGAAATATCCAGCAAGCTGGTTGCCAGGCCGGTCGCCGGCTTGTAGATCTCGCCTTTCACGCTGCTGAACGGCAAACCTTTACTGCCCAGCGAAACGTAGCGTTCGCCTTGGTCCAGTTCGGTGAAATAGGTATAGGAATGTTTGTGCATCAGTTTGTATTTGGCCTCATCGCGTACGATGCCGTTGGTGAGGTTTTCCAGGTCGGCCTGAGTCAGATCCAGGTTTTTTTGCAGTTGCACGCCCCAGCGTTTGAGGCAGGTTTCGGCGAGGTGGCGCACGATGTGTCCGGGCTCGAACAGCACTTTCAGATCGCTGGCATCGGTCGGGACGCCGCCGCTGCTGGTGGCATTGCCGGCCATGGTGGCGTGGCGCCCTGCCATCGGATAGATGCAGGTTTTAGTGCCGGTAGCAGTCTGTGGGATGACGCAGCTGAACCCTTTGGAGCGTTCGTCGCGAGCGTAGAAGGCTACATACTCTTTGACGTTGGCCGCGAGTTTGACGCGCTCTTCCTGAAAGTTACCAATACCCGGCACGGGGTCGAGCGCGAAGATATTGACCGGAATGTTTTTCAGCAGGCTGTCCTTGAACATTGCATTGGCCAGCATATGGCAACTAATGCCGCCACGGCTCCAACCCACCAGATTGACTTGCGTGGGAATAATACCATCCTTGCGAAAAGTCTTGATGATTTGTTCCTGTAACTTTTGCTGGGTAATGCTGCGATCACCGTAATTATATTTGCGCCAGAACCAGGATCCTTCGACTTTTACATCTTCGATCGGAATGCCGGCGGCTTTCAGGCGATTGTATTCGGCTTCAGTCAGCTGCTCGCGCTGCCAGTCACACTTGCCCTTGATGATATTGAGCGCGTGCAACACGTTTTCTTCCCAGCCTTTGCCGAACAGAGTTCCGCTCAAGCCGTATTCCTTGGTCCTGGTGAATAGATCATCGGCCTGCAAGTTGCCGCTGCCGGGGCCATCCACCACGATCCACTCGGCAAACTCGTGGCCCAAATGATTGGAAGCCAGGGTGGAAATCAGTTCTCCGTTCCAGAAGTTTTCATGGGTGGTATCAAACTTGTTGGAGCCTGTGCCGCAAAAAAATATAGTTAAAACAGACATGTTTGTTGCTCTTTTTAATGAAAGAGCGATCAACGTAATAGGGTTATTTTAAAAGGCAAAGAAGTGTCTTGTGTCTGGATTTGTTGGGAATGTGTTTTTGGTTTTACTGAGCGGTTTTGAGTTTTGCAATTTCCAGTAGTTCGCAGCCATCTTGAGTCAGTAAATAAAGCGCAGTAATGATGTTTGGAATGTCTTTGACGTCTGCCTGTTGAAAACACATGCAGTAGAGAGTTTCCAGTAGATTGTTGGCGGCACACAGACGTTGTTGAGCGGCATCCAGCAAATCTTCGCGGCAGGCGTCTGTGTCGATGACTAATACCGGTTTTTCGCTGTAGCTGGATTTCAATCGGCGGTAGCGGTTGATCGGCGGGTGGAGTGAGTTCATGGCGTCAGGCTGTCCTTTGAGAAGTCGCGCCGGCCACTATAGGAGGGCATTGCGCGGTGGGACAAGGCGGCCGCAATGGACAGAATTCGTAGGGGTTTTCCCCGGGTTCGGGCATTTGCCCTACGTATTTTCAAATCCTTTTAAAGGTAAAACCCTTAGTCGGGAAATTTCCTGCGGGTATATCAGGCGCTTCTGAGCAAACATCTGTATGGTGCGCGCCAGAATCTGTAGGACGTTTGCAAACGTCCGATACGCGCTTAAAGGGAATTGAGTATGCAATGGCTACGTATGGCCTCGATTTCAGTGCTGTTGGCCAGTGGTTGGCGTTTGGCCATGGCATCAGATGCCGACAACGGCTGGATGTTTGCTGGCCCTGAGCGCACTGGCTGGCCCGATGCGCTTTCCAGCCAGACCAGCATCGATACCGCCTCGCGCGCCGAGGTGTTGATGTTCGGCAAAGTCCTGCTCGCCAGTGAAACGCTGGACGAGGTGGGGCTTGAGCAGCGACTGGGTGTGTCGCATGTGCAGCTCAAGTCGATCAGGCAGGTGCGTGACGGTCTGTGGGATCGCTTGCTGAGCAGCTATCGCAACGCCAGTCAGGACTGTGACGGGCAACCGTTCTGTCCTCGCGTGCGCAGTGTCGCGCAGCTGCGTCAATTGGCGGCGGCCTTTACCGGTGACATCACTCCGGCCCATGCGTTGTGGGCGAGCAAGAGCCTGGGGGTGCATGAGCAGGTGTTGAATGAGCACCTGCGAGTGGCAATTTTGCAACCCTGAACCGGTAAGTTTGTATTGCTGTTGCGGGCCTCTTCGCGAGCAGGCTCGCTCCTACAGTGGGCCGAGTTGTCTGCGCCAATGGCTGTATCATCCCGTATCGAATTGACCCCGGCCTTTTCTCGACTCGCTGCGATCGCCCGCTAGGCTGTTGGCATCACAGCGGTCAACGGAGTGACAGCGCATGCACAACACCCTGGAACAGGTTTTCGGTTATCCACAGTTTCGACCCGGACAGGAAGCGGCGATCAGCGCCGTGCTGGCGGGGCGCTCGGCGGCGGCGATTTTTCCCACCGGTTCCGGCAAGTCGCTTTGCTACCAGGTTTCGGCACTATTGCTGCCGCATCTGACCCTGGTGGTCTCGCCGCTATTGGCGTTGATGCAGGATCAACTGGCGTTCCTCAAACGTCACGGCATCAGCGCCGGCAGTATCGATTCGGCGCAAAGCCGCGATGACGCCAATGACGTGATGGCCCGCGCCCGTTCGGGTGAATTGAAGATTCTGATGATCTCGGTGGAGCGCCTGAAGAACGAGCGTTTCCGCAACTTTTTGCAGCAGGTGCCGATCTCGCTGCTGGTGGTCGACGAGGCGCACTGCATCTCAGAGTGGGGGCACAACTTCCGCCCCGACTACCTGAAGCTGCCGGACTACCAGCGTCAGTTCAACATCCCCCAAACCCTGCTGCTGACGGCCACGGCCACACCGAAAGTGATTGCCGACATGCAGGCCAAATTCGCCATCGCCGAAGCGGATGTGGTGACCACCGGTTTCTATCGGCCCAACCTCAATCTGCTGGTCGAGCCGGTACGCGGGCAGGACAAGCGCCGGCGGCTGGTGGAGTGGATGAGCGAGCGTGCGGGGCAACCGAGCATCGTCTACGTCACCCTGCAGAAAACCGCCGAACACATTGCCGAGCATCTGGGACGTAACGGGATTCAGGCCGAGGCCTATCACGCCGGTTTACCCAACGATCAGCGCGAGGCGATACAGAAGCGCTTCATGGCCGGGCAGTCCAATTGCATTGTCGCGACTATTGCCTTCGGCATGGGCATCGACAAGAGCGACATCCGCAACGTGGTGCATTTCGACCTGCCCAAATCCATCGAAAACTACAGTCAGGAAATCGGTCGCGCCGGACGCGATGGACAGCCTTCGGATTGCCTGGTGCTGGCCAACCGCGACAGCCTCAACGTGCTGGAAAACTTCGTCTACGGCGATACCCCGGAGCGCGAGGGGATTCGTTGTGTGCTGGAGGAAATGCAGGCTGCCGCGCCCGAAGGACAGTGGGAGTTTCTGCTCGGACCGCTGGCCGATCAGAGCAACATTCGCTCGCTGCCACTCAAGACGCTGCTGGTGCAGCTGGAGCTGCGGGGCCTGATTGCGCCGCGCTATGCCTATTACGCCGAGTACCGCTTCAAGTACCTGCTGGAACCCGACGCGTTGCTTGAGCGTTTCGAGGGTGAGCGCAGGGAGTTTGTCGCGGCCATCATCCGCACCTCCAGTCGCGCACGCACCTGGGCCACGGTGAATTTCGAGGCGATGTACACGCAATATTCGGCTGAGCGCAATCGGGTGGTGACGGCGCTGGATTACTTCCAGGAAAAGGGCTGGGTCGAGCTTGAGAGCAAGCAGATGACTGAGGTCTACAACGTGCTGCACAGCGATTTCGACAGCGCTGTGTTGAGCGCCGAGTTGCACCAGTACTTCACCCGGCACGAGCAGGCTGAAATCGCGCGGATTCACGCGATGCTTGAGCTGTTCGCCACTGAGCGTTGCCTGGGTTATCGCCTGGCTGAATACTTCGGCGACCACAATGCGCCCGAGCACTGCGGACACTGTTCGGTGTGCCACGGTAATGTCGCGCGGCTGCCGGAACCTCCCGAGTTGCCAGCGCTTGTGGATAAAAGTTTCTCGGCGCTGTGCGGTGATTTTATCCACAGGCACGAACAGCACACCGGCAGCATGCCGACGGCGGAGCGTCTGACGCGTTTTCTGTGCGGGATAAGTGTGCCGCTGTTTACCAAGCTGAAGGCGCGGACGATCTCGGGGTATGCGGCGCTGGAGGAGTATCCGTACGCGCAAGTCCGCAGTTGGGCTGACAATCATCTGCTCGAGTAAATACAAATCCTGTGGGAGCGGGCTTGCTCGCGAAGGCGTCATGACAGTTGAAATTCCCATGCATGACACTCCGTTTTCGCGAGCAAGCCCGCTCCCACAGGGGATTGTGGCGCCATGGCGGATTGTATCCATGCGCTGAATGTCGCTCATCACGGTAATAAACTTCAAAAATGCCCGGTGCCTGACTATGGTGAAGGCTGTCTTCGGATCGCCAACAAGAGAACAACATGAGCCAGACATCCTTCGATATTCAGCAAGCTGCCGTGATCGGCGCGGGCACCATGGGCCGCGGTATTGTCATGTGCCTGGCCAATGCCGGCATCGCCGTGCAATGGGTCGATAACAACCCACAGATGCTTGAACAGGCGCTGGGCGCAGTGGCGCAGACTTATGCACACAACGTGCGCCAGGGCCGGCTCGATCAGGTCGAAGCGGATGCACGTCTTGCCCGGATCAGCGCGGCGGCGGATTACCCGGCGATCCGTAATGTCGATCTGGTGATCGAAGCGGTGTACGAAAACCTCGCGCTCAAGCAAAAGATCTTTCGCGAGCTGGATGGCCTGCTCAAGCTTGAGGCGTTGTTGGCGAGCAACACCTCGGCACTGGATATCGACGCGATTGCCGCTGCAACCAGGCGCCCATCGCAAGTGCTCGGTCTGCATTTCTTCAGCCCGGCGCATATCATGAAACTGCTGGAAATCGTCCGCGGAGCACAGACTTCACCGGCGACGCTGGAAGCGGCGCTGGCGCTGGGCAAACGCATGGGCAAGGTCAGTGTGGTGTCGGGCAACTGCCACGGTTTTATCGGCAATCGCATGTTGCATCCGTATGTGCTTGAGGCGCGCAAGATGCTGCTCGAAGGCGCTTATCCACAGCAGGTCGACGCAGCGTTGCAGGGTTTCGGTTTTGCCATGGGGCCGTTTCGCATGTACGACGTGGTCGGCATTGATCTGGAGTGGCGCGCGCGCGAATTGGCCGGCGAGGGGCAGGATGCGCCAGAGGTTCAGGTCGACAACCGTTTGTGCGAACTGGGGCGTTTCGGGCAGAAGTCCGGCAACGGTTACTACCACTACGAGCCGGGCAGTCGTCAGGCCGAGCATGATCCCGAGGTCGATGCGCTGATATTGAGCGTTAGCGAAGGCCTCGGCTTTCAGCGCCGCGAGATTGGGTCCGAGGAAATCCTCGAGCGCTGCCTTCTGGCGCTGGTCAACGAGGGCGCGAAAATTCTGCAGGAAGGCATTGCCGAATCGGCGCATGACATCGATCAGGTGTACATCAATGGCTACGGCTTCCCGGCGGACAGAGGCGGCCCGATGGCCTGGGCGGACGATCAGGGACTGGCGGACATTCACAAGCGCTTGCTGGCGCTGGAGACGCGACAGGGCGATCAATGGCGGCCGGCGCCACTGATTGGCGAGCTGGCGGCGCGAGGCAAAGGTTTTTACCTTTAGACTGGACAGATAACTCAAGGAGTCGATACCGATGTCCAGCACCATGGCGCAACGCGCCGATTACCCACATTTCCAGCCGATCACCACCCGCTGGCACGATAACGACGCCTATGGGCACGTTAACAACGTCACCTATTACAGCTTTTTCGACACGGCGGTTAATACCTACCTGATCCAGGTCGGCGGGCTGGATATTCATGACGGCGAAGTGGTGGGGTTTGTGGTCAGTTCGGCCTGTGACTACTTCGCCTCGATCGCTTTTCCGGACCTGATCGAGATCGGTCTGCGGGTCGGCAAGCTGGGTAACAGTTCGGTGCAATATGAACTGGCGGTGTTCAAGGTCGGTGAAAGCGAGGCGTGTGCGGCGGGGCGTTTCGTCCATGTATTCGTGGACCGGACGAGCAATCAGCCGGTGCCGATTCCAGGCAGATTGCGTGATGCGCTGGAGCGTCTGGTGGTTTGAACCTGAGCAAAAAAAATCGCAGCCCTTGGGCTGCGATTTTTGCTTTCGCGCTTAACGCAACGGGTTAGTCGCGATAGTAGCGGTGATGCTTGCGATGGCCGTAAGCGTGGCCACGGCCAGGGTGACGGTCGCGGTAGTAGCGACGGTCGTCACGGCCGCGATCGTAATGACGATCATCGTCATTGCTTTTGTTACCCATGTAGTTGCCCAGCGCGCCACCGGCGCCACCACCTGCTGCGGCGCCGATCAGGCTGCCGGTGGTGCCGCCCATGCTGCGGCCGACCACGTTACCGCCAGCTGCGCCCAACGCACCGCCAATGGCCGCTTCGCCACGGCTGTGTTTGTTCGCGCCGACCGCGCTACCACCCGCGCCGCCCAGGGCCGCGCCAATGGTTGAACCTGTGCTGCCGCCTAAAGATTGACCGACGACCGAGCCAAGAACCCCGCCCAATGCGCCGCCCACACCTGCTTCGGTGGTGCCTCCGGCAGAAGCGAAGCCACTGACCAGGCCAAGGGACAACAAGAGAATCGAGGAGAACTTCATAGAGGAGCCTCAAAGGGATGACGGCGCGATCCTGAGGCTCTGTATCACGGCTGACAATCGAAATCCGACGAATAACACGACTTGTATACAATTATGCAAGTTGCTGTTTTGTATGCGGAACTTAAGCGATTTTCGCCGGTCTTTAGCTACTTCGGACAGGCCGCTTTTGTGAAAAAGCGGCCTTTTTTGTGGGCGTTGGAATGGTGCAGGGTACAAAGAGTTTTGTTGAATGTGCCACCGCTTTCGCGAGCAAGCCCGCTCCCACATTTGAAATGCATTCCAATGTGGGAGCGGGCTTGCTCGCGAAGGGATCAGTCCAGGCAACGCTTTACGCAGATTTGGCCATGATCAACCCAGTCTCGCTTGCAGCCTCCAGCCGGATCGCAATGAACTTCGACGTCGGCGTATGGCTGCCATCCCCGGTGCTTTCCAGCGGCACCAGCGGATTCACTTCCGGGTAATAAGCCGCCGCTTGCCCCGCAGGAATATCAAACGCCAGCAAGGTAAAGCCCTTCACCCGACGCTCACGGCCATCATCCCAGATCGACACGATGTCGGCCTTCTGCCCCGGGCGGAAGCCCAGGCGAATGATGTCGGCCTCGTTGGCGAACAGCACATCGCGCTGGCCCTTGACCCCGCGGTAACGGTCGTCGAGACCATAGATCGTGGTGTTGTACTGATCGTGGGAGCGCATCGATTGCAGGATCAGGTCCGGCAGTTGTCCGGTGGCACGGGTACGTTCATGCACCAGGTCCTTGGGCAACATGTTCGCGCGGAAATTGGCCCGGCCCGACGGCGTGTTCCACTTGCGTGCACCGGCACTGTTGCCGAGGTAGAAACCGCCCGGGTTCTTGACCTTCTCGTTGAAGTCCTTGAAGCCCGGAATGGTATCGGCGATCAGGTCGCGGATGCGCCGGTAATCGGCCACCAGCCAGTTCCAGTCCACTGGTTTGCTGCCCAGCGTGGCGACGGCGATGCCGGCGATGATTGCCGGTTCCGAGCGCATCTGGTTCGACAGCGGCTGCAACTGGCCATTGGAGGCGTGAACCATGCTGAACGAGTCCTCCACGGTGACCGCTTGCGGGCCTTCGGTCTGGATATCGATGTCGGTTCGACCCAGGCACGGCAGGATCAGCGCGTCTTTACCGTGGGCCAGGTGGCTGCGGTTGAGCTTGGTGCTGATCTGCACGGTCAGGTCGCAATTGCTAAGCGCCGCGAACGTGCGCGGGCTATCCGGTGTGGCCTGGGCGAAGTTGCCGCCCAGACCGATGAAGACCTTGGCGCGGCCCTCGGCCATGGCGTGGATCGCCTCGACCACGTTGTGGCCGTTTTCACGTGGCACCTTGAACTGGAAGCGCCGTTCCAGCGAGTCGAGGAACGCCACCGGTGGACGCTCGTTGATACCCATGGTGCGGTCGCCCTGCACGTTACTGTGGCCGCGCACCGGACACAGACCCGCGCCTGGCTTGCCAATGTTGCCGCGCAGCAGCATCAGGTTGGCGATTTCCTGGATGGTCGGCACCGAGTGGCGATGCTGGGTGATGCCCATCGCCCAGCACATGATCACGTTCTTGCCTTTGGCGTACATGCGCGCCGCTTGCTCGATCTCGACCAGGGTCAGGCCGGATTGCTCGACGATCTGCTCCCATGAGGTGTCGTCGACAACCCCGAGGTATTCCAGCACGTTGGCGCTGTGGGCATTGAGAAAGTCATGGTCGAACACGGCTGGAGCGCCTGCTTTCTGCGCGTCGCGCTCCCACTGCAAGAGGAATTTGGCCATACCGCGCAGCACTGCCATGTCGCCGCCCAGTGCCGGACGGAAATACGCGGTGTTGGTCGGCTTATCGCCGTTGGTGAGCATTTCCAACGGATGTTGTGGATGCTGGAAGCGTTCCAGACCGCGCTCTTTCAGCGGGTTGATGCACACCACTTGCGCGCCGCGCTTCACCGCTTCACGCAGCGGTTCGAGCATCCGCGGATGGTTGGTGCCGGGGTTCTGGCCCCAGACGAAAATCGCGTCGGCGTGTTCGAAGTCGTCGAAGGTCACCGTGCCTTTACCGACGCCGACACTTTGCGCCAACGCCACACCGCTGGCCTCGTGGCACATGTTCGAGCAGTCGGGGAAGTTGTTGGTGCCGTAAGCGCGCACGAACAGCTGATACAAATACGCCGCTTCGTTGCTGGCACGACCCGAGGTGTAGAACTCGGCCTGGTCCGGGCTCGACAGCGCTTGCAAGTGCTTGCCGATCAGGGCGAAGGCGTCGTCCCAGGCAATGGGTTTGTAGCGATCGGTCTGGGCATCGTAGACCATCGGCTCGGTCAGGCGGCCCTGGTATTCAAGCCAGTAGTCGCTCTGCTCCAGCAACGACGTCACGCTGTGTTTGGCGAAGAACTTGCCGTCCACTCGGCGCTTGGTTGCTTCCCAGTTCACTGCTTTGGCGCCGTTCTCGCAGAACTTGACCATGCCGCTTTCCGGGGAATCGCCCCAGGCGCAGCCCGGGCAGTCGAAGCCACCGTTCTGGTTGGTCTTGAGCATCATGCGCAGGTTTTTCAGCGCGTTGTCGCTGGTCAACCAGGCCTGAGCCACACTGATCAGGGCACCCCAGCCGCCGGCTGGGCCCTTGTAAGGCTTGTAGCGCGGGACGGGTTTCTGGTCGGCTTGATGATGTTGGCTCACGCTTGATTCTCCATCGCTGGGCTGTAAACCCGCGGCGCATTCTTCTGCGGCAGGTGGATGAGATTGAGGTTGTGGCGACGGGCCCATTGCACGGCAAGGCCCGTGGGCGCGGACAGGCTGACCAGAGTCTGGATGCCGGCGCGTAAAACTTTCTGGATCAATTCGAGACTGCAACGGCTGGTGACAATCGCCAGCCCACCCTCTGTGGATATCTTCTGGCGGATCAGGCCGCCGATCAGTTTGTCGAGGGCGTTGTGCCGGCCGATATCCTCGCGCCCCAGCAGCAATTCACCGCTGGCGTTCATGAACACCGCCGCGTGTACCGCGCCGCAGTGCTGGCCGAGTGGCTGGAACGCGCCGATGCGCTGGCGCAGACCGTCGAGCCAGGCAGCGGGCGGCAACGGTGCGCCGGGCAACACTTTGAGGTCAGGCAAGGCCTGTTCCACCGCCTCGACGCCGCACAGCCCGCAACCGCTGGTACCGGCCAGTTGTCGGCGCTGTTGCTTGAGGTTCCAGAACGCGCGGTTGGCGATGGTCACCTGCGCGTATTGCGCCGAGCCCGCGCCGGTCAGTTGCAGGTCATAAATGTCGCTGGCGTCCTGAATGATGCCGCTGCCGAGGCTGAAACCGACGATGAAGTCTTCCAGATCCGTCGGCGTCACCAGCATCACTGCCTGACTGATGCCGTTGTAGGCAATTGCCAACGCGACTTCCTCGGCAAGCGCGGTGCTGGCCGATTCCACAAGGGGCAGATCGCTGTAGCTGTAGGTCTGGCTGGCGGCGGGCGCGGGCGTTTCGAGTGCAGGCGCCGCGCAGGCTGGGCGCTTGGCGTTCATGGCATCACCGACGGATTGATCAACGCTAAGACTAGGCGCGGCAACTTGTCGCGTCTAATCGGTACTGTCGATCTATTGATAGATGGCGTCGATCAAGCGACTCCGCAATTGGCCGGGCGGCACGCCGAAGGCTTGAGTACGCGGCATTGCCGGGTCATTGGTCGGTCTGGAACCGGGCTCGGCAAAGGTGGTCTAGGCTTTCACGTCTGGAACCCAAATCAAGGAGTGTGCGCTATGAGTCTGTTGAGCTTTGTGAAAGAGGCCGGAGAAAAGCTGATTGACCTGCTGACCCCGGGTAATGCCAATGCCAGTGAGCAGTTGAAGGAACATATCGACAAGGTCGGTCTGGGCAACCCAAATGTTCAGGCGACTGTGGACGGCGACAAGGTCACGGTTAAGGGGGAAGTCGCGAGTCAGGAGGAGAAAGAAAAAATTCTTCTGACTTTGGGCAACATTGCCGGGATTGGCAGTGTTGACGACCAGATTACGGTGACAGGCCCAGTAGTGGTGGCTGCGGAATTTGTCGAGGTGAAGGCAGGTGACACGCTCAGTGCGATCTCTCTGCGGGTTTATGGCAATGCCAACCAGTACCAGAAAATCTTCGACGCCAACAAACCGATGCTCAAGGATGTGAACAAGATCTATCCGGGCCAGAAGCTTCGTATTCCGAAGTAATAACCACGCTGTGGCGAGGGAGCTTGCTCGCGTTCGGCTGCGCAGCAGTCGTGAACATTTGGGACAGCTTCGCGGCCCATCGGGAGCAAGCTCCCTCGCCACAGTGATGTTGCTAGAGTCCGCGAATCAAATCGCGGTAGTCTTCAACCGCCGCAAACTCAGCCGTGTCCTTCGGCCCCTTGCGACTGTCCGGCTCTTTCACCGCCAACAAATGCGTCACACCAAATTCCCGCGCACTGCGCAGAATCGGCAACGTGTCGTCGATGAACAGACTGCGTGCCGGATCGAAACCGATATCCGCCTGCAAGGCATCCCAGAACTGCGGATTCTCTTTGGGGAAACCGTAATCGTGGGAGCTGATCAGCCGTTCGAAATACGGCGCCAGTTCGATCCGTTCCAGTTTCAACGACAGTGAATCCCGGTGCGCATTGGTGATCATGATCACCCGTTTGCCGGCCTTTTTGATCGCCTGCAGAAAGGTGTCGGCATCCGGGCGCAGTGCGATCAGGTGCGCGGTTTCCAGTTTCAGTTCACGCACCGACAGCTTCAGTTCGGTGCTCCAGAAATCCAGGCAGTACCACTGCAGTTGCCCGGCATGGCGCTCGAACAGCGGCTGCAACTCCATGTCGGCCATGGCCCGGCTCACCCCGTGCAGTTCGGCGTAGCGTTGCGGCAGGTGTTCCAGCCAGAAATGGTTGTCGAAGTGCAGATCCAGCAACGTACCGTCCATGTCCAGCAGGACGGTATCGATGTCAGACCACGGTAAAGAAGGCATGGCAACGTCTCGAGCGGTAGAAAGATATCCGACACAAACAATCGGGAAAGCCGCGTTATAGTAGCGCGTTCACGCCAAGGAGCTTTGCATGCGCCAGAAACCCACTGTACTCGCCCGCGAGATTGTCGCCACCAGTCGTCTGTTTTGCGTCGAAGAACTGAAGCTGCGTTTTTCCAATGGCGTGGAGCGCACCTACGAGCGTCTGGTCGGCAAAGGCGCGGGTTATGGCGCGGTGATGATTGTGGCGATGTTCGACAGCGAACACGCGGTGCTGGTCGAGGAGTACTGCGGCGGCACCGACGAATACGAACTGTCCCTGCCCAAAGGCCTGATCGAGCCGGGCGAGGATGTACTGGCAGCGGCCGAGCGCGAGCTCAAGGAAGAGGCCGGTTTCGGTGCGCGCCAACTGGAGCATCTGACCGAGTTGTCGCTGTCGCCCGGTTACATGAGCCAAAAGATCCAGGTGGTGCTGGCCACCGATCTCTACGAGGAGCGTCTGGAGGGCGACGAGCCCGAGCCGATGCGCGTCGACAAGGTCAACCTGCGTGAACTGGCGGCGCTGGCGCAGAACCCGCAATTTACCGAAGGCCGCGCCCTGGCGGCGCTGTATCTGGCGCGTGACCTGCTGACGCAGCGCGGGTTCTTTCAGTCATGAGTGAGATGTCGATGAGTTTTCCCCATCCGTTGATGGCGCCGGTGGTTGAGCTGGCATTGCAGGCTGGCGAGGCGATTCTGCCGTTCTGGCGCTCTGGCGTGGAGGTCACCGCCAAGTCCGATGATTCACCGGTGACCGCAGCGGATATGGCCGCGCACCATGTAATCGTCGCCGGGCTGACCGCACTGGACTCCAGTATTCCGATTCTGTCCGAAGAAGACGCCAACATTGCGCAGAGCGTGCGCGCCGGGTGGCAGCGCTGGTGGCTGGTGGATCCGCTGGATGGCACCAAGGAGTTCATCAGCGGCAGTGAAGAATTCACCGTCAACATCGCCCTGATCGAAAACGGTCGGGTGGTGTTTGGCGTGGTGTCGATGCCGACCAATGGCCGCTTCTATGTCGGCGGTGCCGGTCTCGGCGCGTGGCGTGGGGACAAAGGTGGTTCGCCGGTTGCGATTCAGGTGCGTGACGCGCTCGCGCCCGGTGAAGCGTTCACCGTGGTGGCGAGCCGTCGCCACTCGAGTCCGGAGCAAGAGCGGCTGCTTGCCGGCCTGAGCGCCAGCCTGGGCGAGTTGCAACTGGCAAACATCGGCAGTTCGTTGAAGTTTTGTCTGCTGGCCGAAGGAGCGGCGGATTGCTACCCAAGACTGGCGCCGACGTCGCAATGGGACACCGCTGCGGCGCAGGGCGTGCTCGAAGGTGCCGGCGGCGAGGTGCTGGATCTGCAGGGCGAAGCGTTCTGTTATCCGGCGCGGGAATCGCTGCTCAATGAGTTCTTTCTGGCGCTGCCGGCGAAAGCGGCGTGGCGTTCAAGACTGTTGGAGCTGGCTCGCTCCTGAGTCCTGCACATCGCACTGTAGTGAGGGGATTTATCCCCGATGGGCCGCGTAGCGGCCCCACTCTACGTACGACATGAATTGCAACTGCTGCGCAGTCGATCGGGGATAAATCCCCTCGCCACAAATGATCACTGCATCACGAAGACTCAGCGGTGCAGAACGTATTGCCCGCTGAACGTCACTGCATCCTCATCGCTGCCGGCGTTGACGATCCGCGTATTAAGCGTCAACCGTGCGCGCCCATAACGCTGATACATCGCCAGAAACTTCTTCCAGACCGCCGCTTTCGGTGGCGGACAGATCGCCGTGGCATCACCGGTCACGGGCAGCGGATAGCTGATCTGGCCTTCCTGAATCACGATGTGCCCGTCTTCGATGCCTTCTTCTTTCAGGCGCAGATGCAGCCAGCCCCAACCCGCCAGCACTGCGCCGCAGTAGAGACTGCCGCCGAACATGGTGCTCTTGTGATTGACGTTCGGCTCCAGCGGCAAGTGCAGGCTTAACTGCTGCTCATGCCAGGCGAGGACCTTGAGTCCCATCTCCCGGGTCAGCGGAATGTCGTGATGCAGCACCGATTCCAGATAGCGGCTGTCGCGGTTCATTCGGCTTCTTCTCCATGGGCGCCACTGTCGGCGAAATTCAAGCCGTGCTTGCGCAGCTTGTCATGCAGGGTCTTGCGCGGAATACCCAAGGCTTCGGCGAGGCTGCGCACCGAACTGTGCGAGCGCGCCAGCTCAGCGGCGATCAACGACTTCTCGAAGTTTTCCACCTGCTCGCTCAGTCCGCCACTGACGACTTCCACGGTGGTGCCGCCGCCTTCACTTCCACTGTTATCCAGCGCCAGTTCCAGCCCCAAGGCGAACCGCTCGGCGGCGTTCTGCAGTTCGCGCACGTTGCCCGGCCAGGTGTGGCGCAGGAGCAAGGCGCGTTGCGCCGGCTGCAGTTCATGCGGTGGCAAACCGTGGCGGGCGCTGGCTTCATCGGCGTAATGCTGAAACAGCACCAGCGCGTCCTCGCCGCGTTCGCGCAGTGGCGGAATGCGCAGCGGTGCAACGTTCAGGCGGTAATACAAGTCGGCGCGAAAACGCCCTTGATCAGCGGCCTGACGCAGGTCTTCCTTGGTCGCGGCGATGACGCGGATGTCCAGCGGGATCAGCTGATTGCCACCCAGACGTTCGACCACACGCTCTTGCAGCATGCGCAGCAGTTTCACCTGCACGTCCATGCTCATGCTTTCGATTTCGTCGAGGAACAGCGTGCCGCCGTTGGCGAATTCGAATTTGCCGATCCGGCGTTTCTGCGCGCCAGTGAACGCGCCCGGCTCATGCCCGAACAGCTCGCTCTCGACCACCGATTCGGCCAGCGCCCCGGCGTTGATCGCCACGAACGGGCCGTTGCGCCGACTCGACAAATCGTGCAGCGCACGGGCCACGACCTCTTTGCCGGCGCCGGTTTCACCAAGGATCAACACGTCGGCCTTGGTCGCCGCCAGCGCACCGATCTGCTCGCGCAGGCGCAGCATCGGCGCCGAATGACCGACCAGTCGTGCGCTCAGTTCGTTGCGATCGCTCAGGGCCAGACGCAGGCTGCGGTTGTCCAGCACCAGCCGGCGCAGGGCCAGGGCGCGGCGCACGCTGTCGAGCAGGGCATCGCTGGCGAACGGTTTTTCCAGAAAGTCATAGGCGCCTGCGCGCATCGCCTGCACCGCCAGCGGCACATCGCCGTGGCCGGTGATCAGCAGCACTGGCAGTTCCGGATCCTGCGCGTGCAGTTCGCTCAACAGTTCCAGGCCGTCCATACCTGGCATGCGGATATCGCTGACCACCACGCCGGGCCAGTCACGCTCCAGTTGCCCGGCCAGACCTTTGGCTTCGGACAGCGGAAGGATTTTCAGCCCGGCCAGATCCAGAGTCTGGCCGAGGGCCTGACGCAGGTGCGGATCGTCGTCGATCAACACCACCTGAATGCGATTGTCGATGGTCATGCACTTCGATCCTCGGACGGTTGCAGGCTGACCCCGGGCGCACCAGCGCGCAGCCGCAGGGTGATCAAGGCGCCACCTTGCTTGTGGTTGGCGAACGACAGTTCACCGCCGAAGGCGCGCATCAGGGTTTCACAGATCGCCAGCCCCAGACCAAGGCCCTGAGTGCGGGTCTTGGTGGTGTAGAAGGGCTCGCTGGCTCGGCCGAGGGCTTCCATGCAAAAGCCCGGGCCGTTGTCGCGAATGTACAGATTGACGCCCTCGGCCGTGGATTCGGCACTCAGCCACAGTTTGCGCGGCGGGCCTTTTTCGGTCAGCGCATCGAGGGCGTTGGCCAGCAGATTGCCGAGCACCTGGCGCAGACGGGTTTCCCCGGCCTCGACCCACAGCGTGGCGGCGGGCAGGTCGCGGATCAGCTCGACTTCCATGCTGCGGCGCCGTTTTGCGAGCAATGCCAGTGCATCGTCCAGCGCCGGTTGCAGGGCCACGCTTTCCGGAGCATGTCGATCGCGGCGGGCAAAGGCACGCAGGTGGGCGATGATCGAGGCCATGCGCCCGGTCAGTTCGCTGATCAATTTCAGGTTGCCGCGAGCATCGTCGGTGCGTTGATGATCGAGCAGCACTTCGGCGTTTTCCGCATAGCTGCGAATCGCCGCCAGCGGCTGATTGAGTTCGTGGCTGATACTCGCCGACATGGTGCCCAGTGCCGAGAGTTTGCCAGCCTGGACCAGATCGTCCTGGGCGCGGACCAGCTCCTGCTGGGCCTGTTCACGCTCCAGCACTTCCTGCTTCAGGCGGCGGTTGAGGCCTTCCAGATCGCTTGTGCGTTCGGCCACCCGACCTTCCAGTTCACGCCGGGCCTTGGCTTCGAAGGCGATGCGTTCCAGATAATGCCGGCGACGCTGCATCATCAGCCCAAGCAACAGCATCACCACCAACAGCGTAGCGCCGCCGATCGCCACCACAGTGCGCACCGGACGGTCGATCAGCGTGCGCGGGGCAAGGATGCTGACGCTCCAGCCGGTTTCGGCGATATCGACGGTTTGGGTCAGCCAGGCGCTGTCGCTGAGGTTCAGCGGGCGCGGCTCGCGGGTCGGATAGGGCTGGATGGCGGTGATTGCCGAGCGCTCGGTATCGCTCAGGGTGCGGGTCGAACGGAAACGCCATTCCGGGCGCGAGGTGAGAATCACCACGCCGTTATGGTCGGTCACCAACAGTTGTTCCGGGGTTTTGCCCCAGAGGCTTTCGGTGTGGTCGAGGTCGACTTTGATCACCAGCACGCCGATGATTTTTTCGCCGTTGCGCACTGCTGCGGCGAAGAAATAACCGCGCTTGGCCGAAGTAGTACCGAGGCCGAAGAAACGTCCCAGACGCCCAGCCATGGCCTCGCTGAAATACGGACGGAAGGCGAAATTGCGTCCGACAAAGCTGTCATGTTTATCCCAGTTCGACGCCGCCAGGGTCTGGCCGCTGGTGTCCATCAGGTACATGACTTCGGCGCCGGTCTGCGCCGCGATGTTTTTCAACAGACGGTTGGCGTTGCCCTGGGTGACACCGTCGTCCGGTGCGCCGAGCACGGCGCGCAGGGCCGGCAGGTCGCCGAGGATCTGCGGCAACACTTCATAACGGTGCAGGGTGCCCAGCAGGTTGGCGACGTAGAGGTCGAGGGTCTGGCGGTTTTGTCCGGCCAGTTCACTGCGGTAATAGCGCTCGGCCAGATGCTCCAGCGGCCACAGCAGCGGCGCCAGACACAGGGCCAGCAGTGCGAGGCTGCGCCAGCGAGGTCTGCGGGGAAGGGTAGGTTTCATGAGCTGGATGCGCCTGTGGTGACAGGCGCATTATGCCTAGGCTTGCCGGGCAAGACACTCATGCAGCGCAGTTTGCCAGTCAGGTTGACTGACTCCCCATTCCCGTTGCAAGCGACTGCAGTCGAGTCGCGAATTCAATGGCCGGGCGGCAGGCGTCGGATAATCGCTCGAGGTAATCGGCAATAGCGTTGCGCAAGGCTTCCCTTGTTCAAGTAGCGCGTTGCCGATAGCCTGGGCAAAGCCGAACCAGGAAGTTTCACCTTGCGCGGTCAGGTGGTAGGTACCCCAGGCACCCGCTTGCCTGTCTTGCCAGCGCTCGATCAGTTCGAGGGTACTGCGGGCAATGCTGCCGGCCCAGGTCGGCGCACCGATCTGGTCAGCGACAACCCGCAACTCGGGTTTTTCCTGAAGCAGACGCTGCATGGTCAACAGAAAATTGCGGCCATGGGTTGAATAGACCCAACTGGTGCGCAGGATCAAATGCTGCGCATGAGCGGCAGCGACAGCCTGCTCACCCGCCAGCTTGCTCTTGCCGTAGACCCCGAGCGGGTTGGTCGCGTCAGATTCAACGTAAGGCGCGTGTTTGTTGCCATCGAACACATAATCGGTGGAGTAATGGATCAGCGGAACGTCCAGCAGGGCGGCCGCTTCGGCCAGTACCCCGGGGCCGGTGGCGTTGATGGCGAACGCCAGCTCTGGCTCGCTTTGTGCCTGGTCAACGGCCGTGTATGCCGCTGCATTGATGATCAGGTCGGGCGCAACTTGCCTGACTTGCTGGCGAATTTGCGCCGGTTGCGCGAGGTCGAGGCGGTCGCGCCCCAGTACTACGAGGCTGCCGAGACCGGCCAGACACGCCTGCAACGCCTGCGAGACCTGTCCATTCTGACCACAGATAAGGATTTTCATGGGAACAGGTCGGCCTCTTGCAGGCTTTTGCCGTCCTGATCCTTGGCAGACAGCTTCGGGGCTTGCTGCAGTTGCCAGTCAATGGCCAGTGTCGGGTCATCCCAGCGAATGGTGCGTTCGGCCGACGGCGTGTAGTAGTCGGTCGTCTTGTAGAGAAACTCGGCCACCTCGCTCAGCACGACGAAACCGTGGGCAAAGCCTTCCGGGACCCATAACTGGCGATGGTTGTCGGCGGACAGGCGCACGGCGACCCATTTGCCAAAGTTCGGCGAACTGCGGCGGATATCCACGGCTACATCCAGTACTTCCCCTACGGTTACCCGTACCAGTTTCCCCTGGGTGTTTTCCAACTGATAGTGCAGGCCACGCAACACGCCTTTTGGCGAACGCGAGTGGTTATCCTGGACGAACTGTGCGTGAACTCCCGTCGCTTCAGCGAATGCCCTGGCGTTGAAGCTTTCATAGAAAAAACCGCGCTCGTCACCGAATACCTTCGGTTCGATGATCACAACACCCGGCAGGCCGGTTTCAATCACGTTCATTGGTTGTCTCCGGCAATCGAGAACAGGTACTGGCCGTATCCGGTCTTGCCGAAATACTGAGCGCGTTCGAGCAGATAATCGCGAGTGATCCAGCCGTTCTGATAGGCGATTTCTTCCAGACACGCGACCTTCAGGCCCTGACGGTGTTCGATTGTCTGCACGTATTGAGAAGCCTCAAGCAGGCTGTCATGCGTACCGGTATCCAGCCATGCGAATCCACGACCGAAGCGCTCGACCTGCAGATCGCCTCGCTGCAGATAGGCATTGTTCACATCGGTGATTTCCAGTTCGCCACGGGGCGAGGGTTTGACTGCCTTGGCAATTCTGATCACATCGTTGTCGTAGAAATACAGCCCGGTGACGGCGTAGCTGGACTTTGGCTTCGCCGGTTTTTCTTCAATGGACAGCGCGCGCCCTTCGCTGTCGAAGTCGATCACGCCGAAGCGCTCCGGATCCTTGACCCAGTAGCCGAATACTGTTGCGCCAGCCTTTTGCTGGGCAGCCTTCTTCAACTGCTCGCCGAAATACTGGCCATGGAAAATGTTGTCACCGAGGATCAGGCAGACCGGATCGTTACCGATAAACTGCTCGCCGATCAAAAAGGCTTGGGCGAGACCGTCCGGGGACGGTTGTTCGGCAAAACTGAACGACACGCCGAACTGGCTGCCGTCGCCCAGCAGGTTGCGATATTGCGGCAGATCCTGTGGGGTGGAAATCACCAGGATGTCCTTGATGCCGGCCAGCATCAGTACCGAGATCGGGTAATAGATCATCGGTTTGTCATAGACCGGCAACAGTTGTTTCGATACACCCAGCGTGATTGGATGCAAACGTGTACCGGAGCCACCGGCCAGAACTATTCCTTTCATCATGCGTGAAGATCCTTGATACCCGTGGAACCGAGGCGTTCGCCCTGGTAGCTGCCGTCCTGGACACGACCACACCATTCGAGGTTGTCCAGATACCATTGGACGGTCTTGCGCAGTCCGGTCTCGAATGTTTCTTCCGGCACCCAGCCAAGGTCGCGTTCGATTTTGCCGGCGTCGATCGCATAACGCAGGTCATGGCCGGGACGATCCTGGACGAAAGTGATCAGGTCGGCGAACCGGGCGACGTTTTCAGGTTTATGAGGCGCGAGTTCTTCGAGCAACGTACAGATGCCGTGTACGACATCGATGTTCTTTTGCTCGTTGTGACCGCCGATGTTGTAGGTTTCGCCGACCACGCCTTCAGTCACCACCTTGAGCAGTGCCCGCGCGTGATCGTCGACGAACAGCCAATCCCGAACTTGCTGGCCGTTGCCGTACACCGGCAGCGGTTTGCCTGCCAGAGCATTGAGGATCACCAGCGGAATCAGTTTTTCCGGGAAGTGGTACGGCCCATAGTTGTTCGAGCAATTGGTCAGCAGGACCGGTAAGCCGTAGGTTCGGTGCCAGGCGCGGACCAGATGGTCGGACGCGGCCTTGCTCGCTGAATAAGGGGAGCTTGGGGCGTAGGGGGTGGTCTCGGTGAACAAGTCATCGACGCCATGCAGGTCACCATAGACCTCGTCGGTGGAGATATGGTGAAAGCGGAAAGCGCTTTTTTGCGGCTCGCTCAGCCCCGACCAGTAGGCTCGGGCCGCTTCCAGCAGGCTGTAAGTGCCGACGATGTTGGTCTGGATGAATTCCGACGGACCGTCAATGGAGCGGTCGACATGGGATTCGGCAGCCAGGTGCATGATCGCATGAGGCTGGAAGCGCTGCAGTATGGCGCTCACCGTTGGGTGGTCGACGATGTCGGCCTGGACGAATTCGTAACGACTGTTGTCGGCGATGCTGGTCAAGGACTCCAGATTGCCGGCATAGGTCAGTTTGTCGAGGTTAAGCACCTCGTGGTCAGTGTTGCGAATCAGATGGCGAACCAGTGCGGAGCCAATGAAACCGGCACCACCGGTGATGAGAATACGCATGCAGGTTGGCCTTTTTCCGTAAGACGATAAAGCGAGTGGAGCATAGCTTGTCGGCAGGTGAGGGACGGTGCAAGAGGGATGCCCCCGCTATTTTGTCTGCGCTGTGTTTTGCTGCTGGATATTCGACGCACGGGCGTTGCCGGTTCGCACAGGGGCTGGGGTGTGTTCACGGTCGGGGGTTGATTATCCCTCGGGGCAATGGCGATATAGGCGCCTAATAAAATTTCAGGGGTCGTTCCATGCCGCTCGCCACGTTGATTCATCGCGCCAGTCTGCCCAGCCCGCAGGTTTCCGAGGCGCTGGCCCGGCAATGGTTGGCCGAGCATTACGGGCTCAGCGGCACATTACAGGCGCTGGGCAGTCAGCAGGATCTCAATTACCGGGTCGACAGCGAACGCGGGCGCTTTGTCCTGAAAATCTGCCGCGGCGATTACGCGCTGGTGGAGTTGCAGGCCCAACATGCCGGTCTCAAGTACCTCGCCGAGCATTCGTCGGTAAACGTACCCAAGGTGATCCCGGCCAATAACGGCGCGGATCTGTTGTCGCTGCAAGCCAATGGCGAGCCGGTGCACGTGCGGTTGCTGGACTACATCGAAGGCCAGCCGCTGACTCATCTTGATCACTTGGGCCAGGACGTGGTGGCCGGTTTCGGTCAGCTGTGTGGCCAGATGGACCTGGCGCTGGCCGGCTTCGACCATCCGGGCCTTGATCGCACGTTGCAATGGGACGCGCGGCATGCCAGTGCGCTGATCAGCCATTTGCTACCGGTGATCAAGGATGAACGCCAGCGCACACTGATCGCCGACGCCGCCGAACAGGCCGAGCGCCGTTTGCAGCCGTTGCAGGACAAACTGCCGGTGCAGGCGATCCACATGGACATCACCGACGATAACGCTGTCTGGCAACGCGATGCCAAGCGTCATTGGCAATTGCAGGGCGTGATCGACTTCGGTGATCTGGTGCGCACCTGGCGCATCACCGATCTGTCGGTGACGTGCGCGGCGCTGCTGCACCATGCCGGTGGTGATCCGTTCGTGATTCTGCCGGCGGTGCAGGCCTATCACGCTGTCAATCCGCTGCAACACGAAGAGTTGCAGGCGCTGTGGCCATTGATCGTGGCGCGGGCGGCGGTGCTGGTGCTCAGTGGCGAGCAGCAGGTCAGTATCGATCCGGGCAACACCTACAGCCGTGACAATCTTGCCCACGAATGGGAAATTTTCCACGTGGCGACTTCGGTGCCGCAGGCATTGATGGAAGCGGCGATCCTCACATCAGTCGGCCAGCGTCTGCCGGCGATCAGCAGCGAGGGTTTTGCGCCGCTGTTGCCAGAGCTGGTCGGGCGGGAATTTGCGCTGATCGACCTTGGCGTCCTGAGTCCGCATTTCGAGGCGGGCAATTGGGAGCAGCAGGGGATCGATCAACGATTGCTGACGGAAGCCGCCGCGGCGCATGGGCTGGCGGCGAGTCGTTACGGGCAATATCGCTTGTCGCAGACGCGAGTGGACACAGCAGTCGAACCGGAGACGTTCCCGCTGCACGTTGAGTTGCGCGTGCCGCAGGGTTCGGCGGTGGAAGCGCCGTTTGCCGGTGTGCTGCATCACGCGGCAGGTGGTGTGCTGCAACTCGACGGGCCACAGCTCAGTGTGCGCCTGTGGGGCGTGAACGCCTCGTTGCACAGCGGCGCGGCGCTGGTCAAAGGTCAGGTGCTGGGTGTGGTCAGCGGCCCGTTGATTGTGCAGTTGAGCCGCGTTGCATCGCTGGATGCGCCGTTGTTTTGCAGCCCTTCGCGCGCGGCTGCGTGGCAGGCGTTGTGCCCGTCGCCAGCGGCGCTGTTGGGGCTGGCCTGCGATGCCGAGCCGGAGCTGGACGCGAAAACCTTGCTCGAACGGCGCGACGCCAGTTTCGCCCGCACGCAAAAACACTATTACGTCGATCCGCCACGTATTGAGCGTGGCTGGCGCAATCACCTGATCGACATGCAGGGCCGCTCCTACCTCGACATGCTCAACAACGTCGCGGTGCTCGGTCATGGCCATCCGCGCATGGCCCAGGTGGCGGCGCGGCAGTGGTCGCTGCTCAACACCAACTCGCGCTTCAACTATGCGGCGGTGGCGGAGTTCTCAGAACGCTTGCTGAAACTGGCGCCGGAAGGCATGGACCGGGTGTTTCTGGTCAACAGTGGCAGCGAGGCTAATGACCTGGCGATTCGCCTGGCCTGGGCCTACAGCGGCGGCCGCGACATGCTCAGCGTGCTGGAGGCCTATCACGGCTGGACGGTCGGCGCCGATGCGGTGTCGACCTCGATTGCCGACAACCCGCGAGCGCTGGAAAGCCGCCCGGACTGGGTGCACCCAGTGACCGCGCCGAACATCTATCGTGGCGAGTTCCGCGGCCCCGATTCGGCGCCGGACTATGTGCGCAGCGTCGAAGCGCAACTGGCGCATATTGCCGCACAGCAGCGCCAATTGGCCGGCTTCATCTGCGAGCCGGTGTATGGCAACGCCGGTGGTATCTCGCTGCCGCCGACTTATCTGAAACAGGTATACGCATTGGTGCGTGCCCAGGGCGGGGTGTGCATCGCCGACGAAGTACAGGTCGGTTACGGGCGCATGGGCCACTTCTTCTGGGGTTTCGAGGAGCAGGGCGTGGTGCCGGACATCATCACCATGGCCAAGGGCATGGGCAACGGTCAGCCGCTAGGCGCCGTCATTACCCGCCGGGAAATCGCCGAAGCGCTGGAGGCTGAAGGTTATTTCTTCTCTTCGGCCGGCGGCAGTCCGGTGAGCTGCCAGATCGGCATGGCGGTGCTGGATGTGATGGAAGAAGAAAAGCTCTGGGAAAATGCCCAGGTGGTCGGCGGTCACTTCAAGGCGCGGCTGGAAGCGCTGATCGACAAACATCCGCTGGTGGGCGCGGTGCATGGTTCCGGGTTCTATCTGGGATTGGAGCTGATCCGCAATCGCCAGACCTTGGAGCCGGCCACCGAGGAAACCGCCTTGCTGTGCTATCGCCTGCGTGAGCTGGGGATCTTCATGCAGCCAACCGGGGATGACCTGAACATTCTCAAGATCAAACCGCCGATGGTTACCTCGCGGCGCAGTGTCGACTTCTTTGTCGACATGCTGGATCGGGTGCTCGAAGAAGGCCTGTAAACGCTCCCACAGGAATTCGTGTAAATTCGATTTGTATCGGTATTTATCGATGTTTTTTAAGAGTCTCGCATCCTTAAACATTTAAAATACGATATTTATCGGTTATAAAGTCGCCATTGCTTTGCAACCCTTCGACGGTTTCCTGGAGTCCTGTTCCGATGACCACTTTGAAAAGTACCCCGCGTGACGATGGCTTCTACATGCCGGCCGAGTGGGCGCCGCAGACCCAGACCTGGATGATCTGGCCCGAGCGCCCGGACAACTGGCGCCTGGGTGGCAAGCCGGCGCAGGCCGCGCACGTTGCAGTGGCCAAGGCCATCGCCCGTTTTGAACCGGTGACGGTTGCCGTGTCGGCCGGTCAGTACGAGAACGCTCGCGCACGTCTCGACGTGCCGAATATCCGCGTGGTCGAGATGTCCAGCGATGACGCCTGGGTGCGGGACACCGGCCCGACCTTCGTCATCAACAACAGCGGCGAAGTGCGCGGTGTGAACTGGGACTTCAACTCATGGGGTGGTTTTGAAGGCGGTCTGTATTCGCCGTGGAACCGTGATTCGCAGGTCGGTGGCAAAATCCTCGAAATCGAGCGCAGCCCGCGTTATCGCACCGAAGGTTTCGTGCTGGAAGGCGGTTCGATTCACGTCGACGGCGAAGGCACGCTGATCACCACCGAAGAGTGCCTGCTCAATCACAACCGCAACCCGCACCTGGGCCGCGAAGAGATCGAAGCGGTGCTGCGCGACAATCTGTCTGTGGATAAGATCATCTGGCTGCCGGATGGTCTGTTCAACGATGAAACCGACGGTCATGTGGATAACTTCTGCTGCTACGTGCGCCCGGGCGAAGTTCTGCTGGCGTGGACCGACGATCCGCAGGATCCGAACTACCCACGCTGCCAGGCCGCAATGAACGTGCTGCAAAGCAGCACCGATGCCAAGGGGCGCCCGTTCACGGTGCACAAGATGCCAATTCCGGGGCCGCTGTACGCGACCGAAGAAGAGTGCGCCGGTGTCGATCCGGTCGACGGTACACAGGAGCGCAATCCGTCCGTTCGCCTGGCCGGCTCCTACGTGAACTTCCTGATCGTCAACGGCGGCATCATCGCGCCGAGCTTCGACGATCCGATGGACGCGCCTGCGCGGGAAATCCTGCAGAAGCTGTTCCCGCAGCATGAAGTGGTAATGGTGCCGGGCCGTGAACTGTTACTGGGCGGCGGCAATATCCACTGCCTTACCCAACAGCAGCCAGCCCCGCACAAAGAGTGAGTTGAGACGTAACAGCTTGAGTTGACTCATAAATCGGCCAGGCAAAAATTAGCTTGCTACACATTCAAAAAAGCCTGCGGCCCTGTTGGACCGCGGGCTTGTTTGTATCCGCCTGTCGACAAATCGGAAACCTTGGCATAGCTCTTGTATCGGACAAAGTGCACTAGGGAGAGGGGGGAACTTCAACAGTTCTGTCATATACCTTGGATAACGTAGCCGCTCACGAACGGGGAGAGAGCGCTGAAATGAACGCCGAAGTGAACGTAGTCAGCGAGCGGACTTTGCATCCCATGGCCGTTAACGGCGAATCGCTCCAGATTGTCGCGCACTTTTTGAAATCCAACGGAACGCGTCAGATCAGGGAACCTGATCCGCGCCGGATGATGATCGAGCGCTACCCCGCTGGCCTGTTCAGCGAGGCCGAACTGGAAGCGTTATGGGCTGTGATGGAAGGATAAGAACAACAACAGGGATTGGTAAAAGCGCTGCCGGGATGGCGGCGCTTTTTTTATGCACGAAACAAAACCACTGTAGGAGTGAGCCTGCTCGCGATGGCGAAGTAACAGCCAACGAATCTGTTGAATGTTAAATGGTCATCGCGAGCAGGCTCACTCCTACAGGTATTGGGTTGAATCAGAAAGAATAGGTACCGGTCATCACCACACTGCGCGGTGCGCCTGGCTGGATCTGATATTGGCTGGTGGCCGAGGCGTAATACTCGCGGTCAGTGATGTTGTTCAGTGCCGCGCGCAAGTCCCAGTCCTTGAAGCGATAGCCGACCAGCGCATCCCAGCGGCCATACCCCGGCAGCACGGTGGTGTTGGCGTTGTCGGCGTAACGCTGGCCGACCAGGGTCAGACCGGTTTCGCCGTACCAGCCCATTTCCGGTTTCCAGGTCAGGAACAGGCTGCCGTTGTGTTTGGCCACGTTGTTGACGCGCTTGCCTTCCAGGCCGTTGTTATCCTTTTCGATAGTGGTGTCCTGCACGCCGACGCCACCGCGCATGTACCAGTTGCCGACCAGTTTGCCGGTGGCGGTCAGTTCGATGCCGCGCGAGCGCTGAAGACCGGTCATGACGGTCAGGGTCGGATCGTTCGGATCACTGGTGCGGCGGTTGTAGAGTTCCAGGTCGTAGACCGCCAGCGTGGTGCTCAGACGATCATTCAGCCAGTCGCTTTTCACGCCGATTTCTTTCTGTTTGGTCAGCTCCGGACTCAAGTCGTTGCTATTACCGGCAGCCCCCGGGGTGATGCCGATCAGGCCGCCGCCGACGGGCGAGAAAGTCTTCGACCACGAGGCATAGAACGAATGATTCTGCAGTGGCGTCCAGACAATCCCGAAGCGCGGGCTGGTGCTGTGGCTGTCGCGATCTTCAGTGAGGTTCTTGAGCTGGTTGGTCGACTCGATATCGAAGGTGTCGTAACGCAGGCCGGCCAGCAGTTGCCAGTGATCGTTCAGACGCAACTGGTCTTGCACGTACACCGCGCGGCTTTCGACTTCGGTGTGGCTGTCGCTGAACACCTGCATGCTGCCGGTATGACGGAGCTCGCGGTTGGGGTTGAACAGGTCGAGCGATGGCACCTGTTGTGCGCCTGGGGTCTTGCCAGTCGCGGCGTTGTACAACTTCGGATCACGGCGCTGGCTGCCGATCTCGACGCCGGTCAACAGGCGATGCTCGAGGCCAAAGGTATCGAAACCACCTTCCAGCTCAAGGTTGTTGTAGACGTTGCGGGTGGTCAGATCCTGCTGCCAGTGCTGGCGCGCGACCTTGTTGGTTTTCGGGTCAAAGCCGGTGAGATAGGTGTTGTCGAAATCGCTGTCGAGCTTGAACACCCCCAAGGTCTGGCGCAGCTGCCAGTTGTCGTTGATCTCGTAGGTGAGTTTCGAGCGCAGGGACTGCGCCTTGTCGTCGATGAAGTCGTGATCGTTGCCGTAGGTGGTGTCGCGACCGACGTCAGCCGGGCGGCCATTCACACCGGGAATGCCACGATCCGGGGTGCGGTTGTAGCGGCTGTATTCGTATTGCACCAGCCAGTTCAGGTCCGGGGTCAGTTGCCAGCTCATCGATGGCGCGAACAGTTGGCGATTGCCGCTGACGCCATCGCGGAAACTGTTTTCATCCATATTGCCCATGTTCAGGCGCAGGCTTAAATTTTCGCTGGGGTCGGTGCTGAGGTCGGCGTACAGGCTGCGCAGGTCTTCGCTGCCGCCCTGGGCCTCGATGGTCGAACGATGGCCGAACTCGGGCAGCTTGCTCACGCGGTTGACGATCCCGCCCTGGCTGCCACGGCCGTAAAGTACCGCCGCCGGACCTTTGAGCACTTCGACCCGCTCGATGTTGTGCAGGTCGCGCTTGTACTGGCTGTCATCGCGAATGCCATCCAGATAGAAGTCGTTGCTGGCGTCGAAGCCGCGGATACGCAGGCTGTCGAAGCGCGTGTCGGCGCTGCTGCTGACGTTGGGAATCCCGCTCAGGGCGTCGCCGATGTCATTGGTGCCGTAGTCGGCGACGTTTGAGGTCTTGATCGAGTCGATGGCCTGCGGCACATAGCGCACCGGTGTCGAGGTGCGAGTCGCAGTGTTGCTGATCTTGACGCGCGGATCCTCGGCTTGCTCTTCGGCGCTGATCGCGGTGGCGGGCAGTTCGGTGGCGGAGTAAGCAAAACCGCTGGACAGAAAGGCAGACAATCCAAGGGTGACAGGCGTGAGGCGGAACGGGGCAGGCATGGAAAAGCGCATCCGAAAGGGTAAGGAAATTCAAGCGCGCGAATGGTAATGCTTTGCATTTGCTCCTGTAATTTATTCCTGAGAAGTCCCCCTGTCAGATTGTTTCAATTTATGTCGATTTCGATACAACCTGATCAGGCGATCCATTCGACCGATTCTTGAAACAGTCTGAGAGCCATTCCGGCATTTTTCCCCAACACGCGTAGGAATAGTCTGCCGGCATCGAATTTTTCTACTTTGTTGCCGGAGTTCTCCCATGATCCTTCACTACATTTACGATCCATTGTGCGGCTGGTGCTACGGCGCCAAACCGCTGGTGCAAGCGGCGCAGCAAGTGTTGCCGGTCATTGCCCATGCGGGCGGAATGATGAGCGGCGCGAATCGCCAGCGCGTTTCGCCGCAACTGCGCGATTACGTCATGCCCCACGATCGGCGCATTGCCGAATACACCGGACAACCCTTTGGCGAAGCGTATTTCGAAGGTCTGCTGCGTGACCACTCGGCGTTTTTCGATTCGACGCCGCCGATTGCGGCGGTGATGGCGGCAGAAGCCATCGACGGTCGCGGTTTGCAGATGCTCGGACGTTTGCAGACGGCGCATTACGTTGAAGGACGGCGGATTGCCGATGAATCCGTACTTTTCGAACTCGCCCGTGAGTTGGGCTACACCCGTGACATCTTCGTGGCTGCGTTTAAGTCCGTTGATACGACAGCGCATGTAAAGGCCAGCCGCGCACTCTTGGCGCAACTGGGTGGCCAAGGTTTTCCGACGTTGGCGCTGGAGCAGGATGGGCAGTTCACCTTGATCGACATCAGCCCATGGCTTGGCAAACCGCAGGCTTTCGCCGACTGGTTGGAGCAAGCGGTTGTGGTTGATGAGCCGAGGCAATCCTCCGCGCAATGCGGCCTCGACGGCTGCGCGTAATTGCGCTGGATTCACTGGCTGAGCGCATTTCCGAGCAATGTGCTATCGCAAAATTTACGATTCTTAGACGATTTTTACCTATTTAAAGACGATTCTTGAAATTGACACATTATTGAGGGCGCGGCTACGATTCGGCCCAACGCCTGTGGCCAACCGCCATGACTCAAGAATAACAAGCAGGCCCGCCATGACTTTGTCGTGGGCGGGTCTTTTTGTTTCGGGGTGAAAAAAGAGTGCGATAGCGCCGTTTCAGCCGTTCGACACAGCGCGTTTCAACCCGTAATAAGGAAAACAAAATGTTGAACAAGCGAATCAGTCTGATCGCACTGGGGATGTTGAGTGCCACTTCGGCAATGGCTGACGGCCAGGCCGAATCCAAGGGTTTTGTAGAAGACAGCAGCCTGAAAGTGCTGCTGCGCAATGCCTACATCAATCGTGATTACAAAGACGGCAATCCGGACAGAGCCGAGTGGGGCCAGGCGGCCATCGGTACGTTCTCTTCCGGTTTCACCCAAGGCACCGTTGGTGTGGGTGTCGATGCTTTCGGTCTTTACGCACTGCGTCTGGATGGCGGCAAGGGCCGCAGCGGCGCCGGTGGTATCGACTTCTTCAAACAGGGTGACAGCGGCAATGCGGCTGACGACCTGTCCAAGGGTGGCGCTGCGGTCAAATTCCGCGTGTCCAACACCGTGCTGACCTACGGCGACCAGATGCCGGCCCTGCCGGTGCTGAACTACGATAACTCGCGTCTGCTGCCGGAAAGCTACACCGGTACCTTGATCACCTCCAAAGAGATCAAAGGCCTGCAACTGGACGCCGGTCGTTTCACCGCCGAATCGCGTAAAAGCGCTGAAGGCCGTGACAGCGGTGGTCTGAAGTCGATCAACGTGTTGGGCGGTAGCTACCAGTTCACCGAACAGTTCAAGGCGGCGTTGTACGCTTCCGACGTTGAAGACGTCATGAAGAAGCAGTACGTGAACGCCAACTACGTGTTCCCGATCGACAAGGATCAGTCCCTGACCCTGGACTTCAACGGCTATCGCACCAAGCTCGACAAGTCTTATGCCGACATCAAGAACGCCGGCGGCCAGGACAACAAGATCTGGAGCCTGGCGGCCACATTCGCCACCGGCCCGCACTCGTTCACCGTGGCGCACCAGCGCAGTACCGGTGACAGCAACCTGGGTTATCCGTACGGCGGTTATCAGAACGATGGTCGTCGTCAGGGCGACGGTGGCAACACCATTTACCTGGCCAACTCGTACTGGTCGGACTTCAACGCTGAAGACGAGCGCAGCTGGCAACTGGGCTACGGCCTGGACTTCGGTGCCTTTGGCGTACCTGGCCTGAGCTACAACTTTGCTTACGTGCGTGGCGACAACATCACCACCGACACCAGCAGTGGCGGCACCGAGCGTGAGATCTTCAACCAGGTCAAATACGTCGTGCAAAGCGGTCCGGCGAAAGACCTTAGCGTGAAACTGCGCAGCTCGATTCTGCGCGTGTCGCAGAAATCCGCCGACTACAACAGCAGCGGCAACGAAGTGCGTGTATTCGTGGACTACCCGATCAACATCTTCTGATGAACGATCCGGTGTAAGAAACATGAGAAAACCCCGACTGGCTCGGGGTTTTTTTTCGACGTCTTTTTCGCAAAAACCGTAAAAAACCCGTGTTTTTGTCACGTAAAAGTTGTTTTGAAGCGTCTTCAAGTACCGTTTCAAGCAGGGCTTTAAATGCCTGAAATTCTTTCTCATGGACGCAAATTCTCCACCTAATAGATTAGGCCGCTCAACGCAGCGGAGAATTTGGTAATGATCGTTTTGAACAGAGAAGTGGGCGAATCGCTACGGCGCGACAAATATGTCAACGTCCAGGGTGGTGACTTCAATCTCTACGGTCATTTTGCCGACTTCGTCAGACTGACCAAAAGTTGGGAAAACATGGAGCCAGACAGTTACTACGGTCAGGCCGAAGCCGGCATGCGTTACCGTCGTTACAGCGACTTCGAGTACAACCCGAAAACACGTGAATTGAAGCAACTCGAGCATCGCGCGTACGTGCAGTCGAAAGAGAATAACGCCTATGTGGGCGGTGTTGTGCGGCACTTTCAGGACTTCTCCGATGAAGTGATCACTTCGCCGGTGATGCGCAGCCTGATCGACACCGATTTCGAAGTGTACAAAAGCGTGTTGCCGGAAGAGTTGCACGATGAAATCTGGCAGTGCCAGATCCATCAGATCCGCATCGAGATCAAACCCGGCAAGCAACTGGAAATAACCCCGGAAGGGATTCACTGCGACGGCTATCCGTTCAGCGGTGTGCACTTTTGGGGGCGCAACAATGTCGAGGGCGCGGAAAGCCGTTTGTACGATGTGCACGAGCATCAACTGGCGTCGACCACCTACCAGGAAATTCTCGACACCACCTACTTCCTTGATCGCGACATGCGCCACTACGTGACCCCGGCGCGCAACACCCACACGCATGCCATGGCGTATCGGCAGATTCTGGCGATTTCCTTCTCGCGGCCCGGGACCGCTTTCGACATTGTTCGCTAATCAGATCACCCCAATCGATGGCGTCGAGTGCTCGACGCCGGTGGTGCTGCGACGCGCCACCGCCAAGGACGCGCAGCGCATGGAGCGCTTCTTCCGGCAGTTCGACGAAGTGTCGTTCTGCGAATGGCAGGACGCCAAATGCCTGCGCGGTGTATTGATCCAGAAGACCACCACGGCCTATCTGGCCTTCGATGTCGAAGGCGAAATCGTCGGCGCGGTGCTCGGCGGCATGCTCGGCAGTCGCGGCACCATCAACCACCTCGCGGTGAGCCCACGCTACCGCAGCCAGGGCGTCGGCCAGCGGCTGGTGGAAGCGGCGTCATCCGACATGAAACGGGTCGGTGTATTACGGATGTTTCTGTTCGTCGACGATGCTAACCTCGCGGGCAAGCGATTCTGGACTGCCCAAGGTTTTTGCGAACCCCACGGCGAGCGGACATTTGAGAGGGATCTATGAATGAAACGTCCGGCAGTGCGCCGCTGATGGCTGCTCATCAGCCATCGCGCACGTTTGCCGAAGCCAGCCCGGTGGTGGCCGGTTACTTCACGGTGTCGTTCGTGTTTGGGCTGATGGCGGTGAACGCCGGGCTGCCGATGTGGCTGCCGGTGGCGATGTGTCTGTTCGTCTACGCCGGGGCTTCGCAATTTGCCGCGCTGGCGCTGATCTCCAGCGGTGCTTCGCTGACCACCATCGTGCTGACCACCTTCCTGATCAATGCGCGGCACATGCTGATGTCGGTGTACATGGCCAAGGCCCTGCGCGCACTGGGGCTCAGCCGCATGGAACGCTGGGCCTACGCCGGTGGCCTGACCGACGAATCCTTTGCGTTCCACAGCGTCAAACTGGGCACCGGCGCGCCGGTCAACATCCGTTACCTGATCGGCTTCAACCTGTTTTGCCACACCTCTTGGGTGCTGGGCGGTTTGTTGGGCGCTGTGTGCGCGCAATACGCGTCGCACTTGATCAAATATCAGCTCGACTACGCACTGACCGCAATGATGCTCTATGTGCTGGTGTCGCTGTGCAACACCCGCAACAAACTCATCGCCGCCGCGGCTGCCGTCGCCTGCATGGGCGCGCTGAGCCTGGTCGGCACTTCGCCGTTCAACGTTTTCATCGCCACGTTTGTGGGCTGCGGAGTGGGTGTATGCCTGACCAAACGTTCCTGATTCTGGTGGTCGCGCTGATGATGGCCGTGACCTTCCTGCCACGCGCGTTGCCGCTGCAGGTCAACACCGAGCACTGGCCGCCATTCGTTGCGCGGGCGCTGGAGTACCTGCCGGTGGCGATCGTCGCTGCGATCAGCCTGACACCCTTGTTGATCAAGGATCAGCACATACAGCTCGATCGCCCGGAATTTTATGCAGCCATTCCGACGTTGTTATGTGCGTATTTCAGCAAAAACCTCTTTCTCAGTGTGGCGGTTGGGACGGCTGCGTACATTGCGCTCGGCTCGTTCATGTAGCGGCAGATCGACCACGTCATTCAGGGCCTGCCCCGACAGGTTCGGGTTATTCACCGCCAGACGCACTTCGAGGAAATCCTCGAATCCGGGGAAAATCGTCAGGCCGTTCTTTTGCGCGGCCTCACGAGACACCATGCCCACTGCGTCCATCTGCGTGATCAGCGACAGGGTCAGGGTTTCGCTGCAGGAATAGACCATGCGTTGACCGTTCTCGTGATTGCCCAGTCCGGCGTCGAGAAAACGCAGGAAACTGTGGGAATACGGACAATCTTCCGCAGGACGCACCTGAAACTTGTTGCCCAGCAACGTCAGTGGATCGTTTTCCTGCCCGCAATGGGCACCGACCACCTGCACCTGCACATCCGGCAAAACAATGCTCGGCAGACCCGGCCGCTGCGGGCCGATCAACACCGCAAGATCAAAGTCTTCATTCTTCAGCTTGCTGAGGTTCTCCATCGACTCGGCGTAGCTGAATTCCATCTGGTAATCGGGAAACACCTCGATCAGGCGTCCGATCATTCGCCGGTTGAAGTCAGACGACAACGTGTTGTTCAACGCAACCTTCAATGTACGCTGGCCCGGCACCTTGAGCGCCTCGACCTTTTCTTCCATCTGTCGCGTGGCAATCAGCACTTTGTCCATGTAGGGCGTCAGCTCCGTGCCTTGCGGCGTCAGCGTCAGCCCTTTGTTGGAACGTCGAAACAAGCGGAAACCGAACTGCTCTTCGACCTTGTTCAACTGCGCGGCCAAGGCCTGCACAGTCAGGCACGAATGCTCGGCTGCGGCCGACAACGAGCCGGTCTGCACGATGCGCATGAGGTTGCGTAAGGTTCTGCTATCCATGGGTAATGCCCTCTGAAGTGGGCTGGGTATTGTTGTTTACGAGACTGCCGATCCGGCGTCATATGCCGGCTATATTCCAGCACCTGAGCATAGTTGTCGCGGGTTTAGTAGCGAATTGATGTCCCCGCCGATGGCTGGAAGCTGACACAGGATCGGGATTTTTGATGACGTGGGGGTGATTGGGGTCAAGAAAAGTGCCCGATTCGGACGAGTCGGGCATTTTTTTACGTCTCGGGACTACAGCTTTTTTGAATGTTTCCCACACCGAAACGCCACTGTTTTGCACCGTTGTCGGAAGCCTCCTAAGAAAAGAGCGAACGGGCTTATTTACCGCCGAAGCACAAGTGGCTGAAATATCAGGTAGTTATTTTCGGGACTTCTAGTCCGAGGCCATGGATTTCCAGGCAATGCCGGCATCCGCGAAGCTAGCGAGTCGATGCCATGAGTTTGCAGGGGAGCAGGGCGTTACCCAATCAAAAAAACTGGAAAGATCTGGGCCTGCCGGATATTCGCGATATTGACCCCGGCCTTCTGATTTCTGCGGTTAGAGAGCTGCCAGGTGAACTGAGTCTTAATGCAGCGTGGGAGCAGGTTGCCAGAGGCTTCGGACTTGATCATGGTCTTGATGCTGTTCTGATCGAAACGCCATATGTGCCGATTTTGGTGAAGCGCGAGCATTTGCTTCATACGGTGGAAAAGCGCCCGAATGCCCGTGAGCGGTTCACCGAATTTGCGCGAGATACCCTGACGAGGCCGTTAGAGATATGGCGGGTTTCCTACGATGACGCCTCGTTTCGACTCTCTTTCATCGGTGCTTACAACGCGAGATACCAGATGCTGGTGGTGGTTCATGTTGAGCGCGGCAACGTACTCTGGAATTTCATGAACTGTGACAAGAAAGGCCTGAACAAGCATCGGCATGGTGAGCTGTTGTATCGACATTACCGGTAGCTCAAACGAAAAAGGGCAGCCTTCTCAGGCTGCCCTTCACATGAATGTTGCTTGATATTGTGCTCCCTCAAGCAGGGGAGAAGAGGTCTCACCCGAACGCTGATTTTCAGGTCATCAACGGGGTTCCTAACGCCGACTATTGCCACCTGAAGGCAGTCGGTTTCGCGCTCTTGAGCCAGATTCTCTGCCACGGAACATAGAGGTGTCAACCTTGGAATTTCAAGGTTCTTATTCGCATGCGAATAGATCTTTTGTAAAAATTCATATGTGTACTACGCTCAGCTTGCGGACCAGCCAAGAAGGACGACCATGCCTACCTCATCCCCAGCCCTCACCCCGCGTGAACAACTCGACGTCCCCGAGGCCGGGCGCGTCGCGCTGAAGTTTTTCTTCAATCTCATGGAGCGCTGGGGTTGCAACGCCGAACAGCAGCGCACTTTGCTGGGCGGCGTCGGCAACACCACGTTCTACAAGTACAAACACCTGCCGCCGAACATTCGCCTGCCGCACGACACACTGGAGCGCATCTCGTATCTGATGGGCATTCACAAGGCCTTGAGCATCATCTTCAGCAACAGTCGCGAGCGTGCTTATACGTGGGTCAGCAGCCCCAACACCGCTGCGCCATTCAATGGTCGAACGGCGCTGGATTACATGCTGGTGGGTAGGGTGGTCGACATCGCTGATGTGCGCCGCTACCTCGATGGGGTGCGCGGTTGAAGGCCCCGCCGCTGGCTGAGCCGCAATGGCCGAAGGCCTACCGGATCGTCAACAGCAGCTTCCCGCCGATTGCGTTGTTCGAAGACGTGCTCGACCCCGAAGACCTGGAAATCGCCTACGCGCTGGAAGCACTGACCAACGATCGCCTGATCGAGCAGGCCGGCGTCCTCGCCCGCGTGCGCCCCGAAGACCGGCTCTCCGGCCCCGGTTCAACCCCGGTGATGGCGGCGTTTACCCATATCGGCAAAAGCAGCCGCTTCACCGATGGCACCTTCGGCGTCTACTACGCCGCCAGCAGCCAGGCCGCGGCCATCGCCGAAACTTGCTATCACCAGGAACGCTTCCTCGCGGCCACCAACGAAGCGGATCTTGAGTTGACCATGCGTACTTACGTCAATCGGGTGGTTAAGCCGCTGCACGATGTTCGTGATGGTTTCGCACATTTGCATCAACCCGACCCGGAAGCCTACGGCCCATCCCAGGCATTTGCCCGACAACTGCGCGAGTCTGCATCCTGGGGACTGCTCTACAACAGTGTTCGCCTAACGGGGCACGAATGTGTTGCTGCGTTCCGCCCGCCAGCGGTATCGATTCCGAAACAGGGCAAGCATTTGCGTTATGTGTGGAGTGCGAGTCAGCGCAGGATTTCGTATGTGTTTGAGATCAGTCAGGTTTGAAACGCAAAAAGCCCTCGCAGTACCGCGAGGGCTTTTTATTGGCGGTTTACGTCAATGGCTTGCTGTTGGCGCATCCAATACTTTCACCACATCGTCGATCAGCGTCTTGCTTAACTCCTGCAGGTACTGAGAGGCATAAGCGTGAAGATCCGGATCGCGCGAGACTGAAGTGTCCGCAGTGAGCAATCGTGAGATGTGAAGCAAGTGGGAGGCGTGAGAAAGGGCGGCTATTACCGGCACACCACGATTGGTGCGGAACAGCGCTTGATTGGCCTGAAAGGAAAAGTGCGTAAGGCCTGGTGTTTTCAAATCGAGGTAGTCGGTCATATCGCTTCACCTGCCGTACGTAAGGCGTGGAGTGAGGTAACCGGTGTGGCAGCGCGGCGGATTACGGATGGATCAATGGCATTCATTTGTGAACTCCCTGTATCAAATGAGAGCCGCCATTTTTCGTTCTCAGGCGAAAGGGTGGCAGCTATGCGCAGGCTGAGAAACCGGAGATACAGGAACCCGGCAGACCCGAAGGTCTCCCACGCACAGCCGCCATTACACGTGAGTGCGGGTGCAAAAAAAGCGCCGGCAATCATGGGTTTGGGGCGCTGGTGCGCCTGTATCTTACCCGGGTTCTCAGGCCCGGTCGCTGAATTGACAGCGATGGGATTGACGGTAGCTTGCGGAGGACGGATGCGCAATCGTGGCCAGGTGGTGGCCGTTGCCATCTCGGTGTAGTGCAACATTTATGTTGCGAATGCAGCAAATATGTTGCACATTCGCTTTACCGAAACGGCGAGTGATGCACATGAAGTACAGCGAGTTTCGGCGATGGTTGAAAGCCCAAGGCGTTGAGTTTCAAGCCGGCAAGGGCAGTCACTTCAAGGTTTCCTTGAATGGCAAATCAACTGTGTTTCCTGATCATGGAGCCAAGGAAATGGGCGAAGGGTTGAGAAAATCGATAATCAAACAGCTGGGCCTCAGGGATTGAGGCTCAGCTGTACCCCATGAGAGGAATCGTGATGTTCGAATATGCGTTGGAAGTTCACGAAGAGCCGGATAGTGTCTGGTTGTCCTGCGCAGAAATTCCTGAGATGCACGCCGTTGGCGACACCCTCGAGCAAGCGTTGGACACCGCCATTGATGCAATCGAGACGGCGCTCTCGATATACGTTGATGATCGCCGGTTGATTCCGACCGGGCAGGCAGGAGAACAGGCAAGTGACGTCGTATTGCGTCTGCCTGCGCTGACTGCAGCAAAGGTTGCTCTGTGGAATACGCTTTTGGAGTCAGGTTTAAGCAAGGCCGAGTTGGCACGTCGTCTCGGCGTACAACGGCCCCAAGTCGATCGCCTGGTAGATTTTCTGCATCATTCCAAAATCGAGAATGTTGAGCGTGCGTTGCAGCAACTTGGAAGGCGGATTTCGCTTTCGGTTCAAGCTGCATAAGTTCAGCAAGCGAGCGTTGGAGAAAATAGCTGAAGGCGAAGAAAAGGTATGGCAAATGAACTAGGGCGATTTCAGGCGGACTTGATGGAATCAGTACGTCAGATGAAGTCTGGAAAGGCCTCGCGCGTAACGCTGCTGCCGCTCTCTTCGGCCACTGAGGAGCAAAGGAAGGCCGGGGTTTCTCAAAGCGTTTTCACCGACCTTAGCTCCGTGGTGACACGAGCAAAATAAGGCGGGGAAAAATAGAGTCAGGCCACAGTCTCAGCTCAAAACGTGGTCTGACCCCTATTTTATGACCCCTATTTCAATCGCCTATTGGCAGCACCGTTATTGAGATGTGTCGTGCTTACTTCCATGGAGGGGAAGCGAATGGCTGATCCGGTCCCTTCGATTTTTCGCGCTTGGCCCTGAAGGCAGATCGCATGCTTCTTATGACGACGAAGATCCCTAAAGCCAACCCTGAAATCGCGATAGCAACGACTATTGCTGTGCGAGATGGCCATGGCTCAAAGATGGCATAAGCATCCGTAAGCGCTTTGACTAATCCTACGTAACAAGTAGTCGAGATGAAGAAAGCGAGTGGTCTTGATATTGGTAATACCTCCCCTGTCACCGTCGAGATGAGAAATACCAGGTACGGAATCAGTAGTGCGAAGGCTAGAGCTAGATTGATGGAGGTCGCGCTGTATTCGCCTTTCTTGGAGGTCGAGTCTTCGAACGTGATCGATTTAATGCCTGCAATTCTGGCGCGAGGCTCGAAATCTGGTGGCTTGCCGGATGTGATGATTGAAAAGGCGACGGTGTCTTTTGGGTTCGAAAGGAAAGGCGCAATCAGAATGTGCTGATCATCGAACGTTATTTTCACTGGGATGTTTTCGGGTTCTGTAGTCGTTACCTGGGCGCTAATAAGCTTGGCACCACCTGTTGGAAAAATCTCGATAGGAGATTCGAAGTCAGCGCTCAACACAGGTTTAGAGCCAGTGTTTATCAGTTCAAAAGATGACAGATACGGAGACTCGATCTTTTTTCCGTTCAAAAAAATCTGGAGATCTTGAATGTCGGCTGCAGGTTGCAGAGCCGATGTAGAAAGCAGCTTCAAGCCTAACGATCGGGAAGAGAAATCCGCTTGCCACAGATATACAGGGACGACTACACCCGCAATCGTCCCGAATAGGGTAAGGAAGAACTTCCAATCCAATTTTTTCCAGTTCATCGCATCCCTTCTCTGAAAACCGATGGTTAAAAAGCGGTAGGTGCCGGACGCGTTTCCGGAGCGCTAACGAACATTCCTGTTACGTGGCTTGTTACGTGTAAACCAAAAAAAAGGGCCTGCATCGCTGCAAGCCCTTCTTTTGTATGGTGCCGGCACCAGGAGTCGAACCCGGGACCTACTGATTACAAGTCAGTTGCTCTACCAACTGAGCTATACCGGCGTGTGGGCGACGATTATAGCGATTGGGTTGGTTCTGTAAACCCCTGAATTCAGACTATTTTTACGCAGGCGCTGGATCAGGCTTGGCGTGAGCGGTGTCGCCGAGTTTTTAGCCGCAAAGCCGAGGTGCTACGCGATCAAGCCAGAATGAGCGTGAGGGCAGGATTTCTGCACCGTTCAAGCACCCATTTCACCCGTTTATGTCCTTTTGATTGGAAGCTTATGCACAACGGATGGGCGCCACGGCGGTGTTGCAGGGGATTTTGTGGACACATTCTCATTTTGCGCGCAAAGCCCTGTTTTACGGGTTTTTTATCTATATGAACAAAAAATGACCAATGGTGTTTTTGCCATGCAATAGCCGTAGATATTGGATCCACGGGAAAACCATCAACAGAGTTATCCACAGGCTGTAAAGATTTCAAGCGCGCTCGGCCAGCAGCAGAAAATTACGCGGAGTCAGCGGTGCGTCGCAGAAGGTGCCTAGGCGTACGACGTATCCCTGTTCGGTGAGGAAAATGGCTCGATCAAGATTCAGCCAAAGCTCCAGCGGTCGTCGGAACAGTCCGCGCAGTAATTCCAGGTTGCGAACTTCGGCCAACCGCTGCCAACCGGCGGCTTCCAGTGCCTGCCAATCTGGCGTGCCGATTGTGGATAACTCTTTCAGTGCTGCCAGATCGCGGCAGTAATCGGCGAAAGGTTTGTCCAGCCAGGCGCTGGGCAGGGACGGGGTGGGCAGGTATTCGTCGACGCAGCGCACTTGCCGTTGCAGCAAATCGAAAGCCAGGCGCCGGGCCATGGAGGTGTCGCGCTGACGTCGGACTCTTGCACCGGCGGTGACGGTTTCGCTCATGGGCAGTGCCAGATCTTCGAGCGAGAGCTGTAGGGCGGATCGCAAGCCCGCTGAGGACAATGCCTGGTACTCGCTGCGATTGATCCGGTTGTAGCAGCACGGGGCGATGGCCATCTGCTGACATCCTGCAGCGCTCGCCAGTTGCATCAGGCGCACATGCAGATCGCCGCAGGCGTGCAGGGCGACCGGGGTGTGCTGAGCACTTATAACACTCGCTGCGTCTGCCGCCAGTACATCCTGCTCGACATGCAGGGCGTGCAAATGACGGCGCTGACTTAATGCCTGACCACTGGCGACCAACGCCGGATCGTATTCGATACAAGTCAGTTGTTGCCCCGTACCCAACAGGCGTCGGCCCAGATGTCCCTTGCCGGAACACCAGTCCAGCCAGTGCGTCGGCTGCGAGGCGAAAGACAAGCGACTGGCGAAGGCTTCGATCTGCTGCCACTTGCGCCCCGGCACATCGACATTCAATCGGTGGCCTGCAGTCTCCAGCGCATGTCCCGGCAACTCACCGACCGCGCTCAGCTCAGCCGACAACTCCGCCAATGCAGCGAACGGCTCCAGGGCATCGACGAGATCGGCAGGATGGTTATGCGCCCGCTTTGCATCTTCCAGCGATCGTCCGCGTAGCCACTTGGACAACTCGGGGTAGGCGGCTTCCCATGGAAGCGAAAGATGAGTGAACGGACGAGGTTTCCACAGCGCCTGATGTTCAATCAGAAAAGCATCCAGCGCGGTGAAGCGGGCGAGTAGGGTCTCGCCCGTCAGCACGTGTGAAGTTTCAACGCCCTTGGCAGGCATCGACGCGCAGCCAGCGCTCCAGCAGCTTGAAGCCGCGCACCAGCACGTAGGACATCAGCAGATAGAACACGCCGGCGGCGAAGAAGATTTCCACCGGCAGGTAGGTGCGGGCAATGATCGTGCGGGCCATGCCGGTCAGTTCCAGCAGGGTCACGGTACTCGCCAGCGCGCTGGCCTTGAGCATCAGGATCACTTCATTGCTGTAGGCCGGCAGGCCGATGCGCGCCGCTCGCGGCAGCATGATGTAGAACATTGCCTTGGGTTTGGACATGCCCAATGCCCGCGCCGCCTCGATTTCGCCCGGCGGAATCGCCTGGATCGCGCCGCGCAGGATCTCGGCGATGTATGCCGCCGTGTGCAGGGTCATGGTCGCGGTAGTACACCAGAACGGATCGCGCAGGTAAGGCCACAGCGCGCTGTTACGCACCGCATCGAACTGCGCCAGGCCGTAATAGACCAGAAACAGTTGCACCAGCAACGGCGTGCCACGGAAAAAGAAGATGTAGGCGTAGGGCAAGGCGCGCACGTACCACAGCTTCGAAGAGCGGGCGATGCCCAGTGGAATTGCCAGCAACAGACCGGCAATCACGGCAATCGCCACCAGCTCCAGGGTCAGGGTCGCGCCCTGCGCCAGTTTTGGCAGCCACTTGATGATCACTTCCCAGTTCATGAAGTGCTCCTCGCAAAGCCGCGAGCGGCGCGTTTTTCCTGGAAATGCATGCCGGTCATCGCCAGCACGGTGAGGCCCAGATACATGACCGCCGCCACCAGATAGAAGGTGAACGGTTGTTTCGACACGGTCACACCGATCTGCGCGTGACGCATGATTTCTTCCAGGCCGATCACCGAGACCAGCGCGGTGTCTTTCATCAGGATCATGAACAGATTGCCCAGGCCTGGCAGGGCGATGCGCCACATCTGCGGCATGATCAACTTGGTGAAGATCCGCCATTTCGACAGGCCCAGCGCCACACCCGCTTCACGATGGCCCTTGGGAATGGCAAGGATTGCACCGCGGAACACTTCCGTGGCGTAGGCGCCGAAGCACAGGCCAAGGGCAATCACGCCAGCGGCGAAGGCGCTGAGTTGCAGGTCGGGGTTGCCGAAAAACTCACCGAGGCTGCGCATCAGGTTAACCGTACCGAAGTAGATCAACAGCACCCAGAGCAATTCCGGAACGCCACGCACCAGGGTCGAATAAGTACCGCCAAGCCATTGCAGCGGCTTGTACGGGGAAGTCTTGGCCAAGGCGCCGAGCAGACCGAGCACCAGTCCCAGGCACAGGGCCGTCAGCGCCAGTTTGACGGTCATCAGCGCACCGGCGGCGAGGGCCGGGCCGAATCCGTAGAGGTCGATAATCATGGATTTCTTTTCAAATCGCGGCAGGCAAGGCCGGGAGCCGGCGCCGTCGGATCACGGTGCCGGTCCCGCAGGTCAGATCAATAGATGCTGAACGGGAAGTACTTGTCGTTGATCTTCTTGTAGGTACCGTCAGCGACGATTTCCTTCAGTGCGGCGTTCAGCTTCTCACGCAGCGGATCGCCTTTGCGCACGGCGATGCCGATCTTGTCGCTTTCCACGACCGCGTCGCCCTTGAACTCGTAGTTCTTGCCGGCGTCGCTTTTCAGCCAGTCGTAGTTGGCGTACTTGTCGGCGAGGATCGCGTCGACACGACCGGAGGTCAGGTCCAGGTAGGCGTTTTCCTGGGTGTCGTAGAGTTTGACTTCGATATCGCTGCCGTAGGTGTCCTCAAGCCAAGTGCCAGCGAGCGTTGCGCGCTGGGTGCCGATGATCTTGCCTTTGAGCGAATCCTTGTCGGTTTTGAAGTCTTTATCTTTCGGCGCGATGAACTGCAGCTTGTTCGAGTAGTACGGGTCGGTGAAATCTACCGCGCCCTTGCGCTCTTCGGTGATCGACAGCGAGGAGACCAGGAAGTCGAACTTCTTGGCGTTCAGCGCAGGAATGATGCCGTCCCAATCGGAGGTGACCACGCTGCACTCGACTTTCATCTTGGCGCACAGGGCGTCGCCGATGTCTTTGTCGAAGCCGACCACGTTGCCGCTGGCGTCTTTGTTGTTGAACGGCGGGTAAGCCGCTTCGATGCCCATCTTCAGAGTCTCGGCCATGGCACCGGCGCTGAACGCGAGGGTGACGGCGGCGGCCAGGAAGACCTTTTTAAAATTCTGCATGCATGTTGCTCCGTTAGCGGTTGCTGGACATGAATTGTTTGCAGCGCGCCGAAAGCGGGTTTTCGAACACCTGCTGAGGCGATCCTTGCTCTTCCACCAGCCCCTGGTGGAGGAACACCACTTCGCTGGACACCTGACGGGCAAAGCCCATTTCGTGGGTCACCAACAGCATGGTGCGGCCTTCTTCGGCCAGTGCGCGGATGACACTAAGTACTTCCTGAACCATTTCCGGGTCAAGCGCGGAGGTGGGCTCGTCGAACAGAATCACCTTCGGCTGCATCGCCAGCGTGCGGGCAATCGCCGCGCGTTGTTGCTGACCACCGGACAGTTGCGACGGGTAGGCGTGGCGCTTGTCGGCGATGCCGACCTTGGCCAGCAGCGCTTCGGCGACTTCGATCGCCTCGGCCTTGCTCTGGCCGAGCACGCGGCGTGGGGCTTCGATGATGTTGTCGAGCACGCTCATGTGCGGCCACAGATTAAAGTTTTGAAATACAAAACCAATCTCGGAACGCAGGCGGTTGATCTGTTTGCCATCAGCGGCAACCAGTTCACCATTCTTGGCGGGCTTGAGCTTGAGTTCTTCACCGGCCACCAGAATCTGGCCCTGGTGCGGGTTTTCCAACAGGTTGATGCAACGCAGGAACGTGGACTTGCCGGAACCGGAGGAACCGAGGATCGAGATCACATCGCCGTCGCGGGCGGTCAGCGAGATACCTTTGAGCACCTCAAGCTGTCCGTAGCGTTTGTGCAAGTTGCGGATTTCAAGCGCGGGCGTGGCCTCAGCCATGTGCGTTCCTCATATATGTTGCGCTCCTGCTGTTGGCGGGCCTTCCTGGCGAGGCGGCCAAGCTAGCATAGCGTTTCAATGGCAGCCAACAGCGCTACGAGCGGTAAGCGGATGGCGTGTGGCGTGTGGCAGGTTGTCGCATCGGCACAGCAGACTGTCGCCCCATCAACAACCGAACGGGTGTTTGATCGTGCAAACCCGTGGGCGTCGCGTAAAAAAAGGCGCGATGTTGCCAGCTTTGGCGGGGTGTTGGAAGCGCTATCCGGCCGAACGTTCCTGAATCGCCCTTTTATTGTGCATCCCACACTTTTTCAGTGTGTTTCTGGTGCGCAGATTCGTTTGAAAAGTGAGTCGCAGGGTAACGCTCTGGCGAATTGCCATTCATTCCAATGACTTGCGATGACTGTCCGGTCTCGCTGAAAACCGCGGCCTATAAGTGTTTGAAACATTTTGGCGCATTTATTGCGTGCAGAATCTGGAACGCCCTGTTGGTTTCTTTTTACGAGAAGGAAATACCAGACAGGACGGACGCAATCGCTTTCCTCGCAAAGGTAGTTCCGATGAGCAGTACCCCAAGCTCCAATGGCCTCGAACAGGGGCTCAAACCGCGTCATGTGACCATGTTGTCGATCGCCGGTGTTATCGGCGCCGGTCTGTTCGTTGGCTCCGGCCACGCGATCGCTGCCGCCGGCCCTGCCGTGCTGCTGGCCTACGCCGCCGCCGGTACTCTGGTGGTGCTGGTGATGCGTATGCTCGGTGAGATGGCTGTCGCATCGCCCGACACCGGCTCGTTCTCGACATACGCCGACCGTGCCATCGGGCACTGGGCCGGTTTCACCATCGGCTGGTTGTACTGGTGGTTCTGGGTATTGGTGATTCCGCTGGAAGCCAACGCCGCCGCGACCATCCTCCATGCCTGGTTCCCGGGGATCGAGATCTGGGCGTTCGCACTGATCATCACCATGCTGCTGACGGTCACCAACCTGTTCAGCGTGAAAAATTACGGTGAATTCGAATTCTGGTTTGCCTTGATCAAAGTCCTGGCGATCATCGGCTTCATCGCGCTGGGTCTTGCGGCCGTTTTCGGCTTCCTGCCGAACAGCCAGGTCAGCGGTGTTTCGCACCTGTTTGATTCCGGCGGCTTCCTGCCAAACGGCATGGGCGCGGTACTGGGTGCAATCCTGACCACCATGTTCTCGTTCATGGGTACCGAAATCGTGACCATCGCGGCCGCGGAGTCGAAGAACCCGGGCAAGCAGATTTCCAAGGCCACCAACTCGGTGATCTGGCGGATCGGCCTGTTCTACCTCGTATCGATCTTCATCGTTGTGGCCCTGGTGCCGTGGAACGATCCTGCGCTGGCCAGCCTCGGTTCCTACCAGACCGTGCTTGAGCGCATGGGCATTCCGAACGCGAAAATGATCGTCGACATCGTGGTTCTGGTCGCGGTAACCAGCTGCCTGAACTCGGCGCTGTACACCTCGTCGCGCATGCTTTTCTCCCTCGGCAAGCGCGGTGACGCACCGGCGATGTCGACCCGGGTCAACAAAAGCGGTACGCCTTACTGGGCAGTCATGCTGTCGACCGGCGCGGCGTTCCTCTGCACCTTCGCCAACTACGTGGCCCCGGCTGCAGTGTTCGAATTCCTGCTGGCCAGCTCCGGCGCCATCGCGCTGCTGGTGTACCTGGTGATCGCGTTCTCGCAACTGCGCATGCGCAAACAGCGCATGGCCCGCGGCGAGAAAATCGTCTTCAGCATGTGGCTGTTCCCGGGCCTGACCTACGCGGTGATCATCTTCATCGTCGCGGCCCTGACCATCATGCTGTTCCAGGAAGCCCATCGCGTGGAAATCCTCGCAACCGGCCTGCTGAGCCTCATGGTCGTTGCCGCCGGCCTGCTGGTGGCACGCCGTCGCAAGCTGGAAAAACGTGGTGCGGTGGTGTTGAACTGATCCGTAGCGCGTAATGCAAAACGGCCGCTGTCAGTGATGACGAGCGGCCGTTTTTATTTGTGCGCGGGGTTTATTCGCCCTTGTCTTCCTGGGCATCCAGCGACTTGCCGTAAGTATCCAGCGCAATCCCGAAATCGGTGATGAACTGTGGCTCGGTCAGCCAGGCCTGGGCGGTTTCGATGTCCATGCCGTCGGCCCACATGCGGTAGTCGATCAGCATGTCGGCGGCCAGGTGAGTGGCGGCCATGCCTTCGTTCTCGGCGTTTTCCATGTCCAGCAGCTCTGGATGGTCAACGATGATGAACGCCAGTTCGCGTAGCAGGGTCAGCAGCATTTCGTTGCGGCTGACGGCTTCGGCGTCGCGCATTTTGCTGAACATCGCCAGGGTGTATTCCGGGATCGGCTCGTCCAGATGCCCGAGGTTGTCGTCCTGGTCCAGCGGCTTACGGCCGACCATGCGGATGTGCTTAGCTTTGGCCTTGGCGCGCTTGGCGCGTTTCTGTTGCTTGTTCAGGGATGCCATGGGAACTCAGTTCTTCTGTTGGGTTTGTGCGGCAATCGTGTCGGACGCCGCCACATAGTCGGCCTGGAAGGCCGGGGATTCGATCCACGCCAGGGCGCCGGCTTCGTCGGTTTCCTGCGACCACTGGCGATACTCGATCAGAGCGGCAAGGATGAAGTCCATCGCGCCTTCTTCGCCTTCCTGCTCGTAAACCAGCTCCAGCAGCGGGTCTTCGAGGAATGCGGTGCACATGGCTTGCTGGCTGATCTTCTCGGCGTCGATCATTTTCTTGAACAGCTCGGTCAGATCCACCGACTCGAAGTCGATGCGATCATCGTTCGGGTCCAGTTCGACCGGCGCCTCGGCGCGTTTGCTGCGGTTCTGCTTGGCCTTGGTCTTGGCCCGGGCGGCGCGTTTTTGCTGCTTGTTGGCGGAGGCCATGGTGTGTTCCGTCGTGCGTTGAAAGGGCTCGGCTGCGCGGCACTGGCCGCCCGGGTGTGGCGGGGGCCAGCTCGCCGGTTTGCAGCCAGGTCAGAGCGATGGGCCATAGTGTGGCTTGGTATGCGCTACGAAAAAAGGCGAAATGTCCGACTTGTTGTTCGCCGATGTCCTGCGGCTCGATGCGCAGGTGGGTTTTGTGCGCATGGCTGAAGTAGCCGAGCAGGCGTTCGATGGCCGGGATCGTGCCGTAAGGGTCGTCGCTGAAGCTGATCGCCAAGGTTTGTGCGCGGACGTTGGCGAAGGGCAAGCGACCGGTTGTCTTCAGCAGTCGGCGCCCGCTCGGCCGCTGCTCGTAGCGCGCGGCAGGCGTGCTCCAGTCGCGTACGACGCCTGTTGGCGTGTCCTCCAGCCAGCCGAGGCGTTTGCCCGGGAAATAGCCGCAGAGCCGCGTCAGCAGCGGCATCAGCAAATGCCATTGACCAAACATGCGCCAGCGCTGTGCCGGCGCATAGTCGCGCCAGTAGGCGAACTGCGCGCCGACCGTCACCAGCCGACGAATGACCTGCCCGGACTCGCCGAGCCCAGCCGCGCAACCGCCGAAACTGTGGCCGACCACATCAATTGGCTGGCCGGGGAATTCCCGTTGCGCGCGTTTGAGCATCGCTTCGAAATCCAGCGCGCCCCAGTCGGTCCATGAGGCCTCAAGGCCTTTCAGGGTGGCCGGGCGCGATTCGCCGATGCCTCGGTAGTCGTAGGTGATCACGTCGAAGCCGTTGGCGAACAGGTAATCGGCGAAGCGCGAATAGTGTCGGCAGCGGACCGAAGTGGCGGCGTTGATGATGACAGCCGGTCGCTGGATGTCGGGCAGGGCGTGACGCCAGGTGAAGCCTCCAAGGACAAAGTCGTCGGCCGCGGCCTCATGGAAGGGCTCATTGACGATAACGGCGCTGTGGGTGAGCGCAGTGCTGCATGAGTTCATAAGGACTCGGTCTTTGCGGGATCTCCTGAGCATGAGCTTCATCAAGGCGTAAATGCAACGATTCGGAACGCGCTGCGTTCCAGATCCGAAGGCAGTGCGCTTTCGAGAATTCGTGAAGCACTGCGTCACAAAATCAATGCAGTCCTGCAGGCGTAGTCCATTATCCACCGGTTACAACCTGCACATGACGTTCGCGGTGGGCGCGCAAGACCAGTACACCGCTGATGTCGATGTGATGATTGAAAAGTCGCCGGGGCAAACCGTGCTGACCCTCACCCAAACGGGTCCGCTGGTGTACGTGCAACTGCCACCCGGTAAGTACACCGTGGTCGCCACGCGCAATGGCGAAACACGGCGTGACGTGACAGACGTTGGCAGCGGCACTGCGCGCAATCTGGTGTTCCATTGGAATGACGCTGGATAACGTTGGGTGTATTGAAGAATCGAGGCGCGGGTACAATCCCGCGCCTTATGTTTTGTGATGCAAGGAAGTACTGGTTTGAAAGGGATTTTGCGTATTGGCTCAGTGGTGAGCCTGGTTTTGCTGCTGGCGGGTTGTGGAACGATGATGGGGCGCCTGAACGGTGATTCTGCGGAGCCGTACTACAAGGGTGTCGATGGCAACCTGCACTTGCTTGGCGTGAGGGGGGGAGACGGCATGCCCTCTGCGGTCATCTGCTACATGATGATCGTTTGCCCGCTGATTAGCGTTGTGTCGCTGCCGGTAGACGCTGCGCTCGACACGGTTTTGTTGCCGGTCGACTACGTCAACACCCTCTGAGGCCGGTCTTCATTTAGCGCTTGCGCCTGACCTTCTGCTTGTCACTGGGCTCTTGCGCCATTCGGTGAATCCATAATCCGATCCAGCCGACGGCTATCAGGAATAAGGTGCCGACGCACTGCGACACGATCTCGAACCAAAACATTCGGGGTTGCAGCGCGAGGGTGTAGGTATGGCGTGGACCCGATCGGTTCCAGGTAGTAATGGAGCCGCTGATCAAGCTGTGGACGATCAGGTAAATCGACGCACTGATGAGGAAGGCGATCAGTAAGCCGACCAGCACCATCAGCCAGAATGCCACCCGGCTCTGACGATAGGGTGGCGGATGGGGCAGGGGGACGCGGGTTCTTTTCTGGTTCATCGAGCGGATGACCCTCTTCCATAAGGTGCGGCCAAAGTAGCGCGGATCGTCTTTGTTCGAAACCCGGCACGTATTTGTGCAATAAAAACCTGCGATGCCTAAAAAGGACTCGCGGGGTTTTTCTTGACTGCGCAGAGGGTTGAATTGTGCCGCTATCAGATCGCAGGCATAAAAAAACCTGAATCTTGCGATTCAGGTTTTTCGGTATTTCATACTCAATCTTGCGCTTGTCACGCGCCTGCCAGGGATGGCGTAAAGCGGAGTAATCCGGTTAGCGAATGATCATCCCTGTGCAGCAAGACCCTGAAAAGGCGGGTCGCCATCAGGCGACTTGATGGGCGCTAGGATGCCAGTTAATGAAGGGTGCGGCACCACCTCATGGCGTCTGTGGGGTGCTTGTGTCAGATGTTGGCAGTGAAGAAGGCAGGGGTTTAGGCTTGGGTAAGGCTTTCGGCACAAAGATCCTGGTAGAAAGGATTGAGCTGCTGGGGATTTTTACCTTTAATTCCTGACTCGCAAACTGCCACGTCATCACAGTGGTACTGCCCATCGACCAGATCACGTGCACGTCATTCAATGCGCAATTGCTCTTGATGCCATAACCCTCAATGGCTTTGTATTTTTCGCAGAGATCGCTGCTGAGAATTACTTGTTCGGCTTGATAGTTGCCCAGCCCAAGCAGTTTGACGATTTTGCCCGGAAGATCTATCCAGGTATTGGTCCACAGCATCAGCACGACAGCAAACAACGGGCTGACGATCAGCACAAAGCGCGGATTACCTCTGATTATTGCCGTGACGATGGTAAACACCACCAGTGAGGCGAAGAAGCAGGCTGCCATGAACGGATACTCTCCGACGGCTTTGACGGCCTCAGGGACGCCTCTGGCAACCTCCAGTGTGGACAGCAATGCAACTATGTTTGCGATGAAAAATACGAGAAATGCTGTGACAGTGAACTTGGCCCAGCTAAAGGGAGGGAGTTCGTAATTTCTCTGCAAAATCGAACCGAAAAGTAGACCGCTGAGAAACGGTCCTGCTACAAGGCCGATGGTGTAGGCGGTATCCCCTTCAAAAAAATATAGAGCCATCCATAGGATGCTCATGCATATGAAGCCTGGAGCGAAAAAGTAGCGGTTGATCAGGCGATGATCGAGGCGCTCCTTGGGCATATTTCCATTGATTCGATACTCCAGCTCTTCGCGTACCGGCTTGTCGCTAAAGAAAGCCTCTGACCAAGTCCAACCGGGTGCGCAAAAGCCAAAGGCAATTACCAGAACCATCAGGCCACCGATGAGCGCGGCAGTTGCAAGCAACGAAAGAAAGCTGAAGAGATCGAAGTCGGGATAGAAGTGGTTTTGGCAGAAGTAGATAAGAAATATCAAAAAGCCAAAACCAAGTGATGCGATTCGGAAGAGTTTCCAATTGTGCTTTTCGATGAACTCAAAAAACGTGTCCAGAGATTGAGGTTGCGGCTTCTCGGTCTTGGCTTCGTATTGGTTGGTCGGCTTGCTTGAGGTTTGCATGTCCATTGGCTTGATTCATCCTTGCAAGAAACAGGGGCTGCTCTTATGCGGTGTGGGTGTTTCACTTTTCTTCAGGCATAAAAAAACCCTGAATCTTGCGATTCAGGGTTTTCGGTATTTGGTGCCCAGAGACGGAATCGAACCGCCGACACGGGGATTTTCAATCCCCTGCTCTACCGACTGAGCTATCTGGGCAACGGGGCGCATTAAAAGGGTTTTTCGGATTTACGTCAACGACTTTTTTAAAATTTCTTAAATTAATTCCGTCGCTTACGATCCGCCCCCTGATTTTGCGGGTTTACTCAGCAGGCGGAACGTAGCCTTCCGCCTTGGCGTAATCCTCGCCGGAGAAGTACTTGTCCATTTCGCCCTGCAGATATTTGCGGTCTTCGGCATTCATCATGTTCAGACGCTTTTCGTTGATCAGCAGGGTCTGGTGTTTCTGCCAGTCAGCCCAGGCCTTGGCCGAGACGTGGTCAAAAATATCCTGACCTTTGGCGCCCGGGAAAGGAGCGCGTTCCAGCGCGGGCAGTTCTTCTTTGTACTTGCGGCACATGATGGTGCGGGTCATGACGACTCTCCTGCGTTCAATACGGCGGCCGCGCGTTCGAGCAAGGTTTTGACCGGGGCGGCAAGGCCCAGGCGCGGCGGGGTGGCGAGGTTATACCAGAGCCAGTCGGCCTCGGCCACGTGGTGGCCTGCCTCCTGCACGTGAACCAGCCAGGGTTCGATGGACAGCTGGAAGTGGCTGAAGGTGTGGACGAGGCTTGGCAGCGCTTGCTGCTCGCCCATGGTCAGCGAGTGCTGATCGGCCAGATGCTGCAGGTCGTCGAGATCGTCGAGTTCCGGCAGGCTCCATAAGCCGCCCCACAGCCCTGTGGACGGGCGGCGATAAAGCAGAATCGCGCCTTCGCCATTGGCCAGCAGCGGCATCAGCGTGCGTTTTTGCGGGATCGCCTTGCGCGGTTTGGGGATCGGGTAGCGCGTCTCCAGGCCGAGCATGTGCGCTTCGCAGCCCTTTTCCAGCGGACACAGCAGACAGCTCGGTTTGCTCCGCGTACACAGCGTGGCACCGAGATCCATCATCGCCTGGGTGTAGGCGTTGACCCGATCGTGCGGCGTGAAACGCTCTGCGTTGGCCCACAGCTGTTTGGCGACCTTCGGTTCACCCGGGTAACCCTCTTGCGCAGTGAAACGCGCGAGAACGCGTTTGACGTTGCCATCGAGGATCGGTGCGCGCAGGCCCATGCTGATGCTGGCGATGGCCCCGGCGGTGGACAGGCCGATACCCGGCAGATCCGTCAGTTTTTCGACGTCCCGCGGAAATTCGCCGCCGTACTGGCTGACGACGATCTTCGCGGTCTTCTGCAGGTTGCGCGCGCGGGTGTAGTAACCCAGTCCGGTCCACAGGTGCAGCACTTCGTCCTCCGGCGCTGCGGCCAGGGCTTGCACCGTTGGCAACGCGGCCATGAAGCGGTCGAAGTAATTGAGCACGGTGCTGACCTGGGTCTGCTGCAACATGATCTCCGACACCCACACCCGATACGGGTTGATGTCTTGCTGCCAAGGCAAATCGTGGCGGCCGTGGCGGTCGAACCATTCCAGCACCGCCGTGGAAAACTGCTCCGCTCTCATCGCTTGAACAGCCCCTTCAATGCGTTTTTCAATTCCGGGCTGACCTTGTCGCCGAGTTTTTCATCGATCTTCTCGCTGAGTTTGTTACCGGCCATTTTGGTCGCGACCTGGCCGAGACGTTCGTTATCCACACGGCAGGCCTTGGCGCCCAGCTCCAGCGGACCACGGCAGCGCAGCGGCCACTCGATGCCGACGAATTTCTCGCCGACCTGACAGGCCGGATCCGGCATCGCGCTGGTGTCGCCTTCGACGATGATGCCGACGCGGTAATCCATGCCCAGCACCCGCAGGTCGATGTCACCATCGCCGTTGACGGTCATGCCCGGGATGCGCACTTTCAGGTCCGGGTTGCTGGCGATACCGTTGCGCAAGGTCAGGTTGCCCTTGAGTTCCTGGAACGGCGTGTCCTTGCCCCGCGGCTCGCCGCTGAGGGTTTTGCGGTTGAGGGTGGCGATGCCTTTGCACAGTTGCTGTTCAAGGTTGGCGTTGAGCAGCACACCGTTGTTGATCACGAAACTGGCGTTGCCGTTGAGGGTTTCGATCAGCGCCTGCTGGCTGTTGCCGCTGCCGGTGAGGCTGCTGGTCAGCGTGACCAGACCTTTGACCGGCGGGTTCTTGCCCTGGCTTTCGAGGATTTTCTCGGCCGGCACGCGGTTGATTCTGGTTTGCAGGTTCAGCACCGGCGCACTCGGGCGCACGTCGAGGGTGCCCTTGGCTTCGAAGTCGCCGTTGTACAGGCCGCCGCGCAGGTTCTCCAGGGTCAGCAGGCCGCCCTGGCCGGTGGCTTTGAGCGCGGCGTTCTGGATCGGCAGTTTGTCGAGGGTCAGTTGGCCGAAGGTCAGGTCGGCATCGACGTCGAGTTTGGCCAGACGCTCGACCGGTAGCAGGCGCTCGGTGCTCCAGGCGCTTTTGCTCGGCTTGTCCGGCAGCGGTGTGCTGCCGGCACCGGCCATGGCATCGGCTTCGGTGCTGGCGACTTCGGCCTGACGCACTTGCGTGGCGTTATTGGCTTTTTCCGACTTCGGCGGCAGGTAGCGGTCGACGTCGAATGTGTCGGCCTTGAGGATCGCGCGCAGCGACTGCTTGGCGAAATCTTCCACGGCAATGCGCCCGCTGAAGCTGCTGTCGTCGAGTTTCAGGTTGATGTTGTCGAAGGCCACGCTGGTGGGCGTGGCGGCCACGCGGCTGACCAGTTCGACCTTGCTCAGGCTGCCGGGCGCCATGGCCGGCAGCGTCTGGCCGATGCTGTCGACAAATTTCGCCAGATCGAACTGAGCGATCGAGATCCCGCCAGTGATCTGCGGGGTCTTGTCGAGGTCGTTGGCTTTCAGCTCACCGAGCGCGCGCAACTGGTTGGCGGAGATCTTGATCCCGGTCCATTCGGCGACGTTCGCCGCCTTGTCCAGCAAGATCTGCCCTTGGGCGGAGAAAGTCATGGCCTTGCCCTGCAGCGGATCGCCGGTCAGTTCGCCGGATAATTTCATGTCTTCGAACTTGTAGCGCTGCAAGGCGCGCTCGATGCGCAGCTCGCCGTTGAGTTCGGTACGCACCCGCAGCACAGGCTGATTGGTGCTGAGGAACGCCGTGGCTTTCAGCGGAATGTTGGTCGAATCGTGTACCGCACCGGTGCTCAGCTGGATGCTTTCGGCGCTGTACTGCTTGCCGGTCTGCTCGTCGTTGTATTCAACGCGGGCGTTGTTGACGGTCAGGCTGTCGATGTCGAGGCGGATCGGCTGCGGCGGTTTTTCCGGCTGGGCGGCGGCCTCTGCTGCAGGTGCGCTGGCGGGTGCCGAGCTGCCGGCAGGTGCAGCGGCTGTCGGCAGCTTGCCAATGTCTTCCCAGTTGCCGTGGCCGTTCTTGTCGCGTTTGAGGCGCAGGTTCAGGCCTTCGACGCGCACATCGCTCATCTGCACTTCGCGGCGCAACAGTGGCAACACGCGCACGGACAGTCCAAGCATCTGCAGGTCGGCATACGGTTCAGTCGGATTGATCAGGGTGGCGACGCTGGCCTCGTGCAGTTCCAGGCCGAGCCACGGGAACAGGCTCCAGCCGATATCGCCATTGAGCGTCAGCTCGATGTGGGCCTTGTCGCGGGCTATCTGGCGGATCTCGTCTTTGTAGTCGTTGGGATCAAACAGGTGGGTCAGGGCGAAGCCCGCCGCCACAATGATCAGCAACAGCCCGAGAAGTACCAGACCCAGGATTTTGCCGAACGCTTTCATGGGCGAGTCCTTGTAGTTAGTCGAATTCGTAATTTAGCCGGGGAGTATAGCGCTGCATCCGCCCGGTTCGGGGCGCTGTCATGTCGCGATGACGTCCAGCGGCAATTGCAATTTGGCGGCCAGCGCCTGGGTTTCAAGGTGTCCGGCCGGTGCCAGCAGGCGTAGTTGGGCACCCGCTTGCGACGCCATTTTCTGTGCTTGGTTCACCAAACGCTCGGCTACCCCACGGCGCCGGGTGACTTTTCGTACACACAAATGTGACAAGTACCAAACCTTGTCGTGCCGTGTCAGGCGTGCTGCACCGAGCAGGCGATTGTTGAAACGTCCTGCAATCAAAGAGCCGTCAGCCAAGCTGCTTTCGATCAGTTGAGCGTCCCCGGAATACGGTGCGAACAGCCATTGCGGAGCGTCACGATAGATTTTTTGCAGATCCTGTTGATCCTGGTAACTGGCGTCTTCAAGCATTTGAACGGTGACAGGCATTGGTGCCTCCTCAAAAGTACCCCCTGTAGGCGCTGCCGCAGGCTGCGATCCTTAGATTTTGCCTTTCAAAACAAGGTCAAAAAATCGCAGCGTTCCGCAGCTCCTGCACGGGACTGGATCAGATGACATGAAAAAGGTGATATCAGTTTGGTTTTTCTGTCACGTGCAAATGGTAACCTTCGCCGGTTCGTCCGTCCTTCTGCGACTTAACGTCGCGCCTTCAAGGAGCTTCACCCGAAAAAACGGTCATGCCTGCGTGCATAAAGGCCGAGGGTGAGCAGTGGCTGTCGAACCATACTAATAATTGGGGGATACACAATGAGCACGAGCATCACGGCGGACGGCCTGCGCGCCGACCAGCCTGCGTTCCTGTCCAAGGAACGCATCATCGCCAAGCCCGGTTTCAACCGTTGGCTGGTTCCACCGGCCGCTCTGGCCATCCACCTGTGCATCGGCATGGCCTATGGCTTCTCGGTGTTCTGGTTGCCGTTGTCCAAGGCGCTGGGCGTCACCGCACCAGTGGCTTGCGCACCCGACATGAGCTTCATCGCTCAGGTCTTCTCTTCGCAATGCGACTGGCCGATCTCCATGCTCGGCTGGATCTACACCCTGTTCTTCATCTTCCTCGGCTGCTCGGCAGCGATCTGGGGTGGCTGGCTGGAACACGCCGGGCCACGCAAGGCCGGTGTGGTGTCGGCACTGTGCTGGTGCGGCGGTTTGCTGATCTCGGCACTGGGGATTTATACCCACCAGATCTGGCTGATGTGGATCGGCTCCGGCGTGATCGGCGGTATCGGTCTGGGCCTTGGCTATATCTCGCCGGTATCGACCCTGATCAAGTGGTTCCCGGACAAGCGCGGCATGGCGACCGGCATGGCGATCATGGGTTTCGGTGGCGGCGCGATGGTCGGTGCACCGTTGGCGACTGCGCTGATGAGCCACTTCGCTTCGCCTGCCGGTGTCGGCGTCTGGCAAAGCTTCGTGGCCATGGCCGCGATCTACTTCGTGTTCATGATCGGTGGCGCCCTGGCTTACCGCGTGCCGCCAACCGGCTGGAAGCCTGAAGGCTGGACTGCTCCGGCGAAAAAGGCCTCGAACGCGATGATCACCCACCGTCACGTGCACGTGAATGTGGCGTGGAAAACCCCGCAGTTCCGTCTGGTGTGGCTGGTGCTGTGCCTGAACGTGTCGGCCGGTATCGGCATCCTCGGCATGGCCTCGCCACTGCTGCAGGAAGTGTTCGGCGGCAAGTTGCTGGGCGTTGACGTGCCGTTCGGTCAACTGGACGCCGGGCAACTGGCTTCGATCGCCGCGATCGCTGCCGGCTTCACCGGTCTGCTGAGCCTGTTCAACATCGGTGGCCGCTTCTTCTGGGCCTCGTTCTCGGACTACCTGGGTCGCAAAAACACCTACTTCGTGTTCTTCGCCCTCGGTTTTGCCCTGTACGCGCTGATCCCGAACATGGGCCATCTGGGCAACGTTGCGCTGTTCGTGGCGGCGTTCTGCATCATTCTGTCGATGTACGGCGGTGGTTTTGCGACCGTTCCGGCGTATCTGGCCGACCTGTTCGGTACGCAGATGGTTGGCGCGATCCACGGTCGCCTGCTGACTGCCTGGGCTGCGGCCGGGGTGCTCGGTCCGGTGTTGGTGAACTACCTGCGTGAGTATCAGTTGAGCATCGGCGTTGAACGCGCTGCCGCTTACGACATCACTCTGTACATCCTCGCCGGCCTGCTGGTGCTGGGTTTCCTGTGCAACCTGATGGTGCGCCCGGTGGCCGACAAGTACTTCATGACCGACGCCGAACTGGCCGCCGAACAGGCGCTGGGCCACGACAAAGGTGCTGATGCGAGCACCGTGCTGGAGTGGAAAGCCGCACCGGGCAGCAAGCCGCTGGCAATCGCTGCATGGCTGGTGGTGGGCATTCCGTTGGCGTGGGGTGTGTGGGTGACCCTGCAGAAGACGGCGGTACTGTTCCACTAAACAAAACGTAGTACCCCTGTAGGAGTGAGCCCTGCTCGCGATAGCGGTCTGACAGTCACGGAAATGTTGGCTGTCACGCCCTCATCGCGAGCAGGCTCACTCCTACAGTTGTTTTCGGGGTGCCTGTAATGGCTTGTATGGACATGTCTACCCGCGACAGCCGGGCGTTCTATCCGTCAGGCATCTAACGTCGCGTGTTTCTGTTTCGGCCCCGCGTGCCTATAATGGCTGCCTTTTTCGCCCAATGATTTTGCGGAGCTGGTGATGGCCGAACGTAAGGCGTCTGTCGAGCGCGACACTCTGGAAACCCAGATCAAAGCCTCGATCAACCTTGATGGCACCGGAAAGGCCCGATTCGATATCGGTGTTCCTTTTCTTGAGCACATGCTGGATCAGATCGCCCGTCACGGGTTGATCGACCTGGATATTGAATGCAAGGGCGATCTGCATATCGACGACCACCATACCGTGGAAGACGTCGGTATCACCCTCGGCCAGGCCTTCGCCAAAGCCATCGGCGACAAGAAAGGCATCCGTCGCTACGGTCATGCTTACGTGCCGCTCGATGAAGCGCTATCGCGCGTGGTGATCGACTTCTCCGGCCGTCCAGGCCTGCAGATGCACGTGCCATACACCCGCGCCACCGTGGGCGGCTTCGACGTCGACCTGTTCCAGGAATTCTTCCAGGGCTTCGTCAACCACGCCTTGGTCAGCTTGCACATCGACAACCTGCGCGGCACCAACACCCACCACCAGATCGAAACCGTGTTCAAGGCTTTCGGCCGCGCGCTGCGCATGGCCGTCGAGCTGGATGAGCGCATGGCCGGGCAAATGCCATCGACCAAAGGCGTTCTGTAATGCAGACGGTTGCAGTTATCGACTACGGCATGGGCAACCTGCACTCGGTCGCCAAGGCCCTCGAGCACGTTGGCGCCGGCAAGGTGCTGATCACCAGCGATGCCGACGTGATTCGCGAAGCCGACCGTGTGGTATTCCCCGGCGTAGGTGCGATTCGCGATTGCATGGCGGAGATCCGTCGCCTCGGGTTCGACGCGCTGGTGCGTGAAGTCAGCCAGGATCGTCCGTTTCTCGGCATCTGCGTCGGCATGCAAGCCCTGCTCGACAGCAGCGAAGAGAACGACGGCGTCGACTGCATCGGCCTGTTCCCGGGCGCGGTGAAGTTCTTCGGCAAAGACCTGCATGAAGATGGCGAGCACCTGAAAGTCCCGCATATGGGCTGGAACGAGGTGAAGCAGAAGGTCAGTCACCCACTGTGGCACGACATTCCGGACATGGCGCGCTTCTACTTCGTGCACAGCTACTACATCGCCGCTGCCAATGCGCGGCAGGTAGTCGGTAGCGGTCATTACGGGGTCGATTTCGCTGCAGCGCTGGCCGAAGGCTCGCGTTTCGCCGTGCAATTCCACCCGGAGAAGAGCCATACCCATGGCCTGCAATTGCTGCAGAACTTCGCCGCGTGGGACGGTCGCTGGTAAATGGCTGCCAAGAAGTCCAAGCCGCCGATCCTGACCCTCACTCCCGAACAGGAGAGTGAGGCCAACCGCAAGATCCAGCGGTTCATGGAGGATCGGTTCGAACTCGACCTGGGTTCGTTCGAGGCGGCGGAAATTCTTGAGCTGTTTACCCGCGAAATTGCTCCGCACTATTACAACAGGGCGATTTTCGATGTGCAGACCCACCTCAAAGAGCGGTTTGAAAGCATCGAAAGCGACCTGTGGGCGCTCGAGAAAAACTGATTTCCGAGCCAAGCTGAACATTCAAATTTGAAGGTTTGCCAGATGCTGATTATTCCCGCTATCGATCTCAAGGACGGTGCCTGCGTACGTCTGCGCCAGGGCCGCATGGAAGATTCCACAGTGTTCTCCGATGACCCGGTGAGCATGGCTGCCAAGTGGGTGGAGGGCGGTTGCCGTCGTCTGCATCTGGTCGATCTGAACGGCGCATTCGAAGGTCAGCCGGTCAACGGTGAAGTGGTTACCGCGATCGCCAAGCGCTACCCGAACCTGCCGATCCAGATCGGCGGCGGCATTCGCTCGCTGGAAACCATCGAGCATTACGTCAAGGCGGGCGTGAGCTACGTGATCATCGGCACCAAAGCGGTGAAAGATCCGGCGTTCGTCGCTGAAGCCTGCCGCGCGTTCCCGGGCAAAATCATTGTCGGTCTGGACGCCAAAGACGGGTTTGTCGCCACCGATGGCTGGGCTGAAATCAGCACCGTGCAGGTCATCGACCTGGCCAAACAGTTTGAAGCCGACGGCGTATCGTCGATCGTTTATACCGACATCGCCAAAGACGGCATGATGCAGGGCTGCAACGTACCGTTCACCGCTGCGCTGGCTGCAGCGACGAAGATCCCGGTGATCGCTTCCGGCGGTATCCACAATCTGGGGGACATCAAGTCGCTGCTCGACGCCAAGGCGCCGGGCATCATCGGTGCAATCACTGGCCGGGCGATCTACGAAGGCACCCTCGACGTCGCTGAAGCGCAAGCTTTCTGCGATTCGTACCAAGGCTGAGGACTGATCATGGCGCTGGCCAAACGCATCATCCCTTGCCTGGACGTGGACAACGGCCGGGTCGTTAAAGGTGTGAAGTTCGAGAACATCCGCGATGCCGGCGACCCGGTAGAAATCGCTCGTCGCTATGACGAGCAGGGTGCCGACGAGATTACCTTTCTCGACATCACCGCCAGCGTCGATGGCCGCGACACCACGCTGCACACCGTCGAGCGCATGGCCAGCCAGGTGTTCATTCCGCTGACCGTCGGCGGTGGCGTGCGCACCGTGCAGGACATCCGCAACCTGCTCAACGCCGGTGCGGACAAGGTCTCGATCAACACCGCTGCCGTGTTCAACCCGGAATTCGTTGGTGAAGCGGCGCAGCATTTCGGCTCGCAGTGCATCGTCGTCGCCATCGACGCGAAGAAAGTCTCCGGCCCGGGCGAAACCCCGCGCTGGGAAATCTTCACCCACGGCGGGCGCAAGCCGACCGGTCTCGACGCGGTCGAGTGGGCGAAGAAAATGGAAGGCCTCGGTGCCGGCGAGATCCTGCTGACCAGCATGGATCAGGACGGCATGAAAAACGGCTTCGACCTCGGCGTGACCCGCGCGATCAGCGATGCGCTGGGCATCCCGGTGATCGCTTCCGGCGGCGTCGGCAACCTGCAGCATCTGGCCGACGGCATCCTCGAAGGCCACGCGAGCGCGGTACTGGCGGCGAGTATTTTCCACTTCGGCGAATACACCGTGCAGGAAGCGAAAGCGTATATGGCCAAACGCGGCATCGTGATGCGCTAAACCGTACAGGCCAGTGGACAGCATGGCGTACCCAAGGCACTCTTGGGCACGCCATGGATTCCGGTAGCCCGACATGATCAAACGCCTGCTTCTTGTTCTCGCCAGTGCCTCTGTGTTGTTGCTCAACACGGCGTGGGCCGAAAACAGTCCCGACACCGATCTGGTGCTCCTCACCGAAAACTTTCCGCCCTACAACATGGCGAAAGACGGCAAGAACTTCGCCAAGGGCGAGAACATCAACGGCATTGCCGCCGACATCGTGCGCGAAATGTTCAAGCGCGCCGGGCTCACCTACAGCCTGACGCTGCGCTTCCCCTGGGAACGGGTCTACAAACTGGCGCTGGAAAACCCGGGTTACGGCGCCTTCGTGATGGCCCGCCTGCCGGATCGCGAAAAACTCTTCAAATGGGTCGGCCCGATCGGTCCGGACGACTGGATCATGTTGGCCAGGGCCGACAGCAAGATCACCCTCGACACCCTCAACGATGCACGCAAATACAAGATCGGCGCCTACAAGGGCGACGCGATTGCCGAGACGCTGACCAAGCAGGGCTTGAAACCCACGGTCGTGCTGCGCGATCAGGACAACGCAAAAAAACTGGTCAATGGCCAGATCGACTTGTGGGCCACGGGTGATCCTGCCGGGCGTTATCTGGCGCGGCAGGACGGGGTCACCGGGCTCAAGACCGTGTTGCGCTTCAACAGCGCCGAGTTATATCTGGCGCTGAACAAGGACGTGTCGGATGCAACGGTCGCCAGGCTGCAGGCGGCGCTGGATCAGATGCGCAAGGACGGGGTTGTCGATGAAATCATGGGGCGCTATCTGTAGCCGTCGGCAACGACTGGTCCGCTGCATCGTGGGTGCATTCTTGCGGCGGATATTGCAGCAGATTCAGGTTTTCGTTCTGGGTGTAAGCCAGATTGATCCCCGCCTGCGAGCCGTCAGCACGACGCAGCTCGTAGAAACTCTCCAGCTGATAAACCGCGACGAATTTGCCTTTGCCGGCCATCGCGATCACATGGGTAACAAATGGAGTCTGCCAACCACTGGTTGACGTCTCGCTGTGAGTGAACTGGCTGTCCAGTCTTGCCGAGAATGGGAGTGACGGTGGAGCGTCTGCCTTCGATGCCCACGGACTCACAAAACTGATCGCGGTAAGTTGAGTGAACAGACGCAACGTCTTCGGACTCTGCAGCCGCTGCGCAGTCCACTTGAAAGCCCGTGCCTCCTCGCCCGTGTTATGTCCGCTCCCCACCAAATAGTACTGGTCGGTTCTTTCCAGGTGATAAAACGGCGTGGTGCGTAATTGTTCAATTGGCGACAAGTCATCCTTGACCACGAACCATGGCAGCTCGATGACTTGGGAGAGCTTGGCCGCGCTTTTGGTTTCTGGGGCTTGCGCTGCGGAGAGTGTCGGTAGCTGTGGCGATGACTGGATCAGCGGCGCGATCTGCATGCTTAGTGAATAGGCACCGACATTGCCCTCTGGCCGATTGAAACTGCTGGCCGCAACAAATGTTCCCGGTGCGAAATGAATCTCTCCCGGCGGTGCATTGGGTGGTATGACACTCCATGCACTGAAGCTCTGCTTGGCGCCGCTGCCCCTGTCATTCCAGATCAGTTCGCCAACGTCCGAGGCGACCACCAGATCGGCGCGTACACAGCGAACCGCGTTGAGTGAAGGTTTTTCGTGATCATTGGAGCAGACCGCGCCCATGGCCACATAACCTTGCGGGGCGATCGGTCGCCATACGGCCCCGTCTTTCTTCGAGCCTGAGCCGGAATCTTTCCAGATCAGCTCGAAATCGTCCGGGCGCCTTAATGCCGGGCCCCTGGCCGGATCTGCACTGGGTGCATCGCCTTCGCAAACCACAGCTACCACGGTGCTGCCGTTAATGTTGTCGTGCCCGGCGACGAACACGTCGCCGAGCGGGAAATAGCCCGGCAATACATCCGGAGCCGGAGTCGGGCGCCAGAAGGCTGCGGGTTTTGCCCGCGAGCCGGTGCTGTCCCAGATCCGGTGAAATTCCGTGGTGAAATGGATCAGCAGATTGTCGTGTCTGATCGGTTCGATTTGCCCGGATGGCGCTGCGGCCTGGTCATGAATGGTCATGGTCACTCCTGATAGTTGAACGGCGACTCAAGGGAGTCGCGACCCTTTGCAGGTTTCACTATCGGTATTCGCATCCGGCCTCTGGCGGTAACTATGTATGACGTCGTGACCAGTTATTTCCAAAATTCCGTTCCTTGCCATTGGCAGCCTTGCGCTCCTGTTTTGACTATTGATGCAGAAGCACAAGGCCAACGTCACTGATCAGCTCGGGGGGGCGCTGTTTTTGAGCGCCTCCCATTCCAGGATGTATTCCTTCAATTCTGAGCGCTGATTGTTGGGGTCGACAGCGTAAACGCAGAGCTTGAGGGGGAAGTTGCTTTCCGGGCGTAGCCAATTGGAGGTCACATGCCTATAACCCTGTGGGTCTTCGCAACTGACTTTTTCAGCAAGGCCGCCTTTTACCTCGTATCGATCAAGACCCTCGTTCTTGCGTTCCGGCCACAGAATCAGCGCCCTGTTTATCTCTTTGTTAAACGAAGTCTCTATGGTTGGAACAGGCGTCGGGCCCGTATCAACCAGATAAGTGGGAACAGTGACGGCATTGCGATAAGTGCCTGCCGGTAATATGTCCTCAGTACTGTTTGTGGCGATGATACAAAGGTTGTTAAGCCCGGTTTCAGGTCCCATTGGAATATTTAACTGGGTGGGAGTAGTGCCAGTATTGATCGGCTGGCTGTAGCCTTGCGGAACTTCGCAGTCGACCGGGTCAGCCGTCCGCTTAGTCCGGATAAACCGGGTGCTGGCGGTTACTTCGAAGTTCCATTCTGGATAAATGTAGTTGCCCTGAGCGCTTACGCTGATCTTTGCATGCGTTGGCAGTTGGGCGGGCAGTCTGATAGAGGCAGCCGGAAATAATTCGCACACCTGCGGATCCGTATTGAGTTTGCCATCGATAAAGCAATTGTTGAAAACCGAGGTCGGGCTGCCGTAACTGCCGCTCGGCATCTGACCGTATCCAGGCAGTGGCGTCAGATGGTGAGCCAAGGTCCCAAGGACGCCATAGACCTCGTTGTTCGCTCGAACGATGACCGGACTGCCCGAGCTTCCGGAAGCAATATCTTTGCACTGGTTGCTGACGGTATGCCGCCAAACCCAGGGCTTTTCGAAAATCGCCGGGGAGGGCATGTGGGTGCAGGCTGACATTTGTAATGGAGAACCAACGGGTTTGTGCACAACCAGAATGTCGCTATCTTCTGCCGGCGCCTGCCGGGCCAGTTTCATGGGCGTGATGCCCTGTGCCAGAAGTTCGCCCTGTGACACTCCAAGCTCCAACAGAGCCAGGTCGACACCCTGAATACTGCTCCAGGCTACTTTCTGCAGAGGAACAGTCCTGGAGGCAGCAGTCGTATCGATGAAGTTGTTGAAGGTAATGGTGGCTTCGATAGGGTCATCTATTCGCATGACCCCGTTTTCCTTGCCCACGCAGTGCGCACTGGTCAGTGCATAGGCGGAATCGGACGGGCGAGAGCTGTTTGTGTCGATCAGGAAGGCGGTGCAGGAGCCATGCTCGCGGCTTTTATACTCGCCGATTCCCATCCAGTGGTTATTTTCGCCATTTTTGTTAGTCAGGTGTTGCGACGGTGAGAAGTTCTCAGCGCCTTTGCCGTAATCGACGGGGCTGGAACAGGCAGGAAGTGAGAAGGCAGTCAGTAATAAAAAGCTTGGGTGAATATATTTCAAGTTCATGGCCAGTCCTTGGCTAATAGATGAGTGCAAGACTGGCGCAGAATAAGACAGTTAGGTTTGAGTCGGTTCCATAAGTTATTGCTACTTGTTTTTGTTGTAGGGGCTTATGAGAATTTAATGACTTGATAGTTTAACGATAAATACCATTTTTCCCGTGTGCAGCTGTCGCCTTGTTACTGCGCACACTGATCATCTGCTTGATATCGATCCACTCGATGCCTTGGGCCTTGAGTTTGGGCAATTCACGTTCCAGCACCGCCAGCGTCTGCGGGTAAGGGTGGCCGATCATCACCGCCGAACCCTGCTTGCGCGCCAGGCTGATCGCCGTCTGTAGCTGGGTGAAGATGGCGGCTTCGGTGCGCTCGTCATCGAGGAACACATCCCGCGAAACACTCGCCAGATCGATCTTCTGGGCCTGCTGCGCCGCCACGGTCTGGGCGCTGGTGCGGCTGTCGACAAAGAACTTGTGTCGGCGCTGCAACTCACCCATCAACCACGCCATCGCCACGGGCTGGGCGGTCATGCGGCTGCCCATGTGGTTGTTGATGCCGGCGGTGTAGGGGACCATTTTGAACGCGGCGTCGAGGCGCTTTTGCAGTTCCTCGAGCGGTAGCTCGGGATGCCAGGCATACGGGCCGGTGGCCGGATCCATCGGCATGTGCAGGATCACGATCTTGCCGGCGCGATGGGCTTCGCGGGCGAATTCGGTGGCGTGCGGGGTGTCGGGCATGATCGCCGTGGTCACCGGGCCGGGCAGGGCCAGCACGCGGCGATCCCGGGGCAGGTTCTGCCCCAGGTCGTCGATGATCAGCGTCAGGTAGGCTTTTTGCGCGGTGTTCCTGGCGGGTTCTGCGTGAGCAGCACCCGCCAGACAGCACAGCAGGACGAAGAGCAAACGCAACGACATTCTCAACGGCCGGACGTGATGCTCAGCCCTTTGAGCAGGCTCAGGGCCTGGGCCAGTTGGTAATCGTCATCCTGCGGCATGGCCTTGGCCTTGGCGCCGGAACCGGTCGGCTTGTCCGCGCCGCCGTTGCCGTTGCCCAAGTGGCCTTGCAGGTCGGCTTCCTTGAAGTAGTCGCCGTCCGCTTCGTTGGTGATCTTGGCCTTGCGCACTTCGATGTCCGGGACGATGCCCTGCGCCTGGATCGAGCGGCCGTTCGGCGTGAAGTACAGCGCCGTGGTGATCTTCAGCGCGCGGTCGTTGTTCAGCGGCAGCACGGTCTGCACCGAGCCTTTGCCGAAACTGGTGGTGCCCATGACCACGGCGCGTTTCTGATCCTGCAAGGCGCCGGCGACGATTTCCGAGGCCGAGGCGCTGCCACCGTTGATCAGCACGACCATTGGCACCGCCTCGCTTTCGTCCTTGCCAGTGGCAGAGAAGCGCAGTTCGGAGTTGGCGATCCGGCCTTTGGTGTAGACGATCAGGCCTTTCTTGATGAAGTGGTCGACCACTTCCACCGCCGCCTGCAGCACACCGCCCGGGTTGTTGCGCAGGTCGAGGATGATGCCGTTGAGCTTTTTGCCGTTATCCTTGCGCAACTTGGCCAGAGCCTTGGAGACCTCTTCGCCGGTCTTGACCTGGAACTGGGTGATGCGGATGTAGCCATAGCCCGATTCCAGCAGCTGCGCCTTGACGCTCTTCACCTGAATCACGGCGCGGGCCAGGGTCACGTCGAACGGCGTGCCGCCGTCGCGCACCAGGGTCAGGGTGATCTTCTGGCCGATCTTGCCGCGCATCTTGTCCACGGCTTCGGTCATGGTCTGGCCGCGAGTTGGCGCGCCGTTGATCTTGACGATGAAGTCACCGGCCTGAATGCCGGCCTTCGACGCCGGGGTGTCGTCGATCGGCGACACGACTTTGATGAAACCGTCTTCGGAGCCGACTTCGATGCCCAGGCCGCCGAATTCGCCGCTGGTGCTTTCCTGCAGTTCGGTGAAGTCTTCAGGGCCGAGATACGCGGAGTGCGGATCGAGGTTGCTGAGCATGCCCTTGATCGCGTTTTCCAGCAGAGTCTTGTCGTCCACCGGCTCGACATACGCCGCCTTGATCCGGTCCATGACCTCGGCAAAGGTGCGCAACTCTTCCAGCGGCAACGGTGCCTTGGCGGTCGCGGCTGTGCCTGCCGGGGCGACGGCCGGGGCCGGTTGAGCGGCGAACGCCAGAGGCGCGCCGATCACCAGGGCGATCGTCAGGGCCAGCGAGGTAAGGCGGGACAAATGCAGCATGTCGAACGAACTCCTGAATTAGGCGACGCGCTTATCCTTGCGCGTGACACCATTGCGCCGGATCACTCGGGTGACCCTGCTGACGAATTGCGAAATACAGCGCTGGCGTGTCCTGACCGCCACTGTTACCCACAGTGGAGATCGACTCACCGGCTTTTACCACGTCACCGGCCGACTTGAGCAGTGTCTGGTTGTGACCGTAAAGACTCAGATAACCATTGCCGTGATCAAGGATCACCAGCAGCCCGGCACCACGCAACCAGTCGGCAAACACCACGCGCCCGCCGTGCACGGCATGCACCTGGCTGCCGGCGGCGGCGCTGATCATCACGCCATCCCACTTGGTACGGGCATCGTCGCCACGGCTTTCGCCGAAGCGTGCCAGCAATCGACCATCAACCGGCCACGGAAGTTTTCCCCGGGTTGCAGCAAAAGGGCCACCGAAGGTCTCGCCGCTGCTGGACACCAGCGCGCCGGGGGTTGATTTGACTGGTTTTCGTGGGGCGTCGCTGTTGTCAGCCTGCGCCTCACGCAAACGCTTTTTTTCCGCTTCCTGCTGGGCGATCAGCGCTTTCTGCCGCGCTTCTTCTGCCTCACGGGCCTGGCGGGCCAGGGTTTCTTCAATGGTTTTAAGGACTTTAGACAGGTCTGCCTGATCCTGCTCGCGGGCGGCCAGTTTCTGGTCGCGGGCCTTTACGTCATCGTTGAGCTTGGCGAGGACTTGCTGGCGCTCCTTGCGGACCTTTTCCAGTTCGTCGCGCTGGGTGTCGAGGCTGCTTTTCTGTACCAGCAATTGCGCCTGCTGCATGGCGATGTCTTTTTCGACATTGGCCAGTTGGCGCAGGGTTTCGTTGAAGTTCTTCAACTGCTCCAGGCGGGCCTGGCTCAGGTAATCGTAATAGGTGAGGGTGCGGGCGAACTTCTCGGGATTCTGCTGGTTGAGCAGCAGCTTGAGGTATTCCTGGCGGCCATTCTGGTAGGCCGCGCGGGCCTGGATGGCAATCAGTCGCTGCTGTTCAGTGCGCGCGCTCTGGAGTTTTTTTTTCTCCGCATCGAGCCGCTGCAGCTCGGATTCGCTTTTCTTCAGCTCTTTCTGCAGGGCATCGACCTGCTTCTCGAGCTTGCCCATCTCGGTTTCAGTGCCCTTGAGCTCTTTCTGCACACCGGATTTTTCTTCCTGCAGCTTGCCCAGCAGCTTTTTCAGCTCGGCAATGTCCTGACGCGTGGCATCCAGCTGCTGTTGGGTTTGCGCGCGCTCGTCAGCGAAGGCCGGTTGGAGCAGGCAGGTCAGAGCGAGGGCGATCAGGACGCGGAGCATAGAGGCGGGCGGCACCAGGGTAATGGACGGCCTAGTATGCCCGCCCGAGGCTGCAAAAAAAACGCCCAATTGGGCTTGTGTGATAACTGGCTGGAGATACAGCATCAAATAATCTTTGAAACAACCATAAACAAATGTAGGAGTGAGCCTGCTCGCGATGGCGTTCTCACATTCAACAGAGTAGTTGACTGTCAGATTGCTATCGCGAGCAGGCTCACTCCTACAGGGTTTTGCGGTGTTTGATCTGGCGAATTAGACCAGAATCGAGGTACCGGTCATCTCCGCCGGTTTTTCCAGGCCCAACAGCATCAGCATGGTCGGTGCCACGTCCGCCAACACGCCGCCTTCACGGACCTTGAGGTCACGCTTGCCGACATAAATGAACGGCACCGGCTCGGTGGTGTGCGCAGTGTGCGCCTGGCCAGTGGAGGCGTCGGACATCTGCTCGACGTTGCCGTGGTCAGCGGTGATAAGCGCTTCGCCGCCCACCTTTTCCAGTGCCTCGACGATGCGCCCGACGCAGGTGTCCAGGCACTCCACGGCTTTCACCGCAGCGTCGAACACGCCGCTGTGGCCGACCATGTCGCCGTTGGCGTAGTTGACCACGATCACGTCGTAACGCTGATGCTCGATGGCATCGACGATGCGGTCGGTGACCTCGGGTGCACTCATTTCCGGTTGCAGGTCGTAAGTGGCGACTTTCGGCGACGGAATCAGGATGCGCTCTTCACCCGGGAACGGCTCTTCGCGGCCGCCGGAGAAGAAGAAGGTCACGTGTGCATATTTTTCGGTTTCAGCGATGCGCAACTGGGTCTTGCCGTTTTTCGCCAGGTAGTCGCCGAGCACGTTTTCCAGGCTGCCGGCGGCGAAGGCCGATGGCGCAGGGATGCTGGCGGCGTACTGGGTCAGCATGACGAAACCGGCCAGTTTCGGCTGGCGCGCACGTTCGAATTCCTTGAAGTCGTCTTCGACGAATACGCGGGTCAGCTCGCGGGCGCGGTCGGCGCGGAAGTTCATGAACACCACGGCGTCGCCGTCTTCGACCTTGACCGGCTCGCCGATGGTGGTGGCTTTGACGAATTCGTCACTCTCGCCACGGGCGTAGGCGGCGTCGAGGCCTTCCTGGGCGGTGGCGGCGTTGAATTCGGCATTGCCGTCGACGATCAGGTTATAGGCCTGGGATACGCGGTCCCAACGGTTGTCACGGTCCATCGCGTAGTAGCGACCGACGATGCTGGCGATACGGCCCTTGCCGAGCGCCTGGAAGGTCGCGTCGAGCAGTTCGATCGACGAAGCGGCGCTTTTCGGCGGCGTGTCGCGGCCATCGAGGAAAGCGTGCAGGTAGATTTTCTCGGCGCCGCGCTTGAAGGCCAGTTCGGCCATGGCGATCAGGTGATCCTGGTGGCTGTGCACGCCGCCATCGGACAGCAGGCCCATGAAGTGCACGGCTTTGCCGGCGGCCACGGCTTTATCCACCGCGGCGCAGATGGTCGGGTTGTCGAAGAATTCACCGTCGCGGATCGCTTTGGTCACGCGAGTGAAGTCCTGATACACCACGCGCCCGGCGCCGAGGTTCATGTGGCCGACTTCGGAGTTGCCCATTTGGCCGTCCGGCAAACCGACGTCCATGCCGCTGCCCGAGATCAGGCCGTTCGGCACCGTGGCCCACAGACGATCGAGCACAGGCTTCTTCGCCGCATAAACGGCATTGGATTCGTGGCTGTCACTGTGACCGAAGCCGTCGAGAATCATCAGGACCAAAGGTTTAGGCGTGGTAGTCATGGAATCCACTCGTGGCTATTAAAGAAGAGGGCGATGGAAAAGGGAGTGGCAGTTTAAAGCGAAGTTCCTGCGGCGTCACCGCCGGACGGGGTTTGGCCCACCATAGTGGCTGTGTATACTGGCCGACATTTTAACGCCCTGGAACCTCCTTCGATGGTTGCTCACCTGATTGAATTTGCCACTAACCACTACATTCTTGTCGGTATCTTCGTCGTATTGCTGGCTTTGCTGCTGGCGCACACGATGCAGGGCGGCGGTAAAAGCCTGAGCACCGGCGAACTGACCGCACTGGTCAACAAGGACGCAGGCGTGGTGGTGGACATCCGTCCGGCGAAAGATTACGCCGCCGGTCATATCGTTGGCGCGATCAACATTCCTCAAGACAAGCTGGCTGCGCGTACCGGCGAGCTGGAAAAGCACAAGGCCAAGACCATCATTCTGGTCGATGCCCTGGGCCAGACCGCTGGCACCCACGCTCGCGAGCTGATGAAATCCGGCTTCACCGCCGCCAAGCTGTCCGGCGGGATCTCCAGCTGGAAAGGCGACAACCTGCCGCTGGTGAAGTGATATGAGCGAAGTCATCGTCTACTCCAGCGACTACTGCCCTTATTGCATGCGAGCCAAGCAATTGCTCGCGAACAAAGGTGTGGCCTTCGAAGAGATCAAGGTCGATGGCAAGCCGCAGATTCGTGCTGCCATGAGCCAGAAGGCCGGACGCACGTCGGTGCCGCAGATCTGGATCGGCGAAAAGCACATCGGCGGTTGTGATGATTTGTATGCCCTGGAGCGCGCCGGCAAGCTCGACGCGTTGCTCAAGGCCTGAACGGCTGCACCCACGTACAGCAATCCCTAAAAGACCCAAGATCAGAAAGGATCTGAGATGACTGACCAACAGAACACTGCAGCCAGCGAAGAAGAAACCGCACCGCAATTCTCCTTGCAGCGCATCTACGTACGCGATCTGTCCTTCGAAGCCCCGAAAAGCCCGGCGATCTTTCGCCAGCAGTGGGACCCGACCGTCGGTCTGGATCTGAACACCCGCCAGAAAGAACTGGAAGGCGATTTCTACGAAGTCGTGCTGACCCTGTCCGTGACCGTGAAAAACGGTGACGAAGTGGCCTTCATCGCTGAAGTGCAACAGGCCGGTATCTTCCTGATCAAGAACCTCGATGCGGCTTCGATGAGCCACACTCTGGGTGCGTTCTGCCCGAACATCCTGTTCCCGTACGCTCGCGAGACCCTGGACAGCCTGGTGACCCGTGGTTCGTTCCCGGCCCTGATGCTGGCGCCGGTGAACTTCGACGCCCTGTACGCGCAAGAGCTGCAGCGCATGCAGGCTGCAGGCGAGACGCCGACCGTTCAGTAAGTATCTGAGCGACGACGCAAGTCCAATGTGGGAGCGGGCTTGCTCGCGAAAGCGCAGTGTCAGGCGACATCAATGTCATCTGATCCGACGCCTTCGCGAGCAAGCCCGCTCCCACATTTGTTATTCGGTGTTATTTGAAGTCGTTCTGCCGCCACGCTTCGTACACGGCCACCGCCACGGTGTTGGACAGGTTCAGGCTGCGGCAGCCTTCACGCATCGGCAGGCGCAGGCGCTGTTCGGCGTGCAGCGCGTCCAGCACTTCCGGCGGCAGGCCACGGCTTTCCGGGCCGAAGATGAACGCATCGCCCGGGACGAACGCGGCATCGTGAAACGGCCGCGAGCCCTTGGTGGTGAAGGCGAACAACCGTGGGTTACCGAGGCTTTCCAGGCAACTGGCGAGGTCGGCGTGGCGCTGCAACGTGGCATATTCGTGGTAGTCGAGACCGGCCCGGCGCAAGCGCTTGTCGTCCATCTCGAAACCCAGCGGTTCGATCAAATGCAGGTGGCAGCCGCTGTTGGCGCACAGCCTGATAACGTTGCCGGTGTTCGGCGGAATTTCTGGTTGAAAAAGGATGACGTGAAACATGCACGGCTCCGAAGGTAAAGATGAGCGGCATTCTACGCCGCCTGTGGACAACCGTTCGAAACTATTCCCGCGGGTGATCGGTTCGCTGGCGATTGTCGGCTTGATGGTCGGTTTGATGATCGGTCGCCTGACCACGCCGGACCCCAGTGTGCTGCAGCAGGTCGAGGTTACCGATGACGGCCTGGTGGTGTGGTTCAACAACGAGCCGAAGCTGCATGGCGAAATCATCGATGGCACCGTGGCCCTGTTGTTCCAGGCAGAAGGCCGCGCGCAAAAGGGCCAGCTCAAGCTCAATGGCAAGGATGTGAACTGGCGTACTCAAGTGAGTGACGGTGGGCTGTTGTTGACGGTGCTGGCGGCGCGGCCGCTGCGGGGGGACTGGGCCGGCAGCGAGGTCGATGACCGCTGGCGGCTGGAGATCCATCTCCGGGAGCAATAAAAGCGGGAATCCCCGGCCTGCCTGTACCAGGGTTCCCAAAACGGGGTGGACTTCGCTGAGAGCGTCGGTCCGGTGTAAAGAGGGAACCCCCGGCCTGCCTGTACCAAGGATCCCAAAAGGGTGGATTCGCCGCGTTGCGGTTTGAACCCGGTGTAAAGAGGGGAATCCCCGGCCTGCCTGTACCAAGGTCCCCGAAACGGGTGGTGAATCGAATCACCTGTGAGGGTTATTGCAGGGGGCGTGCCAGTTTTAGTATTTGGAAACAGAAAAAAGCTTCAGATGCACGAAAGCCCCGTAAATCGGGGCTTTCGTGTTTTTGTTGACTGGTTTTTTCAGTCTTGCCTGGATGGTTTTTGCACAGGCTGCGATGCCCGATCACGGGTCAAAGTGCATTAGGTTGGTGCACGGCGGGGCCACTGTGGGAGCGGGCTTGCTCGCGAAGGCGTCGCGTCAGTCACTGATATGTTTCATGAACAGCGCTTTCGTGAGCAAGCCCACTCCCACAGGGGGCTTGGTTGATCAGCCCTCATCCCCCTCATCGTCATCCCCGCCATCCACTTTCATCCCCAGTTCCTTGATCTTGCGCGTCAGGGTATTACGCCCCCAGCCGAGCAATACCGCCGCATCGCGACGACGACCGGCCGTGTGCTTCAGTGCAGTCTCGATCATGATCCGCTCGAACGCCGGCACCGCGCTGTCGAGCAGGCTCGACTGGCCACGGGCCAACGCCTGATCGGCCCACTGGCGCAGCGCCTGCTCCCAGTTGGTCACTGGCGCCGAATCCTGCGGCAGGCTCAGCAGTTCCGGTGGCAGGTCACTGATGTGCACTTCGCGCCCGGAGGCCATCACGGTGATCCAGCGGCAGGTGTTCTCCAACTGCCGCACGTTACCCGGCCATGGCAAGTTCTTCAGGTATTCCTCGGTCTCGCTTTTCAGCAGCTTCGGCTCCACCGCCAGTTCTTGTGCGGCGCGGCTGAGGAAGTGCTTGGCCAGGGTCGGGATGTCTTCGCGACGGTCCGACAGGCGCGGAATGTGGATGCGGATCACGTTGAGGCGGTGGAACAAGTCCTCACGGAATTTCCCGGCGTGCACCAGGGTTTCCAGATTCTGGTGAGTCGCGGCAATGATCCGCACATCGACCTTGACCGGCACATGCCCGCCGACGCGATAGAACTCGCCGTCGGCCAGCACCCGCAGCAAACGGGTCTGCGTATCCGCCGGCATGTCGCCGATTTCGTCGAGGAACAGCGTGCCGCCGTCCGCCTGTTCAAAGCGGCCGCGACGCAGGTTGGCCGCGCCGGTGAATGCGCCTTTCTCGTGGCCGAACAGCTCGGATTCCATCAGGTCCTTGGGAATCGCCGCCATGTTCAGCGCGATGAACGGCGAGGCCGCGCGCGGGCTGTGGCGGTGCAGGGCGTGGGCCACCAGTTCTTTACCGGTACCGGATTCGCCGTTGATCAGCACGGTAATGTTGGAGTGGCTCAAGCGGCCGATGGCGCGAAACACTTCCTGCATCGCCGGCGCTTCGCCGATGATTTCCGGGGTGCGGGTCAGCGCCGGCACCACTTCCAGGCCTTGCTGTTCCTGCGCATGCTGATTGGCGCGTTTGACCAGCGATACCGCCTCGTCGACGTCGAACGGCTTGGGCAGGTACTCGAACGCGCCGCCCTGATAGGACGCGACGGCGCTGTCCAGGTCGGAGTGAGCGGTCATTATGATGACCGGCAACCGTGGGTGTTGCTCGCGGATGCGCGCCAGCAGATCGAGGCCACTGGCGCCCGGCATGCGGATGTCGGAAATGATCACATCAGGCTGCTGACGGGCCAGACGACTCATCACGCCATCGGCGCTGTCGAAGCTCTGCGTGGTCATGCCTTCCTGCTGCAAGGCTTTTTCCAGAACCCAACGGATAGAACGGTCGTCATCGACGATCCACACGGTTTCACTACGGCTCATGTCGATGTGGCTCCTTGTTCCAGTGGCAGAAAGATCGAGAACGTGGTGTGGCCGGGGTGGCTGTCACACTCGATCAGGCCCTGGTGCTGGCTGATGATGTTCTGAGTGATGGCTAGGCCCAACCCGGTACCGTCCGGGCGGCCGCTGACCATGGGAAAGAAGATGGTTTCCTGAAGTTCTGCAGGGATCCCCGGGCCGTTGTCGATGATCTCGATTTTGGTCACCAGGCGATGGCGGACGTGGCCAATGGTGAACTGGCGCATGGTCCGGGTGCGCAGGCTGATGCGGCCCAGACGCAGCTCGTTCTGGCTGCTGATCGCCTGCATCGCGTTGCGCACGATGTTCAGTACGGCCTGAATCATTTGTTCGCGGTCGATCAATACGTCGGGAATGCTCGGGTCGTAGTCGCGCACCAAGGTGATGCAACCCTGGCTTTCCGCTTCGACCAGTTGGCAGACGCGTTCGAGCACTTCATGGACGTTACACATGGCCAGCGACGGCAGCTTGTTCGAGCCGAGCATGCGGTCGACCAGATTGCGCAGGCGGTCGGCCTCTTCAATGATCACGTTGGTGTAATCGCGCAGGCTGTCTTCCGGCAGTTCGCGGGCCAGCAATTGCGCGGCGCCCCGGATCCCGCCGAGCGGATTCTTGATCTCGTGAGCGAGACCACGCACCAGCATTTTGCTGGTTTCCTGCTTGGACAGTTGCGCCTCTTCCTTGGTGATCCGCAGCAGACGGTCACGCGGGTGCACTTCCAGCAGGAGCATGGTCGCGCCGTTGCTGAGGATCGGCGTCACCGCGTAGTCCACGGTCAGGGTCTGGCCGGTGAGAGCGGTGAGCATCGCTTCGCGCTTGGTGAACGGGTGTGCCTGTTCGACCGCCTGGCGCAGCGAGTTGAGCGCCTCCGTGGACTCGGTGAACAACTCGCTGATGAACTGCCCATGGCTGCGCTGACCGCTGATGGCCAGCAGCATCTCGGCCGCCGGGTTCATGTACTCAAGGCGCAGTTCGGCATCGAGCAGAATGGTAGCGGTGGTCAGGTTGTCGAGCAGCAAACGGTGGATTGCGTCGCTAATAGTCATCGGAGCCTCTTTTGGGGGCGGAGCGTGCGCAAGAAGCAGGCGTCGTTAAACGGAAAATGCAAAAACCAAACCAAGGCTCCGAAAAGAAGCGTTCAACCCGTGAAACAGGCGTTTGACGCTCGTTTGAGTGGCAGGGTGCCAGCTCGAACGGGAAGTTTCGAACCAAAATGGGTTGGAATCTGGGTACGGTGCAGTCTATTGCACCAATATAGTGCGTAAAGCTGAATGGCGTTAGAAGAAGCGCAGGAAGGGATTTTTTTCTTCGGCGGGTTTGTCTTTCAGCGGACATTCCGGGCGCACGCCGTAGTCCTCGCTGACGCAGGGTTTGATCTGGCGTTTCTGCGCCAGCGAGATGCGCAGCATGTGGAATGGCTGGTTGGCGGTGCGCTCGACAGTGCGACCCTGCTCATCAAGGATTTCCACCGACAGGTTGTGACTGCCGCGGTCGATGTTGCTCAGCGGGAATACCGGACTCAGGCCGGGCTCGCCAGTGGCCTGGCCGTCCAGCAGCAGGCGATAGCGATGGCCCTGCTGCAGGCCGGGCTCGCTGGTGACGCTGACGATCACCTCGCCCGCGCTGCTGCGAAGGGTCGCGTCCGGCTCGGGGATCAGGATGCGCAGCATGTCGTAGTGGAACAGCGGTTGTTCCGCGACCTTTTTTGCAGCGCTGTTCGGTGCAGCAGATGTGGGGTTGGCCGACATTCGATTGCTGGTCGCAACAGGTACACGCTTGGCGTTGCCGCGCGGCTGGTCGGTGTAGACGCGATTGCCCTGCGCATCGACGTAGGTGAATACCTCCGCTGAAACGGGCAGTGCCAGCGCACATAGGATCAGCCAGGCAACTCTCATGGTTTGTGCACCCGCTGCACGGTGAACACCACCGCCGGGCTCTGCTGGATGATCGTTTCGCCGTCGATCACCTGTACCGCTAGACGATGTTCGCCGCGATCGACATTCACCAGTTGCAGGATCGGTACGTTGCTCGGCTGGCCATAAGGCGCGTCGTCCAGGACCAGCCTTAATTGGTGCGGCGCCTGCAGGCGCGGCTTGATCAGCACGTTGACAGTGAAAGTGCCATTGTTGGCACGCAGCGCTTCCTCGTCGGGCAGGCCGGTCAGTTCCAGCACTTCATAAGCACTGCGTGCCGCGGGGCGATTGTCAGTGCTGGAGGGCGCTGGCGCGCTCGGTGCCTGTGGCTCGACGCGGTTGAGTGGCGGCAACTCGACCGGCTGCGCCTGAACACCGTCCGGCGAGTGATCGCTGTAAACCGTGTTGCCGTTGGCGTCGGTGTACTTGTAAATCTGCGCGGCGGCGGGCAGGGCGATCAGCAGCAGGATGTAGAGAAAGGTGCGACCCATGAAATCGACCGGGAAAGAAAACGATGGAGTGCAGCATAGGTCAGGTGCGGCGGTTGGCCCAACCCGGGACATATCCGGAGATCATTCAGATGCCAAAAATTCTCTGTGGGAGCGGGCTTGCTCGCGAATGCGGTGGGTCATTGACAGAGATGGCGACTGATACGCCGCCTTCGCGAGCAAGCCCGCTCCCACAGGGGGGGGGGCGTAGCTTCATAAATCGGGGGCAATAAAAAAGGCCTCCCGAAGGAGGCCTCTTTTTGTCACGCCGCGTAGCGCGGCGCTACCGGATCAGCAGCTGTAGTACAGCTCATATTCCAGTGGGTGTACGAAGGTGCGCACCTTGATTTCTTCTTCGGATTTCAGCGCGATGTAAGCGTCGATGAAATCGTCGGAGAACACGCCGCCCTTGGTCAGGAACGCACGGCCCTTGTCCAGCTCTTCCAGGGCTTCTTTCAGGCTGCCGCAAACTTGTGGAATCTCTTTCGCCTCTTCAGGCGGCAGGTCGTACAGGTTTTTGTCAGCGGCATCGCCTGGGTGGATCTTGTTCTGGATACCGTCCAGGCCGGCCATCAGCAGAGCTGCGAAAGCCAGGTACGGGTTGGCAGCCGGATCCGGGAAGCGTGCTTCGATACGACGGCCGCGTGGGCTGTTGACGTAAGGAATACGGATCGAGGCGGAACGGTTGCGCGCCGAGTAGGCCAGCATTACCGGAGCTTCGAAACCTGGCACCAGACGCTTGTAGGAGTTGGTGGCCGGGTTGGTGAAGCCGTTCAGGGCCTTACCGTGCTTGATGATACCGCCGATGAAGTACAGGGCGGTTTCGGACAGGCCGGCATAACCTTCACCAGCGAAGGTGTTCTTGCCGTCTTTGGCGATGGACATGTGCACGTGCATGCCCGAGCCGTTGTCGCCGTACAGTGGCTTCGGCATGAAGGTCGCGGTGCGGCCGTAAGCGTCGGCAACGTTGTGGACAACGTATTTCAGAGTCTGAACTTCGTCAGCTTTCTTCACCAGGGTGTTGAACTTGACACCGATTTCGTTCTGACCGGCAGTCGCCACTTCGTGGTGGTGAACTTCAACGGTCTGACCCATTTCTTCCAGTGCGTTGCACATGGCAGTACGGATTTCGTGGTCGTGGTCGAACGGCGGAACCGGGAAGTAGCCACCTTTGACGCCTGGACGGTGACCTTTGTTGCCGCCTTCGATGTCCTGGTCGGACATCCACGAACCTTGTTCGGAGTAGATCTTGAACATCGAGCCGGAGATGTCCGACTTGAACTTCACTTCGTCGAAGATGAAGAATTCTGGTTCTGGACCGGCGAAGACGGTGTCACCGATACCGGTAGTCTTCAGGTATTCCTCGGCACGGTGAGCGATGGCGCGCGGGTCGCGATCGTAACCTTGCATGGTCGAAGGTTCGATGATGTCGCAAACCAGGATCAGGGTCGCGTCTTCGGTGAACGGGTCGAGAACGGCAGTATCGTCGTCCGGCAGCAGGATCATGTCGGAGGCTTCGATGCCTTTCCAGCCAGCGATGGAGGAACCGTCGAACATCTTGCCGACTTCGAAGAAGTCGTCTTCCAGCGCATCGCGAGCCGGCATGGTCACGTGGTGCTGAGTGCCTTTGGTGTCCGTGAAGCGCAGATCAATCCACTTGACGTCATGATCTTTGATGAGTTGAACCGACTTCGACATAGTGTCCTCCGGGTGGCTTAGGGCTTGGTAGTGGATGCCCTTAATAGGGGTGATGCCGGCGCAGATACTCTGCCAAGGCAACCTGCCTCACAAGGGAGCAAATTGCATGCCAGTGCCCCAGCATGGGTTTTTTGCCCCAAATTCACGCTTGCAGCACTGCAAAGCGCCATAAAGGCGAAAATCTCGCCCCTTAATGTAGCGCTTCAAATCAGAAATGACCCGTTTTGGTGCATGTGAAACCTTCTGCATATTAACTGGTTAAACCTTGAGCAATTTCCGCTATAATCCGCGCCCCCCTTTTTCGGCTGGCCCTGCGCGCGCTGTTTTCATGAAACTAATCGTAAAAGTCTTCCCCGAGATCACCATCAAGAGCCGCCCTGTCCGGATGCGTTTCATCCGCCAGCTGGCCAAGAACATCCGCGCCGTGCTCCGCGATCTGGACCCGGCCGTGGTGGTGAACGGTGTGTGGGACAATCTCGAGCTGGAAACCCGCGTTACCGACCCCAAAGCCTTGAAAGAGATGGGGGAGCGCCTGACCTGCACCCCGGGTGTCGCGCACTTTCTGCAGATCGACGAGTACCCGCTGGGCGACTTCGACGACATCACCGAGAAGTGCAAACAGCACTACGGCGATGTGCTGGCCGGGAAGATTTTCTCGGTGCGCTGCAAGCGTGCCGGCAAGCATCCGTTCAGCTCTATGGACGTTGAAAAATACGTCGGCAGCAAGCTGCGTCGTGAGTGCGGTGCGGCCGGAATCGACCTCAAAGACCCGGAAATCGAAGTTCGCATCGAAGTTCGCGACCAACGGTTGTTTGTCATCCACAGCCAGCACACCGGCATCGGCGGTTACCCGCTCGGCGCCCTGGAACAGACGCTGGTATTGATGTCCGGCGGCTTTGACTCGACGGTTGCCGCGTACCAGATCATGCGTCGCGGCCTGATGGCGCATTTCTGCTTCTTCAATCTGGGCGGGCGTGCCCACGAATTGGGCGTGATGGAAGTCGCGCATTTCATCTGGAAGAAGTACGGCAGCTCGCAACGCGTGCTATTTGTCAGTGTTCCGTTCGAAGAAGTGTTGGGCGAAATTCTCGGCAAAGTCGATAACAGTCATATGGGCGTCGTATTGAAGCGTATGATGTTGCGCGCATCGTCGGCCATCGCCGACCGGCTGCACATCGATGCGCTGGTCACCGGCGAAGCGATCTCCCAGGTATCGAGCCAGACGCTGCCGAACCTGTCGGTGATCGACTGCGTGACCGACAAACTGGTCCTGCGTCCACTGATCGTTGCGCACAAGCAGGACATCATCGACACGGCCAACGAGATCGGCACCGCCGATTTCGCCCGGCACATGCCGGAGTACTGCGGGGTCATCTCGGTCAATCCGAAGACTGCCGCCAAGCGCCACCGTGTTGAGCACGAAGAGAAAGAATTCGACATGGCGGTTCTCGAGCGTGCGCTCGAAAACGCCAAGCTGGTGCCGATCGACCGAGTGATCGACGAATTGGGCCAGGATTTGCAGATCGAAGAAGTCGGCGAAGCGCTGGCCGGTCAGATCGTCATCGACATCCGTCACCCGGATGCGGCCGAGGATGACCCGCTGGAACTTGCCGGCATAGAAGTACAGACGATGCCGTTCTACGCAGTGAACGCTCGTTTCAAGGAGCTGGATCCGACTCGCCAGTACCTGCTGTATTGCGACAAAGGCGTGATGAGTCGCCTGCATGCTCACCATTTGCTCAGTGAGGGGCATGCCAATGTGCGCGTTTATCGACCGAGCTAAGTGCCCGGGGCTGTTTGCCTGTGGCCTGCGTCACCGGCCCCCCGACACCGCCGTCAAGCTGTAACGGCCATGCCGGACACTACTGTTAATCGCTGCCAAGACTTGTCAGCAAACCGAATCCTCTGATCGAGATACACAAGTGATCGAAAATCTACGTAACATCGCCATCATTGCCCACGTTGACCATGGTAAGACCACCCTGGTAGACAAACTCCTGCGTCAATCCGGCACCCTGGAGCGCAACGAGCTCAACGACGAGCGCGTGATGGACTCCAACGACCAGGAAAAAGAGCGCGGTATTACCATTCTGGCGAAAAACACCGCCATCAACTGGAACGGCTACCACATCAACATCGTGGACACCCCGGGCCACGCCGACTTCGGCGGTGAAGTAGAACGCGTAATGTCGATGGTTGACTCCGTTCTGCTGCTGGTTGACGCTCAAGACGGCCCTATGCCGCAAACCCGTTTCGTGACCAAGAAGGCGTTCGAAGCCGGCCTGCGTCCAATCGTGGTTATCAACAAGGTTGACCGTCCAGGCGCGCGTCCGGACTGGGTTCTGGACCAGATCTTCGACCTGTTCGACAACCTCGGTGCTACCGAAGAACAACTGGACTTCCAGGTTGTTTACGCTTCGGCCCTGAACGGCATCGCCGGTCTGGATCACACCGCCATGGGCGAAGACATGACTGCGCTGTACCAGGCAGTTGTCGACCACGTTCCGCCTCCGGCCGTTGACCGTGACGGTCCGTTCCAGATGCAGATCTCCGCTCTGGACTACAACAGCTTCCTGGGTGTTATCGGTGTTGGCCGTATCGCTCGTGGTCGCGTCAAGCCGAACACCCCGGTTGTCGCTATCAGCGCCGACGGCAAGCGCCGCAACGGTCGTATCCTGAAGCTGATGGGTCACCACGGTCTGCACCGCATTGACGTTGAAGAAGCAGCAGCTGGCGACATCGTCTGCATCAGCGGCTTCGACGAGCTGTTCATCTCCGACACCCTGTGCGACATCAACACTGTCGAGGCCATGAAGCCGCTGACCGTTGACGAGCCAACCGTTTCCATGACCTTCCAGGTAAACGACTCGCCATTCTGCGGTAAAGAAGGCAAGTTCGTGACCTCCCGTAACATCAAGGATCGTCTGGACAAAGAGCTGCTGTACAACGTTGCACTGCGCGTTGAAGAAGGCGACTCGGCTGACAAGTTCAAGGTTTCCGGCCGTGGTGAGCTGCACCTCTCGGTACTGATCGAAACCATGCGTCGCGAAGGCTTCGAGCTGGCCCTGGGCCGTCCTGAAGTGATCATCCGTGAAGTTGACGGCGTGAAGCAGGAACCGTTCGAAAACGTCACCATCGACATCCCTGAAGAATCGCAGGGCAAGGTCATGGAAGAGATGGGTCTGCGTAAGGGCGACCTGAGCAACATGGTGCCGGATGGCAAGGGCCGTGTTCGTCTGGAATACAACATCCCTGCTCGCGGTCTGATCGGTTTCCGTAACCAGTTCCTGACCCTGACCAACGGTGCTGGCATCCTGACCTCGATCTTCGACCGTTACGCTCCAGTGAAGTCGGGCCACATGTCCGGCCGTCAGAACGGCGTTCTGGTTTCGGTTGAAACCGGCAAGGCACTGACCTACTCGCTGGAAACCCTGCAGGCTCGTGGCAAGCTGTTCGTAGAACACGGCCAGGAGATCTACAACGGTCAGATCGTTGGTCAGAACAGCCGCGACAACGACCTGGGTGTGAACCCTACCAAAGGCAAGAAGCTCGACAACATGCGTGCTTCGGGTAAAGACGAAACCATCGCTCTGGTACCGCCTGTTCGCTTCACTCTGGAACAGGCTCTGGAATACATCCAGGAAGACGAGCTGTGCGAAGTCACTCCTAAGTCCATCCGTCTTCGCAAGAAGATCCTGGACGAAAGCGAGCGTACCCGCGCTGCCAAGAAAGCCAAGGCGTAATTTAGCCCGAGCTTGAAAAAAACGCCCCCGGTCGCGAGACCGGGGGCGTTTTTGTTTGTCTGGGGTTCAACTGAGGGTTGTGCGGTGTTGGTGCTGGCCTCTTCGCGAGCAAGCCCGCTCCCACAGGGAATCCATGGCGTACTCAAGAGTTGTGTTCACCAAGGATCTACTGTGGGAGCGAGCCTGCTCGCGAAGGCGGCGGATCAGCCGCCGCAAATTTCAGGAAAGATCAAAACTTCTCGATCGACCGCGAATTCTGCACCCGCTCGACTTCTTTCGGCTTGTACGCGCAATACCCTGGGCGCGGGCCGATCTTCGGGTGGTTGCGGCAGGTGTCCGGACGCTTGTCATAAATGGTGCACAGGCGGCTCTTACGATCCAGGTAGTAGCAATCGTTGTTGCTCATGCGCTGCAGGGTGAAGATCCCCGACTTCTGATTGAAGCGCTCGACCAGCCCTTCCTTTTGCAGGCGCTTGGCGATGTTCTTCGGCGGGTCGCCCAGCTCGAACTCATCGACCACGCCGATGCGTACCAGGTCCTTGATCTTGACCTCGACCGGCAGGGTGCAGCAGCTGGAGACACAAGAGCCGCACATCGGGGCCGAATATTTGGCCCACGTATCGAGACGGTCGATCTCGGCGGCGGCAATCAGGTTGGGCTTCATCATCGGGGGTTACCAGGCGTGTGTGCATCAGGGCGCGCGATCATACCGGGACTGGTGGATTTTTGAACAACCTTTCGCCAGATTTTTGCAAACGCCACGCAAATGCCATTCAGTCCGGCACGGCCCCTGCATTCATTAGCCCACTCGCCAAGGTAATGCCGGGCTATCTCAACGTCTTCGGAAAAACTGCCGAACCTGCGCCTCTACCGTCGGTCAGACCGTCTAGGCTCAGACAATTCCCCGCTCGCTCGAGGTCCTATCGATGACTCAAGAACCACTAGTTCGCGAAGCAGAGGTGGCCGCATTCCGCGATGCCGTCCTGACCAAACTCACCTACGCGGTGGGCAAAGACCCGGATCACGCCTTCGACCATGACTGGTTCGAAGCCATTGCCCTGGCTGCGCGCGACCACATGGTCGAACACTGGATGGACCACACCCGGCAGATCTACCGCAAAGGCCAGAAGCGGGTGTATTACCTCTCGCTGGAATTTCTCATCGGCCGTTTGCTCTATGACAGCCTGAGCAACCTCGGCCTGCTCGACGTCGCCCGTGAAGCGCTGACCGAACTCGGTGTCGATCTCGAACGCATCCGTCTGCTCGAACCCGATGCGGCTCTCGGCAACGGCGGCCTCGGACGCCTGGCGGCGTGCTTCATGGAAAGCATGTCGACCCTCGGCATCGCCGGGCACGGCTATGGCATTCGCTACGAGCACGGGCTGTTCCGGCAGGCCATCGTCGATGGCTGGCAGCAGGAGCAGACCGAGCACTGGCTGGACTTCGGCAACCCGTGGGAATTTGAACGTCCGGAGGTGGTGTACACCATCGGTTTCGGCGGCAGTGTCGAAACCGTCACCGATCCCAGCGGCAAAACCAAACAGGTCTGGTCGCCAGCAGAAACCGTACGGGCGATTGCCTACGACACGCCGGTGGTCGGCTGGCGCGGGGCGAGCGTCAACACCTTGCGCCTGTGGCGCGCGCGCGCCATGGAAGATCTGCACCTGGAGCGTTTCAACGCCGGTGACCACCTGGGTGCCGTCGCCGAAGTGGCCCGGGCTGAAAGTATCTCCCGGGTTCTCTATCCGGCCGACAGCACCGAGGCGGGCCAGGAACTGCGCCTGCGTCAGGAATACTTCTTCGTTGCCGCGTCCTTGCAGGACTTGCTGCGTCGCCATCGCAACATGCACACCTCGGTGCTGACCCTGGGCGATCACGCGGCGATCCAGCTCAACGACACCCACCCTTCGATTGCCGTCGCCGAACTGATGCGGCAACTGGTCGACGTCTACGACGTGGCCTGGGATGCCGCGTGGCAAGTCACCGTCGACACGCTGTCGTACACCAATCACACGCTGCTGCCCGAAGCGCTGGAAACCTGGCCGGTCGGCCTGATGGAACGCATGCTGCCGCGGCACATGCAGATCATTTATCTGATCAATGCGCAGCACATCGACTCGCTGCGCGCCAAAGGCATTCATGATTTCGACGTGCTGCGCGCGGTGTCGTTGATCGAAGAGGACAACGGTCGCCGGGTGCGCATGGGTAACTTGGCGTTCCTCGGTTCGCACAGCGTCAACGGCGTGTCCGGGCTGCACACGCAGTTGATGCGCAAGACCGTGTTCGCCGAATTGCACAAGCTCTACCCGGAGCGGATCAACAACAAAACCAACGGCATCACCTTCCGCCGCTGGCTGTTCCAGGCCAACTCCGAACTGACCTCGATGCTGGTCGACTCCCTCGGCCCGGAGGTGCTGGATAACCCGGAAGAGCGCTTGCTCGATCTGGAACCGTTCGCCGAGAAACCCGCCTTCCGCAAAGCCTTTGCCGAACAGCGCCTGCACAGCAAAAAGGCCTTGGCCTATCTGATTCACGAGCGGCTGGGGATCGCGGTCAACCCGGCGGCGATGTTCGACGTGCAGGTCAAACGTATCCACGAATACAAGCGCCAGTTGCTCAACCTGATGCACACCGTGGCGCTGTATCAGGCAATCCGTGCCGAGCCGGAAGTCGACTGGGTGCCCCGGGTGAAAATCTTCGCCGGTAAAGCGGCGGCCAGTTATCACCAGGCCAAATTGATCATCAAGCTGACCAACGACATCGCCCGGGTGGTGAACAACGACCCGACAGTGCGCGGCCTGCTCAAAGTGGTGTTCCTGCCCAACTACAACGTCAGCCTGGCGGAAAGCATCATTCCGGCGGCGGACTTGTCCGAGCAGATTTCCACCGCCGGTTTCGAGGCTTCGGGCACCAGCAACATGAAGTTCGGCCTCAACGGTGCGCTGACCATCGGCACGCTAGACGGTGCCAACGTGGAGATGTGCGAGCGCATCGGTGCGGAGCACATGTTCATCTTCGGCCTCAGCGCACAGCAGGTCGAGGCGCGCAAACAGAACCACGAGTTCAGCGCCGTGCCGGACATCGCTGCGTCTCATCGTCTGAACGATGTGCTGCAAGCGATCCGCAGTGGTGTGTTCTCGCCGGATGACACGTCGCGTTACACCGGACTGATCGACTCGCTGGTGGACTACGACCGCTTCCTGGTCTGCGCCGACTTCGATTCCTACTGGGAAGCGCAAAAACGCGTCGATGCGCACTGGCACGACGCCAACAACTGGTGGCGTTCGGCAGTGCTCAACACGGCGCGGATGGGCTGGTTCTCGTCCGACCGGACGATTCGCGAGTACGCCACGGATATCTGGAAGGCACTGGAGTGATTTTCTGCAACAAATGTGCGTAAGGCCCAACGTTTGTTGGGCCGGATCGATATACTGAGCGCCGGTTACCGGGCTGTTCAGTCACCACTGATCCAATGTAGGAGTGAGCCTGCTCGCGATAGCACCGTCACATTCAACAGCTTCGTTGACTGACAAATCGCTATCGCGAGCAGGCTCACTCCTACAAGGGTTTGTGCCTAGACTGAAGCAACTGTCGGGATTGCCCCGCCTTGGGGCTGCTTAGGGATATCGACCATGCAATGGATGTTCATGTTGATCGGGCTGGTGCTCGGCTGGCTGCTCGATGAGTCGTTCAGTGCCGCGCTGCTTGGTGCACTGCTCGGGCTGGCGATCGGGCAAACGCTGCGCATCGCCCGTCTTGGCTCGCAGGCCACCGAACAACAGCTTCAACTGGAACAGGCCAAGGTCGCCTTGCAAGCCGTCGAGCAGCGTCTGTTTCTGCTGGAAGGTGCCGACGTGCGCACCACACCACCCAGCGTGGCACCGACCCCGGACGCCACCGTCGAACCCGTCATCGTCGCCGAACAATCATCCTCCCCCACGCCGGATCTGGTCTGGGAACTGCCGCCCGAACTCGAACCGATCTCTACCGTCGCCAGCGAAACCAGTCAGCCGCTGCCGGCCGATGTCTGGCGGCTGGATGCAGTCACCGACGAGCCAGCAGCCCCGGCACAACCTGCCGAACCCCGTGGCCCGAACCTGATCGAGCGTGGTATCCGTGCGGCGCGTAACTGGCTGTTCGGCGGCAACACCGTGTTGCGGGTCGGCGTAGTGCTGCTGTTTTTCGGTCTGGCGTTCCTGCTGCGCTACGCCACCGAGGGCATGGTGGTGCCAATCGAATTGCGTTATGCCGGCGTCGCGGCGGCGGCGTTGGCCCTGCTGGCACTGGGCTGGTGGCTGCGTACGCGCAACAGCAGTTATGCGCTGATCTTGCAGGGCACCGGGATCGCGGTGCTGTACCTGACGGTGTTTGCGGCGATGCGTCTGCATCCGTTGCTCGATCCGTCCGCCGCGCTGGGTTTGCTGGTGGCGGTCACGGTGTTCTCGGCGATTCTCGCCATCTCTCAGGATGCTCTTGGACTGGCTGCCGCCGCTGCGCTCGGCGGTTTCGCCGCGCCGATCCTGACCTCGACCGGTGCCGGCAACCATGTCGCGCTATTCAGCTATTTCGCGTTGCTCAATGCCGGCATCCTCGCCATCGCCTGGTTCAAGGCCTGGCGCCTGCTCAACCTGATCGGTTTTGTCGGTACCTTCGGCATCGGTTTCGCTTGGGGCCTGCGTTCGTATGCGCCCGAGCTGCTGTGGAGTACCGAACCGTTCCTGATTCTGTTCTTCCTGATGTACCTGGCCATCGGCCTGTTGTTCGCCCGGCGCAAGTTGCTCGACATGCCCGATGCGCCGGCGGACGCCGATCGTGAGGCGCTGCTGCACTGGTCGGCGCGCAAGGGCGACTACGTCGACGGCACGATGCTGTTCGGGCCGCCGATCGTGGGCTTCGGCTTGCAGTTTGCGCTAGTGCAGCACCTGGAGTTCGCCGCCGCGTTCAGCGCACTCGCACTGGGCGTGATCTACATGGGCCTGGCCCGGGTGTTGATGGGCGGTCGCGCATTGCTGCTTGGTGAGACCTGTCTGGCGCTGGGGGTGATTTTCGCCAGCCTGGCGATCCCGCTGGGCCTCGATGCGCGCTGGACTTCAGCGGCCTGGGCAGTGGAGGGCGCGGGGATTTTCTGGCTCGGCCTGCGTCAGCAGCGGCCGTTCGCCCGAGCGTTTGCCCTGCTGCTGCAACTGGGTTCGGCGTTGGCGTTCCTCAGTCAGTTGCGCGTCGGCGAAAGTAGCCTGCTCGACGGCGCACCGCTGGGGGCGTTGATGCTCGGCATCGCGCTGCTGTTCAGTTTCTATCAATTGCGCAAAGCCTCGGCGGAACAGGCTTCGCCGTGGGAGCGCCAGGGCTTGCCGGTGCTGGCGGCGCTGGGACTGACGTTCCTGTACCTGCTGGCGCCGCTGTTTTTCCTGGTTCAGGCGACAGCGATCAGTTGGGCCTTGGCCGGACTGCTGACCCTGTTTGTCGGCCTGCGCCTGCAATCGCGCACGTTCCTGTTCACCGCGTTCGCTGTGCAGTTGCTCGGTGGTGCGCTGTTCCTGTTGCGTCTGCAAGGCGCGGGCGAGGATTCAGCGGCGGTGTTCAGCGCCGGGTGGAGCGGTTTGCTCAGCGCATCCGTGATCGGTCTGGCGTTGATCGGCGGGATGCTGCTGGCGGCGCGCGACGAGATGGTGCGCGGCGATGTGCGGCTGCTGCGTGGCTTGTCGGTGGTGTTGCTGGCGGGGTTGGTGCTGATCAATCTGGCGGTGCTGTTCGTGCTGCCGTGGCAAACCGCGAGTGCGGTCTGGGCGGCCAGCGGTCTGCTGATCATCTGGCTGAGCCTGTACCTCAAGCAGCGGGTGAGTTTTGTTTTCGGCCTGTTGTTGCAGTTGATCGGTGGCGCGGCGTTCTTGTTGGCCGGCCCCGAGTTGCTCGGGCTGCTGTCCAGCGAAGGACTGCGGCCGTTGGCCCATGGCGGCTTCTGGACGCCGCTGGTGCTGGGGCTGGCCGCGCTGGTCGGTGCCTGGCGCCTGCAACTGGGCAATCACGCCTCGGCGTTCGATGCGCTGAGTTTGCAACGCCTGTCTGTAGTGCTGCTGGTGTGGGGCGCCGGTTGGTGGGCGTTGGCGTGGGTCAGTGAGGTGCTGCGTTTTGCGCCGTTGAGTCTGCAGGCGCCGCTATTGCTGCTGGTCGCTGCGCTGAGCGTGGCGTTGTGGACGTTGTTGGCGCTGCGCTTGAAATGGCCGGCGCTGGGCCTGCTCTGCACCTTGCTGATCCCGGCGGCGGGGCTGGTGCTGCTGGCGGCGTGGCATGCTCGTTATCACCCGGCGGCGAACTTCGGCTGGCTGGCGTGGGGGCTGGTGTTGGTCGTGCACTTCTTCAGCTTGCGGCGCCTGGAGCCGATGCTGCCGGCACGCGCCTTGAGCACGGCGCACGTGCTGGGTTGCTGGCTGCTGATTGGCGTGCTGGCGCTGGAGTTGCGCTACGGCTTGCTGCTGTTGTCCGAGCAATACAACGCGTGGCGCTGGCTGGGCTGGGCGATCCTGCCGAGCCTGTATCTGTTGCTGGCGGCGGCTCCGCGCAACTGGCCATGGCCGGTGGCGGCATTCCCGCGCGAATATCGTTTGTACGCTGCGGCGCCCTTGGCAGTGCTGATGCTGGCGTGGTTCTGGCTGGCCAACGGCTTCAGCGACGGTAACGCCGAACCGCTGCCGTACGTGCCACTGCTCAACCCGCTGGAGCTGGGCCTGCTGTTCGCTCTGTTCGGGGTGTACGTGTGGTCGCGTCATGCGGTGACGCAGTTTGCCCTGCGCAAGGATTACGCCGAGTACGCCACGCAACTGGTCGCCGGGGTTTCGCTGTTCGCTTTCTGCACCGCACTGTTGACCCGCGCTGCGCACCATTGGGCGGGCATTCCGTTCGAGCTGGATCTGCTGCTCGAATCGATGCTGGTGCAGGCCGGGTTGTCCATCGTCTGGACCTTGATGGCATTGGGTCTGATGATCGGCGGGCATTTGCGTCACCGGCGCGAAGTCTGGCTGATCGGCGCGGCGCTGATTGCGCTGGTGGTGGCCAAACTGATTTTTGTCGAATTGAGCAACCGTGGAGGCCTCGCCCGGATCGTCTCGTTTATCGGGGTCGGCGTGTTGCTGTTGGTGGTGGGCTACTTTGCGCCGCTGCCGCCTAAACGTGTCGAAGCCGAACCGGCGGCGGACAAACCCGTGCCGGATACCGAAGGAGTTTCATCTTGAGTCGCATGCTGAATCTGGGGTGGTTGGCGCTGGGCGTGGTGATGGCTGCCGGCGCCCAGGAAAAACCGGCGGACTTCGCCACGCAGGTGCCGCTGACGGTGAGCGGCAACGGCCCGTGGTATCGCCTCGATCTTCCGCTGAGCGCGCAATTGCAGGCTCGCCAGACCGATCTTAGTGATCTGCGCGTGTTCAACGCTGCTGGCGAGCCGCAGGCCTACGCCCTGGCCCGGGAATCGGCGCAGACCCGCGATGACGGGCAGTTGCATGAGGTGAAGTGGTTTCCGTTGTACAACGCTGCCGATGCCAGCGAGCGGGCGCCGAACGTGCGCGTGCAATCGACCACCACCGGCACACTGGTGGAAGTGCAGCCGTCGACTCAGCTGGAGGCTGGTGAAGAAGTGCTGCGTGGTTGGCTGCTCGATGCCAGTGCGATCAAGGCGCCGCTGCAGCAACTGATTCTTGACTGGACCAGCGAGCGTGACGGCTTCCAGCGTTTCAGCATCGAGGCCAGTGATGACTTGCAGCATTGGCAGGCGTGGGGCGAGGGGCAGGTCGCGCGGCTGACCTTTTCCGACGAACGCATCGAACAGCACGAAGTGACGCTGCCGGGGCAATCCGCTCGCTATCTGCGTCTGCTGTGGGATGCGCCAACCTCGGCGCCCATCCTCACGTCGGCGCAACTGAAAAGCAGCGATCCACGCAACGTGCCGCTGCCGTTGGTCTGGTCGCAAGCGCTGGCGGGCAGTAGCACCAAGTCCGGCGAGTACACCTGGCAGTTGCCGATGGGGCTGAATGTCGAGCGGGTGCAGGTCGAGCTGAAACAACCGAACAGTCTGGCTCCGGTCACGCTCGCGGGCCGCCGCGAAAGCAGCCTGCCGTGGCAGACACTGAGCAACGGTTTGCTGTATCGCCTGACCCAGAACGGTCAGGACGTGGTGCAAAACGAATTGCAGTTGTACGGGCAGACTGTGCAGCAATTGAAACTGAGCGTGGACGAGCGTGGCGGTGGTCTGGGCGAGCAGGCACCGAGCCTGAAATACGCGGTGCGGGCGACGCAGGTGATTTTCCTCGCACGTGGTGACGGGCCTTACAGCCTGGCACTGGGCAATCCGACGGTGAAAACCGCGCACCTGCCGCTGAGTACGCTGATTCCGGATTTCAAGCCGGAAAAACTCGCGACGCTGGGCAAGGCGACTGTGCAGGGTGAGGTGGTTGCCACGCAGGCTGCACCAGCAACCACGACGGCGGTAGCCGAGACCAACTGGAAGAAGATTGGCCTGTGGGCGGTGTTGCTGGTGAGTGTGGTGTTCCTGGGGATGATGGCGGCGAGTCTGTTGCGCAAGCCACCCACCAATTCCTGAGAATGGCTGGCGCTGCGCGCCATTCGCGAGCAAGCCCGCTCCCACAGTTGACCGAGTAGCCTTGATGGACGCGATCAATGTGGGAGCGGGCTTGCTCGCGAAGGCGTCCGGTCAGCCGACAAAAATTTCTGTCCGGACGTTTGCGCCACGCACCACCCGTCCCGTTTCGAACTACGCTCAATCCGGCACCTGAACTCTCTCGACCCGATCACGTCTGATACAAGCAATTGCGCCCCAATGCACGTTACCGGGCGTCATCGCTCGCTAGGTTTTCAGACTCCCTGTAAACTGCGCGGGTTTTTAGCCCCCCATTCCACCGGAGCCGTCCATGTCCCGCGTTACCCTGAGTCGCTATTTGATTGAGCAGACCCGCAGCAATAACACTCCTGCCGATCTGCGCTTCCTGATCGAAGTGGTGGCGCGTGCCTGCAAAGAGATCAGCCACGCCGTGTCCAAAGGCGCCCTGGGTGGTGTTCTGGGCAGCATGGGCACTGAAAACGTCCAAGGCGAAGTGCAGAAGAAACTCGACGTGCTGTCGAACGAGATCCTGCTCGAAGCCAACGAATGGGGCGGTCACTTGGCCGGCATGGCGTCCGAAGAAATGGACAATGCCTACCAGATCCCGGGCAAATACCCGAAAGGCGCCTACCTGCTGGTGTTCGACCCACTGGACGGCTCGTCGAACATCGACATCAACGCGCCGGTCGGCACCATCTTCTCGGTACTGCGTTGCCCGAACGAATACCTGAGCCAGAACGAGCCGCTGAACGAAAAAGCCTTCCTGCAGCCAGGCACCCAGCAGGTTGCTGCCGGTTACGCAATCTACGGCCCGCAGACCATGCTGGTGCTGACCCTGGGCGACGGCGTCAAAGGCTTCACCCTGGATCGCGAAATGGGCAGCTTCGTGCTGACCCACGAAGACATCACCATTCCTGAAACCACCCAGGAATTCGCGATCAACATGTCCAACCAGCGCCACTGGGAAGCCCCGGTACAACGCTACGTCAGCGAACTGCTGGCCGGCGAAGAAGGCCCGCTGAAGAAGAACTACAACATGCGTTGGGTCGCGGCGATGGTGGCCGACGTGCACCGCATCCTGACCCGTGGCGGTCTGTTCATGTACCCACGCGACAGCCGTGAGCCGTCGAAGCCGGGCAAACTGCGTCTGATGTACGAAGCCAACCCGATGTCGTTCCTGGTGGAGCAGGCCGGCGGCGCGTCCACCGACGGTCACCAGCGCATCCTCGACATTCAGCCGGAAGGCCTGCACCAGCGCGTAGCGGTGTTCCTCGGCTCGAAAGAAGAAGTCGCCCGCGCCACGGCTTACCACAAGGAATAAGCCATGAACGCGCCCTGGCAGCCGTTGCTCGATTGGTGGTTCGGACAAAGCGAATCACCGGACGAGATTGCGGCTGACAAGGGCAAGTTGTGGTTCGGCAAGAAAGACAGCCAAGACCTCGAAGCGCGTGAGCGTTTCGGGGTCTTTGTCGATCAGGCCCTCGCCGGCGAATTGACCGAGTGGACGCAACGTCCCGAAGGTTGGCTGGCTGTGGTGCTGCTGCTCGATCAATTGCCGCGAATGATCTTTCGCGATACACCCAAAGCCTTTTCCGGTGATCTGCGCGCGCAGAAACTCGTCGCGCAGGGCATTGCGGCGGACTTCGACCGGCAACTGAAGCCGATTCAGCGGGTATTCATTTATCTGGTGTTCGAACACTGCGAAAACCTCGCGGTGCAGAATGAAGCGGTGTCCAGATTCATCGAACTGGTGGCTGAACAGCCGGAAGCCGAGCGGGCGGTGTTTGCCGACAATCTGGACTATGCCGAGCGGCATCAGAAAGTGATTGCGCGGTTTGGACGGTTTCCGCATCGCAATGCGGTGTTGGGGCGGGAGTCGATGGCGGAAGAACTTGAATTTCTCGCCGGGCCAGGTTCCCGATTCTAAACTTGCGTTAAGGCTGCTGCCGTCTTCGCGAGCAAGCCCGCTCCCACAGTGCCTCATGGTGGAACACACATTGTGTTAACACCGAAGATCCCTGTGGGAGCGGGCTTGCTCGCGAAGAGGCCAGTGGCCGCGCCTTAGATCCTGAAGCTGCCTACCAACTGCTTTAAGCGCGCCGCCTGCTGCTCCAGATCCGAGCACGCACGCAAGGTTGCCTGCAGGTTCTCCACACCTTCCTGGTTCAGCGTGTTGATCTCGTTGATGTCGACGTTGATCGACTCGACCACGGCAGTCTGCTCTTCGGTCGCGGTAGCCACTGACTGGTTCATGCCGTCGATCTCGCCGATGCGCTGGGTCACGCTGCCCAGGCGTTCGCCAGCCTGGTTGGCGATGCCAACGCTGCTTTCGCTCTCGCGCTGGCTCTCGGTCATGATGCTCACTGCCTGGCGTGCGCCGACTTGCAGTTCTTCGATCATCTTCTGCACTTGCTGCGCCGAGTCCTGAGTGCGGTGGGCGAGGTTGCGCACTTCATCAGCGACCACCGCGAAACCACGGCCAGCCTCACCGGCGCGGGCCGCTTCGATGGCGGCGTTGAGCGCCAGCAGGTTGGTCTGCTGCGAGATGCTGGTGATCACTTCCAGAATCTGCCCGATGTTTACCGTGTTGCTGTTGAGGGTTTCAATGTTGCCGCAGGAGTCGCTGATTTTTGCCGACAACTGCTGCATCGCGTGAATGGTTTTATCCACAACCTGCTGGCCGTCGACCGCCAGGCTGCGCGCATCGCTGGAATGCTGCGAGGCGAGGGCCGCGTTCTGGGCGATTTCCTGGGCGGCGGCGCCGAGCTGGTTGATCGCGGCGGCCACGCTGTTGGTGCGGCTGGATTGTTGATCCGAGTTGTACATCGATGAGTTCGACGCGGCGACCACGCGCAGGGCGACTTCGTTGACCTGGCCGGTGGCCGAGGCCACTTCGCGGATCGAAGTGTGAATGCGCTCGACGAAGCGGTTGAACGACAGGCCCAGCGCGCCGAATTCGTCGTGGCCGTGGATCACCAGACGTTTGGTCAGGTCGCCTTCACCTTCAGCGATGTCATGCATGGCGCGGCCCATGGTCAGCAGCGGTTGCATCAGCACGCGGATCAGCATGCCAAGCAGGGCGATGATGATCACCACGGCGATGATCATGGCGATCAGCGCCGAGGTGCGGAACTCGCTGAGCATCGAGAACGCGGTGTCCTTGTCCAGCACCAGCGCCACGTACCAGTCAGCCGAAGGCACGCCATTGACGCGGGTGAAGGAGATCAACTGCGTCTTGCCGTCGAACTCGACTTCTTTCAGGCCCGGGCTGACTTTCGGTGCGCCGTTCGGATAGGCCTCGGCAAGGGTTTTCAGGACCAGTTTGCTGTCCGGGTGAATCAGGATCTTGCCATCGGCGCTGACGATGAACGCATGGCCGTGGCCACCAAAGTTGAGCAAGTTGATGATCGCGCTGACGCTGGTCAGGTCGATATCCGCGCCGGCTACACCGATCATCTGGCCCTGACGTTGCACCGGGGTGGCGACGGTGATCACCAGTTTGCCCGAGGAAGCGGCGATGTAGGGTTCGGTGACGATGGTCTGTTGGGCACTGTTGGCCGCCTTGTACCAGCCACGGGCGCGCGGATCGTAATCCGGCGCGCGGTTGCCGGCGGGTACCGAGAACATCACGCCGTCAGCGCCGCCGAAGTAACTGAGCTGGAAATTGCCGGTGTAGGCGGGCAGGTCGATGATGCGCTTCAGGCTGGCCGGGGCGCTGCCGTCGGCGGCGACCTGCTGCGACAGCGATTGCAGCAACTGGATGCGGCTTTCCAGCCAGGTCTGGATGTTGCTGGTGGTCAGGCTGCCCAGCTCCTGCATCGAGGCTTCGGTGCTGCTGCTCAGGGCTTCGCGTTGTCGATAGTCGTTGAACAAAATGAAACAGGCGAATGCAACGGCCACCACGAGGGCGGCAGCCAACAAGATCTTGTGGCTGAATTTCATGTTTCTGGTCATCGAATGAACTACCGCGAAGGGGCTGGTCGAGAAAGGGCGGCAATTTGCCACACTCGGGGGCTTTGCGCTGCTCTTATTTCGACCGCAGCGCGCCAAAGATTAGGCGTCTTGGATGAAATGCGACGAAATGCTCATTAGCCGCAGAAAGTGTCTGATTTACCGGTAAATGCCAGACGAGCGGAGCAATAAATAGGCCTTTCTGAAGGGAACCAGATGAGGGTTTTCTCTTCTAAGCTTCTGGTTGGCACCATGCCATCCCCCTTCCGCTCCAGGAGTTACTTCATGTCGCTGCGATCTATCGCCCTTCTGACTTTTTGCGTGCTGTTGGCCGCGTGCAGCAAGGTCAATCAGGAAAACTATTCCAAGCTTTCGGCCGGCATGGCCAAGGCCGAGGTTGAGACGCTGCTCGGCAAACCCACCGACTGTTCGGGCGCGCTCGGCATGTCCAGTTGCACCTGGGGCGACAAAAACAGCTTTATCAGCGTGCAGTACGCCGGTGACAAAGTGCTGATGTTTTCCGGCCAAGGCCTGAAGTAAACCGGGGCTACGCGCCCACGGGAGAAAAATAATGAAGCGGTTATTGTTCGTCCTTTTTGCCGGCCTGGTACTGGCCGGCTGCGCCACCCACGGTGAAGATCCGCTGGCGCCCAAGACGGCTCATAGTGTCAACCTCAAGCGTTATCAGGGCACCTGGTATGAACTGGCGCGCCTGCCGATGTACTTCCAGCGTAACTGCGCGCAGTCCGAAGCCCATTACTCGCTCAGACCGGACGGCAATGTCGATGTGCTCAATCGCTGCCTGACCGCCGACTGGCAATGGGAAGAAGCCAAGGGCAAGGCCTACCCACAGGTGCCGGGCAAGACCGACAAGTTGTGGGTCGAGTTCGATACCTGGTTCTCGCGCTTGATTCCGGGTGTGGCGAAAGGCGAATACTGGGTGTTGTACGTCAGCGACGACTACAAGACCGCCATTGTCGGCGACCCGACTCGCAAGTACATGTGGCTGCTGTCGCGCACGCCGACCGTCAACGGTGTGGTGCGTGAAGAGCTTTTGAGCAAGGCGCGGCAGCAGGGTTACGACACCACGCGACTGATCTGGCGGGCGTCGGATCGGCAGATGGCCAAGACTTCGAACTAAAGGTCACCACAAAATCAATGTAGGAGTGAGCCTGCTCGCGATGGCGGTGTGTCAGTCACATATTTATGTCTGACACACCGCCATCGCGAGCAGGCTCACTCCCACATTTTGCTTTGTGTCAGCCCAGCAGTTCACGCAGAACCTGGGTGAACGCGCGTGCACTGTCTTCTTCGCCCGCATGCCGGCCATCGCGCACCACCCACTGGCCATTGACCAACACGTCGCGCACCTGACGATCGCCACCGGCAAACAGCCAGCGATTCAGAATCCCGTCACCGCTGGCCGTCGCCAGATACGGATCATTGCCATCGAGCACGATCCAGTCGGCACGCTTGCCGACTTCCAGCGCACCAATCGGCTGCCCCAGCGCCTGGGCGCCGCCGTCCAGCGCCGCGTCATACAACGTGCGCCCGACCATCGGTTGATCCGCGCCATACAAACGGTTACGCCGCTGATCACGCAGACGCTGGCCGTATTCCAGCCAGCGTAATTCCTCGACCACGCTGAGCGAGACATGGCTGTCGGACCCGATGCCCATGCGTCCGCCCTGAGCGAGGAAATCCACGGCCGGGAAAATCCCGTCGCCCAGATTCGCTTCAGTGGTCAGGCACAGTCCGGCGATGGCCCGACTTTTGGCCATCAGCGTGACTTCTTCCGGGTTGGCGTGGGTCGCGTGAACCAGGCACCAGCGCTGATCGACCTCGGTGTTTTCGTAGAGCCATTGCAGCGGCCGGCGACCGCTCCAGCTCAGGCAGTCATCGACCTCTTTCTGCTGTTCGGCGATGTGGATGTGCACCGGGCATTGTTTGTCGCTGGCCCCCAGAACTTCACTGATCTGCTGCGGGGTGACCGCGCGCAGCGAGTGGAAGCACAGACCCAGCGATTGCGCTTTTTGCTGAGCCAGCAGCGGTTGCAGGCGCGATTGCAGCTTCAGGTAGTTTTCGGTGCTGTTGATAAAGCGGCGCTGCCCATCATTGGGCGTTTGGCCGCCGAATCCGGAATGGCTGTACAGCACCGGCAACAGAGTCAGGCCGATACCGCTTTCGCTCGCTGCCTGACTGATGCGCAGTGCCAACTCGGCCGGATCGGCATACGGCTGACCGTTGTTGTCGTGGTGCACATAGTGGAATTCAGCAACTGAGGTGTAACCGGCCTTGAGCATTTCGATGTACAGCTGACGGGCGATCACGCCGAGCTGCTCCGGGCTGATTTTTCCGACGAGGCGATACATCAGGTCACGCCAGGTCCAGAAACTGTCGTTGGGATTACCGGCCACTTCGGCCAGCCCGGCCATCGCGCGCTGAAAGGCGTGGGAGTGCAGATTGGGCATGCCCGGCAGCAGCGGACCGCTCAGCCGTTCGGCGCCGTCTGCGGTGGAATCGGCCAGGATTTGGGTCAACACGCCATCGGCATTGACCTCAAGACGTACATTATTGGCCCATCCGTTAGGCAGCAGCGCGCGTTCGGCAAAGAAAGCGGACATGGTTCAGCACCCCATCGTGTGTTATTTGTATATACATATACAGACGTTTGCCTGCCCGGTAAACTCCGGCAAGCTAGCAACCTTCATCCAATGAACAGGGATCAACCGTGCCGACTCCGCCTCCAGTCTCCCCGTTGGCCGCGAACATGGGCGACAGTCCGGCGCCCTTGTACGCCCGCGTCAAACAGATGATCACCCAGCAGATCGACAGCGGTAACTGGCCACCGCATTACCGCGTACCGTCGGAAAGCGAACTGGTCAGCCAGCTCGGCTTCAGCCGCATGACCATCAACCGTGCGCTGCGCGAAATGACCGCCGACGGCCTGTTGGTGCGCATGCAAGGTGTCGGTACGTTTGTCGCCGAACCGAAGAGCCAGTCCGCGCTGTTCGAAGTGCACAACATCGCCGACGAAATCGCCTCCCGTGGCCATCGCCACACCTGCCAGGTGATCACCCTCGAAGAAGAGGCTGCCGGCTCCGAGCGTGCACTGGCGCTGGACATGCGCGAAGGGCAGAAGGTCTTCCACTCGCTGATCGTGCATTACGAAAACGATATTCCGGTGCAAATCGAAGACCGTTTCGTCAACGCACTGGTCGCCCCGGAATACCTCAAGCAGGACTTCACCCTGCAGACGCCTTACGCCTATCTCAATCAGGTGGCGCCGCTGACCGAAGGCGAGCATGTGGTTGAAGCGATCCTCGCCGAGCCATCCGAGTGCAAGCTGCTGCAGATCGAAAAAGGCGAGCCTTGCCTGCTGATCCGTCGCCGCACCTGGTCGGGGCGTCAGCCGGTGACCGCCGCTCGCTTGATCCACCCCGGTTCCCGTCATCGTCTGGAAGGACGCTTTCATAAATGAATGGATTGAAGGTTTTACGCGCCGAGGGTTACCCGCGCATGCCGTGGAAAAACGGCGGCGGCAGCACCGAGGAAATCACCCGTGACGCCGGAGCTGGCCTCGATGGTTTCGGTTGGCGGCTGTCGATTGCCGACATTGCCGAGTCCGGTGGTTTCTCGACATTCGCCGGTTACCAGCGAGTGATTACGGTGCTGCAGGGTGACGGCATGACCCTGTGCGTTGATGGCGATGACACGCATCCACTGTTACCGCTGGATCCGTTTGCGTTCAGTGGCGAAAGCCAGGTGTCCTGCACTTTGCTCGGTGGCGCGATCCGCGATTTCAACCTGATCTACGCGCCGCAGCGGTACAGCGCGCGGTTGCAGTGGCTGGATGGTGAGCAGCGGTTCTTCAGCTCGGCATCGACGGTGCTGGTGTTCAGTGTCAGTGAGCTGCTGCAAGTGCAGGTCGGTAACAGCACTGCGCAACTGGGTCGGCATGATTGTCTGCAACTGGACGGTAACACCGGGCTGGTTGAAGTGGCGGTCAATGCGGCGTGCTGCGTGATCGAACTGACTGCGCGCTGATCCTTCTGCTCATATAAAACACATTGTGGCGAGGGAGCTTGCTCCCGCTGGGCTGCGAAGCGGCCCCATTTCGGTAAATGCCGGAATGGGAGTCCTTCGGCCTCCAGCGGGAGCAAGCTCCCTCGCCACAATTGCATTTCTACAGGCCGTTTCCCTCAGCGCACCAACTTGTTACCGAACGCCCCAGCGTGGCGCAAAACCACGCTTTCGTAACAGCCGCACACTTCCCTCATAGACCTCCGCAAAAATTTTCATTCACGCCGAAAGCCTTGTCTCAGGCGCTCTGCAGCCTAGTCCGCGATTTTTCTTGAACGCCTCTCCAGCAAGTTGGCCGCTTGATTGCATATGCTTGTATGTACAAGTAAAGACGTATGCGTATAAGTCCGCAGCGTCCACTGATTCGCTTGTCGCGCATTGAAGCGCACAGGCTGCTTGCCCACTGCCAGGGTTGGTTTGAATTGATCGCTGAGGAGTCTTTTTCGTGACTGACAATAAGCCTGCAACTGCCGTTTATACAAAGAGACGTGACGTCGAAATCCGTGCATCGCGCGGCAACAAGCTGACCGCCAAGAGCTGGCTGACCGAAGCGCCGCTGCGCATGCTGATGAACAACCTCGACCCGGAAGTGGCCGAGAACCCGAAAGAGCTGGTGGTCTACGGTGGCATCGGTCGCGCTGCGCGCAACTGGGAGTGCTACGACAAGATCGTCGAAAGCCTGACCAATTTGAACGACGACGAGACCCTGCTGGTGCAATCCGGCAAGCCGGTCGGCGTGTTCAAAACCCACAGCAACGCCCCGCGCGTACTGATCGCCAACTCCAACCTGGTGCCGCACTGGGCGAGCTGGGAACATTTCAACGAACTCGACGCCAAAGGCCTGGCGATGTACGGCCAGATGACCGCCGGCAGCTGGATCTACATCGGCAGCCAGGGCATCGTCCAGGGCACCTACGAAACCTTCGTCGAAGCCGGCCGCCAGCACTACAACGATAACCTCAAGGGCAAGTGGGTGCTGACCGCCGGTCTGGGTGGCATGGGCGGTGCTCAGCCACTCGCTGCAACCCTGGCTGGCGCCTGCTCGCTGAACATCGAATGCCAGCAGGTGAGCATCGATTTCCGCCTGAAAAGCCGTTACGTCGACGAACAAGCCAAAGACCTCGACGACGCCCTGGCGCGCATTGCCAAATACACCGCCGAAGGCAAAGCGATCTCCATTGCCCTGCTGGGCAACGCCGCCGAAATCCTCCCGGAACTGGTCAAGCGCGGCGTGCGTCCGGACATGGTCACCGACCAGACCAGCGCCCACGACCCACTCAACGGTTATCTGCCGGCGGGCTGGACCTGGGACGAGTATCGCGCCCGCGCCAAGACCGAGCCGGCCGCTGTGATCAAAGCCGCCAAGCAGTCGATGGCTGTCCACGTCAAAGCGATGCTGGACTTCCAGAAGCAAGGCATTCCGACCTTCGACTACGGCAACAACATCCGTCAGATGGCGCAGGAAGAAGGCGTGGAAAACGCGTTCGACTTCCCGGGCTTCGTCCCTGCCTACATCCGCCCACTGTTCTGCCGTGGCATCGGCCCGTTCCGCTGGGCGGCACTGTCGGGTGATCCGCAGGACATCTACAAAACCGACGCCAAAGTCAAAGAGCTGATCCCGGACGACGCGCACCTGCACAACTGGCTGGACATGGCCCGAGAGCGCATCAGCTTCCAGGGTCTGCCGGCACGTATCTGCTGGGTCGGTCTGGGCCTGCGCGCCAAGCTCGGTCTGGCGTTCAACGAAATGGTGCGCAGCGGTGAGCTGTCGGCACCGATCGTGATCGGTCGCGACCATCTCGACTCCGGCTCGGTGGCCAGCCCGAATCGCGAAACCGAATCGATGCAGGACGGTTCCGACGCCGTCTCCGACTGGCCACTGCTCAACGCTCTGCTGAACACCGCGAGCGGCGCGACCTGGGTTTCCCTGCACCACGGCGGCGGCGTGGGCATGGGCTTCTCGCAGCACTCGGGCATGGTGATTGTCTGCGACGGCACTGACGAAGCGGCCGAGCGTATTGCGCGCGTGCTGCACAACGATCCGGCCACTGGCGTCATGCGTCACGCCGATGCCGGCTACCAGATCGCCATCGATTGTGCGAAGGAGCAGGGCCTGAACCTGCCGATGATTACCGGCAAATAATCGCAATTCTGTGGGAAATGCTTTTGGTGGGAGTGGGCTTGCTCACGAACGCGTTGGATCAGTCAGCACATGTTTCGAATGTGCCGGCCCCTTCGCGAGCAAGCCCGCTCCCACCAAAAGCCGCCCGCGCAAGACGCTCAGTGAACTCGAATAACAATCCACAGAGGTTGAATCATGGCTGTAACCCCCGATCGTGCAGGCAACAAACCGTTGATCGAAAGGCGTTCGATCGACTACATCCCGGAAGCGGAAAGACACGGTCGTCTGTTGAGCCAGTTCACCTTGTGGATGGGTGCGAATCTGCAAATCACCGCGATTGTCACCGGGGCGCTGGCCGTGGTGCTGGGCGGTGATGTGTTCTGGTCGTTGATCGGTCTGCTGATCGGCCAACTGTTGGGCGGCGGGGTGATGGCGCTGCATGCGGCGCAAGGGCCAAAACTGGGCCTGCCGCAGATGATTTCCAGCCGCGTGCAATTCGGCGTGTACGGCGCGGCGATCCCGATCGTGCTGGTATGCCTGATGTATCTGGGGTTCACCGCCACCGGTACGGTGCTTTCCGGGCAGGCGCTGGGCCAGTTGTTTGGCGTCAGTGACACGGTTGGCATCCTGCTGTTCGCCAGTGTCATTGTGCTGGTCACGGTGCTTGGTTATCGGGTGATCCACTGGATCGGCCGGGTCGCCAGTGTCATCGGCGTGATTGCCTTCGTGTATCTGTTCAGCCGTTTGCTGAGCCAGGTGGATGTGGGCGCACTGTTGCAGATCCGTCACTTCAGCTGGAGCAGCTTCCTGCTGGCGGTGTCGCTCGCGGCCTCCTGGCAGATCGCGTTCGGCCCGTATGTGGCGGACTATTCGCGCTACCTGCCGAGCAAGATTTCCTCGGTGAAAACCTTCTTTGCCGCTGGCGCCGGTTCGGTCATCGGTGCGCAGGTGGCGATGGTGCTTGGCGTATTCGCGGCAGCTTCGGCCAACGGCCAGTTTGCCGGTCACGAAGTGGCCTACATCGTCGGACTGGGCGGCACCGGTGCCACCGCCGCGCTGCTGTACTTCAGCATCGCGTTCGGCAAGGTGACCATCTCGACGCTGAACTCCTACGGCAGCTTCATGTGCATCGCCACCATCATCAGTGGTTTCAAAGGGCACCTGACCGTTACGCGTATGCAGCGTCTGGTGTTCGTGCTGGTGATCGTCGGCGCGGCAACCCTGATCGCCTTGCTCGGTCAGCACTCGTTCCTCGGTGCGTTCAAGTCGTTCATCCTGTTCCTGCTGGCGTTCTTCACTCCATGGAGCGCGATCAACCTGGTCGACTACTACTGCATCACCCGCGAGCGCTACGACGTGCCGGCGCTGGCCGATCCGAATGGTCGCTATGGCCGCTGGAACCTGCTCGGGATCAGTGTCTATGTGTTCGGCGTGCTGGTGCAGCTGCCGTTCATCTCCACCAAGTTCTACACCGGCCCGCTGGTGGCTGCCCTCGGTGATGTGGATATCTCCTGGATCATCGGTCTGGTGCTGCCTGCTGCCCTCTATTACGTGTGCGCAAAAAAATGGCACGGCTCGGTGCCTGATCAACTGATTCTGCCGGTCGAGCAGAACAGCGTTGTACCACCTGAAAAAAGTGGGGCCGGGCGCGCTGCGGCGCAGGCCTGATTGGACGTGGACAGGGCTGGATGCCTCTTGACTGCCGTAAGCCAATTCATGATTAGGAGCGTCGCAACAATGAAATCGAACAAGACCCTGCTCACCACACTGCTGTCCATGGGCCTGTTGGCCAGTGCCGGTGCCACCCAGGCGGCCGGCTGGTGCGAATCCGGCAAACCGGTGAAATTCGCCGGCCTGAACTGGGAAAGCGGCATGTTGCTGACCGACTTGCTGCAAGTGGTGCTGGAGAAAGGCTACGACTGCAAGACCGACACCTTGCCGGGCAACTCCATCACCATGGAGAACGCCCTGAGCAGCAACGACATTCAAGTGTTCGCCGAAGAGTGGGTCGGCCGCAGCGAGGTCTGGAACAAGGCCGAGAAGGCCGGCAAGGTGGTTGGTGTCGGCGCGCCGGTCGTCGGTGCCGTGGAAGGCTGGTACGTGCCGCGCTACGTGATCGAAGGCGATGCCAAACGCAAGATCGAAGCGAAAGCCCCGGATCTGAAAAACATCGCCGATCTGGGCAAGTACGCGGCCGTGTTCAAAGATGCCGAAGAGCCGTCCAAGGGCCGTTTCTACAACTGCCCGGCCGGTTGGACCTGCGAGCTGGACAACAGCGAAATGCTCAAAAGCTATGGTCTGGAAAACAGCTACACCAACTTCCGCCCGGGCACAGGCCCTGCGCTGGATGCGGCGGTGCTGTCGAGTTACAAGCGTGGCGAGCCGATCCTGTTCTACTACTGGACGCCAACCCCGCTGATGGGCCAGATCGACGCGGTGAAGCTGGAAGAGAAAGCGGGCGTCGACAAGACCGTGACCATCAAGGTCGGCCTGTCCAAAACCTTCCACGAACAAGCGCCGGAGCTGGTGGCCGTGCTGGAAAAGGTCAACCTGCCGATCGACCTGCTGAACCAGAACCTGGGCCGCATGGCGAAGGAACGTATTGAGTCGCCGAAGCTGGCGAAAATCTTCCTCAAGGAACATCCTGAGGTCTGGCACGCGTGGGTCAGTGACGACGCAGCCAGGAAAATCGACGCGGCGCTGTAGGTCGATACCTCCCGGTCAACTGTGAGGCTGGCCGGGAGATATGCCGTAAATCGCTTGATTGAGATTTCTGATTGAGAGCCGCTTATGTTTCCCGAAAGCTTTACCTTTTCCATCGCCGACTGGGTCAACGGTTGGGTCGATTCGCTGGTCACCAACTACGGTGATGTGTTCCGCCACATCTCGGACACGCTGCTGTGGGCCATCGTCAACCTCGAAGGCCTGCTGCGTGCGGCGCCGTGGTGGTTGATGCTGGCGATCGTCGGCGTCGTCGCCTGGCACGCCACGCGCAAAGTGCTGACCACCGCTGTCATCGTCGGTCTGCTATTCCTCGTCGGTGCTGTCGGCCTGTGGGACAAACTTATGCAGACCCTGGCGCTGATGATGGTCGCGACGATCATTTCGGTGCTGATCGGCATCCCGCTGGGGATCCTCTCGGCGCGCAGCAACCGCTTGCGTTCGGTGTTGATGCCGTTGCTCGACATCATGCAAACGATGCCAAGTTTCGTGTACCTGATCCCGGTGCTGATGCTGTTCGGCCTGGGCAAGGTCCCGGCGATTTTCGCCACGGTGATCTACGCCGCGCCGCCGCTGATCCGCCTGACCGATCTGGGCATCCGCCAGGTCGACGGTGAAGTGATGGAAGCGATCAACGCCTTCGGTGCCAATCGCTGGCAGCAACTGTTCGGCGTGCAACTGCCGCTGGCCCTGCCAAGCATCATGGCCGGGATCAACCAGACCACGATGATGGCCCTGTCAATGGTGGTGATCGCCTCGATGATCGGCGCCCGTGGCCTGGGTGAAGATGTGCTGGTGGGGATTCAGACCCTCAACGTCGGACGCGGCCTCGAAGCCGGTCTGGCGATCGTGATTCTCGCAGTGGTCATCGACCGCATTACTCAGGCGTACGGTCGGCCACGGCATGAGGTGAGCAAATGAACAACGCAACCGTGAGCAAGATCGAAGTCAAAAACGTCTTCAAGATTTTCGGCAACCGCGCCAAGGACGCACTGGCGATGGTCGGCCAGGGCAAGACCAAGGACCAGGTGCTGAACGAAACCGGTTGCGTGGTCGGGGTCAACGACCTGTCGCTGAGCATCGGCACTGGCGAGATCTTCGTGATCATGGGCCTGTCCGGCTCCGGCAAATCGACGCTGGTGCGCCACTTCAATCGCCTGATCGACCCCACCAGCGGCGCGATCCTGGTCGACGGCGTGGACATCCTGCAATACGACATGGAAGCCCTGCGCGAATTTCGCCGGCACAAGATCAGCATGGTGTTCCAGAGCTTCGGCCTGCTGCCGCACAAGACCGTGATCGAGAACGTCGCCTATGGCCTGAAAGTGCGCGGCGAGAGCAAGCAACTGTGCGCCGAACGCGCGTTGCACTGGATCAACACCGTGGGCCTCAAAGGCTACGAAAACAAATACCCGCACCAGCTCTCCGGCGGCATGCGTCAGCGTGTCGGCCTGGCCCGCGCCTTGGCGGCGGACACCGACATCATCCTGATGGACGAAGCGTTCAGTGCGCTGGATCCGCTGATCCGCGCCGAGATGCAGGATCAGTTGCTGGAGCTGCAAAAGACCCTGCACAAGACCATCGTCTTCATCACTCACGACCTCGACGAGGCCGTGCGCATCGGCAACCGCATCGCGATTCTCAAGGACGGCAAGCTGATTCAGGTCGGCACCCCGAGAGAGATCCTGCATTCGCCGGCGGACGAATATGTCGACCGGTTCGTGCAGCGGCGGGCGGCGGTGGTTTAGTGGACTAAGGGTGAGACTGCTTTTGTGGCGAGGGAGCTTGCTCCCGCTCGAGCGCGCAGCGGTCGCAAAAATTTTGGGTCTGCTTCGCAGTCCAGCGGGAGCAAGCTCCCTCGCCACAGTTGGTGTATCAACAGAATAGGCATGAGGTTTTAGATGTCCCAGGCTGAAAAAATCATCATCACCGGCAGCCCCCTGCGTTGGCAGGACGTGGTCGCCGTCGCCCGTCACGGCGCCACTTTGGAACTGTCGAGCGAGACCTGGGCGCGCATCGAAAACGCTCAGGGCATCGTCCAGCGCATCGTCGAAAGCGGCGAGCGTGCCTATGGCGTCAACACCGGTCTGGGTGGTCTGTCCAACGTGTCGCTGAAGGACGAACAACTCAGCCAGCTCTCGCGCAACACCTTGCTCAGTCACGCCTGCGGCGTCGGCCCGGTACTGCCTGATGAGCAAACCCGCGCGATCATCTGCGCTGCGATTCACAACTTCAGCCACGGCAAATCCGGCATTCATCGCCGCGTGGTCGAAGCGCTGCTGGCGCTGCTCAATCGCGGCATCACCCCGCAGGTTCCGTCGCAAGGTTCGGTGGGTTACCTGACGCACATGGCGCACATCGGCATCGCGCTGCTGGGCGTAGGCAATGTCAGCTATCGCGGGCAGATTATCTCGGCGCAACAGGCATTGGCTGAGGAAGGTCTGCAGCCGGTGCAATTGGGTGCGAAGGACGGCTTGTGCCTGGTCAACGGCACGCCGTGCATGACCGGCCTCAGTTGCCTGGCGATTGCCGACGCGATGCGCCTGGTGCAATGGGCCGATGTGATCGGCGCCATGAGTTTCGAAGCGCAGCGCGGGCAGATCGCCGCGTTTGATGCCGAGATCATCGCGCTCAAGCCGCACCCTGGCATGCAACAGGTCGGTAGCAACCTGCGCGCCTTGCTCGATGGCAGTGAAGTAATCGCGACCAGCAAAGGCATTCGCACTCAGGATGCGCTGAGCATCCGTTCGATTCCGCAGGTGCACGGCGCTGCGCGCGATCAACTGGAACATGCGATCAAACAGGTCGAAGCCGAACTCAACGGCTGCACTGACAACCCGTTGCTGCTGGGCACGCCCGACAACTTCCGGGTGATGTCGCAGGCCAACCCGCACGGCCAGTCAGTGGCGATGGCGGCGGATCTGCTGGCGATTGCCATGGCTGAAATCGGCTCGATTGCCGAGCGCCGTCTCGATCGGCTGGTCAACCCGCACGTCAGCGGCCTGCCGGCGTTTCTGGTGGCCAATCCGGGGGTGAACTCCGGGATGATGATCGTGCAATACGTCGCCGCTTCGCTGTGTGCCGAGAACCGCCAATTGGCGCAGCCGGCGGTGCTCGACAACTACGTCACCTCGGGCCTGCAGGAAGACCACCTGAGCATGGGCACCAGCGCTGCGCTGAAGCTGCACCGCGCCTTGGAAAACTGCACGCAGATCCTCGCCATCGAATACCTGCTGGCGGCGCAGGCCTTTGAATTCCTCAAGGAGCAGCGCTTTGGTGCGGGCACTGACCGGGCGTGGCGCCTGCTGCGTGAAACCGTCCCGACCTACGATCAGGATCGCTGGCTGGCGCCGGATATCGCCGCCGCCGCCAGCGTGCTGAAAAACCCGAATGCGCTGCACAACGTATTAACGAATCTGCACTGACAACTACCCATACCAGCGTGCCAAGGCGCGGATCGTCCACAAGACGAGAAACGACGGATAACGGAATGCTCCGGAGCGACTGGTAGTTAATAACAATGTTCAAAAGGAGCATTTTAATGACTGCGCTGAACCTGATTCCCGGCCAACTGAGCCTGGCCCAACTGCGTGATGTCTATCAGCAACCGGTCAAGCTGACCCTCGACCACAGTGCTGCGGCGCAGATCGAGGCCAGCGTCGCGTGCGTCGAGCAGATCCTTGCCGAGAACCGCACTGCCTACGGCATCAACACCGGTTTCGGCCTGCTGGCTTCGACCCGCATCGCCAGCGAAGACCTGGAAAACCTGCAGCGTTCGCTGGTGCTGTCGCACGCTGCTGGTGTCGGCCAGCCGATCAGCGATGAGCTGGTGCGGCTGATCATGGTGCTCAAGGTCAACAGCCTCAGCCGTGGTTTCTCCGGCATCCGCCGCGTGGTGATCGACGCGCTGATCGCGTTGATCAACGCCGAGGTTTATCCGCACATTCCGCTCAAAGGTTCGGTCGGCGCCTCGGGTGACCTCGCGCCGCTGGCGCACATGTCGCTGGTGCTGCTGGGCGAAGGCAAGGCGCGTTACAAGGGCGAGTGGATGGAAGCCACCGAAGCGCTGAAAGTTGCCGGTCTGACCCCGCTGACCCTGGCGGCGAAAGAAGGTCTGGCGCTGCTCAACGGCACTCAGGTGTCCACCGCATTTGCCCTGCGCGGTCTGTTTGAAGGTGAAGACCTGTTTGCTGGCGCAATCGCACTGGGCGGTCTGACGGTTGAAGCGGTATTGGGTTCGCGCTCGCCGTTCGATGCACGTATTCACGCCGCTCGCGGTCAGAAAGGTCAGATCGATGCAGCCGCCGCATATCGCGACCTGCTCGGCGAGCGCAGCGAAGTCTCCGACTCGCACCAGAACTGCGAGAAGGTTCAGGACCCGTACTCCTTGCGTTGCCAGCCGCAGGTCATGGGCGCCTGCCTGACCCAGTTCCGTCAGGCCGCCGACGTGCTGGTGGTCGAAGCCAACGCCGTCTCCGACAACCCGTTAGTGTTCGCCGCTGAAGGCGATGTGATTTCCGGTGGCAACTTCCACGCCGAACCCGTGGCCATGGCCGCCGACAACATGGCCCTGGCCATCGCTGAAATCGGCTCGCTGAGCGAACGCCGTATCTCGCTGATGATGGACAAGCACATGTCGCAACTGCCGCCGTTCCTGGTGGCCAATGGCGGCGTCAACTCGGGCTTCATGATCGCTCAGGTCACCGCCGCGGCACTGGCCAGCGAAAACAAGGCGCTGTCCCATCCGCATTCGGTCGACAGCCTGCCGACCTCGGCCAATCAGGAAGACCACGTATCGATGGCTCCGGCGGCCGGCAAGCGCCTGTGGGAAATGGCCGAGAACACTCGCGGGATTCTTGCGGTGGAATGGCTGGCGGCGGTGCAGGGGCTGGACCTGCGCAACGGTCTGAAGACCTCGGCCAAGCTGGAACAGGCGCGGGCGATTCTGCGCAAGGAAGTGCCGTTCTATGAGAAGGACCGCTTCTTTGCGCCGGACATCAATGCGGCGACTGAGCTGTTGGCGTCGCGCTGCTTGACCGAGCTGGTTCCGGCGAAGCTTTTGCCTAGCC